>NZ_CP099760.1:987500-1701000 GCF_040760005.1 Pseudomonas sp. stari2
TTAGTGATCCGGTGGTTCTGTATGGAAGGGCCATCGCTCAACGGATAAAAGGTACTCCGGGGATAACAGGCTGATACCGCCCAAGAGTTCATATCGACGGCGGTGTTTGGCACCTCGATGTCGGCTCATCACATCCTGGGGCTGAAGCCGGTCCCAAGGGTATGGCTGTTCGCCATTTAAAGTGGTACGCGAGCTGGGTTTAGAACGTCGTGAGACAGTTCGGTCCCTATCTGCCGTGGACGTTTGAGATTTGAGAGGGGCTGCTCCTAGTACGAGAGGACCGGAGTGGACGAACCTCTGGTGTTCCGGTTGTCACGCCAGTGGCATTGCCGGGTAGCTATGTTCGGAAAAGATAACCGCTGAAAGCATCTAAGCGGGAAACTTGCCTCAAGATGAGATCTCACTGGAACCTTGAGTTCCCTGAAGGGCCGTCGAAGACTACGACGTTGATAGGTTGGGTGTGTAAGCGCTGTGAGGCGTTGAGCTAACCAATACTAATTGCCCGTGAGGCTTGACCATATAACACCCAAGCAATTTGACTACTCGAAAGAGCATCAGATTGCGGTGTGTGAAGACGCAATGAACCGAAAGTTCGATGCTCACAAAACACCGAAAACTATCCCATACCCAATTTGCTGAAGCGAGGCCAGCCGGCCACGAGTCAGTACCCGAATTTCTTGACGACCATAGAGCGTTGGAACCACCTGATCCCATCCCGAACTCAGAAGTGAAACGATGCATCGCCGATGGTAGTGTGGGGTTTCCCCATGTGAGAGTAGGTCATCGTCAAGATTAAATTCCGAAACCCCAATTGCGAAAGCAGTTGGGGTTTTGTTTTGCCCGCAGGAAAGTTCGTACAGCATTCTCGGACGCCTTGCGGCTGCCCTCACCAGCCGACAATGCTAAGGTTCAGCCCTAGCTTTTGTACTTTTCCAAGGAAGCCTTCATGCCGGACACTCAGTCCCTCAACGCTGCATTCATGGTGGTTCAGAGCAACAGCCTGGACGAACTGCGCAGCCTTGTGATCAGCATAATGCGGCGCTATCCGCTGGCTCCCCTGGAAAACGAAATTGCGCTTGTGCAAAGCAACGGCATTGCCCAATGGCTCAAGTTGGCGTTAGCCGAGGATCCTGAAGAGGATGATCTTGGCGGCTGCGGTATTGCCGCCGCAATTGATGTGCAGTTGCCGGGCAGTTTCATGTGGCAGCTTTACCGCACGGTCCTGGGACGAGATGAGATCCCGGCAAAGTCCTTGCTCGACAAGGCACCTCTGACCTGGCGACTGATGCGCTTGTTACCGCAGGTCATCGACCTGCCGCATTTCGAACCCCTGCAACGATTCCTTACCCATGACTCCGACTTGCGCAAGCGTTACCAGCTGTCCGAACGTCTGGCAGATCTGTTCGACCAGTATCAGGTGTACCGTGCCGACTGGCTTGAGGATTGGGCCGAGGGGCGACATCAACTACGAAATGTCAGAGGCGAAATTAAACCGCTGCCCACCACCAATTGCTGGCAGGCAGAACTGTGGCGGGCATTGCTTGAGGATGTCGGTGAACAAGGCATGGCTCAAAGCCGTGCGGGTGTGCACCAGCGATTCATCGAGTGCATCTACAGCCTTGAAAAAGCACCGGCAGGCTTGCCGTCACGAGTCATTGTTTTCGGGATTTCCTCATTGCCCGCACAAGTACTCGAAGCTTTAGCAGGGCTGGCCCGGTTCAGCCAGGTCCTGCTCTGTGTCCACAATCCTTGCCGTTATCATTGGGCCGATATCGTTGCTGACAAGGATCTGTTGCGTCATCAATACAAACGCCAAGCTCGAAAGAATGGCATGCCTGTGGTTCTGGACTCGGAGTCGCTGCACCAACATGCCCACCCGCTGCTCGCGGCCTGGGGCAAGCAAGGTCGTGACTACATCAATCTGCTCGATAGCTATGACGATCCCAACAGCTATCGCGCAGCATTTCGCAATGGTCGTATCGACATGTTCAGCGAAACAGCCCCGCAAAACATGCTCAATCAACTGCAGGATGACATTCTGGAGCTGCGTCCGCTCAGCGAAACACGTGAGCTCTGGTCTGAGGTCGATCTGAAACAGGATCAATCGATTCGATTCCACATCGCGCATAGTGCACAGCGCGAGGTCGAGATTCTCCACGATCAGCTTCTGGCTCGATTCAGCGCCAATCCCGCACTGCGCCCCCGCGACGTGATCGTCATGGTGCCCGACATCGACAGTTATGCGCCGCATGTCCGTGCGGTGTTCGGGCAGCTGGATCGTCATGATCCACGGTTCATTCCTTTCACACTGGCAGACCAAGGGCAACGCGGTCGCGATCCATTACTGATCGCTGTCGAACATCTGCTCAAACTGCCAGACAGTCGCTTCCCCGTCAGCGAAATCCTCGACTTGCTCGACGTTCCGGCATTACGCGCACGGTTCGGTATGGAGGAGCGGGACTTGCCGACTCTGCATCGCTGGATCGAAGGTGCCGGTGTGCGTTGGGGGATGGATGCAGACCAGCGCGCCGGACTGGGTTTGCCAAATGAACTGGAGCAGAACAGTTGGCGTTTCGGCCTGAGGCGGATGCTCCTCGGATATGCGGTTGGCGACTCAAGTGCCTGCGCGGGGATTGAACCCTACGATGAAATTGGCGGTCTCGATGCCGCGTTGATCGGCCCTCTGGTTGCCTTGCTGGACGCCTTGGAGTACTCGCACCAGCAATTTCTGAAGCCTGCGAAACCTCAAGAGTGGGGGAGCCGGTTGCAGGTACTGATGCAGGTGTTTTTCAAAGCGAGCAATGAGCATGACGACTACTTGCTGAGTCAGCTAGAGGAGCTGCGCGGAACATGGCTGGAGACCTGTGAGTCTGTCGGACTGGAAGACGAGTTACCGCTGACCGTTGTTCGCGAAGCCTGGTTGGCCGGGTTGGACCAGGGGCGTCTGTCCCAACGTTTCCTGGCCGGTGCAGTGAACTTCTGTACCCTGATGCCGATGCGGGCAATTCCATTCAAGTTGGTTTGCCTTCTGGGCATGAACGATGGCGATTATCCCCGGGCACAACCACCACTGGACTTCGACCTTATGGGCAGCGATTACCGGCCGGGAGATCGCTCCCGCCGTGAGGATGATCGCTATCTGTTGCTCGAAGCACTGTTGTCCGCGCGTCAGCAGCTCTACATCAGTTGGGTTGGACGCAGTATTCGTGACAACAGTGAGCGGCCACCCTCGGTGCTGATCGGGCAGTTGCGGGATCATCTCGCCAACGGTTGGCGAACCATAGATGAAGGCGCGGATATTCTGCATGCCATGACTCAGGAGCACCCGCTGCAGCCATTCAGTTCACGTTACTTCCATGAGGGAAATGAACTGTTCAGTTACGCCAGCGAATGGCAGGTGCTGCATCAACGTCATGAGCCTGTTGATGGGAAAGGAATGCTTGAACCCCATGTCCAGGAGGAGCCGTTGAGTCTCGCACTGCTGCAGGATTTCCTGCGCAATCCGGTGCGACACTTTTTCACTCAGCGATTGAAAGTTTACTTTGAAGCGGCACAAGTACCTCAAGCCGATGAAGAGCCGTTTGTGCTGGATGCGTTGCAGCGATATACCCTAAGTGACAGTTTGCTCGAAGCGGCCTTGAGACATCCGGAGGGTGCTGATCAGGCGCTTGAGGCTCAGGCTCGGCGCCTGCAAAACAGCGGGCTGCTGCCCATGGCGGGATTCGGTGAGTGCCTGCAGCGAGAGTTGATCGAACCGCTTCCTGATTTGCTGCAACGCTATCAGCAGCTACTGATGCTTTGGCCGACTCCGTTGACCAGCGCGGTCCCGATCAATCTTGAATGGCAGGGATTACGCCTGGAAGGATGGCTTGGAGGTCTTCATCAACGCGCCGACGGAGGTGTGCTGTCGGTGACGACGATCCCCAACAGCATCGGTTCGATCAAGAACCGCAAATGGCACCGTCTGACCAAACCATGGGTCAATCATCTGGTCGCTTGTGCGAGTGGGCTTTCTCTGACTACGGCGCTGGTCGCCAGTGACGACACCCTTTTGCTTGAACCGATGGAACAAGATCGAGCCTGGAGAATACTCGAAGACCTGCTGCTCGCCTGGCAGTCAGGAATGTGTCAACCGCTCCCGGTTGCGGTGAAAACCGCTTTTGCATGGCTGGGTCAGAATGACCCGCTGAAGGCTGAAGCCTCTGCACGCAAAGCCTATGAAGGTGATGGCCAGACCAGCGAAGGAGAGAGACGCGAAAGCCCCGCATTGGCGCGGCAGTTCCCGGATTACGATGCGTTGCTGGCGGAGGAGACATTCACCGATTGGTGCAACGCTCTGTACCGCCCGGTGCTCGAAGCTCCCTGGCAATCATTGGCCAACGAGGGGGGGCGTTCATGAGTAAAAAGCAGCCACTTGCCTTGGCGTTTCCATTGAAGGGCAGTCAACTGATCGAGGCCAGCGCGGGTACTGGCAAGACGTTCACCATCTCCGCGTTGTACCTGCGCCTGATCCTTGGCCACGGAGGCGAGGCGAATGGCTTCGGTCGCGAGCTGCTGCCACCGCAGATTCTGGTGGTGACCTTCACCGACGCAGCGACCAAGGAGTTGCGCGAACGTATTCGCACACGTCTGGCTGAGGCCGCACGCTTCTTCCGTGACGAGACGTGGCCTCCTGATACGTTGATCGATGAGTTGCGCGCGCAGTTCGACCCTCAGCAATGGCCCGGTTGCGCTAACCGTCTGGATATCGCCGCGCAATGGATGGACGAGGCTGCCGTCTCGACGATCCACAGCTGGTGCCAGCGAATGTTGCGCGAACATGCATTCGATAGCGGCAGCCTGTTTACCCAGACCCTCGAAACCGATCACAGCGATCTGCTCGGCGAAGTGCTCCGCGATTACTGGCGCCTGTTCTGCTATCCGATGCAGGGTGACGCCCTGAACTGGGTACGCACTAACTGGGGAGGTCCTGCCGCTCTCTTGCCTCGCGTACGTGCTCTCTTTGGTACTGAACGTGACGGAGCCGAAGGCAAATCTCCGACCGAGCTGATCGAAGAGTACCTGCTGGAACGCCGCGCGGCATTGGTTGAATTGAAGAAGCCCTGGCAGCAGTGGGCGGATGAGTTGCTCACCATTTGTCATCAGGGCGTTGCCAGCAAGACAGTCGACGGACGCAAGATGCAGGCCCGCTACTTCGAGCCCTGGTTCGAAAAACTCAAGGCCTGGGCTGAAGACGAATCACTGGAACAACTGGATATTGGTACCGGATTTACCCGGCTCACGCCTGACGGCATGGCCGATGCCTGGAAAGGCGAGCCACCGAGCCATCCGGGACTGGACGCAATGCAGGCACTCAAGTCGAGCCTCGACGGGCTGCCAACCCCCGATGCTGCGGTGCTGCAGCACGCCGCCAAATGGGTGGGCGAGCGTTTTGAAGAAGAGAAGCGTCGACGCGCCGAAATGGGTTTCGACGACATGCTGCTGCGACTCGACGCAGCCCTGAAATCCGAAGGTGGCGAGCGACTCTCCACACTTATCCGCGAGCAATTTCCGGTCGCCCTGATCGACGAATTCCAGGACACGGATCCGGTGCAGTACCGGATCTTCGAGAACATCTATCGCATCGAGGAAAACAATCCCGAGACCGGACTGTTTCTGATCGGTGATCCGAAACAGGCGATCTATGCCTTCCGTGGTGCGGACATCTACACCTACCTGCGCGCGCGAATAGCCACCTCAGGGCGACTGCATACACTGGGTACGAATTTCCGCTCCAGTCATGGGATGGTCCGTGCAGTAAACCAAGTGTTCGAGCGCGCCGAGTCCCGCGAACAGGGACGCGGCGCGTTTCTGTTTCGAGAGAAAAACGGTGACAACCCGGTGCCGTTTCAGCCCGTGGACTCTCAGGGGCGCAAGGAGCATTTGCAGATTTCCGGGCAAGACGTCCCTGCGCTGAATATCTGGCATTTATCCACCGAGCAACCAGTCTCTGGTGCGGTCTATCGCCAGCAGCTGGCGGCGGCCTGCGCCAGTGAAATCACTGCCCTGCTCAATGGCGGACAAGTCGGCAGCGCTGGTTTCGCGCAGGACGGCAAGGATTTTCGCGGGCTGCAACCGTCGGATATCGCAATTCTTGTGCGTGACGGCAAAGAGGCTCAAGCGATACGCGGTGAGCTTGCTGCCCGAGGGGTGCGCAGTGTTTACCTGTCGGACAAGGACTCTGTCTTCGCGGCCCAAGAGGCCCATGATCTTCTGGCCTGGCTCAAGGCCTGTGCCGAACCGGATGTCGAGCGCTCGTTGAAAGCAGCCCTGGCCTGCACCACGTTGAATCTGCCGTTGACTGAGCTGGAACGCCTGAATCAGGACGAACTGGTCTGGGAAGCACGCGTCATGCAGTTCCGAGCCTACCGTGAGATCTGGCGCAAACAAGGCGTGCTGCCGATGCTGCGGCGCTTTCTGCATGACTTCCATCTGCCGCAAACCTTGATCGCGCGCAGTGATGGTGAGCGGGTGCTGACTAACCTGTTGCACCTGTCGGAGCTGATGCAGCAGGCGGCCTCCGAACTCGATGGCGAGCAGGCGCTGATCCGGCATTTGGCCGAGCACCTTGCGCTGTCCGGTAACGCGGGTGAGGAGCAGATCCTGCGCCTTGAAAGCGACGAGCAACTGGTTAAGGTCGTGACCATTCACAAGTCCAAGGGGCTTGAGTATCCGTTGGTGTTTCTGCCTTTCATCTGCTCAGCCAAACCCGTGGACGGTAGCCGTCTGCCGTTGCATTACCACGATGCATCCGGCAAAGCTCAAGTCAGTCTCAAGCCTGATGCCGAGCTGATTGCCCTGGCCGACAATGAGCGTCTGGCGGAGGACCTGCGATTACTCTATGTTGCACTGACCCGCGCACAACATGCCTGCTGGCTTGGCGTGACGGACCTCAAACGCGGCAATAACAGCAGCTCGGTCCTGCATCTTTCAGCACTTGGCTATCTGGTGGGTGGTGGCGCGTCATTGAGTGAGTCCAGCGGTCTGACCCGTTGGCTCGACGATCTGCAGCAACATTGTTCTGCGCTGAGCATCGTTGAAATGCCACTGGCAACCAGTGAGCGCTACCAGCCACCACGCAACGAAGCGATCCCAAGTGCCACGTTGATCCCCAAACGCAAGGCCAGCGAAAACTGGTGGATCGCCTCCTACAGTGCCTTGCGCATCAGTGACGAGTTGAGCATGGGCAGTGAAGAGGCGCCGGACAGTCCGCAAGCGCAGAAACTGTTCGACGACGAGCGCCTTGAGCCCGATGCTCCTCGCGAGATCATTCCGGGAGGTGCCGAGATTCACCGCTTCCCCCGAGGACCGAATCCGGGGACGTTTCTCCACGGACTGCTCGAGTGGGCAGGCGATGAAGGGTTCGCGGTTTCGCGCGAGGTACTGGAAGACGCGATCGCCCGACGCTGCAATCGTCGCGGCTGGGAAGGCTGGATCACGACCCTCAGCGACTGGCTGCAGCACCTGCTCAAATCGCCGATGCCCGCAGGCACCGGTCGACCACCGGTGGTGTTGGAGCAATTGAAACAGTATCGGGTCGAGATGGAGTTCTGGTTCGCCAGCCACAAGGTCGATGTCGTCAGACTCGACGAACAGGTCCGCAAGTTCACCCACAACGGCGTTGCCCGGGTCGCCGCCGAAGCGGTGCAGCTCAACGGCATGTTCAAAGGCTTCATCGATCTGACCTTTGAACATGACGGTCGTTACTACGTGGCGGACTACAAATCCAACTGGCTGGGCGTCGATGACGCCGCCTACACCGAGCAGGCCATGGAGCAGTCGATTCTGGAAAACCGTTACGACCTGCAGTACGTACTGTATCTGCTGGCACTGCATCGTCAGCTCAAGGCCCGCCTCGCCGATTACGATTACGACAGGCATGTTGGCGGTGCGCTGTATCTGTTCCTGCGGGGCACTCGTGCTGACAGTGGTGGCGTGTATTTCGTGCGGCCGCCGCGGGAGCTGATCGAGCGTCTGGACCGGATGTTCCAGGGCAAACCGGAATCGAAGGCCGAGCCCGTGTGGGAGCAGGGAGAATTGCTATGAGCCGCACCTTCGCGGATTTTCCGCCGGTTTCGCTGGATGCCGACGGCTTGGCGCAGCTCACCCCTCTTACGCGAGCCCATGACCTGTTGCAGTTACTGAACCTCTGGGTCGAGCGTGGATGGCTGCGGGCGCTGGACAAGGCATTCGTGGCATTTCTTTACGAGTTGGCGCCTGACGTTGATCCGTTGGTATTGCTTGCCGCTGCGTTGACCAGTCATCAACTCGGCCACGGTCATGTGTGCCTGGATTTGTTTGAAACCCTCAAGGCCCCGGACTTCGCCCTGTCCCTGCCGCCGGAAGGTGACGTGCAATCGGGTGTGTTGTTGCTGCCATCGCAATTGCTGGAGTCCCTTGAAGGGACGCACTGGTGCAAGGTGCTGGCCGGCAGTTCGCTGGTGGCGCTGGCTGCCGACGACAGTGAGTCTGCACGGCAATGCCCGCTGGTGCTGTCCGGCAAACGCCTGTACTTGCGGCGGTACTGGGCCTACGAGCGACGCATCGACACTGCACTGCGTCAGCGCTTGGCAGAGCATGAACCGACGCCGGGCGACCTGTCGCAGCGACTGGACGAGTTATTCGGATCGGCCAAGAAAACCAATGCGATCGACTGGCAGAAACTCGCATGCGCACTGGCGACCCGAGGCGCCTTCAGCATCGTCACGGGCGGGCCTGGCACCGGCAAGACCACCACGGTGGTACGCTTGCTGGCGTTGCTTCAGGCTCCTGCGGTCGAAGCCGGTCAGCCACTGCGAATTCGCCTGGCTGCCCCTACGGGTAAGGCGGCTGCGCGGTTGACCGAGTCCATCAGCCAGCAAGTGCAATCGCTGAAAGTCGCCGACGCCGTTCGGGAAAAGATTCCTTCCGAGGTCACCACCGTTCACCGTTTGCTCGGCAGCCGTCCTGGCACCCGACACTTCCGTCACCATGCCGGTAACCGTCTGCCACTGGATGTATTGGTGGTCGACGAAGCATCCATGATTGACCTGGAGATGATGGCCAACCTGCTTGATGCGTTGCCGTCACACGCTCGTCTGGTATTGCTGGGCGACAAGGATCAACTGGCTTCCGTCGAGGCCGGTGCAGTACTGGGGGATCTGTGCCGCGATGCGGAGGCGGGTTGGTACAGTCCGCAGACCCGCCAGTGGCTGGAGTCCGTGAGCGGCGAGTCTTTGCAGAACAGCGGTTTGCACGAGGACAGCGGCGGTACGCACCCGTTGGCGCAGCAAGTGGTGATGTTGCGTCACTCGCGGCGTTTTGGCGAGGGCAGTGGGATCGGCCAGCTTGCTCGCAGGGTGAATCAGCAATTGCCGGATGAGGCTCGCCAGTTGTTGGCAGCGCGAAGCCACGAAGATGTGTATTCGTTGGCGCTCAAGGGTGAACACGACCACGCACTGGAGCGTCTTGTTCTGGAAGGGCATGGTGAAGGTCCGCACGGTTATCGGCATTATCTAAGCGTTCTGCGCAATAAGCGCCCGCTTGCCGGAGCAACTCTTGAACACCCCGGTTGGCTCGATTGGGCTCGGGAAGTCTTACAGGCCTTCGATACGTTCCAGCTGCTGTGCGCCGTGCGCAAAGGGCCGTGGGGTGTCGAGGGGCTGAACCAACGCATCACCGAAGCGCTGCTCAAGGCCCGGCTGATCGACAGCGACCAGCAATGGTATGAAGGTCGTCCGGTCCTGATGACCCGCAATGACTACGGTCTGGGGCTGATGAACGGTGATATCGGCATCGCTCTCAAATTGCCCGAACGGGATGGGCCGAACGCCGGTGAAGCAGTCCTTCGGGTGGCGTTCCCTCGTAACGACGGGCGCGGCGGGGTACGGTTCGTGTTGCCGAGCCGGCTCAATGATGTGGAAACCGTGTACGCGATGACGGTGCACAAGTCGCAAGGCTCGGAGTTTGCCCATACCGCGCTGATCCTTCCGGACGCCTTGAATCCGGTGCTGACCAAAGAGCTGATCTACACCGGCATTACCCGAGCCAAGCATTGGTTCACCTTGATCGAACCGCGAGCCGGAGTGTTTGAGGAAGCGGTGCAGCGCAAGGTCAAGCGCTTGAGCGGCTTGATGCTGGAACTGGAAGAGGGCGCGGGGGCTCGAGAATGAAAATGCTGACGCTTGTCGGCGTTATCTGACCAGCCGGTCAGAGGGTGCTGTATCGCTGGCGTTCCAACGCTGTGCTATCGTTGCGGCATCATCTCGTTACGATCCAAGAGAATCCCTGCATGAAGCTGGCTGTCTGGGCGACAGAACGCGTAGTTGGCTGCAAGCGAGCGTTGCTTGTCAGTCTGCTCTGTCTGCTCACGGGTGTGGCTGCTGCCCAGCCGCAAACACCGATGGGCATGGCCGAACAAAGGGCCAAGTCCGTTACTCAAGTGGTCCTCGGTATTCTCAGCTATGCCCGCTGGCCGGTTGAGCCTGCACAATTGCGCCTGTGCATCGTCGGCCCAACCGAATATACCGATGATCTGGTGAAAGGCACGACGCAGGCCACGGGGCGACCTGTCACTGTGCGTCGCCTGCTGGCCGACAACCCGTCTATCGTCAGCGAGTGCGATGCGGTATACATCGGCAAACTCACTTCCGATGAACGCAGTCGACTGTTCGCTTCACTGATCGGCCATCCGGTATTGAGCATCAGCGAGGGCGGTGATCAGTGCACGGTCGGCAGTCTGTTCTGTCTGCGAGTCGGTGATGAGCAGGTATCTTTCGAGGTCAATCTCGACTCCGTCGCCCGCAGCGGCGTACGCATTCATCCAAGCGTGCTGCAGTTGTCACGCCGCAAGCCGGCGGCCCCATGAGGCGCGACAAATCCACAGGGCGTCCGACCCTGGGTTCGGTCATAGGTCGCGGGCACTTGATCGTGGCGCTGGTTGCCGTGGCGATGGCCAGTGTGTCCCTGACCCTGCTTGGCGTTTTGGCGCTGCGGGTCTATGCCGATCACAACCTTCACCTGATCGCTCGTTCGATCAGTTACACCGTGGAAGCGGCGGTGGTGTTCAACGACAAGCCTGCCGCAACGGAGGCGCTGGCATTGATCGCCTCGACCGAAGAAGTGGCGGACGCGCAGGTGCTGGACAGTCAGGGTCAGTTGCTGGCGCGATGGCAGCGTCCGGAAAACGGTTTTTTTTCCGGGCTGGAAATGCAGATCACACGGATAGTGCTGGAAAAACCGATCAGCCTGCCGATCCTGCACCAGGATCGCGAGATCGGCCGGATCCTGTTGATCGGTCACGGTGGCAGCCTGATGCAGTTTCTGTTGAGCGGTCTGGCGGGCATCATTCTCTGCACCGCGATCAGCGCCTGGGTGGCGCTCTTTTTGGCGCGCCGTCAGTTGCGCGGGATCATCGGTCCGCTGCACAGCCTGGCGGGAGTGGCCCACGCCGCCCGCAGTGAACGGGCACTGGACCGGCGGGTGCCACCGGCGAAAATCGCCGAGCTCGACAACCTCGGCAACGACTTCAACGCTCTGCTCGATGAGCTGGAATCGTGGCAGACCCACCTGCAAAACGAGAACGAAACCCTTGCCCACCAGGCCACTCACGACAGCCTCACGGGACTGCCCAACCGGGCGTTTTTCGAGGGGCGTCTGATTCGTGCATTGCGCAGCGCCAACAAACTCAACGAGCGTGCAGCGGTGCTGTTTCTCGACAGTGATCGTTTCAAGGAGATCAATGACAACTTTGGCCATGCGGCCGGCGATGCGGTGCTGGTGGCGGTAGCGAACCGGGTGCGGGCGCAGTTGCGCGAAGAGGATCTGGTGGCGCGTCTGGGCGGCGATGAATTTGCCGTGCTGTTGACGCCGTTGCACAAGACCGAAGACGCCGAGCGCATTGCCGACAAGATACTCGCCAGCATGGACACCCCGATTGCATTGCCGGGCGACACCAGTGTGGTGACCTCGCTCAGTATCGGCATTGCGGTTTACCCCGACCATGGCGCCACGCCCGGCACCTTGCTCGATGCGGCGGATGCCGCGATGTATCAAGCAAAGCGCCTGTCCCGCGGCGCCCAATTCACCGCCGGGTCGGAGCACCCGGTCGATCCCGTTCAAACCAGGAGCTGATACCCGTGTTCTCAATTTCCTTTCGACTGTTTTCCACCCTGTTACTGACCGCCATGCTGGCCCTGACCGGTTGCCAGACCGCTCCGCAAAAAGGCCTGACGCCGGCGCAGATTGCCGTGCTCAAGCAGCAAGGCTTTGAACTGACCGATGACGGCTGGGAGTTCGGCCTGTCGGGCAAAGTGCTGTTTGGCAGCGACATCGAAAGCCTGAACAAGCAAAGTACCGAGATCGTCGAGCGTATCGGCAAGGCCTTGTTGGGTGTAGGCATCGAGCGGGTTCGCGTGGATGGCCACACCGATGCCTCGGGCAAGGAAAGTTACAACCAGCAACTGTCGCTGCGCCGAGCGAAGAGTGTGGGTAAAGTGCTGACCACGGTCGGCATGAAGGAAGAGAATATCCAGCTGCAAGGCCTCGGCAGCCGCGAACCGGTCGCTTCCAACGACACCGCAGCCGGCCGCACCGAAAACCGCCGGGTGTCGATCGTGGTCAGCGCCGATTAATCGGCAAACTGCATTTCCCGCGTCTGCCCCATCAAAAGGGCCTGATTGCGCTCGGTCACCTCGCGGATGTAATCCCACAACAGGGTGATCCGCTTCAACTTGCGCAGATCCTCCCGGCAGTACATCCAGAACTGCCGGGTGATGTCGATTTCTTCCGGCAACACTGGCAATAGACGCGGATCCTGGGCCGCGAGGAAGCACGGCAGAATCGCCAGCGAGCGCCCCTGCTGCGCCGCCACGAATTGTGCGATTACGCTGGTGCTGCGCAAATTGGCGCTGGCGCCGGGCACCACGTTCGCCAGATACAGCAGCTCCGAGCTGAACGCCAGATCATCCACATAACTGATGAACTGATGCCTGCCCAGGTCGGCGGGGCGGCGGATTGGTGGGTGCTTGTCGAGGTATTCCTGGGTCGCGTAGAGCTGCAGGCGGTAGTCGCAGAGTTTGCAGCACACGTACGGCCCGTGTTCCGGGCGTTCGAGGGCGATGACGATGTCGGCCTCGCGTTTGGACAAGCTGATGAAGTGCGGCAACGGCAGGATGTCCACCGAAATCGCCGGGTAGGCGTCGACGAAGTGGCTCAGTTGCGGGGTGATGAAGAAGCTGCCGAAACCTTCGGTGCAGCCCATGCGCACATGCCCGGACAGTGCGACGCCGGAGCCGGACACTTGTTCGCAGGCCATGTGCAGCGTGCTTTCGATCGACTCGGCGTAACTCAGCAGACGCTGGCCTTCGGCGGTCAGCACGAAACCGCTGGTGCGGGATTTCTCGAACAGCAATGTGCCCAATGCCCCTTCCAGCGAACTGATTCTGCGTGACACCGTGGTGTAGTCCACCGCCAGGCGTTTGGCCGCGGTGCTGGCCTTGCGGGTACGGGCGACTTCGAGGAAAAACTTGAGGTCGTCCCAGTTCAGCGAGCCTAAAGACGTGATGTTTTTTTGCATGATGGACGGGCTTATATGTGCGTTCTTATTAGAAGTTTGCACATCTATACTCCAAAAACAGTCCGACAACCAATTCGCGACACACGCCTCATCTCAAGGCGAACTTTTCGCCTTGGCTCCCAAGATAAAAACAATTTCTGGAGACCAGCATGAACGCATCGCTTACGCCCAACGAAACCACGATCCAGAAGGTCAAGCTGCTGATCGACGGCGAGTGGGTCGAGTCGCAGACCACCGAGTGGCACGACATCGTCAACCCGGCGACCCAGCAGGTGCTGGCCAAGGTCCCGTTTGCCACCGCCGCTGAAGTCGACGCTGCCGTCAGCGCCGCCCAGCGCGCCTTCCAGACCTGGAAGCTGACTCCGATCGGCGCGCGCATGCGCATCATGCTCAAGCTGCAAGCGTTGATCCGCGAGCACTCCAAACGCATTGCCGTGGTGCTGAGCGCCGAGCAGGGCAAGACCATCGCTGACGCTGAAGGCGATATTTTCCGTGGCCTGGAAGTGGTCGAGCACGCCTGTTCCATTGGCAGCCTGCAAATGGGCGAGTTCGCCGAAAACGTTGCCGGCGGCGTCGACACCTACACCCTGCGCCAGCCGATCGGCGTCTGCGCCGGCATTACGCCGTTCAACTTCCCGGCGATGATTCCGCTGTGGATGTTCCCGATGGCCATCGCCTGCGGCAACACCTTCGTGCTCAAGCCATCCGAACAGGATCCGCTGTCGACCATGCTGCTGGTGGAACTCGCGATCGAAGCCGGCATTCCGGCCGGTGTATTGAACGTCGTGCACGGTGGCAAGGACGTGGTCGATGGCCTGTGCACCCACAAAGACATCAAGGCCGTTTCGTTCGTCGGTTCGACCGCCGTCGGCACCCACGTTTATGACCTGGCTGGTAAACATGGCAAGCGCGTGCAATCGATGATGGGCGCGAAGAACCACGCGGTGGTGCTGCCGGACGCCAATCGCGAGCAAGCGCTCAATGCCCTGGTCGGCGCCGGTTTCGGTGCGGCCGGTCAGCGTTGCATGGCCACCTCGGTAGTGGTGCTGGTGGGTGCGGCCAGACAGTGGCTGCCGGATCTGAAAGCGCTGGCGCAGAAACTCAAGGTCAACGCCGGCAACGAGCCGGGCACTGATGTCGGCCCGGTCATTTCGAAAAAGGCCAAGGCGCGGATTCTCGATCTGATCGAAAGCGGCATCAAGGAAGGCGCGAAACTCGAGCTGGACGGTCGCGATATCAGCGTGCCGGGCTACGAGAAAGGCAACTTCGTCGGCCCGACCCTGTTCTCGGGCGTGACCACCGACATGCAGATCTACACCCAGGAAATCTTCGGCCCGGTACTGGTGGTGCTGGAAGTCGACACCCTGGATCAGGCCATCGCGCTGGTCAACGCCAACCCGTTCGGCAACGGCACCGGCCTGTTCACCCAGAGCGGCGCGGCGGCGCGTAAATTCCAGACTGAAATCGACGTCGGTCAGGTCGGCATCAACATCCCGATTCCGGTGCCGGTGCCGTTCTTCAGCTTCACCGGTTCGCGCGGTTCGAAACTCGGCGACCTTGGCCCATACGGCAAGCAAGTGGTGCAGTTCTACACCCAGACCAAAACGGTCACGGCGCGCTGGTTCGATGACGACAGTGTCAACGACGGCGTGAACACCACCATTAACCTGCGCTGAGGAATGGCCATGAAAATCGCATTTATCGGTCTGGGCAACATGGGCGCGCCGATGGCGCGCAACCTGATCAAGGCCGGGCATTCGCTGAATCTGGTGGACTTGAACAAAACCGTGCTGGCGGAACTGGAGCAACTGGGCGGCACCATCCGCGCCTCGGCTCGTGAAGCCGCTGAAGACGCAGATCTGGTGATCACCATGTTGCCGGCCGCCGTGCATGTCCGCAGTGTCTGGCTCGGTGAGGATGGCGTGCTGGCCGGGATCGGCAAAGGTGTGCCGGCAGTGGATTGCAGCACCATCGATCCGCAGACTGCTCGCGACGTGGCAGCGGCTGCTGCCAAACAAGGCGTGGCCATGGCTGATGCACCTGTTTCCGGCGGCACCGGCGGCGCCACCGCAGGTACGTTGACCTTCATGGTCGGCGCCACTCCCGAACTGTTCGCCACCCTGCAACCGGTGCTGGCGCAGATGGGCCGCAACATCGTGCATTGCGGTGAAGTCGGCACCGGGCAGATCGCCAAGATCTGCAACAACCTGTTGCTCGCCATTTCGATGGTCGGCGTCAGCGAGGCGATGGCTCTGGGCGATGCATTGGGGATCGATACCGGCGTGCTTGCCGGGATCATCAACAGCTCGACCGGTCGTTGCTGGAGTTCGGAAATGTACAACCCTTGGCCGGGCATCGTCGAAACGGCGCCGGCCTCGCGCGGTTACACCGGTGGCTTTGGCGCCGAGCTGATGCTCAAGGATCTGGGGCTGGCCACCGAAGCGGCGCGTCAGGCCCATCAGCCGGTGGTGTTGGGCGCGGTGGCGCAGCAGTTGTATCAGGCGATGAGTCAGCGCGGAGAGGGTGGCAAGGACTTCTCGGCGATCATCAACAGCTATCGCAAACCGCAGTAATCGTCGTCAGGCCTGTGCTCGGCACAGGTCTGTATTGCCGGGAAATCACGTCGGGTGGTTTCCCGGCTTTTTTGTATCAGGCGAACACGAAATATTTGCGCACGGTCTCGACCACTTCCCAGGTGCCCTTCATGCCTGGCTCAACGACGAAGATGTCGCCGGCACGCAGGTGGATCGGCTCCATGCCGTCCGGGGTAATCACGCAGTAGCCTTCCTGGAAATGGCAGTACTCCCACTTCACGTAATCGACCCGCCACTTGCCCGGCGTGCAGATCCAGGTGCCCATGATCTTGCTGCCGTCTTCGCTGGTGTAGGCGTTGAGGTTGACGGTGTGCGGGTCGCCCTCGAGCTTTTCCCATTTGCAGGCGTCGAGTACGGGCAGCGGGTGGGTGTCGCGCAGAACGGTGATGGGTGCGGGCATGACGGCTCCAGGTCAATGGCAGTTTGAGTCGCCACCGTAACGTGGGTGAGCACCGTCGGAATGTCTGGGTTCGACCTCCAGATGCCCGTTAGCGCTGAGCGGGAAAACCCGATAAAGCCGCCATTTGCACCAATGCTGTGCATATATGACGGTTTTAATACAAGCGCGCACCATAAAAGTTCAATAAATTTTTAGACCAAAACGAGATAACCATCTAAGCACCTATTGCAAAACAAAATCGTCTGTACTATAACATTCGTACTAAAGGACAATCCCACCCTAATGGAGCTACACCAGAGTCACGGACAGACTTGAATCGGCTTTTCTTCACATAAAACTGACTTGGCCATCGGCGCAAGCGTGAATTTCTACCTGTTGTTAATGAATAACGACAATTGAATGAACCGGTCAGTTAACAAGTTGCGCAGGCGCAATGTTGTGCGTGCTTTGAATAGAAGCCCTAAATAAACAGTTAATTATTACTTGTGCTGCGGCGGAATTATCTCTGCGGGATACGCACGCCTTTCGAATTTATATGTGCCCGGCATCAATGGAATGAGGCTTTATTGTGGACGACATAAACGTAATTGAAGTTTCGACGACCGTGAATGACGCGAGTGAGTTGGGCCGGCATGTCTGGATTCGTGCGGGCTGCCGCCTGCAAAACGTTCAGGTCGCCGATGATTGTTTCATCGGATTCAAGTGTGATTTGCAGTTCACTTCAGTTGGCGCGTCCAGCATGTTTGCCACTGGCGCACGATGCCTGGGGACTGCGCAAGCACCGGTACACATTGCCGAAAACGTCTGGCTGGGCGCCAAGGCCACCGTGACCGCCGGCGTTTCCATCGGTGCGGGAGCGGTCATTGCTGCCGGAGCGCTGGTGACGTCGGATGTACCGGCCGATGCCATCGTGGTCGGTCGCCCGGCGCGGGTCATTGCCCAGCGCACGGTGGTCGAAGACGGCCTGCCAAGCCCTGCGCCGGTACTGGCCAAAGTCCGGGATCGGGCGCGTCAAGGCTTACCGTCGATGCTTGATCGTTCTACGCAATCGGTGCCACGCCTCAAGGCGTTGAACCCCGACACCGCGACCTGGGACATCAGCGACGATGCCTTGATCGATGCCGAATTGCGCGGCGGGGCTTCGGTGGAAATCGCCCGGGACTGCATTCTGATCGGGCGCAGCAGCCGCCAGGGCGGCATGTCGCAACTGGGCGGCATCGAACTGGGCACTGGCGCTCGACTGGCGTCGGGCGTGGTCATCGAAGCAGCCGGCGGAGTGACCATCGGCGCCTTCAGCGAGCTGGCCGAAGGCGTCACGATTGTTGCGTCTACTCATGATCATTCGTTCCGCTCACTGCCTTGGGAGGAGGCTCCGGTGCGCATTGGTAGTCGTTGTGTAATTGGCGAGGGCGCCATCTTGGTAGGTCCACTGAATGTCGGTGACGGTGCAGTTATAAAACCGTATTCGGTGGTGATAAGGGATGTATTGGAAAACACTGTGGTTCATGGCGTTGTTCAACTAATGGAGATTCAAGAATGATTTTATTTGCCCCCAATCCGACCGGTTCTGGCCACAACATGCGCGCGCTTTCGATCGCTCAAGCGATTAAAAAGCAACGTCCGGACATGCCGTTGACCGTGGCACTGGCCTCTTTGCAGCCGACCTTCACACCGATGTTCGAAAAGTCCGGCGTTGAAGTAGTGGATATCGCCGGTCGTCTGGTCGACTACTCTAAAAAGAGCAACTTGTCGAAAGAACTCGACTGGAATAATTACATCGGCGGTTATATTGCCAATACCTTTCTGTCTGGCGAGCGGATTCTGTCTTACCTGGCCCTGATCGACGAGTACAAACCGACCGCCCTGGTGTCGGACTACAACATGGCCGCCTGCCTGGCCGCGATTTTCAGCGGTACGCCGCTGGTGTTCGTGACCGAGCGTTATGACTTCACGCTCTGCCAGCTCCAGGATCACGACCTGGCCGACGGCGGTTTCGAGGTCAACTCGCTGGAAATGGCCCGGGCCCGCACCGCGCTGCACAGCCAGTTCAACTGGATGATCAATCAGAGCCAGTTGGTGCTGACTGACAAACCTTATGTGGCTTCCCTCGATCAGGGCACGCCGGTGGCTGAAGCACTGAACAGTGGTAAGGCGCATTTTGTCGGGCCGATGATCCGCGACATCAATGTGCAGAGCGGCTTGAACGTGCGCGAGCAATTGAACCTCGGCGATGCGCCGTTCGTGGTTGCCTCGATCAGCGGCACCACCATGTTTGCGCAGAACAAGGATGCGCTGCTCGCCGCCTACCTCGACAGCTTCAAGGTCCTGCGCGAACGCAATCCGGAACTGAAACTGGTGTTGCTCGGCCGTCAGGATATCCAGGCTCAGGACGGCGTGGTTTGCGTGCCGTACTACCCGGACTGGATGGGCCTGCTGCGCGAAGCCAGTCTGCTGATTTCGGCGCCGGGCTGGATCACCGTGACGGAAATCGCCGCGCTGCAGATTCCGACCCTGTTCGTGCTGCCGTCCAAATCCGAGTACCACGAACTCGAAGCGCTACGCCGCCTGGAGCTGCTCGGTTTCCCGACGCATCTGGGGCACGATCGCGATGCAATCGTCGAACTGATTCAGGGCGAACTGGAGAAAGACACTCGCGCTTCGGCCTACTACGCGCCTCATCGTCAGGTGGCCGCACCGGACGGCGAAGGTGCCGCCCGCGCCGCGACGCGCATCATCGAGTTGTGCCAGGGCAGCGTTGTGTCTCTGACCGAAAGCAAAGCCGCTTAACCTCAAGGAAGAGGGATTTACCATGCCACTGCATCCGCAGTTTGTATTTGATCAAGGCCTCAAGGACATTGAGTACGGCGGTTTTTTTGCTGTCACCGATGCCAGTGGCGAGGTCGCGATTTCCACTGACAAGCAGTTGCAGGACCAGGTCGCAGCCACGCTCTACCAGGCCGACCACGGTGACGATGTTCAACTGCGTTTTGCCCACGACGGGCTGATGCATTTGTACGATGCGCCGAACGCCGGTTTTCACGAGCTCGCTGACCGCTACTGGACGCCCCACGGTTCGGGGCGTTGCCGGACGCTGGCGCTGCAACTGGACGCATTGGCTGCGCTGATTGCCTATCAGCGTCGAATGCCGCAGGACGCGGCTAACGATGCCGTGATCCACGGTATGCTGGAAAAGGTCGAAGCGCTTTACGCCCGTTCCACGGTTGCCGGGCTGTACAGCAGTGATTGGTCGACGCCGCTGGAGCTGGCGAGCTCGATCGATCTCGACATCAGCGCCACGGCGTTGCTGGCGCGCATCGGCAACGAGCCGTTGGGCCTGGGACTGGTCGGGCACCTGCAGATTCATGCAGAAAACCTGATCGGCCGGGTGGCCGGCAGCGACAGCCAATCCTGTGTCGATGTGGCGCTGACCCGTTGCGCCGTGCGTGCTCAGGTCAGCCTGGTGCTGGCGCAACTGGCCGATGTGCGGGACGACAATGCGTTGTCGAATCTGGCCCGTTCGTTCCTGCTGCAAACCCTGGCGTTGTTCCGCGATCCGGCCTACGGCGGGTATTGGGACCGGGTCGGGATCAACGGCAAAGTGCGTTGCGACTGGCACACCACGTACAAGAATCACGAGTCGCCGTTCCCGATCAAGACCGCCTACGACGTGGCGTTGCTGTTGCAGGCCATTCAGGCCTTGCCGTCCGGCTCGAGCGACGCTGACCGGGCTTCGCTGACGGCTGCTTTGCTGGAGTTTCATGACACCCGCAATGGCGGACTGTTCATGGGCAAGGGCTACTTCTGGTCGACGCCCGACGACCCGACCGTGCCGTTCATCCGGCAGTTCTGGGCGCCGCCGCGTCAGCCGGGGATCTTCAGCATCGGCAACCTGACGTACCTGCCGCTGCACCTGAAGAGCCTGAAAACCCAGCTCGCCGCCGCCCACGCCTTGCAGGCCATCGAGCCGGCCGTTGCCGTTGCTCATCATGACGATGCGGCGTTGGTAAATCGTGAGCTGCAAGTGATCGATGGCGGTGGCGACGTGCAACGCATTCACCCGAATGGCGTGCCGACCATCAATGTCGATCTGCAACGTTATCTGGCGTGGCTGGCCAAAGCCCGGGCGTCGAACGAAACGCCTTACGGGCTGACCGCCGAAACCGCGCCGCTGGGCTTTCGTGCCGACAAAACCTGGCAGGTGTTTTCCGGGCTGCATGTGATCTCGGACTTGCACGCGTTGGGCCTGCAAATCGAAAACAAGGCCAGCCTGATCGACTGCATCAGGGCTTCGCAGAACACCGACGGCGGATTTGCCGAGCAGCCGGGGCATCTGAGCGATGTGTTCGCGACCTACTGCGCGGTGTTGTCGCTGCGGGTGCTGGGTGCATTGCCGAACGATATCGGTGGTTGCGTGCGTTACCTGCAAGCGTGCCAGAACCCCGATGGCGGGTTCGGTGATGTGCCGGGGTTCGGCTCGGACATCTGGCACACCAACCTGGCGGTGCTGTCGCTGCATGCGCTGGAAGCCAAGGCGCCGGACGAACAGGGCGTGATGGCGTTTGCCCTGCGCTGTCGCTCGGTCGACGGCGGTTTCGCCAACAAGCCCGGATATCCGCCGGACGCGTTTTCGGTGTACCGCGTGGTGTCGACGCTGTTCATTCTCAACCGACGCATCGTCGATGCCGAACAGACCGTTGCCTGGCTGCAAAAGCTGCAACTGGCCAACGGCTCGTTCCATTACCGGCCGGGCAAAGCGGTCAGTCTGGTGGGCACTTACATGGCCATCGCGGCGATGTTTCTGCTCGACGCGCAGCCGACGTATTTGCAGGAATCGAAAGACTGGATCGCTTCTCATCAGAAGCAGGACGGTGGTTTCGGCCCGCTCAACGCGACCTCGGCAACCACCGACGAAAGCTTCGTCTGCATCCAGACGCTGCTGATTCTCGAACAAGGGCTGTCGCAATATTGGGTGGCACTGTTGAACTGACCCGCACATGACGGCGGGCAGCATCGAAGGACGTTAACATCATTTTGCCAGGGGAGGCGCTGATGAAAATTTTAGTGACAGGGGGCGCGGGCTTCATTGGCTCGGCCGTGGTGCGGTTTCTGATTGAAGAGACCGAATGTGAAGTGATCAACGTCGACAAACTGACCTACGCCGGCAATCTCGAGTCGCTGGCCGATGTGTCCGACTCGCCGCGTTATCGGTTCTGTCAGGTGGACATCTGCGACAAGCCGGCGCTGGACGAACTGTTCGCGCGCCTGCAACCGGATGCGGTGATGCACCTGGCTGCCGAGTCCCACGTGGACCGTTCGATCGATGGCCCGCAAGCTTTCATCGAAACCAACATCGTCGGCACTTACACGATGCTCGAAGCCGCGCGCGGTTACTGGAACCGACTGGATGCGGCGCGTCAGTCGGCGTTTCGTTTCCATCACATTTCCACCGACGAAGTGTATGGCGACCTGGAACCCGAAGATCCGGCGTTCACCGAACGCACGCCGTATGCGCCAAGCTCGCCGTATTCGGCGACCAAGGCCGGTTCCGACCATCTGGTCCGCGCCTGGCATCGCACCTATGGTTTGCCGGTGGTGATGAGCAACTGCTCGAACAATTACGGGCCGTATCACTTCCCGGAAAAGCTGATTCCTCACGTCATCCTCAACGCGCTGCAAGGCAAACCGTTGCCGGTGTACGGCGATGGCGCGCAGATCCGCGACTGGCTGTTCGTCGAGGATCACGCCCGCGCCCTGCATGCGGTGGTCACGCGCGGTGAGGTCGGGCAGACCTACAACATCGGCGGCCACAACGAGAAGACCAATCTGGAAGTCGTGCAAACCCTGTGCGATTTGCTGGAGGCGCGCGGTGCGGAAAAGCCGGCGGGCATTGCGCACTTCCGCGACCTGATCACCTTCGTCAAGGATCGTCCAGGGCACGACAAACGCTATGCCGTCGATGCCGGGAAAATCCACGCGACGCTGGGCTGGACGCCGCAGGAAACCTTCGAAAGCGGCATGAAGAAAACCGTCGACTGGTACCTCGACAACCGCGCCTGGTGGGTGCGGGTGATGTCCGGTGCCTACGCGCTGGAGCGTCTCGGCGAGCAACGTAACGAAGCCCTCGTGGCCTGAACACTCAGTCATTCAAATCTCACTGCTTGAAAGGAAAAAAGCATGGCCAAGTACAAAGGAATTCTGCTGGCAGGCGGCGCCGGTTCGCGTCTGCACCCGATCACCCTGGGCGTCTCGAAACAGTCGCTGCCGGTGTATGACAAACCGATGATCTATTACCCGCTGTCGGTGCTGATGCTGGCGGAAATCCGCGAGATCCTGATCATCTCCACCCCGGAAGATCTGCCGGGCTTCCAGCGCATGCTCGGTGACGGCAGCCAGTTGGGCCTGAGCCTGAGTTATGCGGTGCAGCCGAGCCCGGACGGCCTCGCCCAGGCGTTCATCATCGGTCGTGAATTTGTCGGTGAAGACAACGTCTGCCTGGTGCTCGGCGACAACATTTTCTACGGCGCCGGTTTCGGTGAAACCCTGCTGCAAGCCGCGTCTCGCGACGAGGGCGCCACGGTGTTCGGCTACTACGTGGCCGATCCCGAGCGCTTTGGCGTGGTGGAATTCGATGCCGCCGGCAAGGCCCTGAGCATCTGCGAAAAACCGAGCGATCCGAAATCCAACTACGCGGTCACCGGCCTGTATTTCTACGACAACGAAGTGTTGCAGATTGCCGCCGACATCAAGCCGTCGCCGCGCGGTGAACTGGAGATTACCGACGTCAACAATGTCTACCTGCAACGCGGCAAGTTGAACGTTTCGGTGATGGGCCGTGGCATGGCCTGGCTCGACACCGGCACCCACGATGCGTTGATGGAAGCCGGTAATTTCGTGCAGGCCATCGAGAAGCGTCAGGGCCTGAAAATCGCCTGCCTCGAAGAGATCGCTTACAACAAGGGCTGGATCGACGATGCGCAGTTGCTGGTCCACGCGGGCAGCATGAGCAAGACCGGTTACGGTCAGTATCTGGCGCGGCTGATCAACGATGATGTGGTGGTTTCGATGGACGCGCAGCGCCCGCTGAAAGGCGCTGCCTGACCGTTGCGAGATCAATGTGGGAGCACGGATGCTCCCACGGTTTCAGTGGCCGGTCACACTGTCATGTTGCGGTTTTTTGACGCCCGGGCGTGGTTCGGCTGGCAAAGGTTGCAGGGATTGCAAACTAGCCAGGCGATTGGCGTGAGTCGGTGCTTCGGCTGCCAGTGGCGAGCGGCGTTTGCGGGTTTCTTCACGCAGCACCGGCAAGACTTCCTTGCCGAACATGTCGAGTTGTTCCAGCACTGTCTTCAGTGGAATACCGCCGTGGTCGAACAGGAACAACTGGCGCTGATAGTCGCCGAAGTGCTCGCGGAAGGTCAGGGTCTTGTCGATGATTTCCTGAGGGCTGCCAACGGCCAGCGGAGTCATCTCCATGAACTCTTCCAGGGATGGACCGTGGCCATACACCGGCGCGTTATCGAAGTAAGGACGGAATTCCCGACGTGCATCCTGGGAGTTGCGACGCATGAAGATGTGCCCGCCGAGGCCGACGATCGCCTGCTCCGGTGTGCCATGGCCGTAATGGGCAAAGCGCGTGCGGTAGAACTCCACCAGCGCCATGAAATGTTCCCGGGGCCAGAGGATGTGGCTGGCGAAAAAACCGTCGCCGTAATAGGCCGCCTGTTCGGCGATTTCCGGGGTGCGGATCGAGCCGTGCCAGACGAAGGGCGGCAGGTCGTCCAGTGGTCGCGGGATCGACGTGAAGTGGTTCAGCGGCGTACGAAAGCGTCCGCTCCAGTTGATGTCTTCCTCGCGCCAGAGCCGGTGCAGCAGGCGATAATTTTCCATCGCCAATGGCAGGGCGTCGGCGATGCTCTTGCCGAACCAGGGATAGACCGGCGCGGTGTTGCCACGGCCGAGCATCAGGTCCATGCGTCCGCCGCAGAGGTTTTGCAGCAGCGAATATTCTTCCGCCAGACGCACCGGATCGTTGGTGCTGATCAGGGTGGTGGACGTCGAGAGAATGATGCGTTGGGTCTTCGCTGCGATGTACGCCAGCAGCGTGGTGGGAGAGGAGGTGATGAACGGAGGATTGTGGTGCTCGCCGGTCGCGAACACATCCAGTCCGATGTCTTCGGCCTTCTGCGCAATTTGCAGGGTGGCCTGGATGCGCTCGGATTCGCTGGGGGTACGGGCGTTGGTAGGGTCTTGTGTGACGTCGCCAACGGTGTAGATCCCGAATTGCATAAAGCCTCCTTGCCTTGGGTAAAGGTACGTTTGAAACCCTTGCCACGAAGAATGAATCAACGCGGCACTTGAAATGTACGCCTGTACACGTACAATCGCAATCGTGGGTCATTTTACAAACGGATTTGAAGACCTCATCGAGAGAGGAGCGCGACATGGAACTGGGATTTATCGGTCTGGGCACGATGGGGGCGCCGATGGTGCTGAACCTGCTGAAGGCCGGGCATCGGGTCCGCGTGTGGAATCGCTCGTCGGCACCGCTGGAGGAACTGGCCAGGGCTGGCGCCGAACCTGTCGATTCACCCGCGCTGGCAGCGCAGGCCGAGGTGCTGATTTCGATGCTCGGCGATGACTCGGCGATCCGCTCGGTGTTTCTCGACGCCAAGGCGCTGGACGGTCTGTCGGCCGGCAGCGTTCACGTCAACATGTCTACGGTGTCCGTGGCACTGGCCAAGGAACTGGCTGCGCTGCACGAGGCGCGCGGCGTCGGTTACGTTTCGGCACCGGTGCTGGGGCGAGTCGATGTGGCGGCCGCCGGCAATCTGAATATCCTCGCCTCCGGGCCTGCCGAAGCAATGGCCAGGGTGCAGCCGCTGTTCGATGTGCTGGGACGCAAGACCTGGCACTTCGGTGAGGCCGCAGACGTGGCGTGCGCCGCCAAACTGTCGGCCAACCTGATGGTCGCTTCGGCGATCGAGTCGCTGGCCGAAGCCTCGACCCTGGCCGGTGGTTACGGCATCAGCCGTGCGGCATTCATCGACATGATCACCTCGACGCTGTTTCCCGTTCCGGTCTATCAGGGGTACGGCAAGCAGATGGCCGATGACACATTCGAGCCGGCCGGCTTCAAATTATCGTTGGGATTGAAGGACGTCCGTCTGGTGCTGGAGGCCGGGGAGGCTGCCCAGGTACCGCTGCCGTTTGCCAGTGTGTTGAAGGACAACTTGCTGGACGGCATGGCCCATGGTCAGGCGGATCAGGACTGGGCATCGCTGTCGCGGGTCAGTGACCGGCGTGCCGGTGTGAAGTAATTAAAAGATTCGAACAACGTAACTTGTTTGCAAGTTACGTTGGTCTCTTGCGCCTTGCGTTATTGTCGGACAGCGATTGCACTTTCATAGGAAATTGAAAGAAGTCTGATAATAGTGCTTGTCAAATGTACGACTGTAGACGTACATTTTTATCGGGGTTTAACAACAATAAAAGTTCGTCTGTTTTTTCGTCTGCTGATCGTAAATAAATAATAGCTAGGAGCCGTTATGAAAAATCTAATGCAATGGAACAGCCTTCCCTCCGAATCCAATGAATGGCTCGAGAAGGTGCGTGCACTGAACCCGCTGATTGTTCAGCACCGCGATTACAGCGAGCAGACCAATGCGACGCACAAGGATGTGATGTCCAAGTTCTTCAAGGACGGTTTTGGCCGTACGTCGGTGTCCCGGGCATTCGGCGGCTCCCAGGTCGATATCCAGACCACTTCCGCGCTGGTGCTGGAATTTGCCCGGTACGACGCTTCGCTGTCTTGGCAACTGGCGGTTCAGGTGGCGATGGGGCGCCTGTCGGACTACCTGCCGGAAGCCACTTCCGAAGCGATCTACAACCACTGCGACGGTTTCGTGATCGGCGCCATCCACTCCGGCGGCGAAGCGCTGCCAATGGGTGACGATTACCTGCTGAGCGGCAAGTGGGCCTTCGCCAGCGGCTCGGCCCACGCCGACTGGCTGGTTTGCACCGCCACCGTCAAAGGCACCGAAAACAACACCACCCCGCAAGTGCGGATGTTCTTCGTCCCCGCCAGCCAGTGCACCATCCTGCCGACCTGGGACACCCTGGGCATGCGCGGCACCGGCAGCCATCACTTCCAGTGCTCCAACGTCATCGTCCACAAGTCGTATTCGCTGGACGTCGAAACCCTGAAGAAATCCCCCGAAGCGCGCAGCTCTCGGGCCTACGCCACCGGCTACTACGAGTTCGGCACCCTGGCGGCGATGTCCACCGTGCTGGGCGTGGCCCGGGCTGCGGTGGATCACTTCCGCAACGACCGCGCGGTCAACACCGACCCGGGCCTGGAAGGGGTGATCTTCGAGAAGACCGGTCGCGCCATTTCTTCGGTCCACACCGCGCAACTGCTGCTGGAAGATGCGATTCACCAAGTAATCAGCCGTGGTGAAACCATCGGCGAACCGGTCAGCGCCCGTGTCGGTCTGGCAGCCTCGGTACTGACTGAAAACTCGGTCAATGCGGTCAACCAGCTCTACTCCATGGCCGGCTCCAAAGCGGTCTACAAGTCGCACTTCCTGGAACGTTGCTTCCGCGATATTCATACCGGTTCGAAGCACTTCACCCTGTCGCCTTTGAACTTGCACGGTATCGGCAAGTATTACCTGGATAAAACCAACGTACTGGCGGCGGCGTAATAGCCGATAAATAAAAAACGGGTGCGTTATCAGTGAATATTCACAGGGATCAATAACGCGCCCGTTTCAAGTCGCACCTTTATTTTCTTAAATCTCAAACTTTTGTGCTCGCAGTAAAGAGTCAAGGGAGTGCCACATGCTTGCTCGAAATATTATCAAGTCGCTGATCTTTATTGTTCTGGTGGTGGTTCTTTCTGCCGCGCTGGGCTGGCGTTTCTGGTCGCCGCCACCGGCCGCTGCCGAACAACGAATTCCCAGCACCCGCGTCGGCCTGGCCGTGGTCAAGAAACAACCGTACACCTACTACCTCGAAGCCATCGGCAAACTCGAGGCGCAGCGTCAGGTGCTGGTCTCGGCCGAAGTCAGCGGCAAAGTGGTGGACATCGATTTCGAGTCCGGTGATGAAGTGAAGGCGGGGCAGGTGCTGCTCAAGCTCAACGACGCACCCGAGCAAGGTGAACTGGTGCGCCTGAAAGGCGAGTACGAATCGGCCAAGGCGCAGTTTGCCCGGGTCCAGGAACTGGCCAAGACCGGCGCCGAAAGCCGTCGCGCCTTCGACAGTGCCCGCGCTCAATACGACGCGGCCAAGGGCGACATGGAACGTATGCAGGCGCAGATCGCCCAGCGGCACATTCGTGCGCCGTTCGCCGGCACCCTCGGCATTCGCCAGGCGCACCTTGGCCAGTACCTGCAAGCCGGCAGCGCGGTGGCGACCCTGACGGATCCGGGCCTGCTGCGCGTCAACTTCACCCTCGCCGAGCGCGATGGCTCGCAAGTGCAACTGGGCCAGACCGTGCAGGCCAAGGTCGATGCCTGGGGGGACGCGACCTTTGCCGGCAAGATCGTCGCGGTCGATCCGCAGATCAACCAGTCGCACACCATCAACGTTCAAGCGGTCATCACCGACACGCAAAAACGCCTGCGTCCCGGCATGTATGCACGGGTCTCGGTGACCCTGCCACAGACCGCCGAACTGCTGATTCCTGAAACCGCGATCACCTACAACGCCTACGGCGAGAGCGTGTTCTCGGTCTACACCGACGAGACCGGCGTGCAGAAGGTCAAGCGTGAGTCGATCAAGGTCGGCGAGCGTCGCAACGGCTGGGCGGTGGTCGACAAGGGCTTGATCGAAGGTGTGCAGGTGGTGACTTCCGGTCAGTTGAAACTCCACGACGGTGTGGCGGTGGAAGGCGTGCCGGACACGATTGCTCTTAAACTCAGTGGGCTGGAAAAATGAATTTCACCGACCTCTTTCTTCGCCGCCCGGTGCTGGCCGTGGTGGTCAGCACGCTGATCCTGCTGTTCGGGGTGCGCGCGCTGATGAACCTGCCGATCCGCCAGTACCCGATGCTGGAAACGTCGACCATCACGGTCACCACCCAGTATCCCGGCGCCTCTTCGGAGCTGATGCAGGGCTTCGTCACCCAACCGATCAGCCAGGCCGTTGCCTCGGTCGAGGGCATCGACTATCTGTCGTCGGCCTCGACCCAGGGCCGCAGCCAGGTGACGATCCGCATGGCACTGAACAGTGATTCCATCGCGGCGCTGACCGAGGTCATGGCCAAGGTCAACCAGATCAAATACCGCTTGCCCAAGGATGCTTACGACCCGGTGGTCGAGCGTACTTCCGGCGGTTTCACCAGCGTGGCTTACGTCGCGTTTGCCAGCTCCAACCTGACCATTCCGGAGATGTCGGATTACATCTCCCGCGTCGTCGAACCGATGTTCGCCGGCATCGAAGGCGTGGCCAAGATCAACATCATGGGCGAGCAGAAACTGTCCATGCGCCTTTGGCTCGATCCGCAGCGTCTGGCCGGTTACGGCATGACCGGGCAGGACGTTTCGGCGGCTATCGAAGGCAACAACTTCCAGGCAGCGCCGGGTCAGGTCAAAGGCCTGTACGTGGTCAGCAACCTGCGGGTCAACACCGACCTGAACAGCGTCGAAGACTTCCGCGACATGGTGCTGCGCAACGACAACGGCCACATCATCCGTGTGCGTGACGTCGGTACTGTAGAACTGAACGCAGCCTCCACCGACACCAGCGGCGCGATGAGCGATGTGCCGGCGCTGTTCCTCGGTCTGGACGCGGCGCCGACCGGCAACCCGTTGGTGATCGTGAAGCGTGTGCGCGAATTGCTGCCGCAGATCCAGGAAACCCTGCCACCGGGCGTGACCGTGCAGATCCCGTTCGAAGTGGCGCACTTCATTCAGTCGTCGATCGACGAGGTGAGCTACACCCTGCTCGAAGCGCTGGTGATCGTGGTGCTGGTGATTTACCTGTGCCTGGGCACGTTCCGCACCGTGCTGATTCCGCTGGTGACCATTCCGCTGTCGATGCTCGGCGCGGCGATGCTGATGCAGATGTTCGGCTTCAGCCTCAACTTGCTGACCCTGCTCGCCATGGTGCTGGCCATCGGGCTGGTGGTGGACGACGCCATCGTCGTGGTGGAAAACGTCCACCGTCACATCGAAGAGGGCAAGACGCCGTTCGAAGCGGCGCTGATCGGCGCCCGTGAAGTGGCCGGGCCGGTAGTGGCGATGACCTTCACCCTGGCGGCGGTGTATGCGCCGATCGGTTTGATGGGCGGCCTCACCGGCACGCTGTTCAAGGAGTTCGCACTGACCCTGGCGGGCGCCGTGGTGATTTCCGGCATCGTCGCCCTGACCCTTTCGCCGATCATGAGTACCCGTCTGCTGGACGCGAAAACCAGCGAAGGTTTCATGGCGGTCAAGGCGGATCGTTTCTTCCAGTACCTGTCCCGTCGTTATGGCGCGCTGCTCGGCGGTTCGCTATCGCGTCGCTGGATCAGCCTCAGCGTGGCGCTGGTGATCTTCTTCAGCCTGCCGTTCCTCTATCGTTCGGCGCAGACCGAACTGGCGCCGCTGGAAGACCAGAACATCCTGCTGACCGCAATCAAGGCACCGCAGCACGCCAACCTGAATTACCTCGAGGCCTATGCCCACGAGCTGTACAAGACCTTCAACGAAATCCCCGAGGGCTACAGCAACTGGGTGGCGAACGGTTCCGATGGTCTGTCCAACAGCGTCGGCGGGATCAACCTGGTGGACTGGGAAAAGCGCGGCCGGGATGCCAACACCATCCAGCCTGACTTGCAGGCACGGGTGAACCAGATTGAAGGCACGAGCATTTTCGTGTTCCAGATGCCGCCGTTGCCGGGCTCTACCGGTGGTCTGCCAGTGCAGATGGTGATCCGCAGCGATCAGGATTATCTGGCGCTGTACAACGTGATGGATCAGCTCAAGCAGGCGGCGCAAGCCAGTGGTCTGTTCGCGGTGGTCGACAGCGATCTGGACTTCAACAACCCGGTGGTGGAAATCCAGGTTGACCGCGCCAAGGCCAACGCCCTGGGCATCCGCATGCAGGACATCGGCGAGACGCTCAACAGCCTGATCGGCGAGAAGTACGTCAACCGGTTCTCGTTCCACGGTCGTTCCTATGACGTGATCCCGCAGTCGGTGTCGGCGGATCGCCTGACCCCGGAAACCCTGAAGCTGTATTACGTGAAGGATCAGAAGGGCAACCCGGTGCCGTTGTCGACACTGGCCACCCTCAGCGTCAAGGTTGAGCCGAATCGCCTGACCCAGTTCAACCAGCAGAACTCCGCCACGTTACAGGCCATTCCGGCACCGGGCGTGACGTTGGGCGATGCGGTGGGCTTCCTGCAGAAACAATCGGAAAACTTCCCGGCCGGCTTCAGTTTCGACTGGCAGTCCGACGCCCGCCAATACGTGCAGGAAGGCAACAGCCTGGCGTTCACCTTCGGCCTGGCCCTGGTGATCATCTATCTGGTGCTGAGCGTGCAGTACGAGAGCTTCCGCGACCCGTTCATCATTCTGATCAGCGTGCCGCTGTCGATCTGCGGGGCCCTGGTGCCGCTGGCGCTGGGCATGACTTCGATGAACATCTACACCCAGATCGGCCTGATCACGCTGATCGGTCTGATCAGTAAACACGGGATCCTGATGGTCGCGTTCGCCAACGAGTTGCAGCGCCAGCAAGGCATGGACCGCGTGCAAGCGATCCAGCACGCCGCGCAGGTGCGTCTGCGGCCGATCCTGATGACCACCGCAGCCATGGTGGTCGGTCTCGCGCCGCTGTTGTTCGCCAGCGGTGCCGGCGCCAACAGCCGCTTCGGCCTGGGCCTGGTAATTGTGGTGGGGATGCTGATCGGTACCTTGTTCACCCTGTTCATTCTGCCGTCGGTGTACACGCTGCTCAGTTCGATCAAGCAACCGAGCCACGCACCCGAAGCCGAACCGGCCGGTGTGCCGCAACCCATCCTGTGAGGACGTGACATGTATTCAATTACACGCTTGATGCTGGCGCCCCTGGCGGCGTCCATCCTGTTGGCGGCGGGTTGTGTGAACTACGCCGGGATCGATCATCAGGGCAAATTGCTGGCGGTCGGCGATGCGCCGTCCGACAGCCTGAAAGACAAGTTGCCAGCGGCCCAGTGGCCGCGTGCGGACTGGTGGACATCGCTGGGCGATCCACGCTTGGGCGCGTTGATCGAAGAGGCGTATGCCAGCAACCCGGACTTGCAGGAAGTCGCTGCCCGGGTCGCCAAGGCCAACGCGTTCCTCGACCTGCGCGATGCTGAGCGTTACCCGGAAATGGATGCGTCGGCGGGTGTCACTCGCGGTCGGCTGTCGCGCTTCGAGGATTACAGCGGCGAGGGTGAGAAATACTTCACCGCACGCAATCTGGCGGTGAACTTCAGCTACACCTTCGACCTCTGGGGCGGCCAGCGTGCTGCCTGGGAATCGGCGCTCAACAGCGCGAAAGCGGCGGAAGTCGATCTGCAATCGTCGCGGCTGATTCTGGCGGTCAACGTGGCCAAGGCCTATAACCAGCTGGCGTACGCATGGCAGGTGTCGGAGCTCAACCGGCGCGATCTCGAACGTTTGAGCAAACTGGTGGATCTGACGGATTCGCGCTACGGCTCGGGGCTCGACAACCTCTCGCAACTCAAACAGGTGCAGAGCCTCAAGGCGCGTTCGGAGTCGACCCTGATCGGCGCCAACGAAGACATCGAAATCGCCCGGCTGCAATTGTCGGCTCTGATCGGCAAGGGTGTCGATCGTGCGCGCACACTCGAGCGGCCATCGAATCTGCAAGCCAGCGTCGTGGCATTGCCGGCGCAGTTGCCGGCGCAGTTGCTCGGTCGTCGTCCGGATATCGTCGCGGCGCGCTGGCGGGTAGAGGCCGAGACCAAGAACGTTGAAGCGGTGAAGACCACGTTCTACCCGAACATCAACCTGGTGGCGGCGGCAGGCTCGCATGCCTTGATCGGTGATGCGATGTTCGCCGGGGTCAGCAAGTTCTGGAATGTGGCGCCGACGGTGTCGCTGCCGATCTTCGATGCCGGGCGTCTGCGCTCGGATCTGAAGGCTGGCAATGCCGAGCTCGACAGCTCCATCGCCCAGTACAACCGGGTGTTGAATTCGGCCCTGCACGAAGTGGCAATTTCGGTGACGCAGTTGCGTTCGTTCGAGCAGCAAATCGTCGTGCAGCGCGATGCCTGTTCGATTGCCCAGTCGTCTTACGATCTGTCGCAGTCGCGTTACAAGGCAGGGGAGGACACGTTCCTCGATGCGCTGAACATCGAGCAACAATTGATTCAGGACGAAATGCGCCTGGCCTTCCTCAACAGCAAGCACATCGACAGCTCGGTTTCGTTGATGGCAGCGCTGGGCGGCGGGTTCCAGGCGCCTGCGCTGGAGACGGCACAGAGCAGTGCTCTGTAGTGTTTTCCGGGACGCCGCCTTCGGGGTGGCTGTCGCGGGAAAAAAGCATCTTGTGTATAGTCTTACTGTTCTCGTATAGACGAATACAAGACGGATTTTTCCCGCCTATATCATCAAGGGTACCTACCTATGAACGTCCCGAATCATCCCAATCAGGATCAGATCCTTCTGGAAAATGTGCTGAACGCATTGGGAAGCCCGCTTCGCCTGACCGTGTTGAAAGTGTTGTCCGATGGCCAGGAACATCCATGCGGCCGGATCCTCAAGGGCGCATCGAAGTCGACCATGACCCACCACTGGCGGGTACTGCGCGACAGCGGTCTGATTTGGCAACGCCCCTACGGTCGGGAAAACCTGCTGTCCTTGCGTCGTGAAGACATGGACATGCGTTTCCCGGGGCTTCTTGACTCGCTGCTGTCGGCGGTCAAGACCGATGAACAGACCATCAGCGTGATCAGCAAACACGAAGTGACCGAAGAAAACGGAACCGAGTGACAGACACCGCCGGTGAAGGGTTGGCCTTCCACGGCAACCAAACAATTCACCATCACCAGGAAGGTGTGTGCGGGTATGGATACAAGTCATTACTGGTCGTCGCGACCCCTGTCGGATTTGACCGGCTCCGAGCATCACTGGCTGTTTTTGCCCGGGGCCTTGACCCCGCGCCTGAAAGCCATGGGCGACTATTCAATCGAAGTGGTCGAGCAGTCCCATGGCCCGCTCAATCCAGAAGAAGCGCACGCACTGAACGTGCCGTCGATGACCATCGGCTGGGTGCGTGAAGTGGTGATGAAGCTCGATGGCGAGGCCTGCGTCACCGCGCGCAGCCTGACCAGCATGCCGGCGCTGAAGGGCGACTGGGCGGATCTGAACGGCTATGGTCGTCGACCGCTGGCCGAGATTCTCTACACCTCGGAGCAGACCCTGCGCGAGCCCTTCCAGTGCGCCGTGCTGCCCCCTGGCGCACCGTTGGCGGCGCTGTCCCAGCGCTACGCGCCGCAGGCCAAACGTCTGCTGGCCCGGCGTTCGCGCTTCACCCGCAATGACTCGGCGCTGCTGGTCAGCGAGTGCTTCCTGCCGGCGTTCTGGGCTCGGGTCGAGTACGCTCAGGCGCTCAAGTCGGCCTGACAAAATGAAACCTGCGGGAGCGAACGCCCGCAGGTTTTTTTTCGCCGGTTTTCAGAGCCGGATCACCGCTTCGATCTGCTTGATGGCCGGCGTCAGGGCCTGCGCCAGCTCCTCGGCTTTCGAGGTCGGGCGCATGGTTCTGGATGAGCGCAGAAACAGAGGATCATCGAACCGCTTGCGCAGCCGGGCCAGCGATCCGCTGATGGCGGGTTGTTTGACGTGCAGGCGTTCGGCCGTGCGTGACACGCTGCGTTCGCGGAACAGCACCAGGAAAATGATGATCAGGTTCAGGTCGATATCCGCGAAGTTGTCTTCATTGAATAGCATGGTTACATCCCTGTCATGACCCGCCGGCCGGCGTCAGCCGAGGCCGGCGGGTGTCTGGATCACTGCTCGGGTGCCAGGCGCAGTTCGTCGTTCAGACGGTAGTAACTGCGGTTGAAGTAGACCAGGCCTTCCGTGGCCTCGCTGTGTTGCTGCAGCTCGAGAATTTCACAGTAGAAGATGCTGTGAGTGCCCACTTCATCGACCTTGCTGACCCGGCAATCGAGGCTCACCAGCGCCTCTTCGATCACCGGCGAACCGGTCTTGAGGGTTTGGCAGTTCACGCTGGAAAAACGCTCCTGCATGCTCAACTGCCGATTGGCGAACGCCCCGGAGGTCGACTGGTGATCGCCGGTCAGGACGTTCACGCACAACACGCCATTGGTCTTGAAATGCTCGTGATTGGACGACGAGCGATTGACGCACACCAGCAGCGTGGGCGGTGAATCCGTCACGCTGCACACCGCCGACGCGGTAAAGCCGAAACGCCCCGCAGGGCCATCGGTCGTGACGATGGTGACGGCACTCCCCAACATCGCCATTGCATTACGAAACTCCGTTGAATCAACCATCGCGTCACCTCATTCCATGTAGGTTTAATGGAGCCGATCCGTTCTTCCTTGTCCGTTGTCGTTGTGCGAAAACGGGTATCGGGCAACACGTTCGCTCTGGCGATATAGTACGTATGTATACGTACCTTGCAAGCTATTCCTTGTGCTTATTTTGCAGTCGATACGCTCGACAGGCATTGCTGTTGCGCGTGTTCAAGACTGGCCTCCAGCGCGCTCAGTTCCTCTTGCTGGCGGGTGAGTTTCGAGAGCTGCGCCGCGATTTCCTGTTGTTTGCCGGCAATCGCGCGGCGGGCCTTTTCATAGGGCGTCAGTTCAGGCTGGCCGGCAAAGATCGCCTGCAATTCCCTGAGGCGAAAACCCAGTGCCTGTGCGCATTTGATAAAACTCAGCAGTTCGACCGTCTGCGGGTCGTAAACCCGGTATTTGCCCTGGCGCGGGGCCTCGGGCAGCAGGCCGATCGACTCGTAGTGGCGGATGGTCTTGATCGTGGTTCCCGAACGCTGTGCGGCCTGGCCGATGTACATGTGCAAATCCCTTTTCTCCGTCAGCGGGCCAGAGCACCAATAGCGGAAAACTCAATGCCGGGCAATCGATCCGGCCTGCTTCAGCCAGGTTTCACGCTGATGGTCGCTGGCGCCGAGCACTGGTCCGAAGGTCAGCGTCCGGCGAGGTTCGATACCGCAGAACGCCAGTGTGTTCTTGCGCACCTCGTGAAGGCCGGGCATGCGATAGATCCAGCGGTAATACCAGGGCGGCGTGTCCATGGTGACCAACAAATGGGCGCTGCGACCGTGCAGGAGTTTGTCGGGAAATGCTTTGCCCTCGCGGTATTTGAAAGCGAAGCCGGGGAGCAGGACCCGATCGAAAAAACCTTTGAGCAGCGCCGGAATCCCGCCCCACCAGATCGGGTACACCAGCGTCAGGTGTTCGGCCCAGAGCAGGTCGGCCTGAGCCTGGAGCAGATCCGGTTCAAGGGCCTGAACCTGGCGGTAGCCTTCGCGCAGGATCGGGTCGAAATCGATCTGGCCGAGGGACAGTTGCCGCACCTCGTGCCCGGCCTCGCGGGCTGATTCCAAGTAACGTCCGGCCAGTGCCGCACAAAAACTTTCGCTGGATGGATGGCCGAGAATCAACAAAATCCGCTTGCCCATCATGACTGCCCCTGAGGAAGAAACCCCAAGGGTAAAGTCTGCCCCTCAGGGCAGAGTCAAGGCGTCGAGCAACGCGCGGGCATAGGCGGGGAGGGCGGCGAAATCCCGCGCGCACAGCAACAGTTTACGCATGGCCCAGCCCTCATTCATCGGCACGGTCTTGAAGGCTTGCGGCGCGGCACGCTGGACCGCCGCCAGCGGCACGATTCCGATTCCGGCGCCCCGGGCCACCATGCGCATCACGCCGTCGAAACCATCGGCGCAGATACGGATCTGCATCCGTGAGCCGTTGTGCAGGGCCTGTTCTTCCAGGTAAATCGCCAGCGCGCTGTCGGCATGCAGACCGATGAAGTCGTGGCGCAGGGCGTCGCTGAAACTGATTTCGGTCGCGTCAGACAGCGGATGTTCCAGCGGCAGAATCAGCACCAGCGGATCATCGCGAAAGGCTCGGGTCTGCAAGTCGGTGGTGTCGATCGCATCGGACACAATGCCCAGATCCGCCGCGCCCTGGCGCAAGGCATGGGTGATGCGGGCGCTGGGCAACTCCTGCAAATCGATGTCGAGGTTGGGATGCTCACGCAGGAAATCCGCGAGCACCTCCGGCAGGTATTCGCTGAGGGCCGTGGTGTTGCACAACAGACGCACCTGGCCTTTGACGCCGCGCGCGTATTCCGCCAGATCCTGTTGCAAGCGGTCGGCCTGTTGCAGCAACACTCGCGCATGTTGCGCCAGGGCTTTGCCGGCCGGCGTCGGTGTGACGCCACGGCGCCCGCGCTCCAAGAACTCGGTGCCCAACGAAGCTTCCATCGTCCGGATCCGCGCACTGGCCGCCGCCAGCGACAGATGACTGCGGGCGGCGCCGGCGGTGATGTTGCCGCTGTCGAGGATGTGCAGGTACAGGCGCAGGTCGGTGAGGTCGAAGTGCATGACGTGTGGCTCTTGCTGAGAGAGAGGCTGCCTCAGTGTATGACAGATTTTCAGTTCATCCGCGCAGGCGCACAGTATCGCCATGAACGCACTCGCAGATTTCTATCAAAACCTCGGTCTGGCCCTGTCTTTGCTGGTGATTGCGACCTTCGTCCTCGCCGGTCTGGTGAAAGGCGTGATCGGCCTCGGCCTGCCCACCGTCGCCATGGGCTTGCTTGGTCTGGCTATGGTGCCGTCGCAGGCTGCGGCGTTGCTGATTATTCCGGCAACCCTCACCAATGTCTGGCAACTGGCGTTCGGCGGGCATCTGCGCGGGCTGGTGAACCGGCTGTGGCCGATGCTGCTGGCGATCTTTTTCGGTACGGCCATCGGCACGTTGTGGATCGGCATGGCGGGTGGGCATTGGGTGGTGCGCGGGCTGGGCACGGCGCTGTTGCTCTATGCGCTGAGCGGATTGTTTATGCCGACGCTGAGTGTCAGTCGCCGTCATGAACCGTGGCTGGGACCGCTGTGTGGCGTGATCACCGGCGTCATCACTTCGGCCACCGGCGTGTTCGTGATTCCGGCGGTGCCGTATCTACAGGCACTGGGTTTGAGCCGCGACGAACTGGTTCAGGCGCTGGGCCTGTCCTTCACGGTTTCGACCCTGGCACTGGCCGGCGGATTGCTCTGGCGCGGTACGCTCGGCGGCGCGGAATTGAGCGCTTCGCTGCTGGCGCTGATCCCCGCCATGCTCGGTATGCTGCTCGGCCAATGGCTGCGCCAGCGCATCAGTGCCGTGCTGTTCAAGCGGGTGTTCTTCATCGGTCTGGGCGCGCTCGGCGCCCATCTGCTGATCAGCGGCTAGCGGACGACGCGCTGAGCATTTCAATCGGGCGGATATCGAAATCCCGCTCCAGATACTCCATGCGATTGGCGAGAAACTGCTGCATGTGGGGCAGGTTCGAGTGCACGTCCAGATGTGCCTGGCTTTCCCAGATCTCGTAGAAGATGAACAGGCTCGGATCTTCCTTGTCGCGCAGCATGTGGTACTCGATGCAGCCAGGTTCGGCGCGGCTCGGCTCGACATAAGCGCGGAAAAACGCTTCGAAGGCCTCGGCTTTTTCCGGGCGGGTCTTGGCGTGCAGGATGAAACCCTGGCGTTCGCTCATCGCAAAAAACTCCTCAGATTCAGATGGCGGCCAATCCTACGGCAACAATCTGCAATCGATTCGTGCGTTTTACTCAAATGAATTTTGCGCAAGCGCGGCTTATTCCGCGCGAGGCGCATCGTTAATCTGCCGCCATCCAATTTTCTCCCCTTGTCCATCCAGCGCTCTGCGCTGCGCATCGGCATCCGATCGAGGCTGTCCCATGAAAAAATTGCTGTTGCTCAATGGCGGTAAAAAATTTGCCCACTCCGACGGTCGCTACAACACCACCCTGCACGAAGCGGCGCTGAGCGTGCTGGATCGTGGTGGTGTCGACGTCAAGACTACCTTCATCGACGAGGGTTACGACATCGCTGAAGAAGTCGCCAAATTCCTCTGGGCCGACGTGATCATTTATCAGATGCCCGGCTGGTGGATGGGCGCGCCGTGGACGGTGAAAAAGTACATCGACGAAGTGTTCACCGAAGGCCACGGCAGCCTCTACGCCAGCGATGGTCGCACCCGTTCCGACGCGTCGCAGAAGTACGGCAGCGGCGGTCTGATCCAGGGCAAGCAGTACATGCTGTCGCTGACCTGGAACGCACCGCAGCAGGCGTTCGATGACCCAAGCGACTTCTTCGAAGCCAAAGGCGTGGATGCCGTTTACTTCCCGTTCCACAAGGCCAACGAGTTTCTTGGCATGACCGGCTTGCCGACCTTCCTCTGCGTGGACGTGATGAAACGCCCGAACATTGAAGCGGATGTGGCGCGTTACGAGCAGCATCTGACCGAGGTGTTTGGCCTCAAGGCCTGACGCTCGGCTACTATCGAAGGCCTGAGCCTGTGCAGCAGGCCTTTCGATTCGAGGACACCCGTGAAAGCCAGATCCGATGAGTTGCAGATTTTCGTCTGCGTGATCGAATGCGGTTCGATCTCCGCCGCCGCCGAGCAGGTCGGACAGACGCCGTCGGCGGTCAGCCGCACGCTGTCGCGGCTGGAAGCCAAGCTCGATACCACGCTGATCAACCGCACCACCCGGCGCATGGACCTGACCGAGGAGGGCAAGTATTTCTTCGAACAGGCCAAGCTGATCCTCGACCAGATGGATCAACTCGAAGAGCGCCTGTCTTCACGTCAACAGACGCCATCGGGGCGACTGCGAATCAACGCCGCGTCGCCGTTCATGCTCCACGCCATCGTGCCGTACATCGACGAATTCCGTCGGCTGTACCCGGACATCCAGCTCGAACTCAACAGCAATGACCTGATCATTGACCTGCTGGAACAAAGCACCGACGTCGCCATCCGCATCGGCACCCTTGCCGATTCGACGTTGCATGCCCGGTCGCTCGGCTGCAGTCCGCTGTTGATCGTCGCCAGTCCCGCGTATCTGGAAAAGCACGGTGCGCCGCTCCAGGTCGCCGATCTGAGTGAACACACCTTGCTCGGCTTCACCCAGAACGAAGGCCTCAACCAATGGCCGTTGCGTTACGTGCACGGCGATCGCTGGCCGATCACCCCGGCGATCAGCGCCTCCAGCGGCGAGACGGTTCGGCATCTGGCGCTGGAGGGCCAGGGCATTGCCTGCCTCTCGCATTTCATGACTATCGACGACATTCGCGCCGGGCGCCTCAAGGTGTTGCTGGCGGAATTCAACAGCGGCTATCGCCAGCCGATCAACGCGGTGTACTACCGCAACTCACAACTGGCGCTGCGCATCCAGTGCTTCCTGGATTTCATCCAGAGCAAACTGGCGGCTTACGCCAGCGCTGATTTCAAAGGCTGATTCGTGACCCCTGCGCAACAGTGATTTGGTTGTGGACGGGTTTTTCCACCGGGTTCTGCGGTCGATACTCGTTGCATCACTTATTCACGCAGGGAGTTTCTCCATGAACGTATTCGTCACCGGCGCCGCCGGTTTTATCGGCGGCTCCATCGCCACCGGTCTGGTCCAGGCGGGCCACGCCGTCACCGGTCTTGTGCGCAGCGAGGAACAGGCCAATGAGCTGAAAGCACTGGGCATCACCCCGGTGATCGGCACCCTCGACGACAAGGCACTGCTGGCCGAACAGGCTCGCGCCGCTGACGCGGTGATCAACGCCGCCAGCAGCGACCATCGCGGCGCCGTCGAAGCCTTGCTCGATGCCCTGCGCGGCTCGAACAAAGTGTTCCTGCACACCAGCGGTTCGAGCATCGTCGGCGATGCCTCGGGTGGTAAATCCAGCGACGTCATCTACTTCGAAGACAACCTGCCGGAGCCCACCATCGACAAAGCCGCACGCGTGGCCATCGACAACCTGATCCTCGCCGCGGCGAAGGACGGCGTGAACTCGGCCGTCATCTGCAACACCTTGATCTACGGTCACAGCCTGGGCGTCAATCGCGACAGCGTGCAACTGCCGCGCCTGCTGAAACAGGCGCGCCAAAGCGGCGTGGTGCGTCACGTCGGCACCGGCCAGAACATCTGGTCCAACGTGCACATCGAAGACGTGGTGGCGCTGTACTTGCTGGCCCTGACCAAAAACGTCCCGGGCACCTTCTACTTCGTCGAAAGCGGCGAAGCGTCGTTCATCGACATGACCACTGCCATGGCCCAAGCCCTGAACCTCGGTGAGCCGCAAGACTGGCCGCTGAAAGACGCCGAAGCGGAGTGGGGCTACGAAATGGCCAACTACGGGCTCGGATCGAACAGCCGGGTACGCGGCAAACATGCCCGCGAATTGCTGGGTTGGGCGCCGAAGCGTACGTCGGTGGTCGAGTGGATCCGCAACGAAATGGTGTGAGCCCGCACCACACTTGAACCTGTGGGAGCCAACCGGCTCCCACAGGTTTTTTTATGCCCCGGAAAAGAAGGACAGGATGCCGAGGCTCATCGAAACGTTCAGACATTTCCTACTAGTCTGATCCCCGCACAGGCATGGCCAACGCAACTGGCCGGTTTGTAGGATAGCGGGCACCCACTGGTTGTCTGGCCATGAGGCCAGGTCGGTGGGTAACGCCCGTGGAAATTTTTTGCAAAAGGAATTTGCGATGGCAATACGCACCTCTGCTGCCTGCTTGTAAAGGCACATCCCGGGCGAACCAGACGATTTCGCCTCCTCACGGTTCATGACACGGCACCAAGCGCCCTGGCTGGAGCATTGCGCTCTTCGGTCGTGGGCAAACTCATCCGCGAAATTGGCAAGAACAAGGAGTAGTTATGGTCATTTTGGGCATTACCAATAACGATTTGTCGGGCGCTTGCCTGGTACGTGATGGTCAGATTCTCTCGGCAGTCAGCGAAGAGCGTTTCACCCGGATCAAGGACCACAAGATCTGGCCCGCCAAATCCATCGAGTTTGTCTTGAGTCAGGCCGGCGTGTCGCTGGAAGATCTCGACTACGTGGCTTACGGATGGAATGCCGGTTTCAACGCCGATAAACACCTTGAGCTGTATTTCGACCGGATCGTCGAGGAGGTCCGGAACAACCCCGAGGGCCTGGCGCAGTTCCGCCAGCGTGTCACCGATGAAGTCCGCAACGACAGAGAGAAGCGCGCCGAATTCGACCGGTACATCGCTGCCAATGGCTTGACCGGCAAGGCGTATTACATCGATCACCACGAGTGCCATGCGCTCGGCGCCTATGTCTGCTCGCCGTTCGATGAGGCCTTGACCCTGACCTGTGACGGGCGCGGCGACTTCCAGTCCCTGACCGTGACCTGGTACAGCCCGACCGAAACCACGGTGCTGCAACGAGAAACCAGCATCGACAGCCTGGGTTACTTCTACGGCCGGATCACTCACTTGCTGGGCTACAAACCGAACCGTCATGAAGGCAAGGTCACGGGCCTGGCCGCGTTCGGCGATCCGCAGAAGTTGCTGGGGCTGATGCAGCAGATGATCCGTTTCGAAGACGGGCGCATCAAGGCAAGTTGCGGCGACCTGTTCGTGCCGTCCTACAACAACTACAGCGAATCACTGGAAACCCTTTTCTCCCGGGAAACCCCCGAGGATATCGCCGCCGCCGTGCAGCGCCACTCCGAAGACTTGCTGGTGGCGGTCGTCAAACATCATCTGGAACAACGCGGCAGCACCAATCTGTGCCTGGCCGGCGGCGTGTTTGGCAACGTCAAACTCAACCAGCGCCTGCGCGAGATTCCCGGCGTTAAAAACGTCTATGTGCTGCCGTGCATGGGCGATGGTGGCCTGGCACTGGCGGCGGCCGTCGGGGCGGCGTACCTGGAGAACGGCACCCGCTTCAAGAACCCGGTAATGACCCTCGGCCCGGATTCGCGCAGCGTTTCGCAGAACATCAACCTGATCCATCGCGACTATCCCGAGCTCGGTTACCACACCCCGTCGAACATCATCGATGTGCTGACCGACGCACTGATGGAAAACCAGGTGCTGGGCATGTTCAAGGGCAAGATGGAGTTCGGCCCGCGCTCACTGTGCAACCGCAGCATCGTCTATCACGCGCAGGATGGCGAAGTGAACGACTGGCTGAACAAGCGCATGCACCGCACGGAGTTCATGCCGTTCGGCCCGGTCACCGCCATTGAACAGGCAGCGGCCTGCTACGTCGGCTGGGATGAGGATCAAGTCGCGGCAGACACCATGACCATGACCTACGATTGTCATCCGCAGTTCAGCGAAGCCAGTCCGGCAGTCGTGCACATCGACGGCACCGCGCGGCCGCAGATCATTCGCCCGGAGCGCGATGCGTTCATGCATCGCCTGTTGAATGCCTGGCATGAGCGGACGGGTCAGGCGGCGTTGATCAACACCTCGTTCAATCGCCATGAAGAGCCGATCGTGTGTTCGTCTCAGGATGCACTGGATGCGCTGAAAGAAGGGATGGTCGATCTGGTGGTGATGAGTGAGTCGCTGATTGTCTGGCGCAAAGGCAAAAACAGCTTCACCCAGCAACGCTTCGAATAACGCAAGGATGGTTACAGGGCTCCGCTGGAGCCCTGCTCAGGAGTATCGAGCGTATGGTTGATTCATGTATCTGATCTTTTTCGGGTTCTTTGCCGCGGAAGGGATCATCTATCCGTTCTGGCCGACCTGGCTGAATTCGCTGGGTTTCAGCGCCAGCCAGATTGGCCTGCTGATCGCGGCGGTCTATTGGCCCCAGGTGGTGACCGGAGTGTTGATCACCTACGTGGCCGACTGGCGCGTGGACCAACTGCGGCTCGCGGCTTTTCTCGGTTTCTCGGCAGCGTTGTGTACGTTGCTGTTCTATTTCATGCCGGTGCACCTGTGGGGATTCGTGTGCCTGAGCATTCTGTTCGGCGGGCTGTGGATGGTGGTGTTGCCGCTGTCCGAGTCCTATCTGCTCAAGCGTGACAAGCAAGCCCTGCAGAACTATGGCTGGGTCCGCGCGGTGGGCTCCTCGGCCTTTATCCTGACATCGACCCTCGGCGGCCTGTTGTTTGCGCAGTACAGCCAGTCCTGGGTGCCGGTGGTGATTGCCGCGTGCATGTTGCTCACCGCGCTGGCGTGCCTGTGGCTGAAGCGTCAGGTCACGCTGGCGCATCTGCACCCCCCCGAGCGTGCGACGAAGCGGCCCGACTGGAAGGCACTGTTCGCCCAAAAGGGCCTGCTGATCGCGATTGCCGCCGCCAGTTTCATTCAACTGAGTCACACCCTGTACTTTTCCACGGCGTCGATCGGCTGGGGCGTGAAGGGCTATTCTTCAACCGCCATCGGGGTGTTCTGGTCAGTGGCGGTGATCGCGGAAATCACCTATTTCGCGTTCTCCAACAAAGTCCTGTCGTGCTGTTCGCCGTTGTCTATCGTGATGTTTTCCAGCGTCTGTGCGGCGGCGCGCTGGGCGCTGTTTTCCGACAGCGATGCGGTGCCGGTGATCCTGTTGGGGCAATGCCTGCACGCCTTGAGTTTCGCGTCGTATCACTCGGCGATCATGCGCTGTATTCGCGACCATGCACCACCGGATATCCAGGTCTTTACCCAGGGGGTCTATTACTCGCTGGCAGTTGCCTTGCCCATGGGGTTGGCCACACCCTTTGCCGGGTATCTGTACGAGACGCAGCCACAATGGTCCTGGTATGTCATGGCGCTGTTTGCCCTGATGGGGACCGTGCTGGCATTCATTGCTCACCAGAAAATGCGAAGTGCAACCGATGACACAACGAACGTTTACAGCCGTCTGCTTTGATATGGATGGCGTGCTGATCCAGTCGCGCCAGGTCATCGAACTGGCCTGGACCACGGTAGCGCGCAAGTACGGTGTGACGGTCGATCAGGCCTTCATCGACGATCACATTCACGGCCGCCCGGGCGGTTACACCCTACGGGCCCTGTTTGGTCAGTTCGACGAAGAGCAGCGTGTGGTGATCAAGCAGGAAGTCGATGCCATCGAAGAGGTTTCGATCTGCGCGCTGGTGCCGGGGGGCGCTGCGTTCATCGCCGAATTGAATGGACGCGTGCCGCTGGCGCTGGTGACCAGCAGCTGGCGAGCGCGAGTCGACCACGTCCTGCAACAACACGACCTGACGTCGGTTTTCGACTGCATCATCTGCCGCGACGATGTGCGCAGTGGCAAACCGGCTCCCGATCCTTATCGTCTGGCCGCCGCCCACCTGGAGCGTCAGAGCGATGAATGCCTGGTCTTCGAAGACTCGGTCAGCGGTGTGCAGTCGGCGGTCAGCAGCGGCGCGCTGTGCATCGGTATCGGCGACGATCCTACGCTGACGGCCCACGGGGCACTGCGGACGTACGCGGATTTCACGGCGCTCCCGGTCTCGCAGGGCGGTGTGGATACACACCTTTATGTCGACGGCGGGCTGTTTATCAGTGGGAACGTTACCAAGAGGTTCGCACACTCATGACACCGACCTTGCGACACGCGACCGTCCTGTGGAATTTCCTGGGAGCAGGGCGCCAGCACCGTGAGTGTGAGCTGATCGTGGTGTGCGGTTCCTACGACTTGCGGGTCTGCGATTACGCCTGTCAGTTGCTGAAAAAAGGCGTCGCCCCGCATCTGTTGTTCACCGGCAACACCGGCAACTGGACGAAGCATTTGTGGGCACGCACCGAAGCCGATATTTTTGCGCAACGGGCCATGATTCAAGGTGTTTCGCCGGATCAGTTCACCCTCGAATCCCGCGCCACCAACTTCGCCGAGAACATCGCGTTTGCCAGGGCGTTGTTCCCGGACGTGCGCCGGGCGACCTTCCTGACCAAGCCGAATTCGATCCGGCGCGTGGCGCTGACCTTGCCCGTTCAATGGCCAGAGCTTGAGGCGTGGGTGGATGCGCCGTCGTTCAGTTTTCCGGGGGAGGTCAGCAACCTGATCGGGGTCCTGGGGCTGATCGACGAAATGGTCGGGGATATCCACCGGATCATGGTTTACCCTTCGATGGGCTTTCAAACCGAGCAAGTGATTCCCGAGGAAGTCGAGGTAGCCTGGCGCTACCTGATCGAACAAGGATTCGATCACCATTTGATCAAAGGCAGACACTGACGCCGCGCTGCCGCCGGAGACTGACATGCTGTACGACACACTGATTCGCAACGCCCTGGTCATCGACGGCAGCAACACCCCGGGCTACACCGCCGATGTGGCAATCCTCGACGGCCGCATCGCGCGCATCGGCGATCTGGGCGATGCCCGCGCCACCGAAGAGATCGCCGCCGCCGGTCGTGTGCTGGCGCCGGGTTTCATCGACGTGCACACCCATGACGACACCGTGGTGATCCGCCAGCCGCAGATGCTGCCCAAGCTCAGCCAGGGCGTGACCACGGTGATTGTCGGCAACTGCGGCATCAGCGCCGCCCCGGTCAGTCTCAAGGGCGATCCACCGGATCCGATGAACCTGCTCGGCACGGCCGCCGCATTCGTCTATCCGCGTTTCAGCGATTACCGCGCGGCGGTCGAAGCGGCCAACACCACGCTGAACGTCGCGGCACTGGTCGGGCACACGGCGCTGCGCAGCAATCACCTTGATGATCTGTTTCGCACCGCGACTGACGATGAAATCGCCGCGATGCGTGAGCAGTTGCGTGAAAGCCTGGAGGCGGGCGCCCTTGGTTTATCCACAGGTCTGGCCTACGCCAGTGCGTTTTCGGCGTCCACCGATGAAGTCATGCAACTGACTGAAGAATTGAACGCGTTCGGCGCCGTGTACACCACCCATCTGCGCAGTGAATTCGAGCCGGTGCTGGAGGCCATGGACGAAGCCTTTCGCATTGGCCGCCACGCCCGTTCGCCGGTGATCGTTTCCCACCTCAAATGTGCCGGTGTGGGTAACTGGGGGCGCAGCCCGCAGTTGCTCGCGTCGCTGGAAGAAGCGGCGAAAACCCACCCGGTCGGCTGTGATTGCTACCCCTACGCGGCGAGTTCTTCGACGCTGGATCTGAAGCAGGTCACCGACGCCCACCGCATCACCATCACCTGGTCGACGCCACACCCGGAAGTCAGCGGCCGCGACCTGGCCGCCATCGCGGCCGAATGGACGATGCCATTGCTCGATGCCGCCAGACGCCTGCAGCCGGCGGGCGCGGTGTATTACGGCATGGACGAGAACGACGTGCGCCGGATCCTCGCCCATCCGCTGACGATGGTCGGTTCCGACGGCTTGCCGGAAGACCCGTTCCCCCATCCGCGCCTGTGGGGCGCTTTCCCACGGGTGCTCGGCCATTTCAGTCGTGACGTCGGCCTGTTTCCGCTGCACACCGCCGTGCACAAGATGACCGGTCTGTCGGCGGCGCGTTTCGGCTTGAAAGAGCGGGGCGAGATTCGCGAAGGACACTGGGCGGATCTGGTGTTGTTCGACCCGGCAACCGTGCATGACGTGGCAGACTTCAGCGACCCGCAACGTGCCGCGCAAGGCATCGACGGCGTGTGGATCAACGGCGTGCTGAGTTATCGCGAGGGGCAGGCCAACGGGCAAAGGGCAGGGCGGTTTCTGGCGCGTGAAGGTGATCTGCGTGACAACTTTCACTGAGTTTCGCGGATTGCGTCACAGTGATGGCACATTGCGATTAAAGAAAGCCATCACCAAGCCGAATTGCTGACATCTACCCCGGCTACACTACGGGGCCAATCAGTCAGGGAGCACCCCATGAGCTTCGGCAAAACCACCCCGATCCTGCGGATTTTCGATGAAGCCAAGGCCTTGGAGTTCTATGTCGACTTCCTCGGCTTCAAGATCGATTGGCAGCATCGTTTCGAACCCGGTTTTCCGTTGTATCTGCAAGTCTCCCGGGGCGAATGCGTGCTGCACCTGTCTGAGCATCATGGCGATGCGACACCGGGTTCGGCCCTGCGGATCGAGACCGATGAACTTGAGGCATTCCAGCAGCAACTGCTGGCGAAGAACTACAAGTTCTCCCACCCGGGGATTCAGGCCATGCCGTGGGGCAGCCAGGACATGACCATCGCCGATCCGTTCGGCAATCGTCTGGTGTTCACCAACGCGATCAGCCTCTAGCTGTCGTTCGCTACCCGGTGAGTCTGCCGAAACTCACCGGGCGGCATCCCGCGCCGGCTCTTGAAGGTGCGGTGAAACGAGCGCGGTTCGGTGAAACCCAGATACTGCGCAATGTCCTGAATCGGCAAGGTGCTGTTGAGCAGGTAGTGCTCGGCCAGTTCCTGGCGCAGTTCATCGAGGATCTGCTGATACGACGTGCCGGCCTGATGCAACTGGCGTTGCAGCGTGCGCACCGAGACGGCGAGATGTTCGGCCACCTGTTCCTTGCGCGGCAGACCTTCCTTGAGCAACTGGCGCAAGATGCTTTTGACCCGCTGCTCCAGCGATGCATCCTCCAGTGTCGCCATCAAACTCTGCGCGTGTTCTTCCAGGGTGCGCAGCAAATGCGCATCGGCCTGGCGCAGCGGCAACTGCAAATACGGCAACGGCACGATCAGCGCGGAATAGGGCTGATCGAACAGCACCGGGCATTCGAAAAACTGTTCGTACTGTTCCAGGGTCGTGTCCGCCGGACGTGAGTGCTCCAGCCACACAGCGGCCGGCGACAACTGGGTGTCGGCGATCCAGCGTGCATATTGCAGCCAGGAGCCGAGCACGTTCTCCACCAGATGCCGGCGAATTCGCGGGCGCTCAAAACGACAGCTCCAGATCAGGTGCACGTGGCTGTCCTGCACCTCGGCACGGCTGACGCCCATGTCGCCCACCAGTTTTTCGAACGGCATGATGCGGCTCATGGCGTCGCCCAGTGTCGCGCAGTTCATGGTGATGTAACCCAGCACGCTCCAGGAATTGGGCAGCACGAAATTCGCCGCGTTGAGGCCGAACAGCGGATCGCCCGAATGCTCGCAAAAGTAATCGAGCAAGCGCTCATGGGTTTCACCCGGCAGGCGCAGGCTGTTGTCGCTCAACTGCTGCGCCTGCAACCCGGCCGCCACCAACGCAGGCTCGATGGCCAAGCCCAGATGCTCGGCGTGGCACAGGTACTTGAGCAGTGGCGGAACGGAGGTGAAGCCGAGCGATTGCATGACCTAATTCCCTTGATCGAGGCCGCCACGGGCGGATGAGCGCCCTGAAAGGTAATTTGAATCCACGACTAAAGTAAATGGCTGACGCTTGCGCGACGTTTGACTCAATTGGCTACTCGAACTGGCCGGATGCGACCGTGACACTTTCCGCCGGCTGACTAGTATGAGGGCCTGAAATCTCACTGATCAGACTGCACAGAAGGACACACGCATGCGACGCTGGAACGGCTGGGGAGATGCAACCACGGTGGTCGAACTGCCGGCCCAGGGCGCAAGTTTTCTCCATGAGCGGCTAGGGGAAGGTAGAGCGCTGCCCGACGCCACGCTTGAAGCAGCATTGGCCCGCGTGCCGGTCTCGCGGCTGGCGGAACACGCCTTGTACAGCATCGACGCCCATGATCGTTTGCTGCATGCCCGGGGCCAGAGCCTGCCGGACTGGCTGGCGTTGCGTGAAGGCGCGCTGGGCAACTATCCCGATGCCGTGGCGTTCCCGGAAACCGCCGAACACATTCGCCAGTTGCTGGCGCTCGCCCAGGCGCAGGACCTGTGCCTGATTCCCTATGGCGGCGGCACGTCGGTGGCCGGGCATATCAACCCGCCGGACTCTGCGCGGCCCGTGGTGACGGTGTCGCTGGCGCGGATGAATCGTCTGATCGACCTCGACGAACAAAGTCTGCTGGCGACTTTCGGCCCCGGCGCCAGTGGTCCGCAGGTGGAAAGTCAATTGCGCGCCCGTGGCTACACGCTTGGGCATTTCCCGCAGTCGTGGGAGCTGTCGACGCTGGGCGGTTGGGTGGCCAGTCGATCCAGTGGTCAGCAATCGCTGCGCTACGGAAGGATCGAGCAACTGTTCGCCGGCGGAACCCTGGAAACCTTTGCCGGACCGCTACAGATTCCAACCTTCCCGGCCTCGGCGGCCGGCCCGGATCTGCGTGAAGTGGTGCTGGGTTGCGAGGGGCGTTTCGGGATCATTTCCGAGGTCAAGGTGCGGGTCAGTGCGCTGCCGGCCGATGAGCGTTTCTACGGCGTGTTTCTGCCCAGCTGGAGCAAGGCGCTGCAAGCCATTCGGCGACTGGCGCAAGCGCGGGTGCCGCTGTCGATGCTGCGCCTGTCCAATGCGGTGGAGACCGAAACCCAATTGGCACTGGCCGGTCATCCGCAGCAGATCGCCTGGCTGGAAAAATACCTGAGCCTGCGCGGGGCCGGGCAAGGCAAATGCCTGCTGACCTTCGGCGTGACCGGCAATCGCAAGCAGAATGCGCTGTCCCTGACTCAGGCCCGTCAGCATCTGAAGGCGTTCGGCGGGGTGTTCACCGGCACGCTGCTCGGCAAGAAGTGGGCGCAGAACCGCTTTCGTTTTCCGTATCTGCGGGAGAACCTGTGGAACGCCGGTTATGTGGTCGACACCCTGGAAACCGCTACCGACTGGAGCAACGTCGACAACCTGCTCAACCTGATCGAAAACAGCCTGCGGGATGCATTGGCGGCCGAAGGTGAGCGAGTGCACGTGTTCACCCATCTGTCCCACGTCTACGGCGAAGGCTCGAGCATCTACACCACCTACGTGTTTCGCCCGGCGGCGGACTATCCCGCGACACTGGCCCGTTGGAAATCACTCAAGCACGCGGCCAGCCAGACCATCGTCGACAACCACGGCACCATCAGCCACCAGCACGGCGTGGGCAAGGATCACGCGCCGTACCTGCCGCGCGAAAAGGGCGCGCTGGCGATGGACACCTTGCAGGCGTTGAGCCGGCACTTTGACCCGGCCGGGCGCCTGAACCCCGGCACCCTGTTGCAGGAGTGACCGCCATGAGCGCGGACTGGAACGCCGAATGGCGCCAGCAAATCCTGCCGACGCTGGCGGGTGAGCACTGGGATTTGATCGTTATTGGCGGCGGCATCAGCGGCGCCGGCATCCTGCGTGAAGCCGCGCGCCGTGGCTGGCGTTGCCTGTTGCTGGAACAGCGTGATTTCGCCTGGGGCACCTCCAGCCGATCTTCGAAAATGGTCCATGGCGGTTTGCGCTACATCGCCAAGGGCCAGTGGCGCCTGACCCGGGATTCGGTGCGCGAACGCCAGCGTCTGCTCGACGAAGCGCCGGGGCTGGTGGAGCCGATGAGTTTCATGATGCCGCACTATCGCGGCGGCTTTCCCGGGCCGCGTGTGTTGGGTGGTTTGTTGTCGGTCTATGACGCATTGGCCGGGCGCCGGGATCATCGTTTTCATGATGCGCAGCAACTGCGTTTTCTGGCGCCGGGCGTGAAAGAAAATGGTCTGCTGGGCGGCACCTGTTTTGTCGATGCGCTGACCGATGACGCACGGCTGGTGATGCGCGTGTTGAGCGAAGCGCGGGGCGATGGCGCGGTAGTGCTCAACGGTATGCGCGTCGAACATGTGTTGCGTGAAAACGGGCGGGTGTGTGGGGTTCAGGTCGAGGATTGCGAGGCCGGCGCATCAATGCAATTGCGATGTGGTGTGCTGGCGGTGGCCACCGGGGCCTGGGCCGAACGCTTGCGTCCGCCCGAGGCACCGCGTCAGTTGCGCCCGTTGCGCGGCAGTCATTTGCTGCTGCCGGGCTGGCGCTTGCCGGTGGCGCAGGCCTTTACGTTTATGCACGAGCAGGATCGGCGACCGGTGTTTGTTTTCCCGTGGGAAGGCGCCACGGTGGTGGGCACCACCGACCTCGATCACCGCGAGAAACTGGACCAGAGCGCGAGCATCAGCGCAGAGGAACTCGATTATCTGCTGGCCGCCTGCCGACAGCAGTTTCCCGGCGCTGAAGTGACAGCGGCCGACGTGCTTTCAACCTGGTCCGGCGTGCGCCCGGTGGTGGGCAGTGCGGCGGGTGAGCATCAGGACAAACCGTCGAACGAAACCCGTGAACATGTGCTGTGGCAGGAGCCGGGTTGCGTAACGTTGGCCGGCGGCAAACTCACGACGTTCCGACCGCAGGCCATCGAAGTGCTCAAGGCGTGCGCCGACATGCTTGGCCGTTCTTTTGATGACGATGCCGCGCCGGTATTTGCCGCCGTGCCGCCACTGACAATCCCCGGCCTCAGCCCCGGTCAGTGGCGACGTCTGGCCGGGCGACATGGCCGGGACTTGCCGAGGCTGGCGCAACTGCTCGCCGAACTGGGTCGTGAAACGGTCGGCGCCACCGACACCTTGTGGGCCGAACTGGCCTTCGCCTGCGAAGCAGAAATGGTCCTGCATCTGGATGACCTGCTGCTGCGCCGAACCCGTCTCGGCCTGTTGCTGCCCCATGGCGGCGCCGATTGTTTCCCGGCCATTCGCCGACTCTGCCAACCACGATTGGGCTGGGACGACGAACGCTGGCAACAGGAACAGCAACGTTACCAGGCGTTATGGCAACGCCATCACGGCCTGCCGGAAATCGCGCAGTGATGCCCCTCGAAGAGAGCTCCATGGACAACCACCCGAACAAGCGTTACCTGCTGGCCATCGACAATGGCACCCAGAGCGTGCGCGCGCTGCTCTTCGATTTGCAGGGCAATCTGCTCGGCAAGGGCAAAGTTGAATTGCAGGTCTATTACTCGACGCAGCCGGGCTGGGCCGAACAGGATCCGGAATATTACTGGGCGAAACTGGGCGAGGCCTGTCAGCAGGTATGGGCGCAAACCGGCATCGATCGCTCGCAGATTGCCGGGGTTTCCCTGACCACTCAGCGCGGCACGGTGATCAACGTCGATGCCCAAGGCAAGCCGCTGCGCCCGGCAATTCTCTGGCTCGACCAGCGCCAGAGTGAAGTCGAAGGCGGGATAAAGGGGCCGTGGGGCTGGCTGTTCAAACTGGCCGGCGCGCAGGCCACCGTGGATTACTTTCGCGCCCAGGCCGAGGCCAACTGGATTGCCCGCCATCAACCCGAAGTGTGGGCGGCGACCGACAAGTTTTTGCTGCTCTCAGGCTTTCTCACGCATCGGCTGTGCGGGCGCTTCGTCGACTCGGTAGGTTGTTGCGTCGGTTACTTGCCGTTCGACTTCAAACGCCTGCGCTGGGCCGCAACCCGTGACTGGAAATGGCAGGCGCTGGCGGTGCGTCCCGAGCAACTGCCGACCTTGCACAAGCCCGGTGAAATCCTCGGCCACATCAGCGCCGAAGCCAGTCGCCACACCGGCATTCCCGAGGGGGTTCCGCTGATCGCAGCGGGGGCGGACAAGGCTTGTGAAGTCCTCGGTTCCGGCGTCGTTGACTCGGGCACGGTGTGCCTGTCTTACGGCACCACGGCGACGATCACCAGTACCCGCTCGCGCTATCTGGAAATCGTCCCGCTGATTCCGCCGTACCCGTCGGCGGTACCGGATCAGTACAACTGTGAGGTGATGATTTATCGCGGCTACTGGATGGTCAGCTGGTTCAAGAACGAGTTCGGCCTGCGGGAAATGCAGCAGGCCAGGGAGCAGGGCGTCGAGCCCGAGCAGTTGTTCGATGCGTTGGTCAATGCGGTGCCACCGGGCTCGATGGGCTTGATGCTGCAACCCTACTGGTCACCGGGCATTCGCGAACCGGGCGTGGAGGCCAAAGGCGCGATGATCGGCTTCGGCGATGTGCACACCCGTGCGCACATTTACCGGGCGATTCTTGAAGGCCTGGCCTATGCCTTGCGCCAAGGCATGGAGAAAATCGAGAAGCGCTCGAAGATCTCCGTCACCCGTCTGCGGGTCGCCGGCGGTGGCTCGCAAAGTGATGCGGCGATGCAACTCACGGCGAACATTTTCGGCCTGCCGGCGGAGCGCCCGCATGTCTATGAAGCGTCTGGCCTGGGGGCGGCGATCTGTTGTGCGGTGGGGCTTGGGTTGCACGCGGATTTCCCCACGGCGATAGCGGCGATGACCCGGGTTGGCGCGGTGTTCCAGCCGCAGCCTGAGGCGCAGCAGGTCTACGAGCGACTGTACAAGGACGTGTATCTGCGCATGTATCGACAGCTCAAACCGTTGTACCAGAGCATCCGCAAGATCACCGGTTACCCGGCCTGAAACAACAGCGCATGTGGCGCTATCGGAGAACTTTTCTGGTGAGATCGGACAGTGTCAGGGGCGGGGTCGGTTGTTAGGCTCGATCCCCACGGCACACATAACAAGAACCAGAAGCAATGAAGCTGATCTCCCTCCTGCTGCTTTGCGCAATGGCCCCGACGGCGTGGGGCTGGTCGAACCATACGGTGGGCAGCTACCTGGCGTTGCAGGATCTGCCGGTGTTGCGCGATGCATCGCTCGTCGAGGTCGAACCGCTGGAGCGGTTTCTCTCCGAGCAATACACGGCCATCGTCGCGTTGCTCGATGAACAGGAACGCTTCGCCCGCGAACACTTCAAGCAATACCCGCCGCGTCCCGACAACCTCAAAATGCCAGCGGCGCCGAGCGACAATCTGCGCCACGACTTCCTCACCGCGTTGCGGATCAATCCGCTGATTCATCTGGCGATGGTCATTCAGCCGTTGCCAGGCAAAGACCTGCCCGAACGCGAACATCTGCAGGCCGATCAGGTGATGGTCGAGCAGACGCTTTCGCCGTGGAATCGACAGCGTTTCATTCGCGTGGCTGATCACGAAAAAGTCGCGCCCCTCGCCGTACTGGCGAGCGCGGCTGATGAGCCGGATTACGGCCACGACATCAATCTGTTCAGCGACAACCCCGGCGAAGTCGCCGCGTTGTACGGCTTCGGCCCACAGCCGTTTGGCGATGCGCGCTTCCAGTACAGCTCCCAGGCGCCGTTCCACATGGGCTTCTTCCATGAGAGTCCGGTGGTGTACGCGGCTGCCGGATTTCTCGAGCGCAGTTGGCCGGACTGGCGCGCGTATCAGTACATGGGGCTGGCGCGACTGGCGTTTGCCACGGGGCATTCCTACTGGGGATATCGCTTTCTCGGCTGGGGCCTGCACCACGTTCAAGACCTGACCCAGCCGTATCACGCCAAGCCGCTGCCAGGCGTCGAATTGCCGAGCCTTCTGCTGCTGGAAGGCAAGGCCCTGGCCGGTTTTGCGCAGGACAAACAGGCGTCCATTGAACGGGTCGCGACCCGCCACACGGAAGTCGAGAAATACCAGTCGACCTGGCTGCGCCGCGTGCTGCGCGCCGGCCAGCCGCATCCGATGCTTGACGCCTACGCCGATGTCTCCGGGGACGCACATTACCCGCCGTACTCCGTGGACTACCTGCGTGAAGTGGTGAGTGCCGAGTCCGTCAATGACTCCGCCGCCTTCGATGAAGCCATCGGTCAGTGGCTGGAAACGGCACCGGTCACCAGCGATTTCAGTGCCGGCAATCAGCTGCAGCAAGAGAATTTCGACCATCCGCAACTCAACCGGCAACTGCTCAGACTGCTCGGCCATTTCGGCGCCCACAGCCGGATCTATGTCAGTGCGGGACTGGCGCCCTAAGCATCGCGGCAACACACAACAATAAGAACAGGGAAGGAGGAACAGATGATCAACACTCGATTGCGCCTGTCTGGCGCAGCGCTCCCCGGTGTCGGTTTGGCAGGGCTGCTGCAACTCTGCGCAGTCGATGCGGTGCAGGCCGCCGAGTTCAGCGTGCTGGACAATCAGGTCACCGGCTCGCTCGACACGACCTTGTCCTACGGCCGCCTGTGGCGGGTCCAGGGCCGGGACAAGAACAATGATGACGTCAACACCAACGACGGCAATCGCAACTTCGAAACCGGGCTGGTTTCCGAGGTGTACAAGATCACTTCGGAGCTGGAGGCCAACTACCAGAACTACGGGATGTTCTTGCGCGGCACCGCGTTCTACGACACTCAGTTGATGGACAAGCGCAACGACTACTACCACAACAACAGCCCGTCGCAGCCGAGCCAGAGTTATCCCCAGGACGACCGTTTCACCAGCCAGACCCGCGACATCGCCGGCAGCCGGATCGAAATGCTCGACGCCTACGTTCATGGCAGCTGGGATGTTGCCCAAATGCCGGTGACGGCGCGGGTAGGGCGTCAGGTGTTCAACTGGGGCGAGGGAATTTTCTATCGCGGCGGGATCAACACCACCAACCCGGTGGACGCCGCCAAGTACCGCTTGCCCGGCGCTGAAGTCAAGGAAGTGCTGATGCCGGTGGAGGCGGTCAGCTTCAACATCGGCCTGACCGACAACCTGACCATGGAGAGCTTCTACCAGACCAACTGGAAGGAAACCCGCATCGATCCGGTCGGCACCTTCTACTCGCAGACCGACCTGTTCGCCGACGGCGGCAACACCGCTTACAACAACTTCAGCGGCACTGCCCTCGATACGCCGGTGCCGGGGTTCGGCAATGTCATCGGCCTGTACAGCGCATTGGGCAACAACCCGTTGCTCGGCCCGGCGCTGAAATCCACCGGCCTCTACGCCAACGGCGTGACCCCGACCTATGGCAACACCCTCAAGGTGGCGTCCATCGGCAAGGATTACAACGCACGCAACGACGGTCAGTTCGGCTTCGCCTTTCGCTACATCGCCGAAGAGCTCAACAGCACCGAGTTCGGGTTGTACATGGTCAACTACCACGCCAAGGAGCCGACCATCGCCGCCGACCTTGGCGGCTACAAGGGTATCGACATGAATGCCTTGACCAACATGCTCTCCAGCGTGGCCGGCAGTCAGGCCGGGGCCCTCGCCAACGGGCTGGCGACTGCCGATGTGATGGGCAACATCCAGGCCCATCGGCGGTATGCCGAAGACATCCGCATGTACGGTTTCAGCTTCAACACCACGCTGGGCAGTGCCTCGGTGTTCGGTGAGCTGGCCTATCGACCGAATCTGCCCATCGGCATCGCCGCCACCAACGACTTGATCGGCGATCTGGCCAACGGCGCTGCGGCGGCGGTGTCCGGCAAGGCCATTAACGTCGGCGGGCAAATGGTCACCCTCGACAGCCAGATCAACAACGCCGAGCGGGTGGAGGCGTTCAACACCTCGCTGGGCAGCATCTACAACTTCGGCCCGACGCTGTCGTTCGACTCGATGTTCGGCATCTTCGAACTGGCCTCCGAGCACCTGCGCGGCAGCAGCCTGCAATACATCGCCTACGACGGCAGCACCCGTTACTACGCCGGCACCGGCAACACTTCGTACGTGTCCGGCGGTGATCGCGACGATCAGGTCAACCGAAACTCCTACAGCTACACGGTGATGTTCAACGGCACCTGGAACGACGTGTACGCCGGGATCAACGTCTCGCCCTACGTCGTCTACAAGGACGACTTCAAGGGCAACAGCTATCAGGCCGGCAACGCCATCGACGGGCGAAAGGCCTACACGCTGGGCGTCAAGGCCAACTTCCAGAACAAGCTCGAAGCCGAACTGCAGTACACCGAGTTCTGGGGCGGCGGGCAGAACAACGGCATTCGCGACCGCGACAACGTCGGGTTCAACCTCAAGTATTTCTTGTGAGTACCACAGGTTTTCTATTTCGGAGAACGAACATGTTTCACACTTCACGATTGACCAAAACCACGCTGGCGCTCGTCCTCGGCCTGGCCACCGGCAGTGCACTGGCGGCCATCTCGCCCCAGCAAGCCGAACAACTGAAAACCTCGCTCACCCCCATGGGTGCCGAGCGCGCCGGCAATGCTGCCGGCACCATCCCGGCCTGGACCGGCGGCATCACCCAGGCCCCGGCGGGCTACAAACCCGGCCAGCATCACCCCGATCCGTACGCGTCGGACAAACCGCTGTTCACCATCAGCAAGGCCAATCTCGACCAGTACAAGGCGCATCTCACACCGGGACAGATTGCCCTGTTCAACAGCTACCCCGACACCTTCCAGATGCCGGTCTATCCTTCGCGCCGATCCGGCTCGGCACCGCAGTGGCTGTATGACAACACCCTGAAGAATGCGACCTCGGCCAAACTGCTGGAGGGTGGCAGCGGGTTCGCCGATGCCTATGGCGGCGTGCCGTTTCCGGTGCCCAAGGACGGGGTCGAAGTGCTGTGGAATCACATCACTCGCTATCGCGGCATCTACGTCGTTCGCCGAGCTTCCGAAGCACCGGTGCAACGCAACGGCAGCTTCGCGCTGGTGACCTCGCAGCAGGAAGGTTTCTTCAACTACTACCGCCCGGGCGGCCAGTTCGCCGACCTGAAAAACATCCTGTTCTACTACCTCGCCTTCGTGAAAAGCCCGGCCCGCCTCGCCGGTGGTGCCGCGCTGGTGCACGAGACACTGGACCAGCTCAAGGACGCCCGCCAGGCCTGGATCTATGACGCCGGCCAACGCCGCGTCCGCCGCGCACCGAACCTCGCCTACGACACGCCGATCGCCTCCTCCGATGGCCTGCGCACCGCAGACGACACCGACCTGTTCAACGGCTCGCCGGACCGCTTCGACTGGAAGCTCAAGGGCAAGCAGGAAATCTACATCCCCTACAACAACTACAAAGTCGGCAGCCCCGACGTCAAATACGCCCAACTGCTCACCCCCGGCCACCTCAACCCGCATTACACCCGCTACGAACTGCACCGGGTCTGGGTGGTGGAAGGCACGCTCAAGCCGGGCGCGCGGCATGTCTATTCCAAGCGAGTGCTGTTTCTGGATGAAGACAGCTGGGGCGCCGCGCTGGTGGACCAGTACGACGGGCGAGGGGAGTTGTGGCGCGTATCGATGGCCTACCTGAAAAACTTCTACGACCTGCCCACCACCTGGAGCGCACTCGACGTCTTCCACGACTTGCAGGCCCGCCGGTACTACGTGCAGAACCTGGATAACGAAGAAGCCTCCACCGTCGACTTCTCGCAACCGGTGCCGGAAGATTCGTATTTCATGCCGTCGGCGTTGCGGCAGCGGGGGACTCGGTGAGCTGTAATCCGTTTCTTCTAAAGAGCAGGCAGAGGTTTTCGAGTTGGTTTGTTAGTCTGGGATCACTCATTTCACGGATTGCAGGAAGCCCGATGAATAGCATCACTATTCGACTCGACGAGCAGATGACAGAGCAACTGCGTATCGCTGCCGCCCAAAACGGCCATTCCATGGAGGACGAAGCGCGGCAGACTCTGGAGAACGCGTTGGCTACGGTTGATCGAGCTGGCGGGTTAGGTACTCGGATACACAATCGATTCGGCGCCATGGGTGGCGTCGAGCTCGATCTGCCATCACGTTCAGAAAACCTCAGCGGCTGATAAACACCGCTCACAAAAAGCCCGCCGCCACACTAAAACCAGTGTGGCGGCGGGCTTTTTACAGGGTGCAAAAAAATGGCGAGTGCACCGCACTCGCCACCTCCCGCATCAATCCGTCGGTACGACCTTGTCCAGCGCACGGTTAACAGCCATTTCGGCGATCATCACGATTTGGGCGATGCCTTGCAGAGTCTTGCGGTGGCTGCCCTCGACCAGTGCCACATGATTGTTGAGCATGACGGTGGCGGAGCCGAGGGATTCGCTGGCGTCCACCAGCAGGGATTCGGTGTCGGCTTCGGGGTGGGCCTGATAGAGGGTGTTGGGTTTGTAGGGCGCGGCCATGATGTGGGCGCTGAGTGGGCCCAGGTGATAATCGAGGGCGCGTTCGGCGGCTTCGTTGAAACGTTTCGAGCCGGGGCATTCGTAGGGGGATGCTGGATCCGGGAGGGTTGTGGGTTCGGTGAGCGGTGGGTTTGGCGTTACTTTGAACATGGATGTTTACCTTTTATGAGGCTGCATCCATTTCGCCGCTAAGCAAAAGGGAGGCAGCTGTGCGCAAGTTAGCGGACCGGTAAGCATCCAAACCCGGTGCATCCGAAGATGCCATGCGCACAGCCACCATCAAGTGCAGGCGAGTGCCTGACTGGATCGTACCTGTACAACCGAGGATACAACCGAACCGCTAAGCTCGATCACTGGAAATCAGTGACGCAATCAAATTACGCAGCCAGTCCAAGGCGCACAAGCCGGCGGATTCTGGCGTAGCCGTAGGCAACGGCGCAAGGTTTTGTGGGCTTCGGGACGTATCACGGCGTGTCCTTAAACACCGCTGACCAAGCGTGTGTAATTGCGATTCAGAACCCGTCATCCAATTCCTGAACATGGCAATTTCAGGACAAAAAAGAAGGGCAGCTTTTCAGCTGCCCTTCTTTGTACATCGGCTTTCGTGTGCAGGTTTTACACGCGGAAATGGCTCACCATCTGCTGCAACTGCCCACCCAGCCGCGCCAGTTCCACGCTGGACTTGGCCGTCTCATCACTCGCCGCCGCCGTCTGTTCCGACACGTCGCGGACGTTGATGATGCTGCGGCTGATTTCTTCGGCCACGGCGCTTTGTTGTTCGGCGGCTGCGGCGATCTGCTGGTTCATCGACTGGATGTTCGACACCGTGCGGGTGATGTTTTCCAGGGAGTCGCCGGCCTTGCGGGTCAGGGCGACGCTGCTGTCGGTCAGGGCGCGGCTGTTGTTCATCACGGCGGAAACCTGTTGCGTGCCGTTCTGCAGGCCGGCCACCAGGCCTTCGATTTCTTCGGTGGATTTCTGGGTGCGCTGGGCCAGGCCACGGACTTCGTCGGCGACCACGGCAAAACCGCGACCGGCCTCACCGGCACGGGCGGCTTCGATGGCGGCGTTGAGGGCCAGCAGGTTGGTCTGTTCGGCCACGGCCTTGATCACGTCCATGACGCTGCCGATCTTGTCGCTTTCCTGTTGCAGCACGCTCATGGCTTCGGTGGAACGCACCACTTCGCTGGCCAGACGCTCGATCTGGGCGATGGCTTCGTTCACCACTTTGTCGCCTTCGCGGGCTTCGCCGTCAGCGGCGGCTGCGGCTTGCGAGGCTTCTTCGGCGTTGCGCGCGACTTCCTGCACGGTGGCGGTCATCTCGTGCATGGCGGTGGCGACCTGATCGGTCTCGACCTTCTGGCTGTTCACGCCGGCGCTGGTCTGCTCGGTCACGGCCGACAGTTCTTCGGCGGCGCTGGCGATCTGGGTCACGCCGTCGCGGATGCCGCTGATCAGGTCGCGCAGGGTCACGCCCATGCGCGCGATGCCTTGTTGCAGCACACCGAGTTCGTCGCGGCGGGTGACGATCACGTTGTGGCTCAGGTCGCCGCTGGCGATGCGGTCGACCACGGCCATGGTTTCCTGCAGCGGACGGGTGATCTGACGGGTGATGATGAACGCCGCAATGACGCCCACCAGCAACGCCAGCAGAGTGCTGATCAGTTGCAGGGTGCGGGCCTGTGCGCTTTCGATGTCACGACGGTCGAGCTGGATCTGATACAGCTGCTCGCTCAGGGTCACGATGGTAGCGCCCTGATCGGTCATTTCCTTGCGCGCCTGCACCGCTTCGCTGTTGGCGTTCTTGAACGCCTGCAAGGCACTGCGGTAATTGGTCAGCGCGGTTTCCAGCTGACGCAGGGTGTCTTGCTGCGAACTGGCGAAATGCACGTTCAGTTGCTTGAGGCTGGCGATGGCCACGTCCAGCTGGCCGACGGCTTTTTGCTCGGTCTCGGCGTTGGTGGTGGCGGTGTAGCCGCGCACTTCGTAGCGCGCCAGGATGAAAGCTTCCTTGGCAGCGGTGATGGCCTGGAATTGCTCGAAACGCTGCTCGCTCATGTCCATCTGCTGGACGCGGGTGCTGATCGATTCGATCAGGTTGTACGCGGTCTCGGCATTGGTGGCCATGGTGTCACGTGCCGTGTTGCCGGTGCGGTAGGCATTGCGCATCTTGTTCAGGGACGTCTGGTATTCGGCGATGGTCGCCGCCTGCTCCTTGAGCAGTTTGACGTTCTCGGGGCTCTTGAAGCTGCCGATCAGTTTTTGCTGTTGTGCAGCGAATCCGTCGAGGGTGGTCTGCACGTTCTGCGCGGCGGTTTCATCGCCGTTGGTCAGCATGTATTGCAGGCGCACCACACGCAGCTTGGTCAGGCCGGCGTTCAGCTGGGTGATGTCGCTCATCCAGTTGCTGCGGTCAATCAGGCCGCCGAGGCTGGTCCAGCCGGTCAGGGCAAGGATGCAGGTCAGGGCCAGGACGAGACCGAAACCCAGCCCCAGTTTGAGGTTCACGCTGATGTTGCCGAACCAGCTATTCATCACAATTCCTCCAGAAAACGTTGTGCGTCTTGATCGTCGGTCAGGCTGGAAGATTGTTGTTCTTTTGAGCCAGCAAGGGTGTAAGCAGGACTGTATCGGCCGCGAATCCGAGAGCTGAAAGGATTTTGTCCGACGGAATTTGTAACAAGGGATCCCAAGACTTTTTTCACATGACTTTCACTGGCTGCCCACGGGGGCCTCTGTACCTTCGCCGGATCAAATGACAGTGCTGCGACCTGGCGAGGCGGATTTTTGTGGAATTGAGACTGAGTCTGTTCGGCGTCAAACGCTCGATCGACCTGAGCGGTTTGGCCCGTTATCGGAACGCCGGGGTTGTCCTGGCGACCTTGGCGCTGGTGGTGCCATTGACCCTGTGGCTGCTTGCCCCGGCGGCGGTGCCTGATCTGGCCCACGGCAATGTGGCCGGCGCGCAGGCGTTGGCGGCCGGTTGGGCCAAGGGCGACATGATCGTGCTGGTACGTCATGTCGAGCGCTGCGATCACTCTCCGGCGCCATGCCTGAGCGGCAATGACGGCATCACCGACCGTTCGCGCAGTGTCGCGGTCGCCGTCGGCGCACAGTTCGAGCACCTGGGCCTGAACCATGCCGACATCTACAACAGCCCGATGACCCGCACCGTGCAGACTGCCGGTTATATGTTCAACCACGCGACGACCGGCGAAGACTGGCTGATCAGCTGCAAGGGCCGCATGTTGCAGGATGCGCTCGCGCACAAGGTCCCGGGGCGCAACCTGATCCTGGTCACCCACAGCGAATGCATGGCGCAGCTGGAAAAAGACCTCAAGGTGCCGACCTCGACCCTCGGTTATGGATCCTCACTGTTCGTTTCCGCTGCCAACCCGGCGGCTCCCAAAATGCTCGGCTTCATTGAAGCCTCCGATTGGCGCACGGTGACCACCCGATGAGTTCTCGCTTTTACGCTTACAACGTTGGCATTCCGCTGTTTTGTGCTGCTGTGGTGTTTCTGATGTTCGATATGACAAACATCGACATTGCCTTCAGCAACCTGCTGTTCGATCCGCTGACCCACACCTTCCCGCTCGACAAGATTCATTTCTTCGAAAAACTGACCCACAAGTGGGCGCGGATCATTCCGAACTGGACCGCTGAAATTGCCTTGATCGGCGCGATGCTGTCGGTGGTCTGGCCGCTGGTCAATCCGCAGAAGCGCCCGCGTCTCGGCGAGTTTCTGGAGCGCTGTAAAGTGGCTCCGGTGCTGCGTTTTGCCGCTGACCATCGGCGGGATTTTCTGTTTGTGGTGGTGGCCTTCGCGGTGTGTACCGGCGTGATTCACTTCCTCAAGGCCCACACCAGCGTTTACTGCCCGATCGAGACGACGCTGTACGGCGGCAAGATGGCCCACATCGAGTGGTACAACAATTTCCAGCTGTTCCATGAAGCCGGCGACGGTCGTTGCTGGCCGGGCGGACATGCCTCCGGCGGCTTCACCATGCTGGCGCTGTATTTTGTCGCGCGGCGTTATCAGTGGCGCTTCTCCAGCGCCTTGTTGTGGGGCTCGCTGCTGCTCGGTTTCGTCTACGGCACCACACGCGTCCTGCAGGGCTGGCACTACATGTCCCACACGTTCTGGGCCGGTATCTTCGTGTGGCTGGCGTGTTTGCTGACGGCGCTGGCGTTCTATGGTCGGGCTCGACTGGAGTTGCCGGTGTTGAGCAAGCGTGAGCGACAGGTGTTCAGTGCACAGCCTGAGGCTGCTCTCTGAAGCGTCGCGATTGAAATGAAAAACCCGCCCTCACCGGCGGGTTTTTCGTTTGTGCATCGCTGTATCAATAGCCTACGAAGTAGTACGCCTGGCGCCCGACCATCATGGTCTTGAGCACTTTCAACGGGGCGACGGGCTCGCTGTCCCCCGACATTACCGCGATGTTCGAAGGCGAGGCACTGAGGTAATCCTTCAGTTGCGCATCGGTGTCCAGGCCCTTGAGGACGCTCTGGGTGTAGAACACGCTGGCGCCGCCAACCCGTTCGTTGGCCTGGAACAGCGCGACCTGATGGCCGCTGGCTTGCAGGGACTGGATGTGTTCGGTCAGTGGCAGGAACGACAATTCCTTGTCCGCCTTCGGCAGTGCCCATTGTGCGGCGCCGAGATAGCTGGCGATCACCACGGTCAGGATACCGGCCGCCAATGCCTGACGATGACGGGCGATCCATCCTACAAAACCGCTGTTACGGTCCTTCAACCTGTCGAACAGTACGCTCGCATATTCCGCCGCAATCACTGCCGCTGCCGGCGTCATCGACATCAGGTACACCGTGCGCTTGCTCGACGCCAGGGTCAGCATGATGAACTGCGCAACGATCCACAGGCTGAAAAACAGCAGATAACGATTGGTCTTCAATTGTTTACGGAAGTGCCACAGCCCCAAGTACACCAGAATATTCCACGGCAGGAACGCTTCGGGCAGTTTGGCGATGTAGTAGTAAAACGGCTCATAGTGCCCGGCTTCGACGAAGGAGCCGCTGAAACGTCCGACGCTGTTGGTCAGCAAGACCTCTCTGACGGCCTGGGCGCCGCCGTGCTGATAGAGCACTGCGAGCCAGATCAGCAACGGAATCAGCCCGAGCGCGGTCAACAACCCGGGCCGCAGCCACTCGGTCAGTTTGAAGCGCTTGTCTATCAGGTTGTCGGCCAGCAGGTAAGCGAAAATCACCACCCCCGGCATCGCCAGACCGAGCACGCCTTTGCTGAGCGTGGCGATGGCAATCCCGATCACAAACAGCAACGAATTACCCGGCGTCGAAGCGCGTTGCGCCTGGAAAAACGCCAGTAACGCCGTGGTCACGCCGAGTGCGAGCAACGCATCCTCGCCGACCCCGCGCACGTTGCTCCAGTAACTGGCCATGGTCGCCAGCAGAATCCCCGCCGTCCACGCGACCGCTTTCGGCCGTCCGAAGCGCCGCAGCATGCCGTACAGAATCATCACGCTGAGCAGACCGGCCACCGCCGACGCCAGCCGCACCGCCCACGGCGAAACACCGAACACGCGCATGGCGCCGGCATCCAGCCACAGACTCAGGGGCGGTTTTTCCAGAAACGGTTCACCGAATAGACGGGGCGTCACCCAGTCATCGTCCAGGTGCATCTCCATGGCGATCCCGGCGACCCGGGCCTCGGTGGAGCCTTGCAATTGATGGTTACCCAACGCGAAGAAAAACAGCAGGGCGGCAAGCAGGAACAGGGAAGTGACGGCACGCGACGACATAGGTTTCAGTTAACCGGAAGGGGCGAGAGGCGTGAGCATACTTCGTCAATGCTTAACAAATTGTGAAACTCACGCGAGTCGTCGCGACCAGCGCTGATCCGGCGCCTCAAACCCCGGGTTGATTCGCGCCGTCAGCACATGATCCTGCCAGCGCCCGGCGATGTTCAGGTAGGCCTTGGCGTAGCCTTCTTTCTCGAACCCCAGGCGCTCAAGCAGCCGCGCACTGCGTTCATTACCGGGAATGTAGTTGGCCATGATCCGGTGCAGATTCTGGGCCTCGAACATATAGGCGATGGCGGACTCCAGCGCTTCCTGCATCAGGCCCTGACCCTGATGGGCCGCATCAATGTGATAACCCAGATAACACGCCTGGAACGCACCACGAATGATCCCGCTGAAATTGCAGGCGCCGATCATTTGCTCGCCGTTCGGAGTCAGCAACGCCATATGCACCGCCAGTCCGGCTTCGAAAGCGCTGGCCTGGACTTCAAGGCGTCGGCGGATCTGTTCGGTGGAGAAGTAGTCGGTGGTGCGGATTGGTGACCACGGCGCGAGGTGGCGTTGATTGCGCTGGTAGAACGCGCTTTCCAGCGGCGCCTGATCCGGGTCGAGCACCGCGAGCGTCAGGCGTTGGCAGGGGAGGGTCAACAGCGGCATTGGGGGCTCCGGGGGGGGGGGGGGGCGGGGTTGATCGCCAGAATTGCGCGGTGGGAGGGAAAACACAAACGCGTGGCCAAATCCCGGACAAAAAAAAGCCCGCAGGAGAGCGGGCGAACCGTAGTTTCTTGAATGAGCGAGCGGACTTTACAGCTTTGGCGGAAGCGGAGCAGTGAAGAAAAATTCATCTCGCAGCACCTTCGCTCAAGACGCCAGGCCCCCTGATTTCGGCCCTTTCAAGAGAATCAGTGGCAGATGACTGGCTTCGAATCGGCCGCCTGCTGCAGTGGATCAAGCTTGCTCAGGGCGCTGCTGACCAGCATCTCCGCCAACCCCGCCAACTGATGCATCGCAACGATCCGCGCACGTTGCACCTCATCCGGTCGGTGAACGAGATCATGCGCCATCATATTGAGCGCCGCGAGATTCTGGCTGGCGTGAGTCAACAGCGTGACCAGGTCGACGTCGGGACGCACACTGAAGATCTGATCGACCGGAAGAAGCCGGGAATTGCGCCTGCGGGCAACGGTAATGGGACGTTCGGAAGTCGAGATCGTCCTGGACTCGGCAACCGGGGGATTTTCGGATGGATCGGGGGTGTCTTTTTTCATGACCGGACTCCATGTGAGGGGTGATCCTTGCGCTTCGGCGGGGTAGTGCCGTTCACCTGTTTGTTGCAAGGGGTGGAGGGTAACCGGGTGGGGGCGGGGGGACTAGTTCATGGAAGTCGACGCGGGTTGAGGGAAATTTCCTAGGATGCTGGCGGAAAGAATTGAAGCTCGCTCTCCGAATCTTAATCCCCAGATGCGACAAGGCCCGCACTTGGCGGGCCTTGTCGTTGACAGTTGGTGGACCGGGTTCGTTTGAACTGGGCTGTAAAACCCCAGTAATTATTGGTTGTCGCGCGGATCATGTTTTTAAGGGGTACAGATTGGGATACACGCTGAACGATGTTGAGTCGGTTTCTGCCACCTACAGGGCGATCATGTCTGCGATCTGATACCCAAGATTTGTGACTTGGTAGATTTCGCCTTTGTAGCCCTGGCCGACGATGAGGCCTTCGTTGGTCAGTTCGGCAATCGCTTGTTCCCATTTTGCAACTTCTCTTCGATCGCTTTTTTCAGCGACGAGATTTTTACCGTTTGTTTGGACGTCCGTTCCTTCCATGTAGTCGACGTGAATAATCGTACCGTGGGAATCCAAGCTTGCCTCCTTCAACAAGATCCGAGCCTCACCAGATAGTTTTGGGATCGATGTTTTGGACTCGATGATTTCACGCAGGCCGTGTTGTTCCGCATCGTTGAATAGAGCGTGCTCGTTGACCTTCAGTTGAAGGTGTCGATAGAGCTTTGTACGGAAGTCACTGAGGCTATCATAGCTCTCATAAAGTCCACGACTTTGACAGTCGGTCTTGAATTTCTTAACCGCCGCAGCCTGATCAAGATCGACAGAGTCCATGGCCACGGGTTGAGATGAGAAATAAAGCATTGCTGGTTTGCCCGACTCAATATGCTTTTCAAGCTCTTCAACGGTGCCGCTTGCATACTCATCGGTGGGGGTGCCAAGCCTTGTCCAAAATACCCCTATAAGAAGATCGCATTTCTCTAGGATTTGCTGATTGATGATGGCTTGGGGTGAAGCCCCCATCTCTGGAGATGAATGGGACTCCCACCCAATGGGCAGCAGCACAATCTTCCGAGCGTTTGAGTTGACCGCGTTCCACTCATAGATGACGTCACGCACGATGGTGCGCTCGGAGGCAACATCACCTGGAGAGGCGATCATCACGTTGAAAGTCTCAGCTGTGTAGCTCATTGCACATCCTCTGTGTTGGAAGAGCGTAGGTCTATGGGTATGACAGTAAGGCTCCCTTCAGCACCGATATCGATCACGAATGTATCGGTTGTAATAGGAGCCTTTTGATGCGGCTGACATCAGACCTTGGTGTATTGCTGGAGGGACATTGCAGAAGTCATAGGAGTGACCCTGTTGAAAGCGGATACTCGTTCTTTTTGTGCCTGGATCGTAGCCAACGGCGGTCATTGCATCAGAGCGTACGGCGATCATTTCCATAGCATTTCCCCAAATAATGCGACCCTTCAGTAGGTCAACCCGTCTGATACTAGTTGAGCCGCTTGTGTTTGGTGTCCTCCGCCTAAAAGGCGCCGGGTACCCTGGGGTTATCCTAGGGGCACGGGGTCAGAAACCCGCGGGACTGCGTTAGTGGTAGGTTTTCAAAGTTACTGAAATTTCAGTCATTGAAATTGAAAGAAATTCGGTTGAAAAAGGCCATCGTTACCGCATCGGTAACGATGGCCTTCGTGTTGATGATTATGGACACCTTCAGCTGTCAACCGAGTCAACCTGTCAACCAACGTGAAAAAATCAGCCACTACCAAGATCCCTCGCGTTTTATGTCCCGTGCCATTCAGAAATGCTCAGGGGCCCCGGCGACCTCTCAACACCTTGTGCAATTGCACGGGTGAACTGTGTGTTCACCCGGTTCACCTGTTCACTAAGCTACGCATCTGTCCGCTAACAAAGTCCGGCGGGTTTCCGACCCCGTGTCCATCGAAAGGACCCAGGGCCCCCAGCGTTTTTTAAGGTCGGGGCTGAAGATTCAGCCAGACCTACTAGTATCTGTTGATGATCTGCCGGATGGAGTGGCGTCATGGAAATGAATGGCTCTCGTTCTTACGCCTGACTGCTGTCAGCTGCGATGCGGATACGATCGAATAAGGTCTGCTTTAAGTAGGCCTTCAGTCTCCACTAGATTTTTCCGGCAGGCTACTTTTGGCGCTGAAGGGATTGTTATTAACGGGGGAGCGGGGGAGATGCCGCCTCAATCCCGTGTTACTAGTGTTTCGAGCGATCTAACTACTTGTATCAAAAGGAAATTTATTCAGTAACCCCGTGTGGGTCTCTACATTGGGGCGGTGTTACGGGGCAGGTGGGTGTAACGCATCTCCGGCAAAGGATGGCAGCGTCCAGAGTGGAGGGTGTTTGACTACCAAAGAGAGGCTAATACTAGGGAGGTATATTTGAATCCACCCCCAAAGGAACCGCTCAAGCAAGACCTTCGTTGCCTGACATCACTTTGCCGAGCCGGTCTAGATAAACAGGAGCGTTTCTAGCGCGGCAGAGCAAAGTTCGGTGCGTAAACGAATTCTTGCTAGTGGGCTTAAGGGCGATAGACAGGGTTCGAGAGGACTGATAGCGTTCTGATTCTACAAAACTACCAAGGAAAGGTGATGCCCAACATCGTTGATTGGCGAGAAATTCGCGAAAATTTTAACCACACGATTTTATTAGGAAATGGAGCCAGCATGGCCGTCCATCCTGATTTCGGGTATGGATCATTGTATGAGGCAGCGAACCAGATGGGTTTTCTCGATGGACCTGTTCGGACGGTCTTTCAGCGATTCAATACTTCCGACTTTGAACTTGTTCTTAGGCGTCTCTGGTATACCTCTCTAGTCAATGAAGCGTTTGGCAACCAGCCTGGCGCAGTTGAACAAGCATATCAGCAGGTCCGAACCGCATTGATTCAAACAGTGCGCGAGACACATGTAACCTATGCGGATGCCGAAGAGCATTTGCCCAATATATATAGATTTTTAAAAGGATTCGATACCGTCGTTTCCCTGAATTATGATCTTATTGTGTATTGGGCAATGATGTTTGGTAATAGGACTTTAGGTCGTTGGTTTAAAGATGGATTTATGCCTCGGAGTTTTCGTGATGATTGGGAGTCGTTGAGGGAGCCATTCGGCGCGGAAAGATCCACATTGGTTTTTTATCCGCACGGAAATTTGGTTCTTGCCCGTTCTGAAACTGGCGCAGAAGTAAAGTTAGCAGGTGGCGACGAAAGATTACTCGATGTGATTCTAGATAGCTGGGAAGGGAGAGGCGCAATTCCATTGTTTGTATGTGAAGGGACCGCCGAGCATAAGAAGTCTGCTATTGAAAGCGCATCGTATCTGCAGCGCGTCTATAGAGAGGTAGTTCCTTCCCTGAGTGACTCTCTGGTGATATATGGCTGGAATATATCGGTGCAAGATCAGCATGTAATCGATCAGTTGCGGCGATCAAATGTTACTCGCGTAGCGGTATCAGTTTGGAATGAAGATGCAGGATATATGCAGAGAGCAGAAGAGGCTCTGCGTGGTATAGGCATTCGGAACATAAATTTTTTTGATTCGGCTAGTGAAGGCTGCTGGATAAACTGAGGCTTTACCCACAGAGGTAGAGTGCGTTTCTAGAAAAGTCAGTCTGTTAAGTTCTTCATGTAATAGGTGCTGATAAGAATTGTGGTTGGTGTGAGTGAAAAGAGTGAAAAGGGGGGCAGATTTATTTTGAAGGAAATCAATCAGTCCCCCTTTTTCATTTGTCTTTGAGTGTCTTTCTCATGACAAGGCTCCATGGTTTCAGGCTTCCGGCGAATTCCTTTGGTAAACCATCTGCCGGCTCGCAGCGGAGCGCGAAGACTAGCGCTCGGAAGCATCTTGAACCAGTACATTAGAATCGACGCGTGCTGCAGGAAACTTCCTAGGACGCCTGTAGGCAGGAGCGAAGTTCACTCGACGTCAACGTGTGCTTGAAATGATGTTCCCATAACCGCACACCCAGACCGCCCGAACGATCCAAAGAAGAACCCACGGTGAGATCGGTCAGTAACGTCGGCTGCAACCCAGCATCAAACAGCGCAAATCCGGCAGCGAGGCAGCAAGTCTCGGTCTGCAGACCAGCACGCGATCCAGGTTCAGGCTTTTCAGATAATCGATCGTGTCCAGCGACGGCGCATACCCGTACTTGATGAAAATGAGATCCGCAGCGATCAGGCTGTCATCGTCCGCCGCCGGGTGCCAGCCAAGCTGGCGCTGGAAAGGTGTGCGGCTTTCGTCGTGACGTTCGACTGTGGCGATACTGGGCAGCGTGCCGATGAGCGACCGGATGCCGTCGACCAGCCATTGCGGCGGGGAAAAGCAGGGCCGTACGTCGATGATCAGCAGTGCCTGGCGCATGAGCTCTCCGGATATAAATCCCCAGATGCAACAAGGCCCGCACTTGGCGGGCCTTGTCGTTGAGAGTTGGTGGAGCCGGGGGGATTTGAACCCCCGTCCGCCAGTACTCCGCTGTCGGTACTACATGCGTAGCCGTGTCTATTAAGTTAACCCTCAGCGACCCGACGGGCAGGGTGCTTTGGGCGAGTTGTGTAAGTTTTAGCCGCTTCGTCCACAACGTACTGCACGGCGATTCTGTTCTATATGACAATCATTTCGGGTTTACAGACATCCCCTGATGATTGCTGGGCCCGAAGGCACCAGGAGTGCATGTCAGCTGCAATTAAGCAGCGAGAGCAGCACCGTATTGGTCGTCATTGGCAACTATAAGAAGTTGCAACAGTGGATTTACGACTTCTGTTACCAAGTCGGCATGCACCTAGAGTTTCGCAACCGGCGTCGAATCCTAAACGGCCCCGAACTCATTGCCCGGTACATCTGTTCGAGCAACAAGCACGTGCAGTGTACGCCAAACGGCCCGCAAGGCCAACCCGAAGGTTGGCCGGGCCTGGATCAATTGTTGGTGCCGGTGGATTTGCGCAGTTCCAGAATGGTTTGCGAGGTTTCCGCAACACAGTCATCGATCTTGCCCTGGGCCTTGAGCGCCTGGGCCTTTTGTACGCTGGTTTCAGCACGCTGGCTCAGTTCGGGCGACGAAGACAGCTGCCCCTTGGCATTGTTGATGGTCTGGATATTGGCATCGCACAGGTCGGCAGGCTTGTCTGCAGCAAAGGACGTGGAAGCCATCATCGAGGCAGTAACGAACAGACCTAACAGTACAGAACGTTTCATATGAATCTCCTTGAACTGAGGGATCCCGACTTCGCTGGCCGTCAGGACGGGCAACCGAATGGAGGAAAAGCCCCGATTGTTCGGGGCCTGTTCTGTGGACTGCGCTCGTTCGCAGGGGTTCTATTTTTCTTCAGATGGCGGTTTCACGGGGTTTGGCCCGGGTCACTCGATCCACCAGATAGACCAGTCCGTGGTAGTCAATGCCGCCATGTTGCGTCAGGCCGATCTCACAGGTGCGGCTGGTGGAAATCCCTTCACTGCAATGCTGCACCGCATCCTTTAGGGTTCGCAGCGAATGGCTGTTCAGCTCCGGCGTGGTGAAGCCCTTGTCGCCGGCAAAGCCGCAGCAATGAATGCCTTCCGGGATCACCACGTTCTTGCTGCATTTGCGCGCCAGGTCGATCAACGCCTGGCTTTCCCCCAGGTGTTGAGTGCTGCACGTCACATGAACGGCAATAGGTGCTTCCTGCGGAGTGAAATCCAGACGATCCATCAGATGCGTACGGATAAAACGCACAGGGTCATACAGATCCAGGCGAACATTTCCCACATCCTGCACCAGTCGCAAGGTGCAGGGGCTGGTGTCGCAATAGATCGGATCGAGCCCGCCACGGCTGGCGTGGAGCAAGGCGCCGATCAACTCCTGACGCTTGTGCTCGGCCTGTTCGGCGTAGCCTTTGGACGCGAACGGCTGGCCGCAGCAGAGGTTGTCCAGATTGTCCGGGAACACCACCTGATAGCCGGCCTTTTCCAGCAGGGCACGGGTTTTGTCGTACAGCGACATTTGTTCCTTGTCGCCCGCCGCCGGTCCCATTACCCGCGAGACGCAGGCCGCCAGATACACCACGCGCGGGCGCTCGTCCGAGACGGTCGGACTGAGGCGAATGGCTTTTTCCGGCTGCGGCATGGCGTTGGTCCACTGCGGTACCTGGCCCTTGGACAGGCGCGTCAGTGTTGCCGACAGCTTCGCCAGACGCGGTGCTCCCAACAGCATCCGCGCACCGTTGGCCACGTGCAGGGTGAAGCGCGCCCCTTGCAGGGTCGTGGCGAAATTTCCTTCGATCCAGTTGGCGGCTTTCTGATGCGTGGCGTGACGGCTGCGAAGCTTTTTCACCAGCTCCCCGGTGTTGATGCCTACAGGACAACGCTGGGCACACAAACCAGTCGCGGCGCAGGTATCGATGCCTTGGTACTCGTAGGCTTTTTCCAGTTCGGTGGTGTCGATCCCGGCGCGTTTTCGCGCCTGAATATCGCGCCAGATCACGATGCGCTGGCGCGGGCTCAGGGTCAGGCCTTTCGACGGGCAAACCGGCTCGCAGAAACCGCACTCGATGCACTTGTCCACAATCTCGTCGGCGGCTGGCAGCGGTTTCAGGTGCTTGAGGTGGATCTGCGGATCTTCGCTGAGCACCACGTCAGGGTTGAGAATGCCCTGAGGATCGAGCAGTCGCTTGAGCTGCCACATCAATTGATAGGCATCGCTGCCCCATTCCAGCTCGACGAATGGCGCCATGTTGCGCCCGGTACCGTGTTCGGCCTTCAGCGAACCGCCGAATTCCACGGCCACCAGTTGCGCCACGTCGTCCATGAACGCCTGATAGCGTGCGACTTCTTCCGGGCTGTTGAAGCCTTGGGTGAAGACAAAGTGCAGATTGCCTTCCAGCGCGTGTCCGAAAAGGATCGCTTCGTCGTAGTGATGTTTGTCGAACAGCTCGATCAGACGGTTCACACCGATCGCCAGTTGTTCCACCGGAAAGGTCACGTCTTCGATGATCACCGTGGTGCCGGTCTTGCGCACCGCGCCGACGGCGGGGAAGGTGTCCTTGCGGATCGCCCAGAGGCGGGCGTTCTCGACCGGGTCTTCGGTGAAGTCGACCTGCTTTTCCACCGGGAAACCGTTGAGCGACGCCATGATCTGCGCCAGTTGCTCCTGCAGCAAAGTGGAAGAGGCGGCGCGTGATTCGATCAACAGCGCGCAGGCATTGTTCGACAGCTGCTGTACGAAATCCGGCATGCCGGGTTTGTTCTGCACCGAACGCAGACTGCGGCGGTCGAGCAGTTCCACGGCGGATACCGGTTGGCTTTTCAGCACGGTGACGGCGTTGCAGCAGGTTTCCACGTCGGGGAACACGATCAGCGCCGAGGCCTTGTTCGGGTGGTCGATCACCGTGTCGTAGGTCACCGCGCTGATGAAACCGAGGGTGCCTTCGGAGCCCACCAGCAAATGACTCAAGATATCCACAGGCTCATCGAAATCCACCAGGGCATTGAGCGAAAGGCCGGTGGTATTTTTCAGACGGTATTTGTGGCGAATTCGTGCGGCCAGTTCGGCATTGGCGCGGGTCTCGCGGCCCAGTGTTGCCAAGCGTTCCAGCAACTCACCGTGACTTGCGCGAAACGCCGCGACGCTGGCGGCGTCTTCTGTGTCGAGTCGGGTTCCGTCGGCGAGCACCAGACGAATCCCGGCCAGCGTGTGATAGGTATTTTGCGCGGTGCCGCAGCACATGCCGCTGGCGTTGTTGGCGACGATGCCGCCGATCTTGCAGGCGTTGATCGACGCCGGATCCGGACCGATCTTGCGCCCGAATGGGGCGAGCCACGCGTTGGCCTGGGCGCCGATCACGCCCGGTTGCAGGCGGATTTGCGTGCCTTTGCTGCGAATCTCACGAGCATTCCAGTTATCCCCAAGCACGATCAGCACCGAATCGCTGATTGCCTGGCCAGACAGGCTGGTGCCGGCGGCGCGGAAGGTCACCGGGACCTGATCGCGCTGGGCCAGTTTCAGCAGCGCCACCACTTCGTCTTCGGACTCGACGCGGATCACCAGCTGCGGAATCAGCCGGTAGAAACTGGCATCGGTGCCGAAGGCCAGTGTCGACAAAGGATCATCGAAACGCCGTTCGGCCGGAATCAGTTGCTGCGCGTCGCGCAGGAAAGTCGCCGGTAAGGTCATTGGTCCTCCAGGATCAACACCACCAGGTCTTTCGGGCCGTGGGCGCCGTAGGCCAGCACTTGTTCGATGTCGGCGGTTTTCGACGGGCCGGACACCAGTAACGCGTTGGTCGGCATGCCTTGGGCCCACTCGAATTCCTGCTGCACCTGATAGAAGTTGTCGCGGATCTGGCTGGCCTTGAGCAGGGCGAAATGCACCGACGGCACCAGGCTCATCAGCCGTGGCTCTTCGCGGGTCGGCCAGAGAATCAGGCTGCCGGTGGCAGCGATGGCGCCGAGGGTGCCGGTGAGGCTGGCCGGGGTGTCGTTGAACAGCTCCGCTTTCCACTCTTCCATCGGCCGGTCGTAGGATTTCAGCGCCGGCAGATCAGGATTATTCGCCCAGTGTTGTGTGATGCGCTGCCCGTGAGGCGTAGTCGGTGCGATCAACAGGCTCGGCAACTGACGGTCGCGCAGCAATTGCGCCAGCAGCGCCGGCCATGCATCAGCGGACGTCAGATGGATTTCGGTGTGCACCGCTTCCATCAGTTTGCACAGTTGCGGGATGCGCTGTTCGGCACTGTAGGTGTAGGGCTGGGTCACCAGATCGGCGTCGAAGTTGTCGGTAATCGGTGTGGTGCCGGTCAGACTTTTCCGTAACTTGTCGAGGATGTTTTGTTTGGCGCTCATCAACGATCTCCTTGTTTGGCCAGATGCTCGCGAGCCATGTCATGCAATGAGCGGGCGGCGGGTTTCGGAGCGCTGTGGTTCTGCGTCCACGGGCCGACATTGTTCGGCGCCAGGGCGCGCAGGCGCGTGGCGAAAAACGCAAACAGCCGATACAAGGTCGGCGAGCTGTTGAGCTTCGCCCAGGCGTTCCAGATAAAGCGTTCCTTGCGCGAATACTTGCTGCCCTGGCCGCGCATCACTTGATGAGGACTGTCGGGGGCTTTGACGTTCTCTTCGCGTAGGCGGCGCAGCAGTGCGGGGATAGGAATTTTTACCGGGCACACTTCACCGCAGGCGCCGCACAACGAAGAGGCGCTCGGGTGATCCGGGACTTTCGCCAGGCCGACCATGTGCGGGGTGATGATTTTGCCGATCGGGCCGGGGTAGACCTCGCCGTAGGTGTGGCCGCCAACGCGGGTGTAGACCGGGCAATGATTCATGCAGGCGCCGCAGCGGATGCAGTTCAACGTCTGACGCAGTTCACTGTCGGCGAAGGCCTGGCTGCGACCGTTGTCGAGCAGTACCAGATGCACTTCCTGCGGGCCGTCGAGTTCATGCTCCTTGCGCGGGCCGGAGATCATATTGACGTAGGTGGTGATCGGAATGCCCAGCGCCGAGCGGGTCAGCAGCGACAGCAGCGGCACCACGTCGCGCAGGTTTTCCACAACCTTTTCGATGCCGGTGACGGCGATGTGCACTGGCGGCACGGTGGTGGTCATGCGGCCATTGCCTTCGTTTTCCACCAGCAGCAGGGTGCCGGTCTCGGCCACGGCGAAGTTGACACCGGAGACGCCGATATCCGCTTCGAAAAATTTCTGCCGCAGGACCCTGCGACCGATCTGAATGAGTTGGTCAACGTCCTTGGTGTATTCCACGCCAAGTTTGTCGTGGAACAAGGACGCGACCTGACCGGCATTCTTGTGGATTGCCGGCATGATTATGTGAGAAGGCTTCTCGTGGTCGAGCTGGACGATGTACTCCCCCATGTCGGACTCCAGACATTCAATGTCCCGAGCCTCGAGGAAATGGTTCATCTCCATCTCTTCGCTGACCATCGATTTGCCCTTGATCACTTGCCGCGCCTCGTGAGCGCGGATGATCGAAAGGACGATGCCATTGGCCTCGTCCACCGTTTCCGCCCAGTGCACTGTCACACCGTTGCGGGTCAGGTTCTGTTCCAGTTGCTCGAGCAGGTCGGGCAACTTGGAGAGCGCGCGGGCACGGATCGCATTGCCCAGCTCACGCAGGTGTTCTCTTTCGTGGGCATCGCTGAAAGCCGCTGCCCGCTTGGTCATCAGTGAATCCATCGCGGTGCGGAAGTTGTTCCGCAACTGCTGGTCGCCCAGGGCGTTGTGCGCCCGGGTGCGGAAATCTTCTTCTACGGCAACCGTAGGAATAATCGTGGAAGTGCTCATCGGGCACCTCCGGTTCGTTGCCAGAGGAAACTTGCCAGGTGTTGCCCGCGCAGCGCTTCCTTCTGTTTTTCCAGCGAGCCGTTGATGTTCATCAAACAGCCGCAATCGGCACTGAGCACCTGATGCGCGCCGGACTCCTTCAACGCCCGGGTCTTGTCAGCCACCATCGCGCCGGAAATGTCTGGCATACGGACGCTGAATGTCCCACCGAAGCCACAGCATTCGCTTTCGTGATCGTGATTGACCCGTTCTACGTTGCTCAACTGCGCCAACAACTCGCGGCCGTGCAGGTGGGTGTTCATTTCCCGTCGCGCCGAACACGAAGTGTGCAGCGCCACTTTGACCGGCTCGCCGCTGTCCTTGAGCTGCACCTTGCAGACGAACAGCAGGAACTCGGCCAGCTCATAGGTGCGGGCCGCGAGGGCCTGAACCTGTTTCAACGTTTCCGGCTCGTCCTTGAACAAGTCGGCGTAATGCTCACGGATCATTCCCGCGCAGGAACCTGACGGCACCACCACCGGATAATCGCCGGCAAACAGCGCCAGTTGCGAGCGCGCCACTGTCCGCGCCTGCTCGGTGTAACCCGAGGTGTAGGCCGGTTGTCCGCAGCAACTCTGCCCTTGCGGGTAGTCGACCCGAATGCCTTCGCGTTCCAGCAAGTGGATCGCGTCCATCCCGGCTTCGGGATAAAACAGGTCGACCACGCAGGTGCCGAACAGGTAGACCCGCGACGGTTTCTCGTTGGGGTATTGCCGGGGTTCGGGCAGTGGCGGTGCGACGCGAGTGGCGTTGGGCACCGCGTTGTAAAAAAGCTCGCTCATCAGGCGTGTCTCCGGGTGGGCCCGGTTATCCGTCTGTGAGGCTGCCGAATATAGAGCGTGTTGCTTTCAGCAGCCTTACAGACCGGGTCGTGAATTGCTGACGCCGGAATCACGAACCGGCGTCGGTTATTTCCATGCTTCTTGTAGTCTTTTTGTCGTTATCAGTGCACCAGCATGCCGGTGAACCAGTAGGCCTGAGCCAGGGTGATCAGGCCGACAATCGTTGCAAAGAATAGGCTGTGCTTGAGGGTGAAGCGGAACAGGTCGGATTCCTTGCCGACCAGCCCGGTCGCGGCGCAGGCCACGGCAATCGACTGTGGCGAAATCATCTTGCCGGTCACGCCGCCGCTGGTATTGGCCGCCACCAGCAAGGTGTCGTTGACGCCGATCTGGTGCGCGGTGGTCGCTTGCAGCGAACTGAACAGCGCGTTGGACGAGGTATCGGAACCGGTGAGGAACACGCCCAGCCAACCGAGGAACGGCGAGAAGAACGGGAACGCTGCGCCGGTCGCTGCCAGTACCAGAGCCATGGTCGAAGACATGCCGGAGTAGTTGGTGACGAAGGCAAACGCCAGCACCATGCCGATCGACAGAATTGGCCAGCGCAGTTCGTAGAAGGTCTCTTTCAAAGTGGTCAGACCAGTTTTGAAATTGATCTTCAGAATGACCATCGAGATCAGCGCGGAGAAGAAAATCGCCGTGCCGGTGGCGGAAATCGGGTCGAGTTTGAACACCGCCGGAATGGCTGTCGGCGTCGCGACGATCGGTGCGGTCTTGATCACCAGTTGATCCAGGTGTGGGATCGCGAAGTTGAACACCCAGGCGTACATCGAGCCGCCAGCGGCGAACATCGCCTTGAACGGTTTGAGGGTCCAGATGGTGACCAGTACGGTGAGGATCAGGAACGGCGACCACGCCTTGAAGATTTCCCCAAGGCTGTAGGGGGATTCGATGGTGGTGCGTTTCTGGCCGAAACCGCCGACGCTGGCGGTGACTGCGACGTTCGACGTCGCACCGGCGATTTGTGCGCCCGCAGTGCGTTTTGGCTGCCAGACTTTCAGGAACAGGGTCAGCGCGATCAGGCTGGCCAGGGCCGAGGTGATGTCCGGCAGTTCCGGGCCGATGAAGTTCGACGTGAAGTATTGGGTCACGGCGAAGCTCAGGCCGGCAACCAGTGCGGCTGGCCAGGTTTCACGCACGCCGCGCAGACCGTCCATCATGAACACCAGCCAGAACGGCACGAACAGCGACAGCAGCGGCAGTTGGCGGCCGGTCATGGCGCCAATCTTGAACGCGTCGATACCGGTGACCTGCCCGGCGACGATGATCGGAATCCCCAAGGCACCGAACGCAACCGGCGCGGTGTTGGCAATCAGGCACAGGCCGGCGGCATACAGCGGGTTGAAGCCCAGTCCTACCAGCAGTGCGGCGGTAATCGCCACTGGTGCGCCGAAACCGGCTGCACCTTCGAGGAACGCACCGAAACAGAAACCGATCAGCAACACCTGCAAGCGCTGGTCATCGGTGATCGAAAGAACCGAACTGCGGATGACTTCGAACTGACCGCTCTTGACCGTCAGTTTGTAGAGGAACACCGCCGCGACAATGATCCAGGCAATCGGCCACAGACCATAGGCGAAACCATAACCCGCAGCGGCGAACGCCATGTCGACGGGCATCTGGAACGCAAAGATCGCCACAAGAATCGCCAGGGCCAGCGTGATGCTGCCGGCGACATGACCTTTGAGGCGGAACACCGCCAGGGCAAGAAAGAAGAAAACGATGGGGATGACGGCCGCGAGTGCGGACACGCCGAGACTGCCGAGCGGGCTGTAGAGCTGTTGCCAGGTTTGCATATGGGGTGGCCCCTAATTGTTGTTGGTCAGGCACTGTCAGCGTTCTTGGTTAATTGGTAAGACCAATTTACAATCGCTGTTGGCTAGGGTAAAAGCCTTGATGTCGGTGTGTCAATTTGCCGCCCTGAAACTTTCGTCGAATCACCGGTGCAGACTCGATCTGATCTGGTCCGGGGCGTTTCATCTGGCAGGTGTCGGCAAGGCGCCGATAGGCCAGAATAGAGAGCCCGGCGAGTGGTCGGGCTCGTGGAGAATTGAGTGATGGGGTTTGATCAGATACGTCAGCGCCGTTTGTCTGACGATATTGTCGAGCGGCTTGAGGGGATGATTCTCGAGGGCACGCTGAAGTCTGGCGAGCGCCTGCCGGCCGAGCGCACATTGGCGGAGCAGTTCGGTGTTTCCCGACCTTCGCTGCGTGAGGCGATCCAGAAGCTGGCGGCCAAGGGGCTTTTGGTCAGCAAGCAGGGCGGCGGCAATTACGTGGTGGAAAGCCTGGGCTCGACCTTCAGCGATCCATTGCTGCAATTGCTGGAAAGTAATCCCGAGGCCCAGCGCGATCTGCTGGAGTTTCGCCACACGCTGGAGGCATCGTGCGCCTATTACGCGGCATTACGCGCCACAGACGTGGATCGCGAACGGCTGACCGCAGCGTTTGAAGAATTACAGGACTGCTATTCGCGCCATGACGAAGTGAGTCGGGCCGAGGAGGGCGCGGCGGACGCGAAATTCCACTTGGCCATCGCCGAGGCCAGCCACAACGCTGTGTTGCTGCACACTATTCGCGGGCTGTTCGACCTGCTCAAGCGCAACGTGGTTACCAACATCGGCGGTATGTACAAGCAGCGCACGGAAACCCGCGACATGCTGATCACGCAGCATCGGGAGCTGTATCAGGCGATTATCGAGGGGCGTGCAGAGCAGGCGCGAGAGGTTTCCAGCCGACACATTCTGTATGTGCAGGAAGTGCTGGAAGAAGTGCGTCAGGAAGTACAGCGCATGGCTCGGGCCGAGCGGCGCAAAGGGATGTAAGCATGACCGTTCCCGAGCCGAGCGCGGGAACGGTCATTCAGGCAGAAGAATCAGTCTTCCTTGCCCTTGTTGCGCACCGCACGCTGCAGCTCGCGACCAGCATCGCGCTCGCGTTCGGTGTCACGCTTGTCGTATTCCTTCTTGCCCTTGCCCAGAGCGATTTCGCACTTGACCATGTGCTTGCTCCAGTACCAGGACAGGCATACGCAGGCGTAACCCTTCTGCTGCACGGCGGCGGCCAGCTTGTCCAGCTCGCGCCGGTTGAGCAGCAGCTTGCGGGTGCGGACCGGGTCGGCGATGACGTGGGTGCTGGCAGTCATCAACGGCGTGATGTGACTGCCGAGCAGCCAGGCTTCGCCGTCCTTGAGCAGGACGTAACTGTCGACCAGTTGCAGCTTGCTTGCCCGCAGACTTTTTACTTCCCAGCCGGCCAGGACCAGACCAGCCTCGAACTTGTGCTCGATGAAGTAATCGTGTCGCGCCTTTTTGTTCTGCGCGATGGTCCCTGTTGGGTGTTTCTTCTGTTTAGCCATAGGGGCGGCATTATATGGAGATAAACGGCTGTCGGCTACGGTGATGCTGCGTGCTTGAGCAGGTTGAGTGAATCCCGGACAATGCGGCCTCTTTTTCTAACGCTTGGGCGTGATAAACGATGTCGACAGACAAGGTTTCTGTCCACGGCAGTTGGGCTAGCCGCTGGGTTTTCATATTCGCCGCGACCGGTTCGGCCGTGGGACTGGGCAGCATCTGGAAGTTCCCCTACATGGTCGGGGTCTACGGTGGCGGCGCCTTTGTGCTGATGTTTCTGGCCTGCATCGCACTGATCGGCATTCCGGTGATGCTCGCGGAAACCCTGATCGGCCGGCGTGCTCGTCAGAGTCCGGCCAACGCCCTAAAGGTGCTGGCGCGGGAGGCCGGGCATTCGGGCAAATGGTCGTGGGGCGCGTTCGCCGGGATGATCACGGCGTTGTTGATCCTGTCTTTCTACAGTGTGGTCGGCGGCTGGTCGCTGGATTACATCATTGATATGGGGCGTGGGGATTTCCAGGGGGCGACGGCTGATCAGGTCGGTGCCTATTTCGGCAATGTCATCGCCGACCCGTGGCGCATCACGCTGTGGCACACGGTTTTCATGCTGTTGTCGGCGGTGGTGATCGCCAAAGGCGTGGTCGCCGGGCTTGAGCGCAGCCTGCGGATCATGATGCCGCTGTTGTTTGTGATGGTCCTCGTTCTGCTGGGCTACAGCATGACCACCGGGCATTTCATGGAAGGCGTGCATTTCATGTTCGACTTCCATCCGGAAAAAGTCCTGGATGGCTTGTTGCCGGCGATGGGGCACGCATTCTTCTCCCTGAGCGTGGGCGTGGGCTCGATCATGATCTATGGCGCCTACATGACCAAGGAAGCCTCGCTTTCCGGCACCGTCGTGGGTGTGGCGCTGCTCGACACCTTCGTTTCGCTGGTGGCCGGTCTGGCATTGTTTCCGATTGTGTTCGCCGGCGGTTTGAACCCGAGTGAAGGTCCTGGGCTGATGTTCGTCAGCCTGCCATTTGCGTTCGGTAACGTGCTGTTCGGCCAGTTGATGGGCGTGGTGTTCTTCGTTCTGGTGGCGATCGCTGCCTGGAGTTCGGCGATTTCCCTGCTGGAGCCAATGGTCGCCTATCTGGTCGAGCGGACTAAAATCAGTCGTGCATGGGTGACATTCTGGTTGGCGTTCACCTGCTGGTTTGTCGGCCTGGGCACGGTGTTTTCCTTCAATATCTGGAAGGAAGCGAAATTTTTCGTGAACGAAGGCGGGATGTTCCATCTCTACCAATGGGGTGCCGCAGGCGGTCTGGACTTCTTTGGTGTGATCGACTTCTTCACCTCGCGGATCATGCTGCCGCTCGGCGGGTTGTGCTTCGTGCTGTTTGCCGGTTGGGTGATGGGGCGTGAAGCGGTGCGTGACGAGTTGTCGATTCGCAGCCCGGCGCTATTCACCCTGTCCCTGTTCTTGATGCGCTATGTGGCGCCCATCGGCATTCTTGTAGTGTTTGCCACCCAGCTCTGGAAGTGACGCTTACATGACGACACATATTCAACGATCAGCGCTGCTGCCTTATCCGGCGCAATTTCTCTATGACCTGGTCAATGACGTGGCGCGTTATCCGGAGTTTCTGCCGTGGTGTTCGTCTGCGGAAGTCCTGGAAAGCTCGCCTGAACACATGCGCGCCAGTGTCGGTGTGGCCAAGGGTGGCCTCAGTCAGCACTTCGTAACGCGCAATACCCTGGTGCCGGGGCAATCGATCGAGATGAACCTTGAAGAAGGTCCGTTCAATCAGTTGCATGGGGTCTGGGTGTTCAAGGCGCTGAACGAGAAGGCCTGCAAGATCAGCCTCGATCTGTCCTTCGATTATGCCGGCCCGCTGGTTCGCGCCACGCTCGGGCCGCTGTTCAATCAGGCTGCGAACACTCTGGTAGATGCATTCTGCCAGCGCGCCAAGCAGATGCATGGTTGAGCCGGTGATCGAAATAGAAGTGGTGTACGCGGCGGTTGATCGTCAGGTGTTACGTACGATCAGCGTGGTAGAAGGGACGACTGTCCGTGCTGCGCTGTTGGCCAGCGGCATCGTTGCCGACTTTCCCGAGCTGGATCTGGCGGGTTGTCCGGTCGGGATTTTCGGCAAAGTGATTGCTGATCCGGATGTGCGGGTTGTTCAGGCGGGGGATCGCCTTGAAGTCTACCGACCTCTTCTGGCTGATCCGAAAGAGGTGCGCCGATTGCGGGCCGCCAAGGCTGCCGAGGCTAAAGCCAGAAATCAGTGATTGTGCCGATCTGCAGGCAATAAAAAACCCGGAATTTCCGGGTTTTTTATTGCATCGCAAATTATTGCGGCGAGGTATCCAGCGGCTCTGGTGTCGGAACCGGAACGGTTTCCACACCATCGACGTCCTTCTGGATTTGATCCAGCAAGGAACCTGGCTTGACCGGTTTCTCCGGTTTTGGCTTCTCGGCGTTTTCAGCAGGGGCGGTCACGCTGGTGCCACTGTCCTTGCCGAGAATGGCTTCGTCACGGCTCACGCCCGGCATGAAGTCACCGGACAGGCTTACAAGACGGTCGTTAGAGTCGAAAATGACACTCATGCGTTCCTGCTGGCGTTCACCGCCACCAGGCTGCAGGCTGTAGAGATAATCCCAGCGATTGGCATGGAACGTGTCGACAAGCAGAGGGTTGCCCATGATAAACCGTACTTGCGGCCGGGTCATTCCCGGGCGTAACTGGTCTATCATGTCCTGCGTGACGACATTGCCCTGCTGGATGTCGATTTTGTAAACCCCGGGGAATGAACAACCGGCGAGTGCGAGCAGTCCCACAAAGGTGAAACTGGTTAGCAAGAGCTTGGTGTTTTGCATCGGTGGGCGACTTCCACTATCTTGGCTGGGACAACGTAAACGCCGATCATACCCGCATTAAGAGAAGCTGCGAAGCAGCATCGCGAGAAAGCTGACCATGGTTGAAAATAGCGAACTACGCAAAGCCGGCCTCAAAGTGACCCTGCCACGGGTCAAGATCCTGCAAATGCTCGACTCTACCGAGCAGCGTCACATGAGTGCCGAGGACGTCTACAAGGCGTTGATGGAAGCTGGCGAAGACGTCGGTCTGGCCACGGTTTACCGTGTTCTGACTCAGTTCGAAGCCGCTGGCCTCGTGGTCCGTCACAACTTCGACGGCGGCCACGCGGTATTCGAATTGGCTGACGGTGGCCACCACGATCATATGGTCAACGTGGAAACCGGTGAGGTCGTCGAATTCGTCAGCATCGAAATCGAAAAGCTCCAGAAGGCAATTGCCGAAGAGCACGGCGTCGAGTTGGTGGATCACAACCTGGTGCTGTACGTACGCAAGAAAAAGTAAGCATGTCGCGCGAATTTCAGGTTCGCGAAACGAACGAAGGCGACCCAAGGGTCGCCTTCGTGCTTTCTGTCGTGCTTAAACCTTAGCGGTTACGACCATTTTCTTGGCGTGTGCCAGAGACTCTTTGGTCAGATCAATGCCGCCAAGCATCCTCGCGACTTCTTCTATACGGTCATTTTTGCTCAGCTTCGAGACGGCGGTGTGAGTCGCCTGATCGCCCCGCACCTTGTGCACAAATAAATGCTGATGGCCCTGCGCGGCGACTTGCGGCAAGTGCGTAACGGTCAGGACCTGACCGCGTTCGCCCAGGCGTCGCAGCAACTGGCCGACAATCTCGGCGGTCGGGCCGCCGATGCCCACGTCCACTTCGTCGAATACCAGTGTCGGCACGCGTGAGGTCTGGGCGGTGATGACCTGAATCGCCAGGCTGATCCGCGAGAGTTCGCCGCCGGATGCCACTTTGGCCAAGGCCTTTAATGGCTGGCCAGGGTTGGCGCTGACCAGCAGTTCGACCTGCTCGAGGCCGTTGGGCAGGAGTTCGCCGCTGGCGTTGGGGCGCAACTCGATGGTGAAGCGTCCGCCGGGCATGCCGAGCCGTTGAATCTCCTGTTCCACGGCGCTGGCCAGGCTGCCTGCAGCCTGATGGCGCAGATCGCTCAGCTCACGAGCCTTTTCCTGATAATGACGGGCATACGAAGCAAGCTCTTCGCCCAGTCGCTCGATGGATTCGTCGTTGGCATTCAGGGTTTCGATTTCATCCAGCAGTTTTTGCTGCATCTCGGCGACTTCGGTCGGCTGGATCCGGTGTTTGCGCGCCAGGGTGTAAATGGCATCAAGGCGTTCTTCAAGATATTGCAGGCGCGCCGGATCGGCGTCGAAGTTGTCGAGAAAGCGGTTGAGTTCGCCGACAGCCTCTTCGACCTGGATCTGCGCACTGGTCAGCAGGCTGCTGGCTTCGCCCAGGGCACCGATCGAGTTGTTCACGCTTGACAGGCGATTGAGGCTAGCGGTCAGCGCATTCAGGACATTGCCGGAATCGCTTTCACTGCATTGTTCGACCACTTGCCGGCAGATGCCCAGCAGGGTTTCGGCGTTGGTCAGGTTCTTGTGTTCCTGCTCCAGGTCTTCCAGCTCGTTCTCGCCGAGGCCGAGGTTTTCCAGTTCTTCGAGCTGGTAGCTGAGCAGTTGATGACGTGCGCGTTGCTCGTCGCCGGAGTTGGACAGGCGCTCCAGCTCCTGGCGAGTCTGGCGCCAGCGCTGGGCGGCCAGTTGTACCTGTCGGGCCAGATCGGTGGCGCCGGCGTACTCATCGAGCAGGCGACGGTGAGTATCCGTCTTGAGCAGGGACTGGTGTTCGTGCTGGCTATGGATGTCGATCAGCAGCTCGCCGAGGGCCTTGAGGTCGCCGAGCGGGCAGGGCGTGCCGTTGATATAGCCACGAGAGCGGCCTTCCGAGGTGATGACCCTGCGCAGGATGCACGGGCCGTCGATTTCCAGGTCGCGCTCGGCCAGCCAGGCGCTGGCTTCGGGGATGTCAGCGAGGTCGAAGGTCGCCAGGATGTCGGCCTTGTCGGCGCCCGGGCGAACCACGCCGCTGTCGGCGCGATCGCCGAGGGTCAGGCCCAGTGCGTCGAGCATGATTGATTTGCCGGCGCCGGTTTCCCCGGTAATCACGCTCATCCCGCGATCGAGTTCGAGATCGAGATGTTCAACGATGGCGTAGTTGTGTACGGACAGGTGCACCAGCATAAAGGCCGCTCCCAGGCTTTAGGTCTGGTTATTTATACAGTGTTTTGTTTCGGCCTGACAATGCCCTCGCTTAGCTCGATTGGCTTGATCCGATCAAATGCTTATCGCGCCCGGGAATGACAATGCAGCACTTTTTTGTAGGGTTAATCATTGTCAGCCCTTGAAGCCTGATTTTGCGGCCCCATATACCGGGGCAGAAGCGCGAATCGAACTCGCGGACGATATTGAAAGGAGAATTCTATGGCTGACGAACAGACAGTAGATACGCAAAATCCAGAAGCCAATCAGGCGCCCGAGGCTTCGGGTGATGACCTGGCGACCCGTGTGCAAGTGCTCGAAGAGCAATTGGCCGCCGCGCAGGATCAATCTCTGCGCGTAGCTGCCGATCTGCAGAACGTCCGCCGCCGTGCCGAGCAGGATGTTGAGAAGGCTCACAAGTTTGCGCTGGAAAAATTCGCCGGCGACCTGCTGCCGATCGTCGACAGTCTGGAACGCGGCCTCGAGCTGTCGAACCCGGACGACGAAAGCATCCGTCCGATGCGCGAAGGCATCGAGCTGACCCTGAAAATGTTCCAGGACACCCTCAAGCGCTATCAGCTTGTAGCCGTCAGTCCGCAGGAAGGCGAGCCGTTCAACGCCGTGGAACATCAGGCAATGGCCATGCAGGAAAGTGCTGACCTGGAACCGAACAGTGTTCTGAAAGTTTTCCAGAAGGGCTACCAGCTCAACGGGCGCCTGCTGCGTCCGGCGATGGTCGTTGTCAGCAAGGCGCCGGCGCCAGTTTCGCCTTCGATTGACGAGAAGGCTTGAAATTAGTCGCAAGGCCCCCATTTAGAAGTCAAGCGTTTAAGTATTACCGCAGTTAGCCACCACTGCTGCGGCAACCAAATCCAAAGTTTCGGGAGAGTGAACATGGGCAAAATTATCGGTATCGACCTGGGGACTACCAACTCCTGCGTCTCCGTGCTGGAAAACGGCGTAGCCAAAGTTATTGAAAACGCCGAAGGCGCGCGTACCACGCCGTCGATCATCGCTTACGCCAACGATGGCGAAATCCTGGTCGGCCAGTCCGCCAAGCGTCAGGCTGTGACCAACCCGCACAACACATTGTTCGCGGTGAAGCGCCTGATCGGCCGCCGCTTCGACGAAGAAGTCGTGCAGAAAGACATCAAGCTGGTGCCTTACAAGATCGTCAAGGCCAACAATGGTGACGCTTGGGTCGAGGCCTCCGGCAAGCAGATGGCTCCGCCGCAAATCAGCGCCGAAGTCCTGAAGAAGATGAAGAAGACCGCCGAAGACTACCTCGGCGAAGCAGTGACCGAAGCGGTGATCACTGTTCCGGCCTACTTCAACGACAGCCAGCGTCAGGCGACCAAAGACGCCGGTCGCATCGCCGGTCTGGATGTAAAACGTATCATCAACGAACCAACCGCAGCTGCTCTGGCTTACGGTATGGACAAGGCCAAGGGCGATCACACCGTGATCGTTTACGACCTGGGTGGTGGTACCTTCGACGTTTCCGTGATCGAAATCGCTGAAGTTGATGGCGAGCACCAATTCGAAGTACTGGCCACCAACGGTGATACCTTCCTGGGTGGTGAAGACTTCGACATGCGTCTGATCGACTACCTCGTCGACGAGTTCAAGAAAGAGTCCGGCATGGACCTGAAGAACGATCCTCTGGCCCTGCAGCGTCTGAAAGAAGCCGCTGAGAAGGCCAAGATCGAGCTGTCTTCTTCTCAGTCGACCGACGTCAACCTGCCGTACATCACAGCAGATGCGACTGGTCCTAAGCATCTGAACGTGAAGATTTCTCGCGCCAAGCTCGAGTCGCTGGTCGAAGACCTGGTGAACCGTACCATCGAGCCATGCCGCATCGCTCTGAAAGACGCCGGCATCGACGCCAGCAAAATTGACGACGTGATCCTGGTCGGTGGCCAGACTCGTATGCCTCTGGTGCAGAAGGCAGTTACCGATTTCTTCGGTAAAGAAGCTCGTAAGGATGTGAACCCTGACGAAGCTGTTGCCATGGGTGCTGCCATCCAGGGCGCCGTTCTGGCCGGTGACGTGAAAGACGTTCTGCTGCTCGACGTCAGCCCGCTGACCCTGGGTATCGAAACCATGGGCGGTGTGATGACCGCGCTGATCGAGAAAAACACCACGATTCCTACCAAGAAATCGCAAGTGTTCTCGACTGCCGATGACAACCAGGGCGCCGTGACCATTCACGTCCTGCAAGGTGAGCGCAAGCAAGCTGCACAGAACAAGTCCCTGGGCAAGTTCGACCTGTCCGAGATTCCACCAGCGCCACGCGGTGTGCCACAGATCGAAGTGACCTTCGACATCGACGCCAACGGCATCCTGCACGTCGGCGCGAAAGACAAGGCGACCGGCAAAGAGCAGAAGATCACCATCAAGGCCAACTCGGGTCTGTCGGATGAAGAAATCCAGAAGATGGTGCGCGACGCCGAGCTGAACGCTGAGGAAGATCGCAAGTTTGAAGAGCTGGCCGGTGCCCGTAACCAGGGTGACGCGCTGGTTCACTCGACTCGCAAGATGATCGCTGACGCTGGCGACAAAGTGACTGCGGAAGAGAAGGCTGCAATCGAAGCGGCCGTGGTTGCCCTGGAGGCCGCCGTCAAAGGCGACGACAAGGCTGCCATCGACGCCAAGGTTGAAGAGCTGTCGAAAGTCTCCGCGCCGGTTGCCCAGAAGATGTACGCCGAACAGGCCCAGCCTGCCGAAGGCGCGGCACCGCACGCAGAGAAAGCTGAAAAGGCTGACGATGTCGTCGATGCCGAGTTCGAAGAAGTAAAAGACCACAAGTAAGTTGTTGGTCGCCCGGTTGACTGCCTTGCGGCGGTGACTGGTAGGATGTCGCCGCGCGGGAGCTTGCTCCCGCGTTGGCGTATCTGGAATACGCGAATTTTTACAGCATGCGACAAGCTTCGTGTGTTGGCGGTATGGCCGGGAATGCTCCTGCTTTTCGCGCCGCAAATACCGCATGAACCAAAGACCAGGATCGTTGAATTGACGTGAGTTGGGTCCGGGCCTGTATTGGGGCTCAACGAGTTTGGCGAAGCTCAGGAGGGGTTTGCCGAACGTCCTCAAGAGTATGAAGAACTTATGGCAAAGCGTGACTATTACGAAGTGTTGGGTGTTGAGCGCGGCTCAAGCGAAGCAGACCTGAAGAAGGCCTATCGCCGTCTGGCGATGAAGCATCACCCGGACCGTAATCCCGATGACAAAGCGTCGGAAGAACTGTTCAAAGAGGCCAACGAGGCCTACGAAGTATTGTCCGATTCCAGCAAGCGCGCGGCGTACGATCAGTATGGCCATGCCGGTGTCGACCCAAGCATGGGTGGCGGCGGTGGCGGTTTCGGCGGCCAGAACTTCTCCGATATTTTCGGTGATGTCTTCAGTGACTTCTTTGGTGGCGGTCGCGGTGGTTCCCGTGGCGGCGCCCAGCGTGGCAGCGACTTGCGCTACACCCTGGAGCTGAACCTGGAAGAAGCGGTGCGCGGTACGACCGTGAATATCCGCGTTCCGACACTGGTCAATTGCAAACCGTGCGATGGTTCGGGCGCTAAGAAAGGTTCGTCGCCATCGACTTGCCCGACTTGCGGCGGTATCGGTCAGGTACGCATGCAGCAGGGCTTCTTCTCCGTGCAGCAGACCTGCCCGCGCTGCCATGGCCAAGGCAAGATCATTTCCGATCCGTGCGACTCCTGCCACGGTGACGGTCGCGTCGAAGAATACAAAACCCTCTCCGTCAAAGTGCCAGCCGGCGTCGATACCGGTGACCGCATTCGTCTGTCCGGAGAAGGCGAGGCGGGCACTCAGGGTGGCCCGACCGGCGACCTGTACGTTGTGATCAATGTGCGCGAACACGCGATCTTCCAGCGTGACGGCAAGCACCTGTTCTGCGAAGTGCCGATCAGCTTTGTCGATGCGGCGCTGGGCGGCGAGCTGGAAATCCCGACCCTCGACGGTCGCGTGAAACTGAAGATTCCGGAAGGGACTCAGACCGGCAAGCAGTTCCGCGTACGCGGCAAAGGCGTTGCGCCGGTGCGTGGTGGCGGTGCGGGCGACCTGATGTGCCGTGTTGCGGTCGAGACTCCGGTCAATCTGAACCGTCGTCAGCGTGAATTGCTCGAAGAGTTCCGCAGCTCTCTGGCGGATGACAACAGCCATTCGCCGAAAACCACCGGTTGGTTCGATGGTGTGAAACGCTTCTTCGGCGATCTGTAAGGAGTCGGCATGCGACGTATAGCTGTGATGGGCGCTGCCGGGCGCATGGGCAAGATTCTGGTCGAGGCCGTGCAGCAGCGCGCACCGTTGACCGGTTTGACGGCCGCCATTGTCCGCCCTGGCAGTACGCTGATCGGGGTGGATGCCGGTGAGCTGGCTTCGCTCGGTCGAATCGGCGTGCCGTTGTCCGGGAATCTGGAATCGGTCGCGGAAGAGTTCGATGTTTTGATCGACTTCACCCTGCCGGAAGTGATGCTGAAAAACCTGGCCTTCTGCCGTAAGGCCGGCAAGGCGATGGTGATCGGCACGACCGGGCTGGACGCTGCGCAGAAGCAGTTGCTGGCCGAAGCGGGCAAGGACATTCCGATCGTGTTCGCGGCCAACTTCAGCGTTGGTGTCAATCTGTCACTGAAGCTGCTCGACATGGCTGCGCGGGTGCTGGGTGATGACGCAGACATCGAAATCATCGAGGCCCATCACCGCCACAAGATCGATGCGCCATCGGGTACGGCCCTGCGCATGGGTGAAGTGATCGCCAGTGCGCTGGATCGTGATCTGCAGAAGGTCGCGGTCTATGGTCGTGAAGGTCACACCGGTGTGCGTGAGCGTGAAACCATCGGTTTTGCCACTGTTCGTGGCGGTGATGTGGTGGGTGATCATACGGTGCTGTTCGCCTGCGAGGGCGAGCGTCTGGAAATCACCCACAAGGCTTCGAGCCGCATGACATTCGCCAAGGGGGCCGTGCGTGCGGCGCTGTGGCTGGATGCTCGCGAACCGGGTCTTTACGACATGCAGGACGTGCTCGATCTGCGTTGAGCTTTGTTTGAGCCCGGCGCAAACGCCCTGTTTGTGCCGGTTTTACTCTGCCTGGCGACGCCCTGTCGCATTCTCCGGACTTTCAGGCTCATTGGCGGTAGACCAAAAATCCCTTTTTCTGTAAGCTACAGCTTTAGTGTGTCCACTAAAAGCGCGCAGAATAATTCAGTGAAGAAGCGGGGTGACGTGTCCATACGTCACTCCGCTTTTTTACAACCTGCGATTGCCCTTTCATGCGTTATTTACGGGAGGTCTTCTTGACTAAGCCAGCCATACTCGCCCTTGCTGATGGCAGCATTTTTCGCGGCGAAGCCATTGGAGCCGACGGTCAGACCGTTGGTGAGGTGGTGTTCAACACCGCAATGACCGGCTATCAGGAAATCCTTACCGATCCTTCCTACGCCCAACAGATCGTTACCCTGACTTACCCGCACATCGGCAACACCGGCACCACGCCGGAAGACGCCGAGTCCAATCGCGTCTGGTCCGCTGGCCTGGTCATCCGTGACCTGCCGCTGGTAGCGAGCAACTGGCGTAACACGATGTCCCTGTCCGACTACCTGAAAGCCAACAATGTTGTGGCAATCGCCGGTATCGACACCCGCCGCCTGACCCGCATCCTGCGTGAAAAAGGCGCACAGAACGGCTGCATCATGGCCGGCGACAACATCTCCGAAGAAGCGGCCATCGCCGCTGCGCGAGGCTTCCCGGGCCTGAAGGGCATGGACCTGGCGAAAGTCGTCAGCACCAAGACCCAATACGAATGGCGCTCCACTGTCTGGGATCTGAAAACCGACAGCCACGCGACCATCGAAGCCTCCGAGCTGCCATACCACGTGGTTGCCTACGACTACGGTGTCAAGGTCAACATCCTGCGCATGCTGGTCGAGCGCGGCTGCCGCGTGACCGTGGTGCCGGCGCAAACCCCGGCTGCCGACGTGCTGGCCCTGAATCCGGATGGCGTGTTCCTGTCCAACGGCCCTGGCGATCCGGAGCCTTGCGACTACGCGATCAAGGCGATCAAGGAAGTGCTGGAGACCGAGATTCCGGTGTTCGGCATCTGCCTCGGCCACCAGCTGCTGGCTCTGGCCTCCGGCGCCAAGACCCTGAAAATGGGTCACGGCCACCACGGTGCCAACCACCCGGTACAGGATCTGGACACTGGCGTCGTGATGATCACCAGTCAGAACCACGGTTTTGCGGTTGACGAAGCGACCCTGCCAGCCAACGTTCGCGCGATCCACAAATCGCTGTTCGACGGCACCCTCCAAGGTATCGAGCGTACCGACAAGAGCGCGTTCAGCTTCCAGGGCCACCCTGAAGCGAGCCCGGGCCCGAACGACGTAGCCCCTCTGTTTGACCGCTTCATCAACGAGATGGCCAAGCGACGCTAAGCGTTCGCCTTGAGACTGTAGCGAGAAGCTCTCGAGGGCGGCCCCGGAACCGGCGGCCCCCTCAGGACTTCAGAAATCGATCAAGACGGCTTGCCGACTGACCTGCGGATTTGAGTGACAAACCCATGCCAAAACGTACAGACATTAAAAGCATCCTGATTCTCGGCGCTGGCCCGATCGTTATCGGCCAGGCCTGCGAATTCGACTACTCCGGCGCCCAGGCTTGCAAAGCCCTGCGCGAAGAGGGTTACCGCGTCATCCTGGTGAACTCCAACCCGGCCACCATCATGACCGACCCGGACATGGCCGACGCCACCTACATCGAGCCGATCAAATGGCAGACCGTTGCCAAGATCATCGAAAAAGAGCGTCCGGATGCGGTGCTGCCAACCATGGGCGGCCAGACTGCTCTGAACTGCGCCCTGGACCTCGAGCGCGAAGGCGTTCTGGAGAAGTTCGGCGTAGAGATGATCGGCGCCAACGCTGACACCATCGACAAGGCTGAAGATCGTTCGCGTTTCGACAAAGCGATGAAAGCCATCGGCCTGGAATGCCCGCGTTCCGGTATCGCCCACAGCATGGAAGAAGCCAACGCGGTGCTCGAGCGCCTGGGCTTCCCGTGCATCATCCGTCCGTCCTTCACCATGGGCGGCACCGGTGGCGGTATTGCTTACAACCGTGAAGAGTTCGAAGAAATCTGCGCCCGTGGTCTGGACCTGTCGCCGACCAAGGAACTGCTGATCGACGAATCGCTGATCGGCTGGAAAGAATATGAAATGGAAGTTGTCCGCGACAAAAAGGACAACTGCATCATCGTCTGCTCGATCGAAAACTTCGACCCGATGGGTGTGCACACCGGTGACTCGATCACTGTTGCCCCGGCTCAGACCCTGACCGACAAGGAATACCAGATCCTGCGTAACGCCTCGCTGGCGGTACTGCGCGAGATCGGCGTCGAGACCGGCGGTTCCAACGTTCAGTTCGGTATCTGCCCGAACACCGGCCGCATGGTCGTGATCGAAATGAACCCGCGTGTATCGCGTTCGTCGGCCCTGGCTTCGAAAGCCACCGGTTTCCCGATTGCCAAGGTCGCGGCCAAACTGGCGGTCGGCTACACCCTCGACGAGCTGTCGAACGACATCACCGGCGGCAAGACCCCGGCGTCCTTCGAGCCGTCCATCGACTACGTCGTGACCAAGCTGCCGCGCTTCGCCTTCGAGAAGTTCGCCAACGCTGACGCACGCCTGACCACTCAAATGAAGTCCGTAGGCGAAGTCATGGCCATCGGCCGTACCTTCCAGGAATCCCTGCAGAAAGCCCTGCGCGGTCTGGAAGTAGGCGTTTGCGGTCTGGACGAGAAAGTCGACCTGAGCAATCCGGAAAGCATGAGCGTGCTCAAGCGCGAGCTGACCGTGCCGGGCGCCGAGCGTATCTGGTACGTGGCGGACGCTTTCCGCGCCGGCATGACCGTCGAAGAAATCTTCGGCATGAACATGATCGACCCGTGGTTCCTGGTGCAGATCGAAGATCTGATCAAGGACGAAGAGAAGGTCAAGACCCTGGGTCTGTCCGCTATCGACCGCGACCTGATGTTCAAGCTCAAGCGTAAAGGCTTCTCCGACCAGCGTTTGGCCAAGCTGCTGGGCGTCACCGAAAAGAACCTGCGCACTCACCGTCAAAAGCTGGAAGTGTTCCCGGTCTACAAGCGCGTGGACACCTGTGCCGCGGAGTTCGCCACCGACACCGCTTACCTGTACTCGACTTACGAGGAAGAGTGCGAAGCCGCGCCGTCGGGTCGCGACAAGATCATGATTCTGGGTGGCGGTCCGAACCGTATCGGTCAGGGCATCGAGTTTGACTACTGCTGCGTACACGCCGCTCTCGCCCTGCGCGAAGATGGCTACGAAACCATCATGGTCAACTGCAACCCGGAAACCGTTTCCACTGACTACGACACTTCCGACCGTCTGTACTTCGAGCCGGTGACCTTGGAAGACGTGCTCGAAATCTGCCGCGTCGAGAAGCCGAAAGGCGTGATCGTCCAGTACGGCGGCCAGACTCCACTGAAACTGGCTCGCGCCCTCGAGGCGGCCGGCGTGCCGATTATCGGCACCAGCCCTGACGCCATCGACCGTGCCGAAGACCGTGAGCGCTTCCAGCAGATGGTTGAGCGCCTGAACCTGCGTCAGCCACCAAACGCCACCGTACGCAGCGAAGACGAAGCCGTTCGCGCTGCCGCGAAGATCGGTTATCCGCTGGTGGTGCGTCCGTCCTACGTACTGGGCGGCCGGGCGATGGAAATCGTCTACAAGGAAGAGGAGCTCAAGCGTTACCTGCGTGACGCGGTGCAAGTGTCGAACGACAGCCCGGTGCTGCTCGACCACTTCCTCAACTGCGCCATCGAGATGGACGTGGATGCGGTCTGCGACGGCAAGGACGTAGTGATCGGCGCGATCATGCAGCACATCGAACAGGCGGGCGTTCACTCCGGTGACTCCGCGTGCTCGCTGCCGCCGTACTCGCTGCCGGCGCACATCCAGGACGAGATGCGCGAGCAGGTCAAGAAAATGGCCCTGGAACTGGGCGTGGTCGGCCTGATGAACGTTCAGCTGGCGCTGCAAGGCGAAGACATCTACGTCATCGAAGTCAACCCGCGTGCTTCCCGTACCGTACCGTTCGTGTCGAAGTGCATCGGTGTTTCCCTGGCCATGATTGCTGCCCGTGTAATGGCTGGTAAAACCCTGAAGGAAATCGGCTTCACCAAGGAAATCATTCCGAACTTCTACAGCGTGAAAGAGGCGGTGTTCCCGTTCGCCAAATTCCCTGGCGTTGACCCGATCCTCGGCCCGGAGATGAAGTCCACCGGTGAAGTGATGGGCGTCGGTGACACCTTCGGCGAAGCCTTTGCCAAAGCCCAGATGGGCGCGAGCGAAGTGCTGCCTACCGGCGGTACCGCATTCATCAGCGTACGTGATGATGACAAGCCGCTGGTTGCAGGCGTGGCCCGTGATCTGATCAACTTGGGCTTCGAAGTGGTCGCCACTGCCGGCACTGCCAAGCTGATCGAGGCTGCAGGCCTGAAAGTGCGTCGTGTGAACAAGGTGACCGAGGGTCGCCCGCACGTGGTCGACATGATCAAGAATGACGAAGTCACTCTGATTATCAACACCACTGAAGGTCGTCAATCGATCGCCGACTCTTACTCCATTCGTCGTAATGCCTTGCAGCACAAGATCTACTGCACCACCACTATTGCTGCTGGCGAAGCCATCTGCGAAGCGCTGAAGTTCGGTCCCGAGAAGACCGTGCGCCGCTTGCAGGATCTACACGCAGGATTGAAGGCATGAATAAATACCCAATGACCGTCCAGGGCGCGAAAGCCCTGGAAGAGGAACACGCTCATCTGACCAAGGTCGTTCGTCCGAAGCTCAGCCAGGACATCGGTACGGCCCGCGAGTTGGGTGACTTGAAGGAAAACGCTGAATACCATGCTGCCCGCGAACAGCAGGGCATGGTCGAGGCGCGGATCCGTGACATCGAAGGTCGCATGCAGAATGCCGTGATCATCGATGTGACGACCATTGCGCACACCGGCAAAGTGATTTTCGGCACTACCGTCGAGATCGCCAACGTCGAGACTGATGAAAGCGTGACTTACCAGATCGTTGGTGAAGACGAGGCGGACATCAAACTCGGCAAGATTTCGGTCGGTTCGCCGATCGCCCGCGCCTTGATTGCCAAGGAAGAGGGCGACACGGTCGTCGTAAAAACGCCGGGCGGCGATATCGAGTATGAGATTGTCGAAGTCCGTCACATCTGAAACAGGGCGCCCGCTGCATGCGGGCGCCATGCTCTGGCAACTGACCCAGATGTTGTGGGTCGGCGGTTTATGGCTGGTGCACCTCGGTCTGCGGCCGGTGCTGGGCCAGATTGGCCTGGCACCGCTGCTGATCGACGAAGTCGCCAGTGCGTTTGAAGTGCCGGTGGTGGGTTTCGCTGCCGTGTGTTTGGTTTTTCAGGCTTTGGTGCTGGTACGGGCCGAAGGCCTTGCCAGTCTATGGCGGGATTTTCGCGGGCAAGTGCTGCTGATGGCGTTGTATGCGAGTGCGATGTATGTCGCAGTGCGTGTCGGCTGGCCGGATGCACAGCGCTGGCAGGTGTTCAGTTATCTTGTTCTGGGTTTTTCCGGGCTGGTGCTGGTGTTGCAACCGGTGCCGGGATGGAGTGGCAGGGTGCGCGAAGCACACCCTTGACCCTTGTCGTCACTTGAAGCGATGGACGTTCGACAGCTGCTTGTTGACGCTGAAGTTCTTGCGGTAAATCAGTGCCATCTTGCCGATGACCTGAACCAGATCGGCCTTGCCGACCTTGCACAGCTCTGCAACGGACGCCAGGCGCGCCTCGCGATCGAGGATGTTGAGCTTGATCTTGATCAGCTCGTGATCCGCCAATGCGCGTTCGAGTTCGGCTAAAACACCCTCAGTCAAACCGTTGTCGGCCACCGTCAAAACTGGTTTGAGGTGGTGGCCAATGGATTTGTACTGTTTCTTCTGCTCTGGAGTGAGCGGCATAATCTGACCCTTTCGTCTGGATTCTGTAAAATGGCGGCCATTTTACCCGAGGGCTCGTGGATCCGCCCAATTAATCACGACCCTAATCAACGAGGTGCCCAATGGCGCGTTCCAAGACAAGCCTTGGTTGGCTGAAACGACATGTCAACGATCCTTATGTGAAGCAGGCGCAGAAGGATGGCTACCGCTCGCGTGCGAGTTACAAGCTTCTGGAAGTCCAGGAGAAATACAAACTGATCCGCCCAGGCATGAGCGTGGTCGATCTTGGCGCGGCGCCCGGCGGCTGGTCTCAGGTCACCAGTCGACTGATCGGTGGCCAGGGGCGTCTGATCGCCTCGGACATCCTGGAAATGGACAGTATTCCTGACGTGACCTTCATTCAGGGGGATTTCACTCAGGATGAAGTGCTCGCTCAAATCCTCGAGGCGGTGGGTAATTCACAGGTGGACCTTGTGATTTCCGATATGGCCCCCAATATGAGTGGTACGCCTGCCGTAGATATGCCGAAAGCCATGTTTCTTTGCGAGCTGGCGCTTGACCTGGCTGAGCGGATTCTCAAGCCGGGCGGTAATTTCCTGATCAAGATTTTTCAGGGCGAAGGGTTCGATGTTTACCTGAAGGACGCTCGTCGGAAATTCGACAAGGTCCAGATGATCAAGCCGGACTCTTCCCGCGACAGTTCCCGCGAGCAATACATGCTGGCTTGGGGTTATCGCGGTCGCAGCGAGTAAAACGAGTTTTTTTGGCGGGGTGATAGGTTTTTCGTATTTCGCCCCGCGTGCATAAGCGAATATTGTGTAGAAAGTGTTTCACAAAGGGTTACAGACGGCGCCTGCCAGAGCTGTAGGTAATGTAGTAAGTTAGGCCGGTGAATATCATGCGAAGCGCGCGCCAGTAGCGGAGCTTGCTTCAGAGGGTAGTTAATTGAACGATATGGCAAAGAATCTGATCCTGTGGTTGATCATCGCGGCTGTCCTGGTGACGGTGATGAACAACTTCTCCAGCCCTAACGAGCCGCAGACCCTCAACTATTCCGACTTCATCCAGCAGGTCAAGGATGGCAAAGTCGAGCGCGTAGCGGTTGATGGCTACGTGATTACCGGCAAGCGCAACGACGGCGATAGCTTCAAGACCATTCGTCCGGCAATTCAAGACAATGGCCTGATCGGCGATCTGGTCGACAACCACGTCGTTGTCGAAGGCAAGCAGCCTGAGCAGCAAAGCATCTGGACCCAGCTTCTGGTGGCCAGCTTCCCGATCCTGGTGATCATCGCGGTGTTCATGTTCTTCATGCGCCAGATGCAGGGCGGTGCGGGCGGCAAGGGCGGGCCGATGAGCTTTGGCAAGAGCAAGGCGCGCCTGCTGTCCGAAGACCAGGTGAAAACCACCCTGGCTGACGTAGCTGGTTGCGACGAAGCCAAGGAAGAGGTCGGCGAACTCGTCGAGTTCCTTCGTGATCCGGGCAAGTTCCAGCGTCTGGGTGGTCGTATTCCTCGCGGCGTACTGATGGTCGGTCCTCCCGGTACTGGTAAAACCTTGCTGGCCAAGGCGATTGCCGGCGAAGCCAAAGTGCCGTTCTTCACCATTTCGGGTTCCGACTTTGTCGAAATGTTTGTCGGTGTCGGTGCCAGCCGTGTTCGCGATATGTTCGAACAGGCCAAGAAGCACGCACCTTGCATTATCTTCATCGACGAGATCGACGCCGTTGGTCGCCATCGTGGCGCTGGCATGGGCGGTGGTCACGACGAGCGTGAGCAGACTCTCAACCAGTTGCTGGTCGAGATGGATGGCTTCGAAATGAATGACGGCATCATCGTTATCGCGGCAACCAACCGTCCTGATGTACTGGACCCTGCTTTGCTGCGTCCGGGTCGTTTCGACCGTCAGGTGGTGGTCGGTCTGCCGGATATCCGTGGTCGCGAACAAATCCTCAAAGTGCACATGCGTAAAGTGCCGATGGGTGACGACGTTGCTCCAGCTGTTATCGCTCGTGGTACTCCGGGCTTCTCCGGTGCCGACCTTGCGAACCTGGTCAACGAGGCTTCGCTGTTCGCTGCCCGTGCTGGCAAGCGCATTGTCGAGATGAAGGAATTCGAACTGGCCAAAGACAAGATCATGATGGGTGCCGAGCGCAAATCCATGGTCATGTCCGAGAAAGAGAAGCAGAACACGGCTTATCACGAAGCCGGCCACGCCATTGTCGGTCGCGTCGTGCCTGAGCATGATCCGGTCTACAAGGTATCGATCATCCCGCGCGGTCGTGCGCTGGGTGTGACCATGTTCCTGCCGGAAGAGGATCGCTACAGCCTGTCCAAGCGTGCGTTGATCAGTCAGATCTGCTCGCTGTACGGCGGTCGTATCGCTGAAGAAATGACCCTGGGCTTCGACGGTGTGACTACAGGCGCCTCCAATGACATCATGCGTGCCAGTCAGATTGCGCGGAACATGGTGACCAAGTGGGGGCTGTCTGAAAAACTCGGACCGTTGATGTATGCGGAAGAAGAGGGCGAGGTGTTCCTGGGTCGTGGTGGCGGTGGTCAGAACGCCAGCTTCTCGGGTGAAACAGCGAAGTTGATCGATTCGGAAGTGCGCAGCATCATCGATCAGTGCTACGGCACCGCCAAACAGATCCTTACGGACAATCGTGACAAGCTCGATGCCATGGCTGATGCCCTGATGAAGTACGAGACGATCGATGCCGAACAGATCGACGACATCATGGCCGGTCGCACGCCGCGTGAACCTCGCGACTGGTCGGGTGGCACCGGTACTGGCACGCCTCCTCCGGTGGTTCAGGATGAGCGTCCGGAAACACCGATTGGCGGTCCGGCTGCTGACGTTTAAGGTTTGAAATGATTTCTGCACAGTCCCTGACCCGGTTGCCTTGCGGCAACCGGGTTCTTGATTTGGCCCAGACGCATGTCATGGGCATTCTCAATGTCACTCCCGATTCCTTCTCCGATGGCGGCCGATACAGTCAGCTTGATGCGGCCCTGCGTCATGCCGAGGCGATGGTGTTGGCTGGTGCGACGCTGATTGATGTTGGCGGGGAGTCCACGCGACCTGGTGCGCGAGCGGTTTCACCGCTTGAGGAGCTGGAGCGTGTTGCGCCAATCGTGGAGCTGATCAATCGCGAGCTGGATGTGATCATCTCTGTCGATACATCGACTCCAGCCGTCATGCGGGAAACTGCACGCCTGGGCGCCGGGTTGATCAACGACGTGCGATCGCTGCGGCGTGACGGTGCGCTGGATGCCGCCGCGGCCACGGGGTTGCCGGTCTGTCTGATGCATATGCTGGGTGAGCCCGGTGACATGCAGGACAACCCGCAATATCAGGATGTCACCCGGGAAGTGGGTGAGTTTCTCGCCGAACGCATGGAGCGGTGCGCATCGGCTGGCATACCTGCGGAGCGGATCATTCTTGATCCTGGCTTCGGTTTCGCAAAAAACCTGCAGCACAATCTAAGCTTGTTCAGGCATATGGATGCCCTTCATGCATTGGGGCGACCTCTGCTGGTCGGCGTCTCGCGAAAAAGCATGATCGGGCAGGCGCTGAATCGCCCGGTGGGCGAGCGCCTGTATGGTGGTTTGGCCCTGGCTGCACTGGCGTCCGTCAAAGGCGCGCGTATATTGCGCGTCCATGATGTGGCCGAAACGGTGGATGTCGTGCGGATGATCGCGGCCGTGGAATCAGCCGAATAAGAATGATGGAGCACTTATGAGCAAGAAATACTTTGGTACCGACGGTATTCGTGGTCGCGTCGGTGAGTATCCGATTACTCCGGATTTCATGCTCAAGCTTGGCTGGGCAGCAGGGATGGCATTCCGAAAAATGGGCGCCTGCAAGGTGCTCGTTGGCAAGGACACACGAATTTCCGGTTATATGTTCGAGTCGGCTCTGGAGGCCGGCCTCACATCCGCAGGTGCCGACGTGATGCTGCTCGGGCCGATGCCGACGCCTGCTATCGCTTACCTGTCACGCACATTCCAGGCTGAGGCCGGTATCGTGATTAGTGCTTCGCACAATCCTCACGATGATAATGGCATCAAGTTTTTCTCCGGTCGCGGCACCAAGTTGCCTGATGAGCTGGAGCTGATGATCGAGGAGTTGCTCGACACGCCGATGACAGTCGTTGAGTCGAGCAAGATCGGCAAGGTATCGCGAATCAACGATGCGTCCGGTCGATACATCGAGTTCTGCAAGAGCAGCGTGCCGACCAACACCAGTTTTGCCGGTCTCAAGATCGTAATCGACTGCGCACACGGAGCAACCTACAAGGTCGCGCCGAGCGTCTTCCGTGAGTTGGGCGCCGAGGTTGTGGTGTTGTCCGCCCAGCCCAACGGTCTGAACATCAACGACAACTGTGGCTCGACGCACATGGGGCCGCTGCAGGCGGCGGTGCTTGCCGAGCACGCCGATCTGGGAATCGCTTTCGATGGTGATGGTGACCGGGTGTTGATGGTTGATCACACCGGTGCGGTTGTTGATGGTGATGAGCTGATTTTCATCATTGCTCGCGATCTGCATGAGCGTGGCAAATTGCAGGGCGGCGTGGTCGGTACGCTGATGAGCAACCTGGGTCTGGAGTTGGCCCTGGCGGATCTGGGGATTCCTTTTGTGCGCGCAAATGTAGGCGACCGTTATGTGATTGCCGAGTTGCTGGAGCGCGATTGGCTGGTCGGTGGTGAGAACTCCGGGCATGTCGTCTGCTTCAATCACACCACAACGGGTGATGCGATCATCGCGGCGTTGCAGGTGTTGATGGCACTGAAAACCCGCAACGAAGGTCTGGCGCAAACCCGCCAGGCGCTGCGCAAGTGCCCTCAAGTATTGATCAATGTGCGTTTTGGTGGCGGCGACAGTCCGCTCGACCACCCGGCTGTCAAGGAGGCCAGCAAGCGTGTAACCGAGGCAATGGGGGGGCGTGGACGTGTGCTTCTGCGCAAGTCCGGGACAGAGCCTCTGGTGCGTGTCATGGTCGAGGGCGAGGATGAAACACAGGTTCGCAGCTATGCCGAAGAGCTGGCAAAACTGGTAACTGAAGTTTCTGCCTGATACGGCTTGCCAGCCATGATTGTGTTGGGTAACATCTGCGCCCACTTTGACCGACGAGGTACAGCATGCGTCGCCCTATGGTAGCTGGTAACTGGAAGATGCACGGTACCCGCGCCAGCGTCGCTGAGCTGATCAACGGCCTTCGTCATCTGGCCTTGCCAAGCGGTGTTGATGTCGTGGTATTCCCGCCTTGCCTGCATATCAATCAAGTGATTGATGGCTTGAAAGGAAAGTCGATTTCGGTCGGCGCGCAGAATTCCGCGGTGGAATCGATGCAAGGTGCATTGACCGGTGAAATTGCACCAAGTCAGTTGGTGGATGCTGGTTGTTCCCTGGTGCTTGTCGGGCACTCCGAACGCCGCCAGATCATGGGCGAGCGAGACGGAATGCTGAATCGCAAGTTCGCAGCGGCACAGGCATGTGGCTTGATTCCGGTGTTGTGTGTGGGGGAAACCCTGGAGCAGCGCGAAGCCGGAAAAACTCTTGAGGTTGTCGGGCGTCAGCTGGGCAGCATCATCGAGGAGCTGGGTGTAGGTGCTTTTGCCAATGCAGTGATCGCTTACGAGCCGGTCTGGGCCATTGGTACCGGGCTGACTGCAACGCCGCAGCAGGCTCAGGATGTGCATAAAGCCATTCGTGAGCAGTTGGCGGCAGAGAATTCTGAAGTCGCGCGAAATGTGCGGCTTCTATACGGCGGCAGCGTGAAGGCGGCCAATGCGGTCGAACTGTTCGGCATGCCGGATATCGATGGGGGGCTCATTGGTGGAGCTTCCCTGAATGCAGATGAGTTCGGTGCGATCTGTCGCGCCGCGGGAAACTGAAAAAATGCTGGAAACAGTCGTAGTCGTTTTTCATCTGCTGGGTGCATTGGGCGTAGTTGCTCTGGTTTTGCTGCAGCAGGGTAAGGGTGCGGACGCTGGCGCGTCTTTCGGAGCAGGTGCTTCAAATACTGTGTTCGGAAGCCAAGGTTCCTCTACCTTTCTTAGTAAGTTTACTGCTATACTTGCCGCCGGTTTCTTCATAACCAGCTTGGGGTTAGGATACTTTGCTAAAGAGAAAGCTCATCAGCTGACTCAAGCAGGTTTGCCAAATCCGGCAGTGTTGGAAGTTCCAAAGCAACAACCGGCTTCTGATGATGTCCCGGTGCTTCAAGAGCAAAAGTCGGCTACTCCAGCGACTGACGTGCCTCCAGCTCAAGAGCAGAAGTAAGAAGGGTTTCAAACGTAGTATTGCCGAGGTGGTGGAATTGGTAGACACGCAACCTTGAGGTGGTTGTGCCCATAGGGTGTAGGGGTTCGAGTCCCCTTCTCGGTACCAATTAGTCAGGAGAGCCCGCTGTTGCGGGCTTTCTTGCAGGTGGAAGGTTACATTGACCCTACTGGGGATCGGTCGTATACTTCCGCCCCAGCTTTGTCGCGGGGTGGAGCAGTCTGGTAGCTCGTCGGGCTCATAACCCGAAGGTCGTCGGTTCAAATCCGGCCCCCGCAACCAGTTTAAGGAGCCCCTTTTAAGGGGCTTTTTGTTAGCTGGACACTTTCAACGCCGCTGTTCGACGGCGTTTCAAGGATGGGCGTTCCGCCCATTTTTTTATTTTGCAAAGCATGCACATACATGCACGAGGGGGTTCAGGTGTCGAGCAAGCTAGAAGAGTTGCAGGCCTTGTTGGCCCCGGTGGTCGTGGCCCTGGGCTATGAATGCTGGGGTATTGAGTTCTCGGCTCAGGGTCGTCACTCAATGTTGCGCGTTTATATCGATAAGGAAGGCGGCGTACTGGTGGATGATTGCGCCATCGTCAGCCGTCAGATCAGCGGTGTGCTGGATGTTGAAGATCCGATCTCCGTTGAATACACCCTTGAAGTTTCCTCGCCTGGCATGGAACGCCCACTGTTCACTCTTGAGCAGTTTGCCAAATTTGCCGGTGAACAAGTAAAGATCAGGCTGCGCTCGCCTTTTGAAGGACGACGCAACTTTCAGGGCCTTCTGCGCGGTGTAGAAGAACAGGATGTCGTGGTGCAGGTAGATGACCATGAGTTCCTGTTGCCGATCGATATGATCGACAAGGCCAACATTATTCCCAGTTTTGACTGAGACGCGGATCCCGCGGATCCAATGGCTTGCGAAAGGCGAGGCGTACGATGAGCAAAGAAGTACTGCTGGTTGTTGAGTCGGTATCCAATGAAAAGGGCGTACCGGCAAGCGTAATTTTTGAAGCGCTGGAGCTGGCCCTGGCCACTGCTACCAAAAAGCGTTTTGAAGACGAAGTTGATCTGCGTGTGGAAATCAATCGCCACACCGGTTCTTACGAAACTTTCCGTCGCTGGACGGTCGTCGAAGAGAATGACCTCGATGATCCGGCCATCGAAACCTGGCCAAGCAAGGTTGCTGAAACGCATCCAGGCGCCAAGGTCGGTGATGTCGTCGAAGAAAAGATCGAATCCATCGAATTCGGCCGTATTGCTGCGCAGACCGCCAAGCAGGTCATCGTGCAGAAAGTGCGCGAAGCCGAGCGTGCTCAAGTGGTTGATGCTTATCGCGAGCGCCTGGGAGAAATCATCTCCGGTACCGTGAAAAAAGTGACGCGCGACAACGTGATCGTAGATCTGGGCAATAACGCCGAGGCGTTGCTGGCCCGTGAAGACATCATTTCTCGCGAGACCTTCCGTGTTGGCGTGCGTCTGCGTGCGCTGCTCAAGGAAATCCGCACCGAGAACCGCGGCCCTCAGCTGATCCTGTCGCGTACCGCGCCGGAAATGCTGATCGAGCTGTTCCGTATCGAAGTGCCGGAAATCGCTGAAGGCCTCATCGAAGTCATGGCCGCTTCCCGTGATCCGGGTTCGCGCGCCAAGATCGCCGTCCGCTCCAAGGACAAACGCATCGACCCGCAGGGCGCGTGCATCGGTATGCGCGGTTCGCGCGTCCAGGCCGTGTCGGGCGAGTTGGGTGGCGAGCGTGTCGACATCGTCCTGTGGGACGACAACCCGGCGCAGTTCGTGATCAATGCCATGTCGCCGGCAGAAGTGGCGGCCATCATCGTTGACGAAGATGCCCACGCCATGGACATCGCCGTTGGCGCAGACAATCTGGCTCAGGCCATCGGTCGTGGTGGTCAGAACGTGCGTCTGGCGAGCCAGCTGACTGGCTGGACCCTGAACGTGATGACCGAATCGGACATCCAGGCTAAGCAACAAGCGGAAACCGGCGACATCCTGCGCAACTTCATCGACGAGCTGGAAGTCGACGAAGAGCTGGCTCAGGTGCTGGTCGACGAAGGCTTCACCAGCCTGGAAGAGATTGCCTACGTACCGTTGGAAGAAATGCTCAACATCGACGGCTTTGACGAAGACATCGTCAACGAGCTTCGCGCTCGTGCCAAGGATCGCTTGTTGACCAAAGCCATCGCTACTGAGGAAAAGCTGGCAGACGCCCATCCGGCCGAAGACCTGCTCTCGCTTGAGGGTATGGACAAGGATTTGGCGATGGAACTGGCGGTGCGCGGCGTAATTACCCGCGAAGACCTGGCCGAGCAGTCTATTGACGACCTGCTCGACATCGACGGCATTGACGATGATCGTGCCGGCAAGTTGATCATGGCCGCCCGAGCCCACTGGTTCGAGTAATTAGGCGCGGCCTGAGGAGAGAAATGCATGACGCAAGTCACGGTGAAACAACTGGCCGATGAGGTCAAAACACCGGTAGAGCGCCTGTTGCAGCAGATGCGTGAGGCAGGTCTGCCGCACACCGCCGCCGAAGAACATGTGACTGACAGTGAGAAGCAATCCCTGCTGACTCACTTGAAGAGCAGCCACAAGGCGAAAGTGGAAGAACCACGCAAGATCACGCTGCAGCGTAAAACCACCAGCACCCTGCGTGTGGCTGGCAGCAAAAGCATCAGCGTTGAAGTCCGCAAGAAGAAAGTTTTCGTACAGCGTAGCCCGGAAGAAATCGAAGCCGAGCGCAAGCGTGAACTGGATGAGCGTCGCGCAGTAGAAAATGCTGCCCGTCAAAAGGCTGAAGAAGAAGCCCGCGTTCGCGCCGAAGAAGAAGCGCGTCGCCAGCCCGCTGCTGCACCGACCGCTTCCGCCGAGCCTGTTGCTGCGCCTGCGCCAGCCGCTGAACCCGTGCGCGAAGCTGCACCGGTTGTGGCTGCTGCGCCAGCTGCCGACACTCGCAAGCGTGACGAACAGCGCCGTCCGGACAAGCCACGCGCCGACGACAACAACCGTCGCGGCAGCGGCGATGGCGAGCGCAAGAACGCTCCGCATCGCGCTTCGGTCAAGGAAAAGGCACCGGCTCCACGTGTGGCGCCACGCACTACCGACGAAGAAAGCGATGGCTTCCGTCGCGGCGGTCGCGGCAAGGCCAAGCTGAAGAAACGCAACGCCCACGGTTTCCAGAGCCCGACCGGCCCTGTCGTGCGTGAAGTGAAGATCGGCGAAACCATCACTGTTGGCGATCTCGCTCAGCAGATGTCGGTGAAGGCTGCTGAAATCATCAAGTTCATGTTCAAACTGGGTACTCCGGCGACCATCAACCAGGTGCTTGATCAGGAAACTGCTCAGCTGGTAGCTGAAGAGCTGGGCCACAAAGTGACCCTGGTCAGCGACACCGCCCTGGAAGATTCCCTGGCCGAGTCCCTGAAGTTTGAAGGTGAGGCTGTTCCTCGTGCGCCGGTTGTGACCGTAATGGGTCACGTTGACCACGGTAAGACCTCGCTGCTCGACTACATCCGTCGTGCCAAGGTAGCTGCTGGCGAAGCCGGTGGTATCACCCAGCACATCGGTGCCTACCACGTTGAAACCGAACGCGGCATGGTCACCTTCCTCGACACCCCGGGTCACGCCGCGTTTACCGCAATGCGTGCCCGTGGTGCCAAGGCGACCGACATCGTGATCCTGGTGGTTGCGGCGGACGACGGCGTGATGCCACAAACCATCGAAGCTGTTCAGCATGCTCAGGCGGCTGGCGTTCCGCTGGTAGTCGCAGTGAACAAGATCGACAAGCCGGGCGCTGATCTCGATCGCATCCGTAGCGAACTGTCGGCCCACGGCGTGACCTCCGAAGACTGGGGTGGTGACACTCCATTCGTTCCGGTCTCGGCGAAAATGGGTACCGGCGTCGACGAACTGCTTGAAGCAGTATTGCTGCAAGCCGAAGTTCTCGAACTGACTGCCACTCCATCGGCTCCTGGCCGTGGTGTCGTGGTTGAATCGCGTCTGGACAAGGGCCGTGGCCCGGTAGCGACTGTTCTGGTTCAGGACGGTACGCTGCGTCAAGGTGACATGGTGCTGGTTGGCTCGAACTACGGCCGCGTGCGCGCCATGCTCGACGAGAACGGCAAGCCGATCAAGGAAGCAGGTCCGGCCATTCCGGTCGAGATCCTCGGACTGGACGGTACGCCTGACGCTGGCGACGAGATGAGCGTGGTTGCCGACGAGAAGAAAGCCCGTGAAGTGGCTCTGTTCCGTCAAGGCAAGTTCCGCGAAGTCAAACTGGCTCGCGCTCACGCCGGCAAGCTGGAAAACATCTTCGAAAGCATGGGTCAGGAAGAGAAGAAGACGCTCAACATCGTCCTCAAATCCGACGTCCGTGGTTCGCTGGAAGCACTGCAGGGCGCTCTGAACGGCCTGGGCAACGACGAAGTGCAAGTGCGCGTGGTCGGTGGCGGTGTCGGTGGTATCACCGAGTCCGACGCCAACCTGGCACTGGCTTCCAACGCTGTACTGTTCGGCTTCAACGTGCGTGCCGATGCCGGCGCACGGAAGATCGTCGAGCAGGAAGGTCTGGACATGCGTTACTACAACGTGATCTACGACATCATCGAAGACGTCAAGAAAGCCCTGACCGGTATGCTTGGCAGCGATGTTCGCGAGAACATCCTCGGTGTGGCCGAAGTCCGTGACGTGTTCCGTTCGCCTAAGTTCGGCGCTATCGCCGGCTGCATGGTGATCGAGGGTACTGTTCACCGTAACCGTCCGATCCGCGTACTGCGTGAAGACATCGTGATCTTCGAAGGCGAGCTGGAATCCCTGCGCCGCTTCAAGGATGACGCTTCCGAAGTGCGTGCCGGCATGGAATGCGGTATCGGCGTGAAGAGCTACAACGACGTCAAGGTCGGTGACAAGATCGAAGTCTTCGAGAAGGTTCAGGTTGCTCGCAGCCTCTGACTCGCGCACTTCAAGGGCCACGTCGGACCGTCGCATGAAAATGCGCGGTACGGCGTCAGGACTCTAAACGCAACGCCCGGTCTGGCTTTTTGTCAGGCCGGGCGTTTGCCGCTTTCAGACCTTGCGGGTTTCACCGCGGGGCAGTAACAGGTAACAAATCATGGCAAAAGAATACAGCCGTACCCAACGTATCGGCGATCAGATGCAGCGCGAGCTGGCCCAACTGATCCGTCGTGAAGTCAAAGATCCGCGTGTCGGCCTGGTCACCATTACCGCTGTCGATGTCAGTCGTGACGTGGGTCACGCGAAGATCTTCATCACCGTGATGGGGCAGGACAACGCTGAAGACATCGCGCAAAGCATCAAGGTGCTCAATGCTGCCGCCGGTTTCCTGCGCATGCAGCTGGCCCGTGAAATGAAGCTGCGCAGCGTGCCTCAATTGCATTTCCACTACGACGAAAGTGTCGCCCGTGGTGCGCACCTGTCGGCTCTGATCGAGCGCGCGGTGGCCGAAGACAGTCAGCACGAAGCTGCTGCACCCGAAGACACCAAGGAGTAACTCGGTGGCTCAGGTCAAACGTATCCGTCGTAACGTCAGCGGCATCATCCTGCTCGACAAGCCGCTGGGGTTCACTTCCAACGCCGCGTTGCAGAAGGTTCGCTGGCTACTCAATGCCGAGAAGGCCGGCCACACCGGCAGTCTCGACCCGCTGGCCACCGGCGTTCTGCCGTTGTGCTTTGGCGAGGCGACCAAGTTCTCGCAGTATCTGCTCGATTCCGACAAGGGTTACGAAACCCTGGCGCAACTGGGCAAGACCACCACCACGGCAGACGCCGAAGGCGAGGTTTTGCAGGAGCGTCCGGTGACCGTTGGTCAGGCCGACATTGAAGCGGTCCTGCCGAAATTTCGCGGGCAAATCAGTCAGATACCGCCGATGTACTCGGCTCTCAAGCGTGATGGGCAGCCGCTGTACAAGCTGGCCCGTGCAGGCGAAGTAGTGGAGCGCGAACCGCGTTCTGTTACTATTGCGCGCTTGGAATTGCTGGCCTTCGAAGGCGATACTGCGCGTCTTGCGGTGGATTGCAGCAAGGGCACCTATATTCGTACCCTGGTGGAGGATATCGGTGAGCAACTCGGTTGTGGTGCGTACGTCGCTGAACTGCGTCGTACCCAGGCCGGGCCTTTCACCCTGGCGCAGACCGTGACCCTCGAAGAGCTGGAAGCGGTACATGCCGAAGGCGGCAACGAAGCGGTCGACCGCTTCCTGATGCCATCGGACAGCGGCCTGCAGGATTGGCCACTGCTGCAGTTCTCGGAAGCGAGCGCGTTCTACTGGCTCAACGGCCAGCCGGTACGTGCCCCGGATGCTCCGAAGTTCGGCATGGTGCGGGTACAGGATCATAACGGTCGCTTCATCGGTATCGGTGAAGTGAGCGAAGACGGGCGCATCGCGCCGCGTCGACTGATTCGGTCAGAATGACCGAACGAGTGTGGCTGTTAACAGGCACGGTCACTACTCATTTATAGATACAGGGATTTGTCCCTGGCCTGTTGAAACCGTTTTTGTAACGGTTTCCTGATAAAAGGATTGCCTCATGGCTCTCGACGTTCAAGAAAAAGCCCAAATCGTAGCTGACTATCAGCAAGCTGTTGGTGACACTGGTTCGCCAGAAGTGCAAGTCGCACTGCTGACCGCCAACATCAACAAACTGCAAGGTCACTTCAAGGCCAACGGTAAAGACCACCACTCCCGTCGTGGTCTGATCCGCATGGTTAACCAGCGTCGCAAGCTGCTGGACTACCTGAAAGGCAAGGACCTGAGCCGTTACAGCGCTCTGATCGCTCGCCTGGGTCTGCGTCGCTAATCAGCGATTGCGCTAGAGGTTGGTTGTCTGTCGTGCGTCAACGGGTTTCCCGCTGGCGCATGGCAGGCTCCCAGCCTCAAGTTTTATCTGAACTACCGTTTTACCCGGACAATCAGCGGGCCGATTCCCGACGTTGCCCAAGAATTTCGCAAGAAACCAGTTCCCCCAAGAGCCACAAAGAAGGTAGGACACCGTGAACCCGGTAATCAAAAAATTCCAGTTCGGTCAGTCGACCGTTACCCTCGAGACTGGCCGTATCGCCCGTCAGGCCTCCGGCGCAGTATTGGTCACCGTTGACGACGACGTCAGCGTATTGGTGACCGTAGTCGGAGCCAAGCAAGCCGATCCGGGCAAGGGCTTCTTCCCTCTGTCCGTTCACTATCAGGAAAAGACTTACGCTGCCGGCAAGATCCCTGGCGGTTTCTTCAAGCGTGAGGGCCGTCCTTCCGAGAAAGAAACCCTGACTTCCCGACTGATCGACCGTCCGATCCGTCCGCTGTTCCCAGAAGGCTTCATGAACGAAGTGCAGGTTGTCTGCACCGTCGTTTCCACCAGCAAGAAGACCGATCCGGACATCGCTGCGATGATCGGTACCTCGGCTGCCTTGGCGATTTCCGGCATTCCGTTCGACGGCCCGATCGGCGCCGCGCGCGTTGCTTTCCACGAAAGCACCGGCTACCTGCTGAACCCGACTTACGAGCAGCAGGCTGCCTCGAGCCTGGACATGGTCGTTGCCGGTACTTCTGACGCCGTGCTGATGGTTGAATCGGAAGCCAAAGAGCTGACCGAAGACCAGATGCTGGGCGCGGTACTGTTTGCTCACGACGAGTTCCAGGTCGTGATCAACGCAGTCAAAGAACTGGCTGCCGAAGCGGCGAAGCCAACCTGGACCTGGGCACCGGCTCCAGAAGCCACCGAGCTGCTGGCTGCCATCCGCTCCGAGTTCGGCGAAGCGATCTCCCAGGCTTACACCATCACCATCAAGGCCGACCGCTATGCGCGTCTGGGCGAGCTGCGTGACCAGGTGGTTGCCAAGTTGTCCGGCGAAGAAGGCCAGCCTTCGGCTTCCGACGTCAAAGCTGCATTCGGCGAAATCGAATACCGCACCGTTCGCGAAAACATCGTTAACGGCAAGCCACGTATCGACGGTCGCGACACCCGCACCGTACGTCCGCTGAACATCGAAGTCGGCGTTCTGCCGAAGACCCACGGTTCGGCACTGTTCACCCGTGGCGAAACCCAGGCTCTGGTAGTCGCGACTCTGGGCACCGCCCGTGACGCACAGCTGCTGGACACCCTGGAAGGCGAGAAAAAAGACCCGTTCATGCTGCACTACAACTTCCCTCCGTTCTCGGTGGGCGAGTGTGGTCGCATGGGTGGCGCCGGTCGTCGCGAAATCGGTCACGGCCGTCTGGCCCGTCGTTCGGTTTCGGCGATGCTGCCTGCTGCCGACGTGTTCCCGTACACCATCCGTGTAGTTTCGGAAATCACCGAATCCAACGGTTCGAGCTCGATGGCTTCCGTGTGCGGCGCTTCCCTGGCTCTGATGGACGCTGGTGTTCCGATGAAGGCACCGGTTGCCGGTATCGCCATGGGTCTGGTTAAAGAAGGCGAGAAATTTGCCGTCCTGACCGACATCCTGGGTGACGAAGACCACCTGGGCGACATGGACTTCAAAGTGGCCGGTACCGCCAAAGGTGTTACCGCGCTGCAGATGGACATCAAGATCAAGGGCATCACCGAAGAGATCATGGAAATCGCTCTGGGCCAGGCCCTGGAAGCGCGCCTGAACATCCTCGGCCAGATGAACCAGATCATCGGCCAGTCGCGTACCGAGCTGTCGGCCAACGCTCCGACCATGATCGCGATGAAGATCGACACCGACAAGATCCGTGACGTTATCGGTAAAGGCGGCGCGACCATCCGTGCGATCTGCGAAGAAACCAAGGCTTCGATCGACATTGAAGACGACGGTTCGATCAAGATCTTCGGCGAAACCAAGGAAGCGGCTGAAGCAGCACGTCAGCGCGTTCTGGGTATCACCGCAGAAGCCGAGATCGGCAAGATCTACGTCGGCAAGGTTGAGCGCATCGTCGACTTCGGCGCATTCGTCAACATCCTGCCGGGCAAGGACGGCCTGGTTCATATCTCGATGCTGAGCGACGCTCGCGTAGAGAAAGTGACCGACATCCTGAAAGAAGGTCAGGAAGTGGAAGTGCTGGTACTGGACGTGGACAACCGTGGCCGTATCAAACTGTCCATCAAAGACGTGGCAGCGGCCAAGGCTTCGGGCGTTTAATCACCCCGCCGCTTTAGCACAATAAAAATGCCCCGCCGTGAAAACGGCGGGGCATTTTTTTTGTCTGCGAAATATCGAGTCATTCTACGAAGTTGCCGACCTTCAATACCGGTGCTAGGTTTAGCCCACCGCCCGTGTAGCTCAGCCGGTAGAGCAGCGCACTCGTAACGCGAAGGTCGCAGGTTCGATTCCTGTCTCGGGCACCACTCAATAGATTCATGCAGTGCCAAGCAGTAGCATGAGTCCACTTATAAGCCCGCTTAGTGCGGGCTTTTCGTTTCATGCGGTGCCATCCAGTGTCATGCGAGCGCTTGTCTTTTGAGTACCTCTGCGAGTACCTTAGGTCTGTTCAATAATCTATGGGTACTCGGCATGCCTTTGACGGCTTTGCAGGTTAAGAATGCTGTGCCTCGTGAGAGAGACTATGGCCTCGCCGATGGCGGTGGCCTATTTCTCTGGGTTCGCGTGGCGGGCGGCAAGTCCTGGCGCTTTCGCTTCCGTCTGGATGGCAAGCAATCTCACGTGTCCCTTGGCACAGTCAGCAACGTAACCCTTGCACAGGCGCGGCAGCTTGCCTTCGAGTCTCGCCAGCTTGTGGCACAGGGGCGACATCCTGGGCTTGAACGGAAGGTTGCGCGAGCCCAGGCGGCAATTTCACGAGCAAATACGTTCAAGAGCCTCGCTCTTGAGTGGCATCTCCACAAGTCGCCTCGTTGGTCGGCAGGCTATACCGCTGACGTTCTGGAAGCTTTCGAGCTGGATGTCTTTCCCCAAGTGGGCAATTTTCCATTGGCTGAAATCAAGCCGATGCAATGGTTGCAGGTTTTTCGTCGCATAGAATCACGAGGTGCATTGGAGAAGCTGCGCAAGGTTCGGCAGCGCTGCCAAGAGGTCTACCGTTTCGCAATTGCCACCGGCCGTGTTGAGTACAACCCCATCGCAGATATTGGAGGGGCGCTTCAAACCCCAACGTCTCGACACTACCCCTTCTTGCCCATCGCAGAGCTACCCGACTTGATACATAGCTTTCAGGCATGTCCTGGGCACGATGTGGTGAAAATCGCTACCCGCCTGCTCATTCTGACAGGGGTACGAACTGCTGAGTTGAGGGGCGCTCCTTGGTCTGAATTCGATCTTGATAGAGAGCTATGGGTAATCCCCGCTGTGCGAATGAAGATGCGCCGCGCTCATTCCGTGCCTTTGCCTAAACAGGCAGTGGCTGCATTGCGTGAGTTAGAAGACATTACTGGCGGCTATACCCTCGCATTCCCTGGCCGAAACGATCCAGCGAAGCCCATGAGCGAGGCTGCCATAAACCAGCTACTCAAGCGCTCTGGCTACGACGGTCGTGCTACAGGGCACGGGTTCCGCCATACGATGTCGACTACTTTGCATGAACAAGGATATCGCAGCGAATGGGTCGAAACTCAGTTGGCACATGTGGATAAAAACAGTATTCGCGGCACATACAATCACGCCCAGTATTTGGAAGGGCGTCGTGAGATGCTCCAATGGTATGCCGATCATCTGGATTCATTATTATTGAATAGGTTCGTCGTTTCCACTGCATCGGTGGAGAGAAACATATGACTGATGAGCTGATCCGTTTATGTGATCTTCTACCTATGTACTCTAATTATCATGGGGTCAGCTTGCCTGAGGCTGCATTTGGTCTCTACGAGCTTATGGATGAAGCTTTTCTTGCGTATATAGGTCGCTCTGAAGAGCTGCTTCCCGAACGGCTATTTTGGGTTGGTAGGGTCGGTTCACCAGAACCATCTGCCAGAGGTTATGTTTTAGGTCATGAAGGATTGCTTAAATACTTTAAAGGATTGTGTGACTCATCTGATGGTATTCAATCTATTAACTGTTTTTGTCACGCGGAATATGAGTACACTAACGTTCCCGCTAGCATTGTATACTCCTCGAAGGAGGCTCTCAGTGAATGGTTAAAAAATGCAGGAGTTTCAGATCATCCGTTTGTTTTGGATGCTGGGGCGAATTCGAGAGAATATGGTGGGAGCGGTGCTGTTAGCTCTAAGGAGCTTAATTCAATTAGCTTAATTGTTAATGGATTAGTTGAGCTGATTAAAGAGGTTGACAAGGCCCATACGGTCCAGGGGCTTGATGCTGCTGCTCAGATGCGAGCTGATGCTATCAAGCGTCGTGCTTTAGGCGTTCGTTCGGTACGCAAGAATTTTAACCCATGCATGGCAATTCTATCGTTGGCCGATGCTGCCCAAGTCGAGATGCCGAAAAGTCACAAGACCCTTGGGAAGTTCATGAAAGGCCATAGTCAAAGTGATATGGATTAGCGTCCGTGATTTTTGAGAGTTTCCGGCATTTCCGTGAAAAACCGGCAATTGCCACGACTCGCTGTCACAGGTGCCATTAAATCCCTAGCCATCCAATCCGGTTCCAAGGAGACCCGTCCAGATGGCTAGTCAACCTGTCTCACCTCTATTGCTTCGCCTACCTGGGGTCTGTGCTCTGGTAGGGCTTAGCAAATCTCAGATCTACCGGTTGATCCGAGCCGGCGATTTTCCTCCAGGCGTTTCCCTTGGTGCGAACTCTGTGGCTTGGCCTGCCGAGCAAGTACATGCCTGGGTGGCACAGAAGATCAGTGCATCCATTCCTCAGTGATGACTGTGAATAGAACACTTACGAGCCTCCTGGCTCGAATTGAGGAAAATCAAAAGCGTTCTCTTGCTACGCCACAAGAGGTCAAAGTCGAGGATGAGGTTCATTTATTACCGAACTGGTCCGACTCGGTACGTCGTGTTCCTAACGTCGCTCTACGTTCAGCGCTATTTGGTGCAATTGGAAAAGGACATCGGCCATATGTTGAACAAATGGAAATTAATGCCCTTGGGGGTATCGGTATTGTTTATACAGGTGCACTACTTGATCAGGGTGATCTAGATGTGTGGGAGACGGTGTTGCACCTAGCGCGAATGCAGGAATTGGGTACGGAGTGCAGGGTAACCGCGTATCGGCTGTTGAAGATTCTTGGTAAAACAGATACGGGGAAAAACCGAAAGATTTTAGACAAGCATATTAGTAGGCTCAAGGCTACAGCGTTGCAGATTAAGGTGGGGGAGCATTCATATGAGGGGAGCTTTATTCATGAAGTCTATCGTGCTAAAGACGAGCGAAGTGAACGTATATACGCCATTCGATTGAATCCAAAGCTTCATGTGCTGTTTAATGGCAGTCAGTATACTAATGTGAACTGGTCTGTTCGCCAGGCGCTACATGGAAAGCCGCTTGCTCAATGGGTGCACGGATTTTATTCATCGCATGCAAAGTCTTATGATTACAAAGTTGAGACCCTACACCAATTATGCGGGAGTCGTGCGAAGTCTTTATCTGACTTCAAAAAAGATTTGCGCCGCTCCCTTGAAGCTGTAGCGCGTGCAAGTACCGCAGAGGGGCAGCCATTTAGCTATCTTTTGGAAGGAAATCTGGTGCAAGTTAAAACTACCCCAAGCGCTTCTCAGCAGCGCCATCTGGCGAAGAAGCGCTAATACCGTTCCAGCCCCCCTATTTTTGCCGTTCCAGCGCCCCCGACCTTGCCGTTCCAACACCCTAGGCTACCGTTCCAAGACCCCGGCGATGCCGTCCCAGCACCCATGATGTACCGTTCTAGCACTCCTTGAGTTCGACTGTGAAATCGCGCTCTAGCCCAGCAAGGGTAAGGGATGCAGCGATTTTTACTGAGTACACTAATCTGTTATTAATCAATTCTAATCACTGCCGTTTCGGTTGAATCCATGAGGTTTTCAAGGATGAACCACGAACCATTGCCTAGCACTTGGGTTATCGAGGAGGCGCGAACGTTTATGAGAGCTGCTCAGATACTGGAGCAAAGGGCTACTGATGACCGCGATCTGAATCTGTTCTGGCCAGCCGTTATGAATTCGGCGCTCGCCTGTGAGCTATTTCTGAAATCGTGCTTGGTGGAGGCTGACCCCCGACATCCGAGAACTGAGCATGACCCCGAAGGGCATTTGCGGCTCGCTGTGCGGATGCCTGGAAATGGTCATGGCCTGGCCGATCTGTACAACGTCATTTCGCCTGAGCTGACCAATCGACTATGCGAAGTATCAGAGCGTATAGCGCCAGATTTCCCCCTAGAAAAATGGATTAAAACAGCCTCGAAGCTATTCGTCGGAACTCGATATCCGTACGAAGCGAACTCCGTCCAAAGCGTGGATTTGGAGGTGTTGAAGCTTGCTCCGCATTTAGATTGCGTGCTGTCGGAAATGACGTGCTGAACCCTGAATTGGGCCTATAACAGGGTATGAAAACTGCGAGTGCGCTCGACTTTAAGAGCATGTCTGACGGCAGAAGCTGTTTCGTCGCCCCCAAGAGCCCAAGAGTCCATCAATGCGGTGACTTGATCCAGCCGGTCCTGCATCAATCGGACCTGTTCTTGGTCTCTGTAGGCGGCTCTCAATGCTACGTCGCGGTCTTGGTCAGAAATGGCAAGGACGTCACGCAGGCTTTCGACTTCTTCATCGTGCCGCTTTGTGATTTCAGAGATATGGCCATGGTGGTGCAGCTCTGTCTCTTTGAGCGCGTCGCTGTGTTCCTTGAGCAGAGCTTTATGCCGCTCGACACTGGCGTTGAGGGTGGCTTTGAGCCGCGCTCTAGATTTTTTGCTTTCCAAGAGCATCACTGCCAAGACACCAATCACAATCACTGATACGCCGATCACGAAGAGCAAGCTGCTGCTGATCCACGTAGGGTCGATGTTTATTCTCAACGCAGATAGACCTCTGTAATTTCCGGCCGGAAGTGGCCCATTTCCTGTGAAACCACCGCCAGAGCCTGTTTTCGCGTTAAGTGGCGTTGCAATGTCGCCATGCGCTCTTGGGCGTAGGTATGCCGCAGTCCATGTGCGCCGTTCGACCAGCCGAGCGCTCCTTTGGAGGCTGCACTAACACTTTTGCTCCAGGGCTGACCGCCGCCAATCCCGTAAAACTGTTGGTAGTTGATTCCTCGATCTTTAACGATTCGTGGCTCTGCCAACCGTGTTCTTTCCAACCGTTGGGCTAGGGGAATCGGAATACGTACTTCGCGGATTAGCCCGCCCTTGCCGTGGACGGTATAGCTGATAGTCGTCTCGCGAATTCCTGAAAACTTCATTCCGTGCGCCGGACGTTGATCCGGCACACGTTGGTGCGTTCTGCGAAGGCCGAGTAACTCATGAGCACGAAGGCCGGCGGAGTGCGCAATCTCTGTCGCCAGTGCGTTATGCGGAGCTTGGCGAGCTGCAATCAATGTCATTTGCTCGCGGTTGTATGCTCTTGCCTGATCAGCAAGCCTGCGACCCAAAGTGGGATGGTTTGTCGTTCCCATGCGACTTGTCGCGGTGCTCCTGATTACCTCCAGGGTTTGTCTTGGTGGTAGCTGATGAGTGACATGCTGCATCATGGCTTGGAGGGCTTGGCGCTCCATGTCCAAGGTTTTCTGACCAACGACCGTTGCACGTTGCTGGAGGTATTCAAGAGCACGGGCAGGTGTCATTTCACGGAGGCTGCCTAGTCGATGCTCTTGAAGGTAACTGGTAATGCGCACCAAACGTTGCTCATAGTTGCGAACGGTGCCGACTGAGCGGATGTGGGTGCCTTGGAGGCTTTTCATCACGGACGCGGCTTGTTTCGCAGGCTTGGCAAACTTAGCCACTCTGGCGATTCCGATGTAGCCATCGGTGCACTGTCGAGCGTTGGATCTTGATGCCTTTCTCCGCTATCCAGCGTTGCAGTTCGCTGCCATTGCAACCTGCTGAATCAAGCTGCAACAGCTCGTACTTGTAGTTATCCAGCAATGAGCGACGTTGGGCATAGGTTCGGGGTTTTCTCCGAATCCTAGATTCGGCCTTGAGGCGTGCAGTAATGCTCTGCGCATCGAATTCGCTCATGGGATTCTCTCTATCAGATGTAAGAACTCCTGACCGTTGCCGGTTCAGCGACACACCATCCGTAGATGGTTCGTTGTGTGCCTGTTCGCCCCCCTTTGCATCAGACGCAGGCGGGGACTGTTCACGCCTACTCGGAGTCTCCGAGTGAGTTCCTGAATGTCCGCTCAGGTTCGGTTGCCATTGGGTCTGGCTGACCATGCTGGGTGGTCTTCTCTCCTTAAGTGATTGGTCGTTGATGGTCCCGACACGTAGTCGGCGTTAGGGCGGGCACACACGCGATGACGCAGGTGTGGCCGATGGGCTACTGCCCGCGATGACGCAGGCCGAGCCCCCTGCCACTGTCCCAACCCATGAATCACACGGGTAACGAGACTGCCGGGCAGTGCGGTTTGGTTCCTGATCAGCTTACGAAAATGGGGATGGGCAGACAACGCAATGTCGCTGCGTTGTATTTGTTGCGTCAAATCGGAATGGTCGAGTGTGCCCGCTATGTAGAGCGCCATTTAGGCGCGTTACATAGCGGGCACAGAGGCGCCGAAAAGTGAGGCGGTAGTAACTACATCGGGTTGAGTGGAGACGCAAGAAGGGGGGCGATAGGCTGGAGGTTGTTCAGCCTTATTGCCGGAGAGATGTGAGCATGAAACTGAGGAGTTTTCTGGATTCAATGTACCTGCGGATGCCTCTTGCCACAAAGTGGGTAGGCAGGGCAGGGATTATCCTCGGGCCAATTCTAGGCCTGCTGCACTTGGTCACTGCGGCGGTTATGCGGCGATACGGTCAGTATGTTGTGGAGCAGTATGATGCCGTTCAGCGTACCGGCAATCTGTTAGCAGCACCGGCGGCCCAGTATTTCATCCTGCTCGGTTTCGCACTGTGTCTACTCTGGTTGGGGTTGTGGGCGGTCAGGATTGGTTTGGCCCTGCGTAGCTGGATGATTCGGCGGCGGATAGTCTAATGAGTGTCGCGACGGCTGAGGATTTTGCCGGGTTCAACTGGGTGTTCGGGCTGTGGGAAAACGTCGCACTGACGATCATGACCGCTACCGAACCATTATTCGTAGCACTCAATGAAACGAGCACTGAACTAATCGCAGTAGTTGGCTTTGGCTGGTTGTTGCTGGTTGTGCTGCGTCTCGGTGAGGGGGCAGGCCGTACATTCTTTGCAGGAATCTTAATTTTCCTGGTTCTGGCGTACGGCATGAGACCGGAAACTGTCACGCTTCCGAGTGGTGCTTCAGTGCAAATGATCGAGGTCCAAGCGGTTCCGCTTAAAATTGTCATGGCGATACATGTGATGTACCGGCAGGCATTCGATCAGGTTTTGAGCGACCAAACAGTGGCCGGCACAATTGTCCCGGCGCAGTCTGCAATCGACAATATGGTTGGGCGCTCAGCGGATGTGTTTGCGGGTAGCGATCTGGCCCGACTGATCAGGGATTACAACGCCAGTTGTGCCCCGGCACCTGCTGAGCTCGCAGGGCCTGAGCATGCAGCTAAGGTAGAAGCATTACATGCCATTGGCCTGCTGGGCGGCGGGGGACTCGGCATTCCGGATAAAGAAGTCGGTCTCATTGCGCAGGCACGTACGGGCCTTGGCGGTGCGTGGACGTACGTGTTTGGTTCCGCTGAGGAAAATGGCGGTTGGGGGGCCTATCTGCTGGGCGGGGGAGCTGCCCGGACTGGTTTGGAACATGTTCTCGACCAGAGAGCCATCCAGTCACGCCGAGAAGCGGGTATACGAGCGTTAGAATCTGCTGGCCCGTTCATGGGGAGCAGCTATGCATTGCCAACTCAGGCGCACTGGGCCGCAAGGCTTGCAGGTCAATCGGAAGCTACGCCGTCCTATTTACCGATCAGCAAAATACCCAATCAGAAATCGACAATCGTCGGAGAAGACCAGGGGATCATGTTTCGGCCGTCCAGCTGTGTCGAGGCTTACCAGATCGCGCAGATGGGAGCAGAGCAGGCCTATCAAGCGCTGCGCGAATCAGGTGAGGTCATCGCAGGTGGGCAGCGAGTCAGTGCGGAGGTCGGAGCCGTCAGTACTGCGGTGGCGTGGCAACGATTCATGACTCGTTCTCTAGAGAGAACGACAGACCTATCGCATGAGAACAGCGAGGTCGCCGGGGGAATCTTGGCCGCTGCTCAGATGTTCAAAAATTTCAGTGGCTGGCTGGATCTACAAACGCTCCTGCCGGGATATGTCATCATGTCGGCTTGGTTATTTTGGATTGTCTTGATCCTTGCCCCGCTTTTCCTGCTGCTGGCGCCTCTGCGGGGAGGTAAGATACTCGTCAATTGGCTATCCCTACTTCTTTTGCCGGTCATCGCGGTTATGACCGCCCAGATGATCACCGTTGCGATCTCACAAACCATGGCCGCTGTAGCTGTAGCGCAGGCAGGAGCTGCGAGTGGATGGACTGGAGTTGGGGCTGATTACGATGGGCTTCGTGGATTGATGTCAGCCGTAGCTGCCGTATCGCTTGGCCTCTCCACTTGGATCACTTCGAGTATGCTTGGTGTTTCGTTGGGAGGGCTGGCGGGCAGCCTGTCAGGCGCCGTGGCTACAGCCAGCGATGCGGGTCGCTTCGCTATGAAAGCGGTTGGCGTCGCCATGTTGGGGGCTCGGTTGGCGGGGATAGGTGCTGCGGCTTCATCAGGGCGTGGAGGTGGTTCAAGCCCTCAGAAAGGCGCTGGAGCATCTCCATCGGTCCCTCGGTCTGCCGATCCGGTAGGTCCTAGCTCGATTCCACCACCCCGGCCCAGTAGTCAAGGTGCGGGGAGATCGCTAAACCCTCCGAAACCTAAAAATTAGAGTTTGGGCAGGAGGGGCGGCGTTGACCGCCCTGGTGCAGATGATGACGCCACGATCAGTGGGGCCCATCTACACAAGCCCCCCCCATTCCGCAGGCGGCACTCGCGCTGCCTGCATGCCGCCCCATGAAATCTCCGGTTTCGTACCGCTCCGGTATCTGGCCGCACTGCTCCACCATTGGCATGCCAGTGAGTCACCTTTAGGCTGCCCGTCAAAAGTCCCACGAAACCTAGCGCTACCATCGGTATGTCTTCGTGCCAACTAATGGCGTCACCGCCGCACCAGTGACAGACCGTTTGCTATCACAGGCAGGCCGCTGGGGTTCATCTTCATACCCTGTCGCGCCTTGTTATCTCCCTGGCGCACCACGGGGCTTCTCAAGAAATGACTACGGCATCCCCAATTCCCAGCGGGGGAACTGAGCATTTTTTTCTAGAGCGCCATGACACGCCCTGAGGTGGAGGTAACTTCAGTTTCAAATGAGGCTGGAGGTTGGTATGAAGCAGTTTTTGGTCACAGTTGTATGTGCCGGGGCGGGGTTTTGGCTGGGGGCTCACCGTTTGGTTCCTCTATGGTTGATCGTCGCTCTGGCATTGCTAGGTGCGGGGTTGTGGAGCGTGGCCGAGTGGATTGAGCGTCGAGAAGCGAACGGCGAGCGGAAACCATGATGCACGCCGATCTCCAGGAGCTTGTGGTGTTATCTGCAATGTTTCCCTCCTGGTCGTGGAGGCAGGCGACAGGGCGTCGGGTCATTGTGGCCTCGGAGGGCTCCATCATTCGCCTTTACTGGATGCCGGCGCTTTTATGTCTGGACGAATTCCGCTGCCAGCTATTTGTGCAGCAACTCAATGCTGTGGGCGTATCCCGTAGCTTTGGCGAGGGGTGAATGGAATGGCACATTGTTATCAAGGAGCGTGCTGAGTGAAGAAATGGAAACTGGCGTTACTGGCGATGGTAACTGCGTCAATAACTGGATGCTGGCAGGGGGATTACGCGTTCGAAGGGAAGTATTTCGCTACTGAGGGAGAGGAATGCACGACGCCCTCCAGCGTCATGGACCGGGAGCAATACTTTCTGGAGATAACGAAGCAGATACACAACGGCACTGCACTTTATTCGGCCAAGTTTCCAATTGCTTCGCGGGCAGGAGCCCCGATTGCCACCGCTCAAAGCGTCTCTGCAACGGACGATGATGAGCTCACCTTCAATTTCACCAAGCCAGAGGTGTCGGGGACATTTTCAGGAAGCCCGGCAGTGGATATCGTCATCACTGTCATTCCCAACAAGAGCAAGGAAGGTCATCTTTGGCTCAAAAAGGCAGAGCTCACAAGCGTTCGGAGTGGAAAGGTCAGCGAAGCTGATCTTCTTGCGAACCTGAGAAGAGCCACAACTATCGGGGAGACAGGCGCCTGCTTGAGGAAAGGTAGCGATACTCACTGACGATGGGCGCCACGTTACTGTGAGCTGGTGAGTGCGTTTTGGTGTTCCCTTCCCGCGATGGCACCTAACGGTGCGCCATTTGCTTCATCGGGTCGTTGACTTCGACCTGCTTACCTATCACAAGATGCTGAAGGCAGAGGATGAGCTGGCCTTACGGATGAAGGACGCTCTGAACACTAGAAGCCCTCCGACATGCTCTGTGTTTGGAGGGCTAACAGCCTACAGCGAATCAATCACCTGGCTTGTGCTTGTGAATAGGCAGAGTCGGGTGCTTCTTATCGTTAGGCGGATTTACGTGCCGCCTGCGGTCGTCGTTACCGTCTTCGCGCTTTGGTTTCGGAGCTGGTTTGATATCAGTAAACATGTGTACTCCTGTAAGCAACATGGATGAGAGGCTACGAAAAGGTAGCACATGGCCATGCGTCCGCCTTGATTCTGTGGGAGCGGCGGGATGCGAGCTGCGATGCCCTTTATTGTGACTCGATGACTTTGTGATACGTATCAACAACCCTACGCTTTCGTGCGTATGCATTCTGAAGCGGCCACTTGTGGAGCCCTGAAAGCTCGATCTGGCGGCCAACTTTTCGCTGTAAGGCGAGTGCGTTGTATAGAAGCGTGGCGATCTCAAAGCTGGGCGACTAATTTTCTGGTGGAGGAGAGCGATGCCGTCAGGAGCGCTACAGGACAGGGGTGTTTGCCTGCGGTCAGAGCGGTTTCGCTCAAGCTAGTGGCTACGGCCTGATAGAGCGGTGCACTGTGCATCCATACAGAAAAAATCACCTCGTTCGTCGCTACTCCCTTGTACCTACGCAGTCGCGATGGGATAATGAGCTCTAGTCCACCTTCAAGTGCTTTAAAATCAGGGGTTTACGAAAAAAATGGACGAGTTCCGCGACGTCATCACAAAATTAGTCCAGATTGCTAAGGTCGGTGCGCTGGGCGATGGCGAGAAGGTGCGAATTCAAGCTTTGCGCTTGGTGCGAAGCCTTCGAGAAGCGGGAAGTCCTATAGCTGAGCTCATCCAGAATGAGGTTTTTTCCCAGCGGTTTGACCAGTCTGCGGCTAGTGCGATACGCCGCGTAAAGGATTCTGGTCTGACATCCCCCGTACCGGCTGATAATGAAACAAATAGTGAGCTTCTTAACGTCGAAGACCCAGTAACTCTTCCGAACGGCTTTGTCAGCTCGGAGGAAATCAAGGGTCCGTTAAATCTGATAATCTCAGAGCGAAAGAATACTAAGCGGCTCATCGAAGCCGGTATAATGCCCACGAGCAAGATTTTATTTACCGGTCCACCTGGTGTTGGAAAGACTGTTTGTGCAAAGTATTTAGCTCAGAAGCTGAAGGTGCCTTTGTTAACGCTGGATTTGGCGACCGTAGTAAGTAGTTATCTAGGTAAGACGGGGAATAATATAAAGCGATCCCTTGAGTATGCGCGCTCGCGTCCGTGTGTCCTATTGCTTGATGAGCTTGATGCGTTTGCCAAAAAACGGGACGATCATTCAGATGTTGGTGAAACTAAGCGGCTAGTTACCGTTCTGCTTCAAGAGCTAGATCAGTGGCAAGGGAATAACTTGTTAGTGGCTGCCACAAATCATTACCACCTCCTTGACCCTGCTGTGCAGCGGAGGTTTGATCAGGTTGTAGAGTTTAAGCGACCTAGTACAGAGGATCTGATGCGGGTCGGAGGTGTATTGACAACAGGAAGTGGTTTGCCGAAAGATTGGTTGTATTTCGTGTCTGTGCTCATGCAGGATACTTCCTATAGTGACTTCCAGAGAGAGATAAACAATCTGCGGAAGGCTCAGTTACTAGAGGGTGAAGTTGGCGCTACCAATTTTTTGAAAATGCTGTTAGAACGGCAGTGCCCTGATGATCGTGCACAGCGGAAGCAATTGGCATTGCTGTTGGTGACCAAGGGGAAGGCGTCACAGCGAATGGCCAGCAAAATTACCGGCGTTTCAAGAGATACACTTAGATCAGCATTGTCAGCAGGAGCTAAATAATGGCCGAGAAAGAACGATTTCTATTTGGACGCGGGGAAAAGCTGGCAGATCATGTGCCATTTAAATCTGGTTTTGGAGAACCAGTGCCGCCCTACACGCTGGATGAGCAGGTTGAACGCATAGGGCACATGCTAGATGATGTTATAAATGACATCGCTGTGACTCCCAAGGATGCCTTAGCTGATGGCAAAGCTGTGACTTCTGTCACTCTTCATCCCCAATACATAGCTCGCTCCGGATTTCCTGTTTCTTTGTTGGCTGCTTACTCTTTAAGGTTGATTGGTAGTAAGCCTAGCAAAAGCAAACCAAAAGCAGGGCGGGGAAGCGAAAAAGATGAGGGTATAGCTTCTACTGTTCTCTATGTTGCAGGGGAGCCTGAGTCTTTCCAAGCGTTCAAGGAGTCGTTATCGGGGCTTGATGAAGAAAGCAATGTTTCAAGTGATCTTGTGAAGATTGAAAGCTTGGAGCTTCTTAAACCCGAAGATAGGCTACTGGGTGATTTTGACCAAGATACAAATAAATTAGAGGTAATCGTACATTTCGATAGTGCGATTGATATCGATTGGGAAGCAGACTTTCAAAGATATGCTTCAAAGAGTAAAGTCAAGCTGGATATGTCCCGATCATACCAGAGTCGAGGCTTGCTTTTTTTAAGTGCGGAGGGTACAGAGGCATCGGTGCAGCAACTGGCAAAGTTCTCTTTCATTAGAGCTATTCGAAAAATGCCTGTGCTCCGAACGGTGAGTCGCCCACAGATGCTGCGCAGTACTGGGAATGGTCGCTTCTCAATTCCTGCTGAAAAAGCTCTCGATGAAACGTTCAAGGTCGCAGTTTTTGACGGTGGCTTACCTGGAAACCATCCCTTTGGATTGTGGGCAAAAAATATCGAGCCCAGTGGATCATTTCGTATCGGCGCTCCTGTGCCCGCTTACTTGGAGCATGGACAAGCGGTAACCTCCGCTCTGCTTTTTGGCAATATTCAGCCAGGGGGGTTGGAACGACCTTACGCGGAAGTAGATCATTATCGGGTGCTCGGTGACGAGCTCACAGATGGTAGCTTGTATGAGGTAATGCTATATATTGACAACATTTTATCCCAGTCGAATTATCCTATTATCTCTTTCAGTATAGGGCCTGCGCAAATTGCAGGGGATGATGAAGTTACTGCTTGGACATCGATGCTGGATGATCATCTTGGGGATGGAGATATTCTCGCCGCTGTCGCAGTTGGGAATTATGGTGATGAAGCTTGGCCAGACAGTCGAATTCAGGTTCCGAGCGACTCCGTCAACGCTTTAGCCATTGGTGCAAGCAATGGCCATCATGAAGGATGGGTTAGAGCCGCATACAGTTCTATCGGCCCGGGGCGAAGCCCAGGTCTAGTAAAACCTGACCTTGTATCCTTTGGAGGAGTTGAGGAGGATAAGTTTAAGTTTATTTTCCCTGGTCCATCTATTGCAGAGGACTGTGGTACTAGCTTTGCCACGCCAGCCGTAGTAAGGCAGGCAGCGGGGCTTAGAGCTTACTTTGGAAACTCCTTAACGACCCCTGCTATTAGGGCTCTTCTTATCCACTCGGCGTTAAATCCTGGGCATCCAGTTGAGGAGGTCGGGTGGGGTATAGCTGAGCCTGATATTCGTAGAATCACTGTTTGCCAAGATGGCGAGGTGAAAATTTTATTTACTGGGAAACTTGAGCCTGGGAAAGTTCTTCGAGCGCCAATCCCGCTGCCCGATGACGGGCTCAAGGGTGATGTAACTATCAAAGCTACTTTCTGCTATACTTGCACTACTGATCCGCATACTCCTGGTGAATATACAAGGGCTGGTCTTGATGTGAAGTTTAGGCCGCATCATAAAAAATTTGACCCGAAGCAGAAGAAGAAAGACGCTCGCTTCCCTGCGACAGCTGCTTTTTTTGGTCGTCACACTAAGAGCAATGAGCAGGAGCTTAGAACTGACGCCCATAAATGGGATACGGTTCGAAGCGCCTCCGTCACAAAAAGATCATCGTCACTTTCGGAGCCGGTCTTCGATATTCACTATATAGCTCGGGAGCCAGGAAGCAGTGTCTCTCCTCGCCGAGCACCTAAGCTAACCTATGCTCTGGTGGTAACTATATCATCCAAAAAAACACCCGATCTTTATGAGAAAATTCAAGCAAAATATAGTGCGCTAGTAGCTATTACGCCGCGCGTACAAATCCCGATTGCGATAAGTGTTTAAAAGGCATTGGTATGCTTAATGAATTAGATCGTGTGATCTGTGCCCTTGACGATAAAAAGTATAAGTGGCGAACTATTTCTGGGCTCTCAAAGGCCACAGGTATTTCGCCTAATAGGATCAAACAGCTTATCAGCGAAAATAGTGGGCTGATAATGCAGTCTTCCGCTTTAAGCCCAGCAGGTGAGCCTCTATTCACAACTAGAAGCAAACACAACAAAGAGGCTAGCGCTTGGGCAAGAATCGGGTCGGCATTAAGGAATAGGGCTGATTGATGGATCAAATCTTTTCGACGCCGGTATTATTGGCAGCTGCAAGTGCGCTCATAATAAAGCTTTTGGAGCTGGCAGAAGTCCACAAACTGCCCCCTACCCAAAGGCCAAATTTGAAGGATATTTGGTACTGGGTGCCGCATTTTATCTTGCCGCTTGCTGGAGGCTTTCTTGTGTACCTCCATCAACAGTCCGGTGGAACCATTAATGCACTGCTTGCCATGAATATCGGCATCACGGCTCCACTAGTCTTCAGATCGGCTGCGGAACGGCTCACTCCCAAGGTGATCGATCCAGGGGCAGGTGCGTGATTGTCCTCGAGGTGGTTAATGCAATAGTAAATGTTTGGAAGCCTTCTCAGCCCTGCACGCGCATCCAGATGCATTGGCCGTCATGCTCTGATTCGAGCCCTTTCGTTCCTGTTCCAGCTTCTGCCGATCGACTTGTGCAATGCCAACCAGTGCCATGAACGCTTAAGAAGCCCGCCTCGTGCGGGCTTTTTATGCAATGTCCCTTGGACCGGAGCGGATAGATAAGGGAAAAATCGTACGCGAAGCCTGCGAAGTGTGATGAGTATGCCTATAGTTCAGAACGCTAAACGTACGGAATGGACTGAATCGATGAGCACTGTCATAACTACCCAAGGCTTAAACAGCCTTATCGATCCGCAGGCTCAGCGCCTTGTGGATTTTCTGCGCGACGTTGGCCTACCTCACGAAAATATTATGGCCGAACCGTCCGAGCGGTCGATCATTGCAAGCAATCTTCCCGGTTACCTGCAATCTTTGCCGGCTGAGGTAAAGCGCGACGCCCGCTACCTATCTAAGTTTGTGATAGGCGCCGGCTCTGGCCTTTTCGACTATGCGCTGAATGCGATCTGGAACGAGGTCGTCATCGACCTTCGCAAGAAGGCAGCACTCTACGGTCTTGATATTTTTTTCGATGCTGCCGTTGGCGGGAGCAAGACACGCGAGTTTTACAGGACTGGAGATGATCTCGCTGCTCTCAAGGATGCGGTGCTTCTGGATACCTGCCGGAAGTTGGAGCTGATCTCCGACACCACCTACAAGAAGCTCAAGCACATTTTGGATATGCGGAACGACATCGGCATATCCCACCCTACGAACTACAACATAAATGCATTCGAGCTGATGGGGTGGTTGCAGACGTGCGTGCAAGACGTATTGCACGATCGTCCAACAGAGGCGGCCCTTCAAGTTCAAGCGTTTATCGCAAACCTCAAGGGGCATACGGCTCCAATCGACCAGGCCACGAGGCAGACCATTGAGCGCCGCTTCACGGAGCTGCCTAGCCATCTGTGCGGAAACTTGCTACGAACTGTGTTTGGCATCTACGTAGCCCCGGACACTGATCCAGGTGTACGCAAGAATATCGCAACCTTGGTGCCTGCGCTTTGGAACACATGTCCTGACGAACCACGATATCGACTTGGGATCGTCTTGGAGGGCTACAACACCAATCTATACAAGGACAAATACGCGCTCGGTGACCAGTTCTTTGCACTGGTGGGGGGCAATGCCTACCGCTCCGCCTCCGAGCGCCTTGTCATCGTAGATACGCTGATCACGGAGCTACTAGACAAGCACAACGGCTGGGATAACTTTCATCACGAAGCTCCTGTAGCAGCCAATTTGTGGTCGTACGTGCCAGATCAAAACTCGATCTTCGACAATCTCGCGGCACGCCTTTTCAAGACGGTCCTGCTCTGCCGTATCGGCCGGGGTGTGTCCTATAACGATGGCGTCTCGCCTGGTGGCAAGCGCTATTACGATGCGATTCTGAACCTTGCCGGTGATAAGTTCGCGCCGCACATCATGGCGGCGTTCACTCACTACGAGATTTCGGGTCAGCTCGGCCGCTCGATCTGTCGAACCCAAGCCAAGCAGGCATTAGAAGCCGCCCGCACAAATGTCATCAACCAGCGGCTGATCGAGTGCATGACTTATCTTATCGACAACATCGACGCTAACCCCGGCTGCGCGACTTCTACCGATTTCAAGCGGCTATCAGCCGACTACATACGCTGGAATTGACGGAGATCTTGTCAGCTTTCGCAAACGCAGGGAGGAATAGCATGAGTACCTGATTGAGTACCTTAATTATGCTTGAAACTGTAAAGTGACAATATCTATGGGGCTTTGAGTTATAGGGTTCGATTCCTGTCTCGGGCACCACTGCCATTTATTTCACCTTGCGGCTCAACTCCTCGACGGTGCGTTTGAGCTGATCCATCGCGCGATCCTGCTCGTTGAGCTTCTGCTTCAGGCTGGAGATTTCGCTGTTGTTCGAACTGGAGCTGGAGCCGCTGTTGCGCTTGAGTTCGTCGACCTGACGGCTCAGCGTATCGATCTGACGATCCTGTTCCTTGACCTTGTTCTTCAGATCATCAATCTCTCTGCCGCTGGAGCTTGAGCTGGAACCGCTGCTGCGCTTGAGTTCCTCGATCTGACGCGACTGGTCGTTGACGGTGTCGCGCATCTTTTTCAGTTCTTCGACACCGATACCACTCTTGATCACCACGTCTTTGCCGAAATCGTTGTGAATGGCGGAGATCTGGTCGCCATAGGAGGGGCTGCTGCTACTCAATTCAACGGCCATTGCGCTGGCCGGCAGGGCCAGTGTGCCCAGCAGGGCGGTCAGAGCGGTGGCGGACACAACAGAAGAAATCTTCGAAAAACTGCGCATCACTGGGTTTCCTTGTGAACAGCGAAGGTGAGTGCCGATATGGCACATCGCTACGACTTGGAAATCCGGTTTATGTTCCGCAGGTCAACTTTTTGTGGGAGAGATGTAAAGACCCGTGTAATTCGCTCGCCAAACGTCCTATATTCGCTGTCTGCATGAGCATCGCCCAGCAGTTTTCAGATGATCCCGAATGGTTCCGAAGGCCGGACAATCCGCGTCAGAGAGATCCTTGATGATCCAGATCCATCTTCCATTCTTAAGATCAGCGAGAACGCCATGACTGAATTGACCCAAGAGCAACGCCACGAACAAGCGCTGGAGAAGTACAAACTTGATGCGCCGGAGTTGATGGACGAGATCAAGGACCTGAGTCCCGATGAGCAGAAAGACCAGATCCAATGGGCGTTCGAAGACGAAGCCGAAGCCCAGGGTTTGCAGCCGTGGGAACTGACGCTCAAGTACACCAGCAGCCCTGAAGAGTTCGAGGCCAAGCGCCTGGAGCTGCACAAGGAGGCAGCCGAAGTGCTGGGTGTCGATTGGGAAGAGTACTGCGAGATGAACAATCTGGTGGTCTGAAACAAAAACGCCAGCCTCGAAAGGGCTGGCGTTTTTTAATGCGCGCTCGATTCAGAGGCTCAGACGCATCGACAGGTCCACGGCTTTCACATCCTTGGTCATCGCACCGATCGAGATGTAATCCACCCCGGTTTGGGCAATCGGCAGCAACGTGCTTTCGTTGATGCCGCCGCTGGCTTCCAGCTTCGCCTTGCCGCCGTTCAGGCGTACGGCTTCGCGCATGTCATCGAGGCTCAGTTCGTCGAGCATGATGATGTCGGCGCCGGCCGCCAGCGCTTCCTTCAGTTCATCCAGACTTTCCACTTCAATTTCCACCGGTTTGCCCGGCGCGATCTTGTGCGCGGCGGCAATGGCCTGCGGGATTCCGCCGCTGGCGGCGATGTGGTTTTCCTTGATCAGGAACGCGTCGTACAAACCGATGCGATGGTTATGGCAACCGCCGCAGGTGACCGCATATTTCTGCGCCAGACGCAGGCCCGGCAGGGTCTTGCGGGTGTCTAGCAGTTTCACGTCGGTTTCGGCGACGAAGTCTGCAAGGTATTGCGCGCGGGTGGCCACGCCAGACAGCAATTGCAGAAAGTTGAGGGCGCTACGTTCGCCGGTCAGCAGCGAACGGGCCGGGCCTTCCAGGTGAAACAGCGGCTGGTTCGGTGAAACCCGTTCGCCATCGCGTACCTGCCAGTGCACCGCGACCCGAGGATCGAGCTGACGGAACACCGCGTCGACCCAGGCTGTGCCGCAGATCACGGCAGCGTCACGGGTGATGATGGTGGCTTTGGCCAGGCGTTCGGCCGGGATCAGTTGCGCGGTGATGTCGCCGCTGCCGATGTCTTCGAGCAACGCACGGCGCACGTTGGCTTCGATTTCGGCGGTCAAATCGGCGAGACGTAGATTCGGCATAACGGGCTCCACAAACTAAGTGGCCCGATTATAGGGGCATGGCACCGACCAACCCAAGGCGAGACCTCTGCGTCGACTTGCATCCGGTCGAATTTCTTTGAGCAAACCCGATTTCCGGGTGGTCACTTGAAGGAGTCGGCGCCTAGGGGAAACCCTGACGCCTCTGGCGCCGGAGACAACTTTTGCAAGATAATCCGCCTTGCATTTGACGCCATAGCTTTGACGTCGGCAAATCACCGTTTCAGGAGGCTTGGATGCACAACGACGGGAATGTAGTGCCTTTGCACAAGGCCGCTACCGATCAGGCGACTCACTCGCCGCTCGCCCGCCTGCCTGTGATTCTGCTTCAGGTTCGCGACAAGGCTGCACAGCGCCTGCGCAACGGTTTGCAGGAGCTGTTCGATAACGCCGACGACACGCTGTTCGAAATGGCCGACCGGGCGCGCAACGACGTCGAGCAGAACATCTTTTTTGAAGCGATGCGCGACCTGCGCCTCAAGCGCAAGAACATTGAGCGCGGCTTTCTCGAGCAATTCTTCGAGGCCTTTGTCGGCCTCACTCAAGATAATCCCGCACAAAATGTCGTGTCCCACGCATTGCAGTACGAGGACACCACGGCACGCACCGACGACATGGAGCGCAGTGTCGCCATCGAGACCATGGTCGGCCGCGTACTGAATCGCGACGGTTTCGCCCTTGATCAATTGACCGCGCGATTCAATGCGCTGCTCGGTAAATCCCTGGACGATCAACACAACCCGCTGGGCCCGGCGATGCTGTGTGAGTATTTCCTGCAGGCCGGGCGCAATCTGGGCGTGGAGATCAAGGTCAAACTGATCCTGCTCAAACTGTTCGAGCGCTATGTTCTGGCCGATACCGACCAGCTCTTCGCGGAGGCCAATCAACTGTTGGTCGCTACAGGCGTGTTGCCCGAGCTGAAACCGGCACCGGCCCGTCGCGCCAGGGATCATGCTTCGGCCAGCGTACACAGCGAACTCGACGATCTCGATCAATCCCCGGCGGACGCAGGTGTGCAGGAGGTCTTCGCCGCACTCCAGGAACTGTTGATGCACGTGCGCGGCAGCGTCGCGCCGACTCTTGAGCCGAGCGCGACGACTCAGCCGATTTCCACCCGCGACCTGCTGCGCCTGCTTTCGCATTTACAGCAGTACGTGCCGGCGCTGGCGGGGCAGGAAGACTTCGATCTGCGTAATCAGCTTGAGCAATTGCTGACCCGGGTCAGTGTGAAAAGCGGTAAATCAAGGATCGTCGGTGGCGCCGACGAGGATGTGATCAACCTGGTGGCCATGGTCTTCGACTGTATTCTTGATGACCGAAATCTGCCGGATTCGCTCAAGGCGTTGATCGCCCGGTTGCAGATTCCAATGTTGAAAGTCGCGGTGATCGACAAGAGCTTTTTCAGTCGCAGCAGCCACCCGGCGCGACGTCTGCTCAACGAAATCGCCGAAGCGGCCATGGGCTGGGGTGAATGCGATGGCGATGCGCGCGACAGCCTTTATCTGCGCATCGAGCAAGTAGTGCAGCGTTTGCTGACGGAGTTCGTCGATGATCCGGCGATTTTCTCCGAGTTGCTGGCGGACTTCCTCACCTTTACCAGCGACGAGCGCCGTCGCAGCGAACTGCTTGAGCAGCGTCTGCGTGATGCCGAAGAGGGCCGGGCGAAGACCGAACTGGCCCGCCTGCGTGTCGAACAGGCGTTGAACCAGGCGATGCTCGGCAAAGTCCTGCCGCCGTCGGTGGTGACCTTTGTCCAGGCGGCATGGAGCAAAGTTTTGCTGCTGACGTGCCTCAAACACGGCGATCAGTCCGCCGAATGGCACGCCGACGTGCAGACCATGGAGCAATTGATCTGGAGTGTGCAGCGTCACGAGGATGCCGACTCGGGCCTGCGTCTGCTGTCGCTGGTGCCGGGTCTGCTCAAGTCGTTGCGCGACGGGTTGAGCAGTTCGGCGTTCGATCCATTTGCCACCAGTGAGTTTTTCAGCGCGTTGGAAGCGCTGCACGTTCGATTGCTTCAGCCCTCCGCCGAGCCGGACCAGGCCGAGTCGCCGCCGATGATCCAGGTGTCTCAGGCCATCGTTTTGCAGACCGCCGACGACAATCATCCGGTGTTGGGCCCGGAGCGTTTGCCGGCCGATGACGCGAGCCTGCGTCAGGTTGATCAATTGCGTCTGGGCAGTTGGGTGGCGTTCGAAGAAGATGAAGAACACACCTTGCGCTGCAAACTGGCGGCAATTATCGAGGCGACCGGCAAGTATGTGTTTGTCGACCGTACCGGGATGAAAGTGCAGGAGCGCAATCGCATCGCCCTGGCCATGGAGTTCCGTCGCGGGACGGTGCGGGCGCTGGATGACACCTTGCTGTTCGACCGCGCGCTGGAGTCGGTGCTCGGTAACTTGCGACGGCTCAATCGCGGCAAGTGATCGCGCGCCAGGGGCCGATCACGGCATACTGGGCGCCAACACAGTCGGCGTTGAAGGAATCGGTATGCAGTTGGATCCCGCAAGCGGGTGGTGTCACGGGGTACAGGTCTGCCCCTCGCCCAACTTCAATGAACGCCCGGCGGGCGAAGTGTCTCTGTTGGTCATCCACAACATCAGTCTGCCGCCGGCGCAGTTTGCCACCGGCAAGGTGCAGGAATTTTTCCAGAATCGCCTGGATGTCACGGAGCATCCCTATTTTGCAGGGATCGCCGACCTGCGCGTCTCCGCGCATTTCCTGATCGAACGTGACGGCAAGGTCACCCAGTTTGTCTCCTGTCTTGAGCGTGCCTGGCATGCCGGTGTTTCGGTGTTCGACGGACGGGAAACCTGTAACGATTTTTCCGTGGGCATCGAACTCGAAGGCACCGATGATCTGCCGTTCACCGATGCGCAGTATCAGGCCTTGATCGTGCTGACCCGCCATTTGCAAAAAGCGTTTCCGGCGATCACTGTCGAACGCATCTGCGGGCACAGCGACATCGCACCCGGACGCAAGACCGACCCTGGACCCGCATTCGACTGGGCACGCTACCGCGCCGCCCTGGCACAAGAGGAAGGACAATGAGTTTTCTGGTGTTACTGCTGGCGGTATGGATCGAGAAGTTCTCGGCCTTGCGCCACCGGGTTCAACGCGATGGCGGGTGGATCCGCGAACTGCACAAGCTTGAAAGCGGCAATCTGACAAAACGGCCTTGGTTGGTGCTGGTCATACTGGTGCTGCTGCCGGTGGCGTTGCTGGGTTTGCTGCTGGTAGTGCTGGACCCGGTCGCCTACGGCTTGCTGGCCCTGCCGGTGCATCTGCTGGTGGTGATTTACAGTTTGGGTCGCGGTGATTTGCTCGGCGGTCTGGGCCCGTTCCGCGATGCCTGGCGCCGGGAAGACTTGCAGGCCGCTGCCCATGTGGCCAAACGCGATCTGGATATTTGTGCCGAAAGTGGCGAGCAATTGTTGGAACAAGTGCAGCGCCATCTGTTGTGGCAGGCGTATCAGAGCTTCTTTGCAGTGATTTTCTGGTACTTCCTGCTCGGCCCGGTTGCCGCGCTGAGCTATCGCCTGCTGGCGCTGGCTGAAGAAAACGCACAGAACCCGGCACTGGCCGAGCGGGCAGGGCAACTGCGGCACGCGTTCGACTGGGTGCCGGTACGCCTGCTGGCGGCGAGTTTCGCCCTCGTCGGCAACTTTGTTGCGGTCAGCCGGGTCATGCTGCATGAACTGTTGAACTGGAACATCAGCGCCGCGCAATTGATCAACAAGGTCGGCCTGGCTGCCGGGGAAATCCCGTCCGCCGCCGTCGGCCCGGAAGGCATCAATACCCTCGATTGCCTGTGGGAACTGCTGCTGCGTGCTGCCGTGTTGTGGTATGCCGGATTTGCGCTGTGGACGGTGTTGCACTAGCAGTTCTAGCGCCCATCCGCGTGGTGAGGGGGGCAATCCCCCTCGTTAACCTTAAGTTACAAAACCTCCCTTCGATTTGAGCTATACAGAGATAGCGCCCGATAGTGGCTATCTGCTTTCGCCCCGCGCCTGCCAATAAAAACAAGAAAAAACCAAGGGAGACTTCCAGTGAAGAGCTTGCTCTATCCCGCCGTCTCGCTGATGAACCGCTTGAGCTTCGGCATGAAGTTCAGCTTGATCAGCGTGCTGTTCCTGGTACCGATGCTGGTGACCAACTTTTATCTGGTGCGCGATTCCTATCGCGAATTCCAGGGCACCCGGGTGGAGTTGCAAAGCCTCGACCTGCTGGGCAGCAGCCTGACCCTGCGCCGGGATCTGGAAACCCTCAACAATCTGGTGCAGATCAACGTCACCCTTGGCCAGTCGGGCAAGGCCGGCAATGTCGAAGCGCAAATCACCGGGCTGGAAAAAACCGTGCTGGTGCGCCTGCAAGGGCTGACGGCCATGACCGAGGACCCGGAGCAGATCAAGGTCTTCGATGCCAAGCGCGATGAGATGATTACCGCGTTCAAGGCCCAGCAAGTGGAAAGCTCCCTGCAAAGCAAAAGTGCGCTGATCGGCAAGCTGCTCGGCAGCGCACAGATTTTCAGCCAGATCATCGCCAGCCAGGCCGGTCTGAGCCGCGACACCCAGAGCGATATCCGTCAACTCAGCGAACTGGTCACTGCGATCACACCAGCCATCACTCAGACCCTCGGTGAAGGCCGGGCCGTAGGCTCATTCTCGTTGGGGCAGGGTTTTCTCAACAGTTCCTCCAGCACCCGGTTCGATGAGCTGCTGGCACAGATCGAAAAACTCCAGGGCGAGTACGGGCTGAAACTGCAGGATGCACTGGGCTCAAGCAAAGCCGCGCGGGACTCGCTGAGTACCGTGGCCGATGTCAGCAAGGCCTCGCTGAAGCAGGCCAGCGAAATATTCGAAGAGCAAGTGGTGGTCGCCGAGACCCTTGATGCGCCGTGGCAGGCTTTTTATGATCAGGTCACGGGCCTGATGGACCGGACATACCAACTCAACGAAGCCACCCTGAAATTCCTCGATACCCAATTGCAGCAACGTCTGGCGCAGAACCGCACGCACATGGTGTTGCAGGCTGTGGCGCTGTCGGTGGTGTTCGTGCTGATTTTCTACCTCTATGGCGGCTTCTACGCCTCGACCCGCAACACGCTTAAACGCCTGGGCGCGATGATGGACAAGGTCGCCGCCGGGGACATGACGGTCAACTTCGTAGCCCATAGCCGCGATGAACTGGGCGAGCTGGGCGAGGTGTTCAATGGCACGGTGCGCAAGATCCACGACCTGATCGAGCGGGTCGGGCATACCGTCGGCGAAGTCGAGCGTCAGGCCGGGCAAGTGGAAAACGTCTCGGCGCAAAGCAATCAGGCCGTGGCCGGACAGCGCACTCAGATCGAACAAGTGGCTACGGCCATGAACCAGATGTCGGCCACTTCGCTGGAAGTCGCGCGCAGTGCGGCGGCTGCGGTCAGCAGCGCCCACAGCGTCAACGATGAAACCATCAGCGGACGTGGCCTGGTGGAGTCGCAGCAGGGCAGCATCGCAGCACTGGCCAGTGAGATCGATCAGTCGGTGTTGGTGATCAACCAGTTGGCCAGCGACAGCCAGTCGATCAGCCGAGTGCTGGAGGTGATCAAGAGCATTGCCGAGCAGACCAATCTGTTGGCCCTCAACGCGGCGATCGAGGCCGCGCGTGCCGGGGAACAAGGACGAGGTTTTGCGGTAGTGGCGGACGAAGTACGGACCCTGGCCAAACGTACTCAGCAATCGACCGAAGAAATCGAGCAGATGATCGCCAAGCTGCACGGCGGGGTCGGTGCAGCGGTGAAGGCCATGGGCGTTAGCCATCAGATGGCCAATGGCACCGTCGGGCAGTCGGAAAAGGTCCAGCAGGCCCTGGAAAACATCCTCGGTGCGGTAGGCATGATCGTCGATCAGAACCAGCAGATCGCCGCTGCCGTGGAGCAGCAGACCGCTGTCGCCCATGACATCGACCAGAACATCGTCGAGATCAACCGTGCCGGTGAGCGCACGGCCGAAGGGGCCTATCAGACCGAAAACGCCAGTCGGGCACTGTCGGCGCAGGTGGTTGAGTTGAAACAGTTGATCAGCGCCTTCCGGGTTTAATCAGCCTGTCTCTCCGGAGGCAGGTTTGTCGGAATAATTTGTAGTACTTATTTGCTTACTTTTGTAAGCCATTTCCTGATTTCCTCCGGGCTCTGATTTTTCGTCTTCAATGGATCAAGATCACGTCAACTGACCGTTTGGAGGAGGCCACACATGTCTGTTGCAACCCTGGGAGTCCAGGGCCGCTGTGCCCATTGCCAGACCACGCTGCTGCTCAAACCCTGGCAACTGAATGCCATTGCGATCAATGAACCGTTCACCTGTGCCCACTGCCAGAAGGCCCTGGAGCTGCGTTGCCCGAAACAGATCAGACGTTTCAGATCCCTCGATTCGCTGGGCCTGTTGCGCTTCAGCGCATCGTTGACAGTGTGTACCGCGTTGCTGGTGGCGCTGGTGATGGAATGGATCGGGCTGCTCAACGTGACCGAACAGTTGAATGCCTCATTGATCGTGATTTTCGTGTACTTCGCGCTGATGCGTTTTGTTCACCGCCGTCAGCACATGACCCTGACGCTCGATGCGGTGAAGGCCCACGGCGAATGACTACCAGCCGAATACTTCGCAGCAATTGACGGTGCTTGCCTCGGCGAGCTCTTCTGCACTGACGCTCATCAATCCCGCAAGCGCCGTACAGATCGCCGGCAGATGTGCCGGTGTATTGCGTACGCCGGGGTACATGGCGGGCGCCATGTCCGGTGAGTCGGTTTCAAGCACCACCGAACTCAGTGGCAAGTCAGCCAGCACCCGATGCATTCGCAAGGCCTGGGGCCAGGTCGGAGCACCGCCGAGACCCAGTTTGAAACCGAGCTTGATGTATTCCCGCGCCTCTTCACGACTGCCGGCGAAGGCATGGATGATGCCCCCGCGCTTGAGCTTGAAGCGCTTGAGCGTGGCAATCACCGCCGCATGGCTGCGCCGCACATGAATCAACGCCGGTAACTCGAAATCCGCTGCCATTTGCAGTTGTGCGTCGAACAGCGCTTGCTGGCGTTCGCGGTCGAGTGTTTCGATGAAGTAATCCAGTCCGATTTCGCCGACAGCGCACAGTTGCCGATGACCGCGCAGCCGCGTCAGCCAATCGACCAAAGCAGGCAGGTCTTCAGGCCGATGCTGATCGAGATACACCGGGTGCAAGCCAAAAGCGGCGTACAACTCGGGATCGCTTTGCACCAGATCCCACACTCGCTGCCAGTTGCCCTCATACACCCCCAGCACCACCATCCGCCGCACCCCGAGGGCGCGGCTTTCAGCCAGTAACGCCGCACGGTCGGCGTCGAAGTCGGGAAAGTCCAGGTGGGTGTGGCTGTCGATCAGCTCCACGGCTCAGTCCCGGTGAATACGTTGCTTGAAGGTGCGGGCGATGGCCTGCACGCCAGGCTGGTAGTCCGATTGCTCGACCGCCGCCAGCGCGAGTGCCAGCGCCTTGTCGGCGATCAACTGGTGTTGCTGGGCCATGGCGTTGACCGGCAGCGGCAGGAAGTCCAGCAACTGGGTGTCACCAAACGTGCCGAGGCGCAGTGGGCGGTTTTTCAGCGGGAAGTCATGCAGCGCATCGAATACACCCTGCAACAGCACGTAGGACGTGGTGACCAGCGCATCCGGCAAATGCCCGAGGCGTTGCAGGAGTTCTTCCATCAATTGCTTGCCGCACTCGCGGCTGAAGGACTCGGCGTGCTCGATCAGCACTTCGCCCTTGAAGCCGGCGAGGGCCTGTTTGAACCCGGCGGTACGTTCCTGGCTGATGCTCAGATCGGGACGGGCGCCCAGCAGCACGATCTGTTTCGGTTGCGGGTCGAGCAGGCTTTCGGTCAGATGCAGACTGGCTTCGCGGTCATCGCTGACCACCGAGCAGAAATGTTCGGGGTCCATCACCCGGTCGATGGCAATGATCGGCAAACCCTTGGCCTGCAACTGGCGATAGCTGTCGTCACCGGCCGGCAGGCAACTGGCGACGATCAACGCATCGCAGCGCCGGGCGCGAAACAGTTGCAGCAGTTGCCGTTCGCTGTCCGGCGCATCGTCGGAACTGGCGATCAACAACTGATAACCGCGTTCCCGCGCACCTTGCTCCAGCAATTTGGCGATCCGCGCGTAACTGGGGTTTTCCAGGTCCGGCAGGATGAAGCCAAGGGTCCGGGTGTGTCGACTGCGCAACCCGGCCGCTTGTGGATTGGGAGTAAAGCCGTGCTGATCGACGATCGCCCGCACTCGCTCGACGGTCGCATTGCTGATGCGTTGCTGTTCGGCCTTGCCGTTGATGACGTAGCTGGCGGTGGTCACGGACACTCCGGCCAACCGCGCGATATCACTGAGTTTCAACCCGGGATTTCCTTGTTTTTTCGAGCTTGCCGCCACATTTTCGCCAATCCTACCCGATTCAGGCAGGCGACCATTGTCGCAGCGCATCCGACAAGTTGGACTTCAAGGATGAGACATTATCGAGTAACGTGCCGATCAATCTAGATTAAACGTTTCAGCAAGCGTATTTTCTACGTTTTAGACGCCTTTGGCCGGTTCTGCCGTGAAACCGCCAAAACTGCCTCCTGAAAGGGAAGCCTACAAGCGCCTAAGCTGCAACCATTCAAAACAATACCTGGCATTGAACAGTGCCAAAAAGGAGATCGCATGCTCGAGCTCACTGTAGAGCAGATATCCATGAGCCAATCGGCTGTGGATAAACCCGCCGCCCTGCAATTGCTGGCCAGTCACCTGGTCGCTGATGGTCTGGTCGCCGACGGATACCTTGCCGGGCTGCAGGCCCGGGAGGCTCAGGGCTCGACCTTCCTCGGTCAAGGCATTGCGATCCCCCATGGCACGCCCGAAACCCGCGATCAGGTGTTTGCCACCGGCGTGCGGCTGATGCAGTTTCCCGACGGCGTGGACTGGGGTGACGGCCAGATCGTCTATCTGGCCATCGGTATCGCGGCCAAATCCGACGAACACCTGCGCCTGCTGCAATTGCTGACCCGTGCCCTCGGCGAGACCGATCTGGGCCAGGCCCTGCGTCGTGCGAGTTCGCCTGAAGCGCTGCTGAAACTGCTGCAAGGTGCGCCGCAAGAGCTGGCGCTGGATGCGCAGATGATCGGTCTCGGGGTCTCCGCCGACGATTTCGAAGAGCTGGTCTGGCGCGGTGCACGTCTGCTGCGCCAGGCCGATTGCGTGAGCAACGGTTTCGCCGGTGTATTGCAGCAAGTCGAAGCGCTGCCGCTGGGCGATGGTCTGTGGTGGCTGCACAGCGAGCAGACCGTGAAGCGTCCGGGTCTGGCGTTCGTCACCCCGGACAAACCGATGCGTTACCTCGGCCAGCCGCTCAGCGGTCTGTTCTGTCTGGCCAGCCTCGGTGAAGCGCATCAGGCGTTGCTCGAGCGGTTGTGCGCGTTGCTGATCGAAGGTCGCGGCCATGAACTGGGTCGCGCCACCAGCAGCCGAAAAGTCCTCGAAGTGCTTGGCGGTGAGTTGCCGGCCGATTGGCCGAGCGCCCGGATTGCACTGGCCAACGCCCATGGCTTGCATGCGCGGCCAGCGAAGATTCTCGCGCAACTGGCGAAAAGCTTCGAAGGTGAAATCCGCATCCGCATCGTCGATGGTCAGGACAGTGCGGTATCGGTGAAGAGCCTGAGCAAACTGCTGAGCCTCGGCGCCCGTCGCGGTCAGGTGCTGGAAATCATCGCCGAGCCGAACATCGCCGCCGACGCCTTGCCGGCCTTGCTGGCGGCCATCGAAGAAGGCCTGGGCGAAGAAGTCGAGCCGCTGCCGACCGTGAGCGAGCAACACGAAGTGATCGCGGATATCGCCGAAGTCCTGAGCGCCCCGACCTCCGGCAGCCTGCTGCAAGCGATTCCCGCAGCGCCGGGGATCGCCATAGGCCCGGCGCACATTCAGGTCCAGCAAACCATCGATTACCCGTTGCGTGGCGAGTCCGCCGCCATCGAGCGCGAACGTCTGAAAAACGCTCTGGTCGAGGTGCGTCAGGACATTCAGGGCCTGATCGAACGCAGCAAGGCCAAGGCGATCCGCGAGATTTTCATCACCCATCAGGAAATGCTCGACGACCCGGAACTCACCGACGAAGTCGACACCCGCCTCAAGCAGGGCGAAAGCGCCGAAGCGGCGTGGATGGTCGTGATCGAGGCCGCTGCGAAACAACAGGAGGCGTTGCAGGACGCCTTGCTCGCCGAACGTGCTGCCGATCTGCGTGACATCGGGCGTCGGGTGCTGGCGCAACTGTGCGGCGTGCAGACGCCTGCCGAGCCTGAGCAACCGTACATTCTGGTGATGGATGAGGTCGGTCCGTCCGACGTGGCGCGGCTGGATCCGGCGCGGGTCGCGGGGATTCTCACTGCCCGTGGTGGCGCTACCGCTCACAGCGCCATCGTGGCCCGCGCATTGGGGATTCCGGCGCTGGTCGGTGCGGGCGCAGCGGTATTACTGCTGAAACCGGGCACATCATTACTACTCGATGGCCAGCGCGGGCGTCTGCATGTCGATGCCGATACCGCGACCCTGCAACGTGCCACGGAAGAACGCGACACCCGCGAACAACGCCTGAAAGCCGCCGCCGAACAACGTCACCAACCGGCGCACACCACCGACGGCCACGCCGTGGAAGTGTTCGCCAACATCGGTGAAAGCGCCGGTGTCACCAGTGCGGTGGAGCAGGGCGCCGAAGGCATCGGCCTGCTGCGCACCGAGCTGATTTTCATGGCTCACCCGCAGGCGCCGGACGAGGCGACTCAGGAAGCCGAATACCGTCGCGTCCTCGACGGCCTCGCCGGGCGGCCGCTGGTGGTGCGAACCCTCGACGTCGGCGGCGACAAACCGCTGCCGTATTGGCCGATCGCCAAGGAAGAAAATCCGTTCCTCGGTGTGCGCGGGATTCGCCTGACCTTGCAGCGTCCGCAGATCATGGAAGCGCAGTTGCGCGCCTTGCTGCGTTCGGCGGACAACCGTCCATTGCGGATCATGTTCCCGATGGTCGGCAGCGTCGACGAGTGGCGTCAGGCCCGCGACATGACCGAGCGACTGCGCCTGGAAATCCCGGTCGCCGACCTGCAACTGGGGATCATGATCGAAGTGCCGTCCGCCGCGTTGCTGGCGCCGGTGCTGGCCAAAGAAGTGGACTTCTTCAGCGTCGGCACCAACGACCTGACCCAATACACCCTGGCCATCGACCGTGGTCATCCGACCCTGTCCGCCCAGGCGGACGGCCTGCACCCGGCGGTGCTGCAACTGATCGACATCACCGTGCGCGCGGCCCATGCCCATGGCAAATGGGTCGGTGTGTGTGGCGAGCTGGCGGCGGATCCGCTGGCGGTGCCGGTGCTGGTCGGCCTCGGTGTGGATGAACTGAGCGTCTCCGGGCGCAGCATCGCCGAGGTCAAGGCACGCATCCGCGAACTCAGCCTGACCCAGGCGCAAACCCTTGCTCAACAAGCCCTGGCCGTGGGCAGCGCCAATGAAGTGCGCGCATTAGTGGAGGCCCTGTAATGGCCAAGATTCTTACCCTGACCCTCAACCCCGCGCTGGACCTCACGGTGCAGTTGCCACGTCTGGAACCCGGTCAGGTCAATCGCAGCGACGAGATGCACACCCATGCCGCCGGTAAAGGCGTGAACGTCGCGCAGGTGCTGGCTGATCTTGGTCATCAACTGACCGTCAGCGGATTCCTCGGCGAAGACAATTTGCAGGCGTTCGAAACCCTGTTCGCCAAGCGTGGTTTTGTCGACGCCTTCATCCGCGTGCCAGGCGAAACCCGCAGCAATATCAAGGTCGCGGAACAGGACGGGCGAATCACCGACATCAACGGTCCGGGGCCGGTGGTGGGCGTGGTGGCGCAACAGGCATTGCTGGATCGACTGGTGCAGATCGCGCCGGGGCATGACGCGGTGGTGGTTGCCGGCAGTCTGCCGCGCGGAGTCAGTGCGAAATGGTTGCGCGAGTTGATCGAACGCCTGAAGGGCCAGGGCCTGAAAGTCGCGCTGGACACCAGCGGCGAAGCATTGCGCACGGCGCTGAAGGCCGGCCCGTGGCTGATCAAACCGAATACCGAAGAGCTGGCCGATGCACTCGGCTGTGAAGTGGTGTCCCACGCGTCACAGGCAGAAGCGGCCAATCGGCTGCACGCTCAAGGCATTGAGCATGTGGTGATCTCCCACGGCGCAGAAGGTGTGAACTGGTTCAGTGTCGGCTCGGCGTTGCATGCCACGCCTCCGAAGGTCAGCGTCGCCAGCACGGTCGGTGCCGGTGATTCATTGCTGGCCGGCATGCTCCATGGTCTGCTCAGCGCCGATACGCCGGAACAGACCCTGCGCACGGCCACGGCGATTGCGGCGCAGGCGGTGACCCAGATCGGTTTCGGAATTCACGATGCTGCGCAACTGACGCAGCTCGAACAGGGCGTGCGCGTGCGTCCCCTGACAGAACAATAAGAGGGTTTGTCATGAAATTAGCCATTGTCACGGCCTGCCCGAACGGCATGGTCACCAGTGTGCTGTGCGCCCGGCTACTGGATGCCGCAGCGCAGCGTCAGGGCTGGAGCACCAGCGTCGAAGTGGTGGATGCGGCGCACCCGGAACGCGAGTTGTCGGCGGCCACCATCGAGGCCGCCGAGTGGGTCTTGCTGGTGGCCACTGGACCTGTGGACATGACCCGGTTTATCGGCAAGAAAGTCTTCCGGATCGCGCCGGCGCAGGCCCTGCAGGATGTCGAAGGCGTGCTGCGGCGCGGCACCGTCGAGGCCGAGGTTTACGTCGCTGCCGAAACGCCGCCCGTGGTTGCCAGCGCCCAAGCGCCGCGCCTGGTCGCTGTCACTGCATGCCCGACTGGCGTCGCCCACACCTTCATGGCCGCCGAAGCCTTGCAGCAAGCCGCCAAGCGTCTGGGCTACGACCTGCAAGTCGAAACCCAGGGCTCGGTCGGCGCGCGAAACCCGCTGAGCGCAGCGGCGATTGCCGAGGCTGACGTGGTGCTGCTGGCGGCTGACATTGAGGTCGCCACTGAGCGTTTCGCCGGCAAGAAAATCTACCGCTGCGGCACCGGGATTGCGTTGAAGCAATCTGAAGCCACGCTGAAAAAAGCCTTGGCCGAAGGCAAGCAGGAAAGTGCCGCGAGCGACGGCAAGGCCCCGGCCAAACAGGAGAAAAGCGGCGTCTACAAACACCTGCTGACCGGCGTGTCGTTCATGCTGCCGATGGTAGTGGCGGGCGGTCTGATGATCGCGTTGTCGTTCGTGTTCGGCATCACCGCGTTCAAGGAAGAAGGTACGCTGGCGGCGGCGCTGATGCAGATCGGTGGCGAGACCGCGTTCAAATTGATGGTGCCGTTGCTGGCCGGTTACATCGCCTGGTCGATTGCCGACCGTCCGGGCCTGGCGCCGGGAATGATTGGCGGTTTGCTGGCGAGTACGTTGGGCGCCGGGTTCATCGGCGGGATCGTCGCCGGTTTCATTGCCGGTTATGCGGCGAAGCTGATCAGTCGTTATGTGGCGTTGCCGCAAAGTCTGGAAGCGCTGAAACCGATTCTGATCATCCCGCTGTTCGCCAGCCTGATCACCGGGCTGGTGATGATTTACGTGGTCGGCAAACCGGTGGCCGGGATGCTCGCGGCGCTGACGCACTTCCTCGACAGCATGGGCACCACCAACGCGATCCTGCTGGGTGTGTTGCTGGGCGGCATGATGTGCGTCGACCTCGGCGGGCCGATCAACAAGGCTGCCTACGCGTTCTCGGTGGGGCTGCTGGCCTCGCAGAGTTATGCACCGATGGCCGCGACCATGGCCGCCGGGATGGTGCCGCCGATTGGTCTCGGCATCGCCACCTTCATCGCCCGGCGCAAGTTCGCCCAGACCGAGCGCGAGGCGGGTAAGGCGGCGCTGGTGCTGGGTTTGTGCTTCATCTCCGAAGGGGCGATTCCGTTTGCCGCAAAAGACCCGTTGCGGGTGATCCCGGCGAGCATTGCCGGCGGTGCGCTGACCGGTGCGCTGTCGATGTACTTCGGCTGCAAGCTGATGGCGCCCCACGGTGGACTGTTTGTGCTGGCGATCCCGAATGCGATCAACCATGCGCTGCTGTACCTGCTGGCCATCGTTGCGGGCAGCCTGCTGACGGCAGTGGTGTATGCGCTGGTCAAGCGGCCGGAAGCGGTCGAGCTGGCGCTGGAGCCGGCCAACGTCTGAGGTGTCACACCCGCTTCATCTGGTGATGGTTAAGTTTTCCTTTTTTCAGGGAGAACAGCATGAGCGATTTCAACCTCGGTCGCCGGCGTGTGATGCAAGTGGTCGGCGCCGGTTTGCTGATGCCGGGGCTGGCCCCGGTAGTCATTGCTTCGGCCAAGGATCGACCACAACTCACCGATGGCGTGCAGTCCGGCGACCTGCAGGGCGACCGGGTGATGATCTGGAGCCGCAGCGACCGCCCGGCGCGGATGGTGGTGGAATGGGACACCCGCAGTCAGTTCCGCCATCCGCGGCGCGTCATCTCCGCGCTGGCCGATGCCCGCAGCGATTTCACCGCCCGCGTCGAGCTCACCGGATTGCCCGCGGATCAGGCGATTTTCTATCGCGTGTATTTCAAGGACGCCCAGACCGGCGTCGCCAGTGAGCCGTGGCTCGGCCATTTGCGCAGTGCGCCGATGGCGCGGCGCAATCTCCGTTTTGTCTGGAGCGGCGACACCGTCGGCCAGGGCTTCGGCATCAACCCCGATATCGGCGGCATGCGCATCTATGAAGCCATGCGCATGCGCCTGCCGGACTTCTTTATCCACAGCGGCGACACCATCTACGCCGACGGCCCGGTGCCGGCGCAACTGACCACCGAAGGTGGCCGCGTGTGGCGCAACCTCACCACGGAAGCCAAGAGCAAGGTCGCCCAGACCCTCGACGATTATCGCGGTAATTACCGCTACAACCTGATGGATGAAAACATCCGCCGCTTCAACGCCGAAGTGCCGCAGATCTGGCAGTGGGACGACCATGAAGTGGTCAACAACTGGTCGCCGGGCAAACAGCTCGACGAGCGCTATCAGGAAAAAGATATCCACACCCTGGTCGGGCGCGCGCGTCAGGCCTGGCTCGAATATTCGCCGATGCGCCGTCAGGCAGCGGACGGTGGCGGGCGGATCTATCGCAAGCTGAGCTACGGGCCGATGCTCGATGTGTTCGTGCTCGACATGCGCAGCTATCGCGGCGCCAATGACGACAATCTTGGGGCGGAAAAACCGTTCCTCGGGCGCGAGCAACTGAACTGGCTCAAGCGCGGATTGAAGGCCTCGAAAGCCCAGTGGAAAGTCATCGCTGCTGATATGCCGATCGGTCTTGGCGTGCCGGACGGTGAAGTCAGCCCCGGCGTGCCGCGTTGGGAAGCGGTGGCCAACGGAGATCCCGGCCCGGCTCAGGGTCGAGAGCTGGAAGTCGCGGAATTGCTCGGGTTCCTGCGCGCACATCAGGTGCGCAATTTCGTGTTCCTGACGGCGGACGTGCATTACTGCGCGGCGCATCACTATCACCCGGATCGCGCGGCGTTCCAGGATTTCGAACCGTTCTGGGAGTTTGTCGCGGGGCCCTTGAACGCCGGCAGTTTCGGACCCAATCCGCTGGACAAGACCTTTGGCCCGGAAGTGGTGTTCCAGAAAGCGCCGCCGACGCAGAACGCCTCGCCGTTTGCCGGGTTTCAGTTTTTTGGCGAGGTGAATATCGAAGGGCAGAGCGGGGAGATGAGCGTGGTGTTGCGGGATCTGAACGGGGTGGCGGTGTTTGAGCAGAAGCTGCAGCCGACCTGAGTTCAGCGCAAACAAACTGTGGGAGCTTGCTCCCACAGTTGTCATGTGTGGTCAGTAAACGTCGCGACGATAGCGACCCTGTTCGATCAGGCGTTCGACTTCTTCGGCGCCGAGGATGTCATGCAGCGCCAGGTCGACGCCCGAGGCCATCCCTTGCAGGCTGCCGCAGATGTAGATCACGGCACCGTCCGCCAGCCATTTCTTCAGTTCACCAGCTGATTCGCGCAAGCGGTCCTGCACGTAGATCTTCTCGGCCTGATCCCGGGAGAACGCCAGATCGAGACGTTCCAGATCGCCATTGATCAACCACTCTTCCAGCTCCGCACGGCAGAGGAAATCGTGCTCGCGATTGCGCTCGCCAAACAGCAGCCAGTGACGCTGTTGGTTGTCGGCAATCCGCGCCTTGAGCAAGCTGCGAAGCCCGGCGAGGCCGGTGCCGTTGCCCAGCAAAATCATCGGCACCGGAGCGTTCGGCAGATGGAAACCGCTGTTGCGGCGCACGCGAAGGCTGATGCTGCCGCCGACCGGAGCATGCTCGGTCAGCCAGCCGGAACCGATGCCGAGACGACCGTCGGCATGCTGTTCCTGACGCACGATCAGCTCCAGCACGCCGTCGGCGGCAATCGAGGCGATCGAGTATTCGCGCATGGCCAGCGGCACCATTGCATCGACCAGTGCCTGAGCATGCAGGCCCACCAGATGGGCGCGGTGCTCGGGCAGTTGGCGGGTGGCGAGGGCGACTTCCAGCGACTCTTCCAGGCCGTTGACCTTGACGCTGGTTTCACCACGGATGCCGAGACCGTCGAGGAAGTGCTCGATGGCCCACGGGCAGTTGCGCGGCAGCACTTCCACCAGATCGCCGGCCAGCCAGCTGCGGGAGATCGGTGCGGTCAAACCGAGCAGGAAGACGGGCGCGCCGCTGCTGTCCGGGTTCATCAGCTCGCGGCGTACCAGCGTCCAGTTTTCGTAGCTCGGCGCCTGCCAGGTGTCGACCGGCGCTTGTCCGGTGATTTGGCCCAGCTGTGTCTGCCAGTGACGCAGCGCGTAAGGATCACCGCTGTCGACTTCCACCGGGGCGAACAGGGTCTTGCCACCATGCTCGCCCAGCCATTGATGAAGGCGCCGGGCGAAACCGCAGAAGTGCTGATACTGACGGTCACCGAGGCCGAGTACGGCGTAGTTGAGGCTGTCGAGGGTCGAGGCGTTCTTCAACACCTTGCGCTCGAAACCGCGAGCGCTGTCCGGCGCTTCGCCGTCGCCGAAGGTGCTGACCACGAACAGCGCGTTGTTCGATTCGCGCAAATCTTGCTCGCTGACATTGGCCAACGGCTGAACCTTCACCGGCAATCCGGCCGCCTGCAACTGGCCGGCGGTCTGCCAGGCGAGTTGCTCGGCAAAACCGCTCTGGCTGGCGAAGCCGATCAGCCACGCCGGGCCATCTCCGGCCGGTTGTTCGAGACCCTGACGGGCATCCTTGATCTGCTTTTTCTTGCGCCGACGATCCAGGTACAGCAACCATCCGGTGATGAAGAACAGCGGCATCAACACCGCCGCGACCGTCACGATGATTCGCCCCACCAGACCGAAATAGCTGCCGACATGAAGCGCATAAATACTGGTCAGCAGTTGCGCCTTGAAGCTTTTGTCAGCGTAGCGGTCGACCCGTTTGACGACACCGGTGGCCGGGTCGAGGGTGATCTGGTTCAGCGCGCGCTCGTGGGGCGAGTTGTCGAGCAGGTAGAACACGGTCGCCGGTTGGTCGGCCACTGGCGGCATGCGGATGTTGTAGGAGGCGAGGCCTGGACCTGCGGCACTGTAGATGCTGATCCACATGGCTGCGTAATCGGCAGTCGGCGCCGGACCTTCGGGAGCCGGGCCACGGCCGCCGCGCACGCGCTCGTTCTGCGGCGCATCCGACAGCAGTTTCGTCAGGCCTTTGTTGTACCACTCGTAGGACCAGGACAATCCGGTCAGCGCCAGCAACAGGTAAACCAACATGCACCAGGTGCCGAACACCGAGTGCAGGTCCCAGTTGAAGCTGCGGCCCTTTTTCTTCCAGTCGAGGGTCAGCCACACACGCCAGCTGTTCCACTGGCGCGGCCAGCGCAGATAGAGGCCGGACAGGCAGAAGAACAGCAGCATCAGGGTGCAGGCGCCGGTGATGTTGCGGCCGGTATCGCCCATGGCGAGGAACCGGTGCAGTTGCAGCATCAGGCCGAAGAAATCCTGGCCGGTGGCCTCGCCCTTGAACTCGGCGGTGTAGGGATCGAAGTAACGCATCTCGCCACGACGCTCACCTTTGGGCGGGGTGAACCAGACGCGGCCGGCGCTGCCGCTTTCGGTCTCGACCGAGAGCATCGAGACTTTCTTGCCCGAGGCCGCTTCGATCTGCGCCACCAACTCGGCGGGCGGCAGGACGCCGGCGACCTGTTTCTCCACCTGCAACACGGAGGGGTTGAGGGCTTTGAGAATTTCGTCCTGAAACGAATAGGCAGCGCCGGTGATGCCCATCAGGGCCAGCACCAGCCCGGCAGTGATGCCAAAAAACCAGTGCAACTGGAACAGGGTTTTCTTCAACACGTCGCTTGCCTTGTCCGTTCGGAAATTGTGTTCACGGCGTGCATTATGCCGTGGCTTATCGAGAAACGTTCTTTATTACGCACAAAAGCCCCGCTCAAATGAATGAACGGGGCTTGGTACTTCCCTCTTCGATCAGAAGTGGAAGTTGGTGCTCAGCAATGCCGTACGGCCCGCCGCCTGATTGGCGAAGTGAGTCGAGAAGGCTTTGTCGTAGTAGGTCTCGTTGGTCAGGTTCTGCACGTTCAGTTGCAGGTCGACGTTCTTGCTCAGCTTGTACGCCGCCATTGCGTCGTAGCGAACGTAGGAATCGACCATGGTGGTGTTGGCCACGTTGCCGAATACGTCATCCACGTAGAACGCACCGCCACCGATGGTCAGCTTCGGCGTGACCTGGTAAGTGGTCCACAGGCTGGCGCTGTTTTTCGGCGTGTTGGGCAGCTCGTTACCGTTGTTGGCCTTGTTGGCCGGCAGGTCACCACCGTCAACCTGTTCGCTGTCCATGTAGGCGTAGCCGGCGAACACTTGCCACTTGTCAGTGATCTTGCCGCTGGCGGACAACTCGATACCTTGTACACGCGTCTTGCCGGCGTTTTCGTACGAGGTGGTATCAACCTGGACACGCGCGTTTTCTTTCTCGGTGCGGAAGATGTCGGCGGTCAGCGACAGGCGATCGTTCAGCAGATCCCACTTGGTACCGATTTCGTAGTTCTTGGTGGTTTCCGGCTCCATGTCGCTCTTGAGCAGGTTGCCGTTGCGATCCGGCGTGCCGCCCAGCGGGTTGCCTTCCTGACCTTCACCCAGGGTGTTGCCCGGCGGAGTGGCGGAGGTGGCGTAGGACGCATAGATGCTGCCGTTCTCTGCCGGTTTGTAGACGACGCCGAACTGGCCGGTGACGAACTCGCTGGTGTCCGAACCCTTGGAGGTGGTGCGGCCAGCGTTGTTGTAAGTGTTGTAGCCGGTTTCGAAGTGGTCGTAACGCAGGCCCATGTTCACCAGCCATTGCTCGGACAGCTCCAGGGTGTCGAACACATACAGTGCGTAAGTATCGGACTGGGTGTCGGTGCCGGCGTAGTTGCGCGAAATGGCGCCGTTCCACGGATCGTTCGGGTTCGGGTTCGACAGCGAGGTGCAGTTGTAGCCGCTGGCAGCGCCGATCAGGCCCGGGTTGCAGTTGGTGGTCACGGCCGAGGTGCGCGGCGTGGTGTCGGTGTTGACGTTGTACGAGGACTTGCGGCTTTCCTCACGGGTGTATTCGACACCGGTGGAGAAGCTGTTCTTGAAGCCCGCAACGTAGAAGTTACCGAACAGGTCAGTCTGGTTGGTGGTGGTCTCGGTGTTGCTCACGCGGGTGTTTGCACGACGCCAGACGCTGCCGTTGTTGACGTTGCCCTTGCTGTCGTCCGGCTGGGTCAGGATGTAATCCTGCATGCTGGTGCCGTGACGCAGGGTGTTCTTGATCGTCAGCGAGTCGCTCAGGTCATGCTCGATGGCGAAGGTCGCGGTGTCGGTGCGGCCCTTGCGGAAGTCGCGGTCCAGACCGTAGAAGTTGCTGTGATCGCCGCCGGCGTACGGTTTGTCCGGGTTGGACTTGGTACGCGCCGCCGAGCCGCCGGCCGGGATGGTGTAAGGAATGCCCGAGTCCGGCGTGTCGTTGCTTTCGAGATGGTAGTAATCGAGGTTGACGCGAGTGTCGGTGCCCAGGCCGAAGGCCAGGGACGGCGCGATGCCCCAGCGGTCGTAGTCGACCTTGTCGCGACCGGCGACGTTGCTCTCGTGGCTCATCAGGTTCAGACGGCCGGCAGCGGTGTCGCTGAACTGGTAGTTGCCGTCCAGGGTGTAACGCTGGGTCTGGTCGGAGCCCCAGGTGAAACCACCGTCGAACGAGTTGCCCAGATGCGCTTTCTTGCTCACCAGGTTGATGCTGCCGCCTGCCGCGCCGCGACCACCGATGGCGGAGTTCGGGCCCTTGCTGACTTCGATGTTTTCCACGGCGAAGATCTCGCGGCTCTGGGAGCCGGTGTCACGTACGCCGTCGAGGTAGGTGTCGCCCTGGGCGTCGAAACCACGGATGAACGGACGGTCGCCCTGCGGGTTGCCGCCTTCACCGGCACCAAAAGTGATGCCTGGCACGGTGCGCAGCGCATCCTGCATGTTCAGGGCACCGGTGTCCTTCAGGACTTGCTGCGGAATAACGGTGACCGAGCGCGGCGTATCGACCAGCGGCGCGGTGTACTTGGGCGAGGAGGCTTTCTCGACCTGGTAGGACGTCGAGTCCAGGGCTTCGCCGGTGATGGCGGTGGCGTCCAGGGCGATGGCATTGCCGGAGGCTTTGCTGTCGGTCTTTTCAGCGGCGAACACCATGTGCCCAGCGGAGCCGGCGGTGATTGCCACGCCGATGGCGGAAGCGAGCAGACGTGGTGAACTCACTGGTAATTGTGCGTGTTGACGTGCCATTTCTATTTCCCCTCCCCAAGGATTTGAGGCGGCGGAATATAGGGTAAACAGGTATTCGTATCAATTGCGAAATATTGTTATTCGCGACAAATTTACATTCTTTACAATTTAACCTTACGGTTTTTGCCGACTCATTCGTCTAGCGGGTTTTACACGGCCAATAAGAATCAATACCATTACCGTCTCTTTGCCATCAGGTGACTTCGACATGCTGCTGCACATCCCCGCTCTGTTCGAGAAAGACGAAGTGCGGCGCATCCGCAAGGCTCTGGAACAGGCCGACTGGGCCGATGGCAAGATCACCGCTGGCTATCAATCGGCCAAGGCCAAGCACAATCTGCAACTGCCCGAAGGCCATCCGCTGGCCAAGGAAATCGGCGCGGCAATGCTTGAACGCCTGTGGAAAAATCCGCTGTTCATGTCAGCTGCGCTGCCGCACAAAGTATTTCCGCCGTTACTCAACTGCTACACGGCGGGCGGCAGTTTCGATTTTCACATCGACAACGCGGTGCGCCAGCCCAAGGGCAGCATCGAGCGGGTGCGCACCGATCTGTCGGCCACGCTGTTCTTCAGTGAGCCCGAGGATTACGACGGCGGCGAGCTGGAGATCCAGGACACCTACGGCACCCAGCGCGTGAAACTGCCCGCCGGCGACATGGTGCTTTACCCCGGCACCAGCCTGCACAAGGTCAACGCCGTCACTCGCGGCGCGCGCTATGCCTCGTTCTTCTGGACCCAAAGTCTGGTGCGCGAAGACAGCCAGCGCGCTTTGCTGTTCGAGATGGACGGTGCGATCCAGCAACTGACCCAGGACATGCCCGATCACCCTTCGCTGATCCGTCTGACCGGCACCTATCACAACCTGCTGCGTCGCTGGGTCGAGGTCTGAGTGGCGGACTTTCGTTTGCGCCGCGAAGAAGTCCTCGACGGCGAACGGCTCACCGCCATGCTTGCAGAAAGTCCGGCACGTGCGGCCCAGGCCATTCTGCTGGCGGCAGGTGAGGGCGTGCTGGAGGCGCAGGCGCTGCTCGGACAGATCCTTCTTGATGGTCACGGGATTGCTCAGGATCAGCCGTTGGCGCTGCGCTGGTTTGGAATCGCGGCAGGGCAGGGACATCTGATGGCGCGCAACATGCTCGGCCGCTGTCATGAACATGGATGGGGTTGTGTGGCCGACGCAGCGGTTGCCGCCAGGCATTATCGCGTTGCAGCAGATGCCGGGCTGGACTGGGCGATGTACAACCTCGCCAATCTGCTGGCGACCGGGCGCGGGGCGGCTGTGGATCAGCCGCAAGCCTTGGCGCTTTATCGTCAGGCCGCCGAGTCGGGGCACGCCAAGTCGATGAACCTGCTCGGTCGGTATCTTGAAGAGGGACGTCATTGCCGCGCTGACCCGGCCGCAGCCTTCGATTGGTATCGCCGCTCGGCGCAGAGCGGCGACTTCCGTGGCCAGTTCAGTTATGCCAGTGTTCTGGCCGAGCGCTCTCAGATAAGAGAGGCGTTGAAATGGTACCGCCAGGCGATGTGCGGGGGGCATGCTGTGTTTCTCCATGTGGCTGCCCAGACCTTGGAAAGCGCATCGCACCCTGCTATTCAAGCATTGGCTCAAGAGTACAAAGAGCGCGCAGAACACATGGCCGTCTAGTCAAACAAAACGAGCTGTTCGAAGTTTTCGATTCGTGTGTCTAGTTGTTGTTATTCTTTTTAAATAAATTGAAGGTGTGGTGCGCTTCTTTAGGTTTGGATTTTATGTTTAAGTTCGCTTGGAATAGTTGAGGCTTGTCTGCTTTAACTTTCTTGTTGATTTAACTTAACTTAAAACTGATTAAAGGAATGATCATGTCTTCTTCCAGCTTATGGGGCGATGCCCTGAATAACGCCTCGCCTGAGCAAGTTATGCAGATGGCGGCGGCGGCGCCTAAGTTACTCAGTGATGCATCGGTTTCCGAGGGGGACGATGTCGTGCGTGACCGCGGACTTCTCCTCACCAAAAAACAGATCATTGATTTGCGTAAATATGAAGCGGCCGGTCTGGCGCTTCCACATACCCTGAAGGATGTCGTTGATTATCTGCGTTTCGGCGCCGGGCAGGACGGTGGCCCAGGTTTAAACCCGACTGATTTCCTTTCGACCTTCGTCAACACCCGCAACCACGCAAGACGTTGGTCGCCGTTGCGTGAACGCATCATGATGACCGGACAAGGACTGAAGAGCTTTGCCAGCAGCATGCTCAATTATGGCAAATCGATTCAGGAAGTCTTGAACGATGATGATTCTGTCGCGTTCCTCAAGGCAAACAAGATTAAAACACTCGCTCAGCTTAAGGCGCTGGAAATCGAACTGGGTGACAAGTTTCCGGATATTGAAATTGACCCTGATACGGTCGCGACACTGGGTTATTACCTGCAACGGATATTCGAGAGGATCAATAAAAACCTGAGCGATGTGCAGGGCATAAAAAATGATCTGGATATGTTTGGTTATGATCTGCGCGAGCATGTTCTGCCCGGCATAAAACTTCGGGTCGGGCTGATTGACAGCAGTACGTTGGCAGAGAATGTCAAAGTATTGAAGAACAATATTGATAATCGTGCTAAAGAAATTGATATCAAAAACACTGAATACAAGGCGGCGGTTCAGGAGGCATTGAAGTCTGCAGCCGGGATGAACATCGTGGGCCTGGCCATGGCTATCTACATGGGGGTAGAGGCCGAAAATATTCGTGCTGCACGCAACGCGTTGTATGCCGAACAGGAGCGGGATATCCAGCTGCTGGCGAGTATGAATCAGACGCTCGGTTCCCTTGCCCGCGTCAAGCATGACCTGCAAAGTCTGATGATCGTGGCGATTGATGCTGAGATTGCCACGCAGAACCTGATACATGTCTGGAAAAGCCTGTACGTGCACATCTCCAACTCGGTAGCGGCGATGAACCGAGTCAACGACGCCTTGAGCCTGCGGATCTTCGGGACCGAATTCGAAGAAGTCGTGTTGCCATGGAAAGCCATCGAGACCGACTCGGACAAGCTTATCCAGGTCTTCAAAGAAGCTGATGCAGAATACGAGCGCAACTATTCGTTCAGCACGCGTGCCTCGCGTGTGATCGGTATCAACACCACAGTGAGCTATTCGCCTGTGGACGTTGCCACCCTGACATCCTCTATTGAACAGGTGCGTGAAGCCCGCACTCAGGCAGAAGTCTTGAAAACCCGACTGGGTTACCTGCCCGATCTTTTTGACCGCTTCAAGCGAATCGTGATTGGCATGGGACAATGCCAAAGCCAATTGCAGGATTCGGCACAGTCGGGTGTGAATGATCTGCAAAACAGCCTGCGACGTCTCACCCGCAACGAGAAGGACCGGTTAAAAGAAACCGATCCTGAGGTCATTGAAGAAATCGATGATGAGCGTAAGGACATTTTGCGTTCGATCTCCTCTGCGATGACCAAGCAGGCATCTTTGGTGGGAAGCGCCTTGCGCAACATTGATGCACGGTTTGATGTTCGCCTGACGCAGGCTTACATCGCTGATTTTCAGCGCGACGCGCTTGTGGCCAATGCTGAAATTGCCCAACTGGAGGGCAAACTTGCAGAGCTTGCGGCTGATCGCAAGATCATCAATGACGGGGTCACTCTTCTGGAAAAAAGTGGCATCGAGAAACTCGGCAAGGATGTTGAACTGACTATCGCCAAGATAACCGAGCTGGGCCTGGCTCCGCCGGAAATCAAACTGGTGATGGCGGCCATCGATCAACTGAAGCGAACCCTCATCGGCATCGGCGAATCGGTGCGCTTTCTGGACATGATTCGCGAGAGCGACAAGCTGAAGCTGAAAGTCGATGGCGTGCAGGCTGATATCGAACGTGAGCGCTCGGGTATCCGTGATTCGCAAGGCAAGGTCGCGTACCTGACGGCCATTCATGTCATGGAGGACTGTCGCGCCGAATATGCCGCCACCTACCGTCCTGCCGTGAATGCTTTTGAGCAATTGCGCGATGCGATCAATGTCGAGCGGTTGGACGACTTTGATGCACTCAGTGCCGCATTGAAACAGCATGCGCCACTGTTTATCGCTTTCGTTGATCCGCTGTCATTACCGCAGCGCTGATTCTGCCGGCAGGCCGTGCTCTGTGTTTGTGTGTGATATCAGAGTCCGGCGCAGGATTGCCGATGGGCACGGTTCCATCGGCAACAAAAGTTCGATCAGACCAAGGAGAGGCTGATGCTTGAATATTTACTGGCAGAAAAAAACTTCGCTGCATTGAAGCAGTATGTGAAGTTTCTGCAGGATCTACCCCCTGCCTTACAGGAAATGACTGAGTTTAGTAAAAGCTTTGAACGACAAGGGCACACCATGCTGTCCCCACCAAATATTCAAAGCCTGAGGCTGGCGGCACAAGCCAATGGAGCGTGTTGGCTGGCGATACAGGAAGCAACACCGTTGCTTGGCAGCAATTCCGCGCGGGTGTTACTTGAGGTATTCGGCTTTATTGAAGAGTTTCAGGCCACTGTTTCAAATGCCGACAATCGCCGAGAGGCGATTGACACTATCGATCCACGGCAATTTTCATTGGTAAGGTCGCCTGTCTGGGGCAATGCACCCGCCGCAAGCATCATCGATGTGCTGCGGGAAATGGATCGACGACTGGAGCAATACCGGGGCACGGTGTTGAATTTCAAAACCCAGGTGACCAGCCTGGCTGAATCGATCCACAGCATCTTCGTACGTTTCATCGAGTGTTTGACGATGCCCATCTGTTCCTGCGATGAACCCGTCGCCAAGATCGAAGTCTATTACGGCCTGGGTAAAATGGGATTACCCGGTACGACTTATGTGCCGGGCCGGTTGTATTCGCAGGAGGAGCGAATCGCGCTGTCCAAAGAACATGTCGAGTTTCTGTTCAATCTGCGTCGACGCGCTGCCAGTGCGGCGAACAATCTCAGCGATTTCTGCTTTCGGATGACCTGGATGCTGGATGAAGCGCAACAGATGCTCAGAAGTCATTACCCGACGATGACGATGGCGCGGGCGAAATCTACGCTGCCGATGCTCAAGGTGCCGTTGGACGATGTGCAAAGCATGTCGGACCAGTTGGTCAAAATGACCCGACTGTAAAGCATAAAAAAGCCCATGACTTGTCATGGGCTTTTCGCGTTACGGGTAAGGTGCTTACACGTAAAACGATTTCAGCGGCGGGAAGCCATTGAACTCTACGGCGCTGTAACTGGTGGTGTACGCACCGGTCGACAGCCAGTACAGGCGATCACCGATCGCCAGGTTCAGCGGCAGGCCGTACTTGTAGTTTTCGTACATGATGTCGGCGCTGTCGCAGGTCGGGCCGGCTATCACGACTTCTTCCATCTCGCCTTTCTTTTCGGTCCAGATCGGGAACTTGATCGCTTCGTCCATGGTTTCGATCAGGCCGGAGAACTTGCCCACATCGGTATAAACCCAACGCTCGACGGCGGTGCGGGATTTACGCGCGACCAGTACCACTTCGCTGACCAGGATGCCGGCGTTGGCAATCAACGAACGGCCCGGTTCCAGAATGATTTCCGGCAGGTCATCACCGAAGTCTTCCTTCAGGAAACGGATGATTTCTTCGGCGTAGGTTTCCAGGCTGTTGGTGCGGGTGATGTAGTTGGCCGGGAAGCCACCGCCCATGTTGATCAGCTTCAGGTGGATGCCGTCTTCTTCTTTCAAGCGCTCGAAGATCACTTTGACCTTGGCGATCGCCGCGTCCCAGACGCTGATGTCACGCTGTTGCGAACCGACGTGGAACGAAATGCCGTATGGCACCAGACCCAGGTCGCGGGCGAGGATCAGCAGGTCCATGGCCATGTCGGTCTGGCAGCCGAACTTGCGCGACAGTGGCCAGTCGGCCGTGGTCGAGCCTTCGGTCAGGATGCGCACATAGACTTTGGCGCCCGGCGCAGCCTTGGCGATGTTGCGCAGGTCGGCTTCCGAGTCGGTCGCGAACAGGCGTACGCCCTTCTCATAGAAGTAGCGAATGTCCTTGGATTTCTTGATGGTGTTGCCGTAGCTGATCTGGTCCGGGCTGACGCCACGGCTCAGTACTTTGTCCAGCTCATAGATCGAGGCGATGTCAAAGCTCGAGCCTTTCTCCTTGAGCAGGTCGATGATCTCGACGGCCGGGTTGGCCTTGACCGCGTAGTAGACCTTGGCGAATTCGAAACCGGCACGCAGGTCATCGTAGGCCTGGGCGATCATCGCGGTGTCGATCACCACGAACGGGGTTTCCTGTTTGTCGGCGAACGCCTTCATTTTCTGAAAGGTTTCGCGCGCGAAATAGTCTTCGACCTGGATCGACATACTTGGGAGCTCCTATGGGCAAACTCGTGAAATCAATGGGTGCAAATGAACGCCCTCCGTATCCCCACTTTGGTTCGCCTACTTCCCAAGGCATGTCGCCGAAAGCAAAAAGGCCATGGGAAATGTAGTCTTTCTTTCCCTTGGCCTTGCTGTCTCGTCGTCAGTACTTGAGCCGGATGGATCGTTTCCAGCATGGACGTTCGGCGCGAACTTTAGGGCGTGAGGGGCCTGAGATCAACTAAAAATGTCGCGTTTTTGCACGCTTCTGACGTACGTCGCGGATATCACTCTTTGTACCCGACCGAGATGACGGTCAGATGTTCCGCAATAATTTTCAGGTGTTAAAAATACCTGCACGTTCGATGCTGATGTATGCCAAGTCATGGATAACTACGATCACTTCAACATCGGCGACGTTGGCGGCGAGAAAGGCAGATGAGGGGGAAGTTGCTGGTTCAGGCTGGCAAAATCGGCCGGGTTCGGCTCTCGGGTGTGTTGATATTTCTTGCCGGCTCATCGTCGGTAGGAAAATCCCGGCCTTGAGTTTCCGGCGGTCGAAAAAAAGGGCTGTCGAACAGCCCTTTTGCTTTTGATCAGGCCACCGCTTCGGCCGGCGACACGATATTGGTCTTCATTCCGCGTGAACGACCCGAACTCAGGTACGCCGCAATCGACTCCTGGGTGACTTCGCCAAGGAAAACCCGCTCGGCATCCATCACAGGCAGCCACGCCCGATTGAACTCGTACATGCGCGACAACAGAATGCGCAGGTGTTCGTCATAGGCGGCCGTGGCGTTGAACTCGCGCAGGAATTGCGCGCATGTACCGGTCTGACGGTGCAGGTCGCGACGTCGCACGTAACCCAATGCCTTGTTCTCGGCACAGGTGACCACCACATAACGGCGGTCATGTTCATCCATCAGCTCCAGCGCATCCGCCACCGGGGTTTCCGGGCTCACCGACGGCGCGTTGTCCGCCGCGTCTTCGGCTTTCACCAGCAGCAGGCGTTTGAGTGTGCTGTCCTGGCCGACGAAGTTGCTGACGAAGTCGTCCGCCGGATGGGCGAGCAGGGTGTCCGGGTGATCAATCTGCAACAGCTTGCCGGCGCGGAAGATCGCGATCTTGTCGCCGAGTTTGATCGCTTCGTCGATGTCGTGGCTGACCATGATCACGGTCTTGTTCAACGCGCGCTGCATCTCGAAGAACTCGTTCTGGATCATTTCGCGGTTGATCGGGTCCACCGCACCAAACGGTTCGTCCATCAGCAACAGCGGTGCATCTGCTGCCAGCGCGCGGATCACGCCGATCCGTTGCTGCTGGCCGCCGGACAGTTCACGGGGATAACGATGCAGATACTGCTTGGGCTCAAGCTTGATCATGCTCATCAATTCGCGGGCGCGATCGTGGCATTTCTGTTTGTCCCAGCCGAGCAGTTTCGGCACGACGACGATGTTCTCTTCAATGGTCATGTTCGGGAACAGACCGATCTGCTGAATCACGTAGCCGATGTTGCGGCGCAGGGTCACTTCGTCGAGGTCGGTGGTGTCTTCACCGTTGACCAGGATCTTGCCGGAGGTCGGCTTGATCAGGCGGTTGATCATTTTCAGCGTGGTGCTTTTGCCGCAGCCCGATGGCCCGAGGAATACGCAGATTTCGCCTTCATTGACGGTCAGGCTCACCGAGTCCACGGCTTTCACATCTTTGCCGTTGCTTTGGAAGGTCTTGCTGAGGTTTTGAAGTTCGATCATTTGAGTAATCCTTTTGGAGTCAAAGAGCGTTGCAGCCACTGCAAAAACAAGTCCGCGAAGATCGCCAGGAGACTGACCAGCAGTGCGCCGACGATGAGCATCGACATGTCGCTGCGGCTGATGGAGGCGAGGATCAGTACGCCGAGGCCGCCGGCGCCGATGGTCGCGGCGATGGTCATCACGCCGATGTTCATCACCACGGCGGTACGCACACCGGCGAGGATTACCGGCACGGCAATCGGCAACTCGACCATGCGCAGGCGCTGGCCGAAGGTCATGCCGATGCCGCGTGCGGCTTCGCGGATGCCCGGTTCGACGCCGGTCAGGGCGAGGTAGGTGTTGCGCATGATCGGCAACAGTGAATAAAGGAATACGGCGGTGATCGCCGGCATCGGGCCGAGGCCCTGGCCGAATTTCGAGTAGAACGGCAGCAGCAGGCCGAACAGCGCAATCGACGGCACGGTCAGCAGCACCGTGGCACTGGCTTGTAGCGGGCCAGCGAGACTCGGGAAGCGCGTCATCAAAATACCCAGCGGCACGCCGATGAGAATCGCCAGGCTGACGGCGATGCCGACCAGGGTGATGTGCTGCCAGGTCAGGTGCATCACCTGCTGCCAGTCGAGGTGGGAAAAGGCGTTCAAAAATTCCATGACTTTTCCTCCTTTAATTCAGTGGGTGCTGGCGCAGGAAATCGGCAGCGACTCTCGACGGGCTCTCGTGATCGACATCGACCCGCGCGTTGAGCTGGCGCATGGTTTCGTCGTCGAACAGTTCGGCCAGCGGCTTGAGTTGCGCCGCCAGTTGCGGGTGAGCGTCGAGGTAGGCCTGACGCACGACTGGCGCAGCGGTGTAGTCCGGGAAGTAATGCTTGTCGTCTTCCAGCAGCTTCAGGCCGAAAGCATTCAGTCGACCGTCGGTGGTGTAGACCAGACCGGCAAACACTTGCCCGTTGCGCAGTGCGGTGTAGACCAGACCCGCGTCCATCTGCCGAATGTTCTGGCGTGTCAGGTTCATGTCGTACAGCTTGACCATGCCATCCAGTCCATCCGAGCGGTTGGCGAACTCGGTGTCCAGCGCGACCAGGTGGTTGGTCTTGGCTTCAGCCTTCAGCACGTCGTTCAACTGACTGATGTTGCTGATCTGCGGATATTCCTCGGCGACGTTTTTCGGCAGGGCGAGGGCGTAGGTGTTGCTGAATTTCGACGGCGTCAGCCAGACCAGGCCTTTTTTCGCGTCGAGTTCTTTCACCCGGGCGTAGGACTGTTCGCTGTCGAGTTTTTCGGTGACATGGTTGTAGGCCACCAGCGACACCCCGGTGTATTCCCAGAGCATGTCCAGTTGCCCGCTTTCGTGGGCGCTGCGGGCCAGGTTGCTGCCCAGTCCGCCGGTGATCTGCGCGTCGTAGCCTTTGCTGCGCAGGTATTGGGCGGTGATTTCCGCGAGCAGGGTCTGCTCGGTGAATACCCGGGCGCCGAGGCGAATGAGCGGCTTTTCCGCCGCCTGGGCAAATCCTGCGAACAGCAGGGCGCAGCCCAGAATCAAGCTAAATCGTTTCATGAATATTCCTTTGCCGAAGCCTTAAGACGGGCGCAAACCGCGTTCCAGCCAGAGACGGCTGGCGAGGGTGACCAGGCCATCGAGCAGCAGGGCCAGCAGCGCGGTGCACGCGGCGCCGAGCAGCAGTTGCGGCTGATTGTTCAGGGCGATGCCGGGGAAGATCAGGCTGCCGAGGCTGTTGGCGCCGATCAGGAACGCCAGCGGCGCGGTACCGACGTTGATCGCCAGCGCGACGCGCACACCGCCGACGATGATCGGCACGGCGTTGGGCAGTTCGACTTGCCACAGCACCTGACGCGGAGTCATGCCGATGCCGACGGCGGCTTCTTTCAGCGAACCCTGGACGTTTTTCAGGCCTTCATAGGTGTTGCGCACAATCGGCAAAAGCGAGGCGAGGAACAAAGCGAAGATCGCCGGACCACTGCCGATGCCGAGTATCCCCAGGGCAATCGCCAGTACGGCCAGCGGTGGCACGGTGTTGCCGATGTTGAAGATTTGCATGAAGCGTTCGGCGCGGCCGACCATGGTCGGGCGGCTCAGGAAGATACCGGCGGGGATGCCCACGACAAGGGCGGCCAGCATTGAAGCGAGGACGAGAATCAGATGAGCTTGCAGGTAAAACAACAAATCGTCGCGGTAGTGTTCGATCGTGTTGATGCCGATCCAGTGGACCAGCAGGGCCAGGAGCGCGATCACCACCGCACCTCCCATCAGCCCTTTGCCATAGCGGATAGCCACAGGCGGACTCCTTTTTTATAGTCGGCGGACGCTGTCCCGAGTGGCATGCCATGCCTGGCTGCCGGGCGTGAACGTTCGCGAGAAGCAGCTCCCCCAGCACCGGCCAAAAGCGGTCTGAAAGTGAGCCATGAGCGCAGCCTCGTCAGGCTAACTTGCTGATTTTTCAGCCCCTGACGAAAAGTCGTAACAGGGGATGGACGTCTCCGTGCTTTAAAAGGTTCCCATCTGAGGCAGCATTTGGCCACCCTTAATGTGCTCAACGGTTCGGTTATTGTCTTGACTTGGGCTATAATCGCGGCCCTTTTTTGAATCACCGCCAGGCGATTTCCCATGACCAGACAGGCCGCCGAAGTCGCGAAACGCCGCACTTTCGCCATTATTTCCCACCCCGATGCCGGTAAAACCACGATCACCGAAAAGCTCCTGTTGATGGGCAAGGCGATTGCAGTGGCCGGTACGGTGAAATCCCGTAAATCCGACCGCCATGCGACATCCGACTGGATGGAGATGGAGAAGCAGCGGGGTATTTCCATTACCACGTCGGTCATGCAGTTCCCGTATCGCGAACACATGATCAACCTGCTCGACACCCCGGGCCACGAAGACTTCTCCGAAGACACCTACCGAACCCTGACGGCGGTGGACTCGGCCCTGATGGTTCTCGACGGCGGTAAGGGTGTAGAGCCACGTACCATCGCGCTGATGGACGTCTGCCGTCTGCGTGATACGCCGATCGTCAGCTTCATCAACAAACTTGACCGTGACATCCGTGACCCGATCGAACTGCTCGACGAAATCGAAGCCGTTCTGAAGATCAAGGCCGCGCCGATCACCTGGCCGATCGGTTGCTACCGCGACTTCAAGGGCGTTTACCACCTGGCCGACGACTACATCATTGTCTACACCGCCGGCCACGGTCACGAACGCACCGAAACCAAGATCATCGAAAAGCTTGATTCCGACGAAGCCCGCGCCCACCTGGGCGACGAGTACGAGCGCTTCCTCGAACAGCTGGAACTGGTGCAGGGCGCCTGCCACGAGTTCAACCAGCAGGAGTTCCTCGACGGTCAACTGACCCCGGTGTTCTTCGGTACCGCACTGGGCAACTTCGGTGTCGATCACGTGCTCGACGCCGTAGTCGACTGGGCACCGCGTCCGCTGCCACGTGTGGCCAACGAGCGTACCGTGGAGCCGGTGGAAGAGAAGTTCTCGGGCTTCATCTTCAAGATCCAGGCGAACATGGACCCGAAACACCGTGACCGCATCGCCTTCATGCGCATTTGCTCGGGCAAGTACGAGAAAGGCATGAAGATGCGTCACGTGCGTACCGGCAAGGACGTGCGCATCGGCGACGCCCTGACGTTCTTCTCCTCCGAGCGTGAACAGCTCGAAGAAGCGTACGCCGGCGATATCATCGGTCTGCACAACCACGGCACGATCCAGATCGGTGACACCTTCAGCGAAGGCGAAACCCTGGGCTTCACCGGTATCCCGCACTTCGCCCCGGAACTGTTCCGCCGCGTACGCCTGCGCGATCCGCTGAAATCCAAGCAACTGCGCCAGGGCCTGCAACAGCTGGCCGAAGAAGGCGCGACCCAGGTGTTCTTCCCGGAGCGCAGCAACGACATCATCCTCGGCGCCGTCGGTGTGCTGCAGTTCGATGTGGTCGCCAGCCGCCTGAAAGAGGAATACAAGGTCGAGTGCTCCTACGAGCCGATCACCGTCTATTCCGCGCGCTGGATCGAATGCAGCGACAAGAAGAAGCTCGAGGAATTCTCCAACAAGGCTGTGGAAAACCTGGCGCTGGACGGCGGCGGTCACCTGACCTACCTCGCTCCGACCCGAGTCAACCTGGCCCTGATGGAAGAGCGCTGGCCGGACGTGAAATTCCGTGCGACCCGTGAGCACCACTAAGCGCTGACTGGCGACACCCGAAAGCCCACTGTTAAAACAGTGGGTTTTTTTTGCGTGTTGATTAAGTATGCGAACTCATTCAAGTCGGGCGCAGTGCATCTGGTCCCATCAATAAGGGAGCGATCGAATGACAGGGAGGCTCGCTTATCTGCTTCGGCCCAATGGTTATTTCAGCCTGATGGCCTGGGTGCTGGCGGCGTTGCTCTTCATTAATCGCCTGAGCAGCATGGTCAAGCTGTTCATGGCGTTGTACTTGCGCCAGGAGCTGGGGCTGGCGATTGAAACCGTCGGCTGGCTGCTGTCGTCATATGGCGGTGGTCTGCTGATCGGCTCGATGCTCGGCGGATGGCTCAGTGACCACGTCCGCACGGCGCGCCTGACGGCGGCGCTGTTCTTTGTCTCTGCGTGGGTTCTGGTCTTGCTGGGTCTGGTCACGCAAGTGCCGTTGCTGGCCGGGTTGCTATTGCTCAGCGGCACTCTCGATGGCGCGATTCGCACCCTGCATCAGCGACTGATCATGGAGAATTGCGAGGTTGCGCAGCGCCCACGGGCGCAGGCCTTGAGTCGCATCGCCCGGAACCTCGGGATGGCCGCTGCCGGTGTAGCGGGCGGTGTGCTGGCACAGGTGGATTTTCGCTGGGTGTTTTTCATCAGTGCCGGGCTCACGCTGCTGGCGCTGCTCTGGTTCATCCGCACGACCTGGCGCCGGCCGGTGCTGATCGCTGACGAGGCGCCACCGGCGCAATCGGGTTCGGGCCTTCCCTATCGCGACAAACCATTTCTCTGGTTGCTGGCGGCGACCGTCCTTCTTGGCATGTCGTTCGACACGGTCTACAGCACCTTGGGCAACTATCTTCGCGACTATTACCGTTTGAGCACCGAGGCCATCGGCTGGCAGTTCGCGATCAACGCGATTCTGGTGGTAGCGCTGCAGATTCCCATGTCGCACTGGGGGGAACGCTGGGGCGCGCGTCGGCCATTGATCGCCGGTTGTGTGCTGCTGGCGGTCGGACTCGGCATGTTGCCGCTGGGTTCCGGCTTGTTTTATGCCTGTCTCTCGACAGTCATCTGGACGCTGGGGGAGGCGTTGTTCATGCCACCGTTGAACGTGCTGGTAATGCAGCATGCACAAACCGGAAAAAGCGGCCGTTACTTCGGTCTGTTCTTCATGGCCTGGAGTGCGAGTTCCCTGTTGTCGCCGGTGCTGGGTGGGCAGCTCTACGGCCAGTTCGGTGGCCACAGTGTCTGGCTGGCGAGTGCCGTCCTGGCCTCGCTGTCAGTACCGCTGATTTATCAGGCCACCCGTATTCGAACCACGCAATGCGCAAATGCTTAGCCGATCCGGTTATAGGCGTTATTCGAAAGCGGTCTGTCCACGCATGGCATTTTCGGGCATGGGGCAACGTCCTATCTGGTGAACCCGGCGGATCGGAACTAGATTTCAATCAGCGTCAGGTCAGCATGAATTTCTCACCTGGAACAGGATGGACTCGGCTATGAAAAACAGGTTGCTACGGGTTTTGCTGCTGTTGAAAGTGATGGTGATGCTGTCCCTCGGCACCGCGACGGCCTGGGCCGAGTGCGAGGATCACGATACCCAGGCCTCCAGCGGGCAGGTGGGGCATAGCGCGCTGATGCTGGCCAAGTCCGAGTCCGAGCCGGGCGACCAGGGCCAGGGTGGCAGCGCCGACGATGACGACTCGACCACCGACGAGCCGGACTCCGATGATCCGGATGAAGGGGACAGCCAGACGTAGATTGCAGACAATAGAAAACCTCTTCTGCCTCGACTGATGTGCAATCGCAATCGAGGTGGAAGAGGGGAGTAAACGAGAAAACAGTTTGAAGTTACCGAAGACTAAAATACTTCAGGCTTTAGTCCGGACTATCCTTCCTCTATGTTTCCCGCGGATCCGCAAAGTTGTCGGCTCTGCTTGAAAATCTCCTGCTTACAATGCGAGCCGTTTGTCGGAATTTCACATTGATTGTTCCAGGCCTGTCAGAAATGACAGTAGACGTCGTGCTGTTTGCTCCTTATAAGTATTCGTGCAGTTAGATGCTTTTAATTACTAAAAGGAGTCGTATGATGAGTGCTGACGAAAGCAAGAATACTACCGGGAAATTGCAGGCTACTGGAACTTCGGTGTCAGGTTTTTCGACTACTGATGTTTCTTTTCAGCAAAATCTATCGGATAAAGGCTATTCCTTTGACGGCAGAATGGCAAAGGAGCAACTGGGTTTTTTTATGCGAACTTTAGATGTTAAAGAGAACGTAAGTTACGATATACAAGCGGCTTGGTCCGGAGACAAGGAAACTGCGTTAGCTTATTATAAGAGCGCTGAGGGGGTTACCTATGACGGTGTTTCAGGAACTATCGTGTTTCGGAAGTTCGATGTTTTGTCTGAAAGTGCCGATTTTGAAGCTAGGTTGAAGTTGGAAAGTGCTACAGGTGATGTTAAGGATAAAGTCGTGGCTCTAGGTGAATTTGTGGGGTTTGAAGAACCGTAATCCTTAATTCATGGGTTAGGCTTTTGTTTGATTTTTAAATTGTCTGGAGTTATTGGCGAAAGGGAGGGGGCTTTTGTTGTGGTTTGGAAAAAAGGTCTTCTGTATCTTTGTGATAATCGCTGAGCAACCGCTTTCTTCCAATTGTCGTTTTGGAAGAAAGCGGTTTAGCTGATTGTTTGAATACCGCCACAATTACATGAGCGTTTACTTCGCCACGCCGTGGAGGAGCTGCTCGGCACCGCGACAGCCTGGGCCGAGTGCGAGGATCACGATACCCAGGCGTCCAGCGGGCAGATGGGGCACAGTGCGCTGATGCTGGCCAAGTCCGAGTTCGAGCCGGGCGATCAGGGCCAGGGCGGCAGCGCCGACGATGACGACTCGACCACCGACGAGCCGGACTCCGATGATCCGGATGAAGGCGATAGCCAGACGTAAATTCCGGACAAAAGAAAACCCCTTCTTTCTCGACTGATGCGCAATCGAGGCAGAAGGGGTTTGGTCAACATCATCAACAACCCGCCCCAGGAAACCGGGCGGGTTTTTTCATGCCGCGCCGTCGAGGAACTGTTCGGCGTAGTGGCAAGCCACCTGCCGATTGTCGAGGTGGCGCAACATCGGTTCTTCAGTACTGCAACGCTCGGTCGCGTACGGGCAGCGCTTGTGGAACGCGCAGCCAGGCGGCGGGTTCAGCGGGTTGGGCAGCTCGCCGACGATCTTGATTTTCGGCTTGTCCGGATCCGGATGGATGGTCGGCGTCGCCGACAGCAGCGCCTGGGTGTACGGGTGCAGAGGACGGGCATAAATGTCCTCTTTCGGACCGATTTCCACCGGACGACCGAGGTACATCACCATCACGTCATCGGCCACGTGCTGCACCACCGCCAGGTTGTGCGAGATGAACACGTAACCGGTGTTGAACTCCTGCTGCATATCCATGAACAGGTTCAGCACCTGCGCCTGGATCGACACGTCCAGCGCCGAGGTCGGTTCGTCCGCCACCAGCACTTTCGGTTGCAGCATCATGGCGCGAGCCAGCGCGATACGCTGACGCTGACCGCCGGAGAACATGTGCGGATAACGCTGGTAGTGCTCGGGACGTAAGCCGACCTGCTTCATCATCGCCTGGACTTTCTCGCGGCGCTCGGCGGCCGAAAGGTTGGTGTTGATCAGCAGCGGTTCGGCCAGTTGATCTCCGACTTTCTGCCGTGGATTCAACGACGCGTAAGGGCTCTGGAACACCATCTGCACGTCTTTGCGCAGTTGTTTACGCTGAGCCTTGTCGGCACCGGCCACTTCTTGCCCGGCGATTTTCAGCGAGCCGGACGACGGTTCCTCGATCAGAGTCAGGGCGCGGGCGAGGGTGGATTTGCCGCAGCCCGATTCACCGACGACGGCGAGGGTCTTGCCGGCTTCCAGCTCGAACGACACGCCGTTGAGGGCGCGCACGGTCGCGTGGCCCTTGAACAGGCCACGGGAGACTTCGTAGTGACGGGTCAGGTCGCGGGCGGTAAGTACGACGGCCATTACGCCACCTCCTGGTTCAACGGATAGAAGCAGCGGGCGAGGCTGTTGCTTTTCGGGTCAAGGGTCGGACGCTGCGCGCGGCAGCTGTCCTGCACGTACGGGCAGCGCGGCGACAGCAGGCAACCTTGCGGGCGGTCGTAGCGGCCGGGAACGATGCCCGGCAGGGTCGCCAGACGTTCGGCACCCTGGCTGTGTTCCGGAATCGCTTTGAGCAGCGCTTCGCTGTACGGGTGGGCCGGGATGTCGAACAGCTGCGGCACCTGACCGACTTCTACGGCTTGACCGGCGTACATCACGCACACGCGCTGGGCGGTTTCGGCCACCACGGCGAGGTCGTGGGTGATCAGCACCAGGCCCATGTTCTGCTCTTTCTGCAACGCCAGCAGCAGATCCATGATCTGCGCCTGAATCGTCACGTCGAGTGCGGTGGTCGGTTCGTCGGCGATCAGCAGTTTCGGCTCGCCGGCAATCGCCATTGCGATTGCCACACGCTGGCTCATACCGCCGGACAGTTGGTGCGGGTAGGCGTCCATACGGCTGGCGGCGCCCGGGATTTCGACTTTTTCCAGCAGTTCGATCGCACGTTTACGCGCTTGCTTGCCGGACATTTTCAGGTGCAGGCGCAGCACTTCTTCGATCTGGAAACCGACGGTGTAGCTTGGGTTCAGGGCGGTCATCGGATCCTGGAACACCATGGACAGGTCTTTACCGACGATCTGCCGACGCTGGCGATTGCTCAGTTTGAGCATGTCTTTACCGTCGAAGCTCAGGGAATCGGCAGTGACGATCCCCGGGTGTTCGATCAGGCCCATCAGCGCCATCATGGTCACGGACTTGCCGGAACCCGACTCGCCCACGATCGCCAGGACTTCGCCCTTGTCGACTTTCAGGTCGAGGCCGTCGACCACGGGTGTGGCGTTCTTGTCGCCGAAGCGAACGTTGAGATTCTTGATTTCTAGCAGTGACATGGGAATCTCCTCAGGCGGCGTTCTTGAGTTTCGGGTCCAGCGCATCGCGCAGGCCGTCGCCCATCAAGTTGATTGCCAGCACGCTGAGCAAAATGGTCAAACCAGGCAGACTCACGACCCACCAGGCGCGTTCGATGTAGTCGCGGGCCGAGGCCAGCATGGTGCCCCACTCAGGGGTTGGCGGCTGGACGCCGAGGCCGAGGAAGCCCAGGGCGGCGGCATCGAGGATCGCCGAAGAGAAGCTCAGGGTCGCCTGGACGATCAGCGGTGCCATGCAGTTGGGCAGCACGGTGATGAACATCAGGCGTGGCAGACCGGCACCGGCCAGGCGCGCGGCGGTCACATAGTCGCGGTTCAGTTCGCCCATCACCGCGGCACGGGTCAGACGCACGTAGGACGGCAAGGACACCACGGCAATCGCGATCACGGTGTTGATCAGGCCTGGGCCGAGGATGGCGACGATCGCCACGGCCAGCAGCAGCGACGGTAGGGCCAGCATGATGTCCATCAGACGCATGATGGTCGGGCCAATCATTTTCGGGAAAAAGCCGGCGAACAGGCCCAGCAGAATCCCCGGGATCAGCGACATCACCACCGACGACAGACCGATCAGCAGCGAAAGACGCGAACCCTGGATCAGACGCGACAGCAGGTCGCGACCCAGTTCATCGGTGCCGAGCAGGAACTGCATCTGCCCGCCTTCGAGCCACGCCGGTGGCGTCAGCAGGAAGTCACGGTATTGCTCGCTCGGGTTATGCGGGGCGACCCACGGCGCGAAGATCGCGCAGAAAATCACCAGCAGCATGAACAGCATGCCGGCGACGGCGCCCTTGTTCTTGGCGAAGGCCTGCCAGAACTCTTTGTACGGTGACGGATACAGCAGACTTTGATCCACGGCGGTGGCGGCGGTGACTACTGAGGATGTTGGAGTGCTCATGGGTATTGACCTCAGCGCTGATGACGGATGCGTGGGTTGGCAAAGCCGTAGAGGATGTCCACCACGAAGTTGACCAGGATCACCAGGCAGGCGATCAACAGAATGCCGTTCTGCACAACCGGGTAGTCCCGGGCGCCGATGGCTTCGATCAGCCACTTGCCGATGCCGGGCCAGGAGAAGATGGTTTCGGTCAGGACCGCACCGGCCAACAGGGTGCCGACTTGCAGGCCGACCACGGTCAGCACCGGGATCAGGGCGTTGCGCAGACCGTGAACGAACACCACGCGCGATGGCGACAGGCCTTTGGCCTTGGCGGTGCGGATGTAGTCTTCACGCAGTACTTCGAGCATCGACGAGCGGGTCATCCGCGCGATCACCGCCAGCGGAATGGTGCCGAGCACGATGGCCGGCAGGATCAGGTGATGCAGCGCATCCAGGAAAGCGCCGGTGTCATTGGCCAGCAGGGTGTCGATCAGCATGAAACCGGTGCGTGGCTCGATGTCATAGAGCAGGTCGATCCGCCCGGAAACCGGGGTCCAGCCCAGGCTCACCGAGAAGAACATGATGAGGATCAGGCCCCACCAGAAGATCGGCATCGAATACCCCGCCAGGGAGATGCCCATCACCCCGTGGTCGAACAGGGATCCTCGCTTGAGGGCCGCAATCACCCCGGCCAACAGGCCCAGGATACCGGCGAACAGCAGGGCGGCCATGGACAGTTCCAGGGTCGCCGGGAAGAGGGAGGTGAACTCGGTCCATACGCTCTCACGGGTGCGCAGGGATTCGCCGAGGTCGCCGTGAGCCAACTTGCCGATGTAGTCCAGGTACTGGGCGTACAACGGTTTGTTAAGACCGAGGCGTTCCATTGCCTGAGCGTGCATTTCGGGGTCGACCCGACGTTCGCCCATCATCACTTCCACGGGGTCGCCGGGAATCATGCGAATCAACGCGAAAGTCAGCAAGGTGATGCCGAAAAACGTGGGGATCAACAACCCCAGTCGGCGGGCAATAAAACTAAACATCTTGTGTGGTACCTCATCAGCCGGTTAGGCGTGCCCGGCGACCCTGGGGTCAGGGAGGCCGGGAGTTTCTTATCTACTTCACCTGGGTGGTGGCGAAGTTATTGGTTGTCAGAGGGCTGATGTGATAACCCTCTACGTTGTTGCGCATTGCGGTAAACATCCGGGTGTGGGCCATGCTGATCCACGGTTGGTCCTGATTGAAAATCGTCTGGGCTTCTTCATACAGTTTGGCGCGTTCGGCCGGATCTACTTTAGCCCGTGCTTCGTCGAGCAGTGTCTGGAACTTCTCGTTGCACCAGCGAGCGTAGTTTTCGCCGTTCTTGGCGGCTTCGCAACTGAGCATAGGCGTCAGGAAGTTATCCGGGTCGCCGTTGTCGCCCGCCCATCCGGCCGAAACCATGTCGTGCTCGCCTGCCTTGGCGCGTTTGAGCATTTCGCCCCATTCCATCACGCGGATGTCGATCTTGATCCCGACTTTCGCCAGGTCAGCCTGCATCATTTGCGCGCCGAGCATCGGGTTCGGGTTGGTCGGGCCGCCGCCGTTGCGGGTAAACAGGGTAAACACGGTACCTTCCGGCACGCCGGCTTCCTTGAGCAGGGCGCGGGCCTTGTCGAGGTCGCGTGGCGGGTTCTTCAGGTCGTGGTTGTAACCCAGCAGGGTCGGTGGGTACGGGTTGACCGCGACCGAGGCGTTGCCTTTGCCGAACAGGGCGTTGACATAGGCTTCCTTGTCGAAGGCGATGTCGATCGCTTTACGCACCCGCACGTCGCTGATGTATTTGTGCTGGGTGTTCATGGCGATGTAGGAGACGGTCATCGCGTCCATTTCATCGACTTTCAGCTTGTCGTCTTTCTTGATGCTCGGGATGTCATCCGGTTTCGGATACAGCGCGATCTGGCACTCGTTGGCCTTGAGTTTCTGCAAGCGCACGTTGTTGTCGGTGGCGATCGCCAGGATCAGCGCATCCGCCGGTGCCTTGCCACGGAAGTAGTCCGGGTTGGCCTTGAAGCGAACCTGGGCGTCCTTGTTGTAGCGCTGGAAGACGAACGGCCCGGTGCCGACCGGTTTGTTGTTCAGATCACCGGTCTTGTTGGCCTTGAGCAACTGGTCGGCGTATTCGGCCGGGTAGATCGAGGAGAACGCCATGGCGATGTCGGCCAGGAACGGCGCTTCGCGGCGGGTCAGCGTGAACTTGACCGTGTTGTCGTCGACTTTCTCGACGCTCTTAAGCAGTTCCTTGAAGCCCATGCTTTCAAAGTACGGGAAGCCCACGCTCGACAGTTTGTGCCACGGGTGATTCGGGTCCAGCTGACGCTGGAAGCTCCAGACCACGTCGTCGGCGTTCATGTCGCGAGTCGGCTTGAAGTATTCGGTGGTGTGGAACTTGACGCCTTTGCGCAGGTGGAACGTGTAGGTCAGGCCATCGTCACTGATGTCCCAGGACTCGGCGAGCGCCGGGATCACTTCAGTGGTGCCGGGCTTGAAGTCAGCCAGGCGGTTGAAGATGGTTTCGGCCACCGCGTCGGCAGTGACTGCAGTCGTGTACTGGACCATATCGAAGCCTTCCGGACTGGCTTCGGTGCAGACCACCAAGGGTTTGGCCGAGACGCCGATGGTGGCGCTCAACAGGGCGGCAGCGACGGCCGCACGTAGGGGAAGCATTTTCATCGATAACCCTCTGCAATCGGTTGAAGAAAAAAAGCCGAACGGCCGACTCGTCACTGAGTCAGCCGTCGGCACGCGTTTTTACAGAATGTTGAACGGTACGGTGGTCACGAGACGGAACTCGTTGATGCTGCCGTCAGCCTGGTTTTCGCTGGCGCGGTGAGCAGTGTAGGTGGCACGCACGGTGGTCGCCTTGAGCGGGCCGCTCTGTACCGCGTAAGTGGCACCGATGCCGTATTCGTAGTGGTGCTCGCCGTCCATGTTTTTCACGTCATACGCAGTGCCGGTGTAGTGAGTACCGTCGATGCCCCAGCCGCGAGCCTGGTAGATGTTGAACTTCAGGCCTGGCACGCCGTATTCGGCCATGTTCAGACCGTAGGCGACCTGGAAGGATTTCTCGTTCGGGCCGTTGAAGTCGGACAGCAGGGAGTTGGCCAGGTAGATGCCGTTGGTTTCGTGCAGGTAGTCGAAGTACTCGTCACCGTTAATTTCCTGGTACGAGAAGGTCAGGCTGTGGGCCTGGTGGGTCAGACCGAACGACAGGGAGTAGGTGTCGTTGTCGATGTTGCCCATCTCTTTCTTGCCGGTATCGACGGTCTTGTAGTAGTTCAGACCGGTGGTCAGGCTCACGATGTTGCTGTCACCCAGTTCGTGGGTGGCGCCGAAGTAGTACTGGTTCCAGAAGTCTTCAACCTTGGAGGCGTACAGGCTGGTCTTCAGGCTTTTCAGCGGCTGGTAGTTCAGGCCGACGATGCTCACGCGATCGGTCTCGGCTTTGTTGTTGGTGTACTCGGAGCGGAATTTCGACAAGCTTTCTTCGGTACGCGGCGATACGCGGTCGAAGCTGCCGGCGTCGAACGACAGGTTGTTCAGCTCTTCGCTGTGCAGGCTGACACCTTCAAAGCTCGAAGGCAGCGCACGGTTGCCGATGGTGTCGACGATTGGCGTGCTGAAGTTCTGGCGACCGGCGGTCAGGGTGGTGTTGGAAACGCGGAACTTGACGTTGGCCAGGCCCAGTTTGCTCCACTGACCTTCAGCGTCGCCGCCTTCTTTGGTCAGCGTACGGTTGTTGCCTGCGCCTGGACGCGAACCCGGTGCACCACCGTTGTTGGAGGCCAGATCCTTGCGATTGCGCTCCAGTGCAACGGCGTTGTACGCGGCCACTTCAGTGCTGACACCGACGGTGCCCTGAGTGAAGCCGGAGGTGTAGTTGACGATGGTGCCCTGCACCCAGTTGATACGACGATCGGTCGGGGTCGCGACACCGTCTTTGCGGTAGGTGAACTTGCCGCCACGTTTCAGTTGCTCGTTGGCGTACCAGTTACGGGTCGTGCCGCTGATTTTGGAGCCTTCGAGGAAGCCGGTGGCTTCAGCCTGGGCGCTCTGCTCGTTGACGGTAACCGGGGTGAACGCCTGGCTCTGTTCCTCGGCATAAGCCGTGGCGGTGATGCTGCTGATGGCCAGGGCCAGTATCGCGGTGCTGCTCAGTTTCATGGGTGAAGCTCCTTTACTTTCTTTTTATGCCGGCTTTTTTTGTAGGGCCGGTTTTTGGTTTTAGAACTCATTCACACATCGCAAACGTTTGCAAAAGGCCTGATTGGCGATTTTCGGCAAAGCGCTTGCGTGAGGAGGTAGACGGCCTCCTCAGCGTTGCGGCTAGTCGGTTATTTGTTTAGTCGATGCTCACACCCGAAAACACGTTGCGACCGAAGGGGCTGACCTTGAATCCTTCGATCCTGGCGCTTAACGGCTGGTTGACCGTCGAGTGAGCCACAGGCGTGATTGGCACTTGCTGTTTGAGCAACTGCTGGGCCTGTTTGTAGAGCACGGTGCGCTGGTCGCGGTCGGTGACGACCTTGGCCTCTTTGATCAGCTTGTCGTAAGCCGGGTCGCACCACATGGAGTAGTTGTTGCCGCCAATGGCGTCGCAGCTGTACAGCGTGCCGAGCCAGTTGTCCGGATCCCCGTTGTCACCGGTCCAGCCGATCAGGCTGACGTCGTGTTCGCCATTCTTGGTGCGCTTGATGTACTCGCCCCATTCGTAGCTGACGATCTTCACTTTCAGACCGATCTTGGCCCAGTCAGCCTGGAGCATTTCGGCCATCAGTTTGGCGTTCGGGTTGTACGGACGCTGCACCGGCATGGCCCACAGGGTGATCTCGGTGCCTTCCTTGACGCCGGCAGCCTTGAGCAGTGCCTTGGCTTTTTCCGGGTTGTAGGCGGCGTCCTTGATCGTGGTGTCGTAGGACCATTGAGTTGGCGGCATGGCGTTGACCGCCAGTTGACCGGCACCCTGGTAAACAGCGTTGAGAATTCCCTGTTTATTCACCGCCATGTCCAGCGCCTGACGCACTTCGAGCTGGTCGAACGGTTTGTGGCGCACGTTGTAGGCGATGTAACCGAGGTTGAAGCCCGGCTTTTCGATCAGTTGCAGTTTCGGGTCGTTCTTCAGTGCCGGCACATCGGCCGGGCGCGGGTGCAGAGTGACTTGGCACTCGCCGGCCTTGAGCTTCTGCACGCGAACCGAGGCGTCGGTATTGATCGCGAAAATCAGGTTCTTCAGCTTCACCCGGCTCTGATCCCAGTAATGCGGGTTGCCGGTATAGCGGATGTTCGAGTCTTTCTGATAGCTCTTGAACACGAACGGGCCAGTGCCGATCGGCTTCTGATTGATGTCGCTCGGCTTGCCTTCGGCCAGTAGCTTGTCAGCGTATTCAGCAGACAGAATGGCGGCGAAGCTCATGGCGATGTTCTGGATGAATGCGGCGTCGACGCTGTTGAGCGTGAACTCCACGGTCAGCGGCCCGGTCTTTTCGACCTTGGCGATGTTCTTGTTCAGGCTCATCCCGTTGAAATACGGGAACTCGGTCGGATAAGCCTTACGGAATGGCTGTTGCGGATCGAGCATGCGGTTAAACGTGAACAGCACGTCGTCGGCGTTGAAATCGCGGGTGGGTTTGAAGTAAGCCGTTGTATGAAATTTCACCCCTTCACGCAGGTGAAAGGTGTACTTGAGGCCATCCTCGGAAATATCCCAGCTCGTTGCCAGGCCCGGTACGACATTGGTCGCGCCTTTTTCGAATTCGGCCAGGCGGTTGTACAGCGGTTCGGCGGCGTCGTTATCCGTGGCCGTCGTGTACTGCGCGGTGTCGAAACCGGCCGGGCTGCCTTCGGAGCAGAACACCAGACTGTCGCTGGCGGCAAAACTCGCGGACGTGGCGGCCAACAGGCCGGCGCCCAGCAATGCGGAAAAAACCAAGGTGTGGCGCATGACGCTCCCTCTTGTCTCAGTGTTTTTCAATGCGCCGCGATCCCTTCCAGGGAAGTTGTGGCTGCATTGAGCTCAATCCAACAGCAAACCGATAGCCCACGCAGTCACTGGTCAGAACCTGACGGTAGGGGCCGTAGGTCTGGCAGTAAATGCGCTGAGTCCTAAAGACTCGTAGGAAAAGGCGACACGTCCTAAACCAATCTGGTAAGACCAGGTGGAAATGGATGTAGGCAGATTCCTGACTATTCGGCAGAAAAAAACAGCGGCGACGCTGAAAACGTCGCCGCTGGCTTTTTTACTTGATGCTGACGCCGTAGAAGGAGTTCAAGCCGAATGGGCTGATCTTGAAGTCCTGCACGTTGGCGCGCATGGGTTGATACACCGTCGAGTGAGCGATAGGTGTCATAGGGACTGCATCTTTGAGGACGTGTTGCGCCTCTTTGTAGAGTTCGGTGCGCTTGGCCTGGTCAGTGGTGCGCTTGGCTTCTTTCACGAGGCCGTCGAATTTCTTGTCGCACCATTTGGAGAAGTTGTTGCCGCTCAGCGAGTCGCAACCAAACAACACGTTGAGCCAGTTGTCCGGATCACCATTGTCACCGCTCCAGCCAATGATCATGGCCTGGTTCTCGCCACCTTTGGAGCGCTTGATGTACTCGCCCCACTCGTAGCTGGTGATCTTCACGTTCAGACCGATCTTCTTCCAGTCGGACTGGAGCATTTCGGCCATCAGTTTGGCGTTCGGGTTGTACGGACGCTGAACCGGCATCGCCCACAGGACGATCTCGGTGCCTTCCTTGACGCCGGCTTCCTTGAGCAGCTGCTTGGCTTTCTCAGGATCGTACTTGGCGTCCTTGATGGTGGTGTCGTAGGACCACTGGGTCGGCGGCATGGCGTTGACGGCCAGCTGGCCTGCGCCCTGGTAAACCGAGTCTATGATCTGTGGCTTGTTCACAGCCATGTCCAGCGCCTGGCGAACACGCAGGTCGGCCAGCGGGTTGGCTTCGTTGCTGCCCTTGACCTTGTCCATCACGTTGTAGGCGATGTAGCCCAGGTTGAAGCCGGCCTGGTCAGGCATCTTCAGCGCGGGGTCGGCTTTCAGTGCGGCGAGGTCGGCCGGACGCGGGAACAGAGTGACCTGGCACTCGTTCTTTTTCAGCTTCTGGATACGTACCGACGGGTCGGTGGTGATGGCGAAGATCAGGTTGTCGATCTTCACGTCTTCAGGCTTCCAGTAATCCTTGTTGCCGGTGTAACGGATGTTGGAGTCTTTCTGGTAGCTCTTGAACACGAACGGACCAGTGCCGATCGGCTTCTGGTTGATGTCGGCAGCCTTGCCTTCCTTCAGCAGCTGCGCTGCGTACTCGGCGGACTGAATCGAAGCGAAGCTCATGGCCATGTTCTGGATGAACGCGGCGTCGACTTCTTTCAGAGTGAACTTGACGGTGTGGTCGTCGACTTTATCGATCTTGGTGATGTTGGTATCCATCCCCATGTCGGTGAAGTATGGGAATTCGGTCGGGTACGCCTTACGGAACGGGTCATCCTTGTTAATCATGCGATTGAAGGTGAACAGCACGTCGTCGGCGTTGAACTCACGAGTCGGCTTGAAATACGGGGTGGTGTGGAACTTCACGCCTTCACGCAGGTGGAAGGTGTAGGTCAGGCCGTCCGGGGAAATGTCCCAGCTGGTCGCCAGCCCAGGAACAACGGCGGTGCCGCCACGCTCGAACTGGGTCAGACGGTTGAACATGGTTTCGGCTGAGGCGTCGAAGTCGGTTCCGGTGGTGTATTGGCCTGGGTCGAAACCGGCCGGGCTGCCTTCGGAGCAGAACACCAGGTTAGTCGCAGCGGAAGCGAAAGGTGCGGAGGCTAACAAGCCTGCGCCGACTAAAAACGGAATGACCGCGTGTTTAAGCATGTTGGCCTCATGATTTGTTGTCATTTTTTAATATTGAGGTACGACCTCGTGAGTCGTGCCTGCGGATACTTATGCAGGGCCCATACCCAATGCAAGATCCAGAGCGCCCGGCGGCATCAAACGGTGGCACGAACGTACCTTAATGTCGCATCCGTATAACTTCTGACGCATTTGACCGTTTGCGGTCGTTTTTTACGGTGCAAATGAAGCCCCAAAACGGTGCATTGGTCATGATTTGCGCGCCGCCTTGGGGCCGGGTGTTACTTATTTATACCCACGCCATAGAAGGGGGTTAGACCGAACGGGCTGATCTTGAAGTCGGTGACTTCCTTGCGCAGCGGCTGGAACACCGTGGAGTTGGCGATCGGCGTGATCGGCACTTGCTGTTTAAGGATCAGTTGCGCCTGTTGATACAGTTTTACCCGTTGCGATTTATCGGTGGACACCTTGGCCTGCTGCACCAGTTTGTCGTAGGCCGGATCGCACCATTTGGCGTAGTTGCTGCCTTTCACCGCCGCGCAGCTGTAAAGCACGCCGAGCCAGTTGTCCGGGTCGCCGTTGTCACCGGTCCAGCCGTAGATCATCGCGTCGTGTTCGCCATTCTTGGCGCGCTTGATGTACTCGCCCCATTCATAGCTGACGATGTTGGCCTTGATGCCGACCTTCTCCCAATCCTGCTGGATCATCTGTGCCGACATCCGCGCATTCGGGTTGGACGCGCGCTGCACGGTCATCGCCCAGAGATTGATGGTTGTACCCGGTGCAACCCCGGCTTCCTTGAGTAGCGCCTTGGCTTTGACAGGGTCGTGCGGCGCATCTTTTATGTTCGGATCGAACGACCACTGCGCTGGCGGTAAGGCGTTTTGCGCCAGCTGACCGGCACTCTGGTAAACCGCTTTGATGATCGCCGGTTTGTCGATGGCCATATCGAGCGCCTGGCGTACTTTGAGCTGATCCAGCGGCGGATGGGTGGTGTTGTAGGCAAGGAAACCGAGGTTGAAACCGGCCTGCTTCAACACGCGCAGGTTCGGGTCTTTTTCCATCACTTCGATGTCGGCCGGGCGCGGGTAGCCGCTGACCTGGCATTCGCCGGTCTTGAGTTTCTGCAGGCGGACGGCTGCGTCCGGGGTGATCGAGAACACCAGGTTGTCGATTTTGACATCTTCGGGTTTCCAGTAGTCCTTGTTCGCTGCGTAGCGGATCTGCGAGTCCTTCTGGTAACGCTTGAACACGAACGGGCCGGTACCGACCGGTTTCTGGTTGATGTCTGCTGCCTTGCCTTCCTTCAGCAACTGCGCGGCATATTCGGCCGATTGCACCGAGGCGAAGCTCATGGCGAGGTTTTGCACGAACGCGGCGTCGACGTTGTTCAGATTGAAGCGCACGGTATTTTCGTCGATTTTTTCCACGGATTTGATCGTGGTGTTCAGGTCCATGTCGGTGAAGTAGGGGGACTCGGCGGGGTAGGCCTTGCGGAAGGCGTTTTCCGGGTCGAGCAGGCGCTGGAAGGTGAACAGCACGTCGTCGGCGTTGAAGGTGCGGGTCGGGGTGAAGTAGTCAGTGGTGTGGAATTTTACGTTCTGGCGCAGGTGGAAGGTGTATTGGAGGCCGTCCGGGCTCACGTCCCAGCTTGTGGCCAGGCCCGGTTCGATGTCGGTGCTGCCGCGTTTGAATTGGGTGAGGCGGTTGAAGACGGTTTCGGCGGAGGCGTCGAAGTCGGTGCCGCTGGTGTATTGGCTGGGGTCGAAGCCTGCGGGGCTGGCTTCGGAGCAGTAGACCAGGGTTGTTGCTGCGTTGGCGATTGGGGTTATGGCGGTCAGGGCCAGGGTTATTAGAAGTGGTTTGAAGGTGAATCGATCCATGGAGTCCCCGGGTGTATTGGAGGTAGTTGTGGGGAGGAGGGTAGCCGGGGTTTCGGTGGGCGCGGAAATATCGTTTTTCTAGGTGAGGTGTCTATCTCGGTATATCTGGGGAGGTTGTGAACATATCCGTTTTTTCGGGTGCTGCGGCTTATGGTTCCGCCCTGACGGCGGGTCACTTTTTACAAACGCCTAAAAAGTAACCAAAAACGCTTGCTCCTGCGTTCGGCCCGCTCGCTAGGGCTCGGGGTTCCTTCGCTCCGGGATTCATCCGGGGGGCATCGCCTACGGTTTGCTTCGCTGCACCTCCTCTCGATGTGTTTGGCTTCGCCAAACGGTCGCTGCGCTCCCACCCCCGGATAAATCCCTCCACTCAGCCTTCCGACGTCGCCCGTGGATCAAGATCAAGAGCTGCAGCCGAGCTAACGCTCATCCTGTTGAGTGGTGGTGGAGCAACAGCTAGAGCGGTTTGTGTGCTTTTCAGATTTTGAATTCACCTTCGATATCGCACGTCGGCGTACCTCTCCCAAACACCACGGTCAGTCCCCTCTCCCTACGGGCGGTCCGACGTTTCGGGAGGGTTAGGGTGAGGGCAGCTTTTGAAACTGTTTAAATCTCAACAACATCGCAGGACCCTTCCCACAAGGTTTTCAGGTTGTCCGTCGGAAGCACGCTCTCTAGTCTTTGGTTGTCGCAGAAAACTCTGTGATTGGGTGTGAGAACCCAGGCAAGCGAGTGTTATTCAAACGTCAGTCCGACCATAATTGCCGCCAGCTTTCTGCTGCCTGTAGTTGATTTATGGCGGCTGTGTGCGGGCAGACTTCGGTCTGGCCGGAATCTCCTTGCCCGGTTTCTCACCCCGCACATAGCTGCCACCTCTTCGCCGCGTGAGAACGGCATCTGGTGGCTTAAAATCAGCAAGGAGGTTATCAATGAACAAGGTTGTCCCCGATCCACCCCTCGAATCACCCACCCCCCTCGAAGAAGCCATGCGCGCCGAAGACCTCGCCCGCAACCGCGAAGCCATCAAGCGCGCCCTCGATTTCTATCTTTGCCCCAACCCTTCCAAACCGCGCCCGAGCACGATGTATATGGTCACGCCCAACGTCGACACCGAAAGCCTGCTGGCCAACGCCTGCGAGTCCCTGGCGTCGGCCAGTACCATCGCCAGCAATTTCGCCAATGAACTCAGCGGTTCGCAGCGCAGTACGGCGCTCGGGATCCAGCAGATCATCATGCTGGCCGAGCTGGCGGTGAACCGGGCGCTGGATCGGGCGCTGGATCGGGTTGATCCGCAAACCTGAGACCGTGTCATCGTTCATCGCCAGCAGGCTGGCTCCCACAGGAGTCCGCATTCCAAATGTGGGAGCTAGCTTGCTAGCGATGACGGCGGAGCTGACAACCCAAATGCCGGGCACAAAAAAACCGGCGATCATTCACTGATCGCCGGTTTTTCATTCAGCCGTCACTCAATTACTGCATCAACACTTCAATCGAGCCATCAGCGGTCAGGCTGACCTGGCTGGTGCCGGCTTCGACTTCAGGCGTGACGGGCGCCGAATCCATGCCGGCGGCTTTCATCATCATCGGGGCGCGCATGTACGGTTGTGGGAAGCCGTTGCTGTTGAGGTTCAGGTTGACGATTTTGTAGCCCTTGCCACCCAAGGCGTCGGTGGCCAGTTGGGCGCGGGCCTTGAAGGCGGTAACGGCTTCTTTCAGCAGTTTGTCTTCGCTGGCCTTGCGGGTCGGGTCGGCGATGGCGAAGTCCATGCCGCCCATTTTCAGGTCGGTCAGCAACTCGCCGGTGAGTTTGGACAGGGCGGCGAAGTCGGCGCTTTCCAGGCGCAGTTCGGCGCGTTCGCGCCAGCCGGTGATTTTCTGGCCCTTGGTGTCGTAGATCGGGTAGCTGTTGCGGCTGCCCTGGCGCAGGGTGATGTCTTTGACTTGCTTGGCCTGGGCCAGGGCCTTGTTCATGGTGGTGCTGACGTCGGCGGCGAGTTTGGCCGGGTCAGTGTTCTGTTCTTCGGTGTAGAGGGTCACGATCATCAGGTCGCGGGCCACTTCTTGGCTGACTTCGGCACGCAGGGAAATCTGGTTGTAGTGCAGCTCATCGGCCGCCAGGGCCGGAAGGCTGGCGACACTGCCGACGGTCAGGGCGAGAAGGGCGGCGCTGCGGCGAAATGTGTGCATGAAAGCTCCTTGATGAGGGCGCAGGTGATGGTTCGGGGCCTGCGTGAAACCATCAGACTCTAGCTTTTATGATCCGGTTCGCCCAGTTACAACTTCTATACAGATGGCCGGCAGCCGCTGCGCAGCCAATCGCGAGCAAGCTCGCTCCCACATTTGGGACGCGTTCCCCTGTGGGAGCGAGCTTGCTCGCGAAGGGGCCCTTATAGCCGCAGAAAATCTTTGCGCCATGTGGTCGTTTGCCGCACTTTCGCCTCTCAAGCGCGCGCCTTGGTTATACTCCGTGCGATCCGCCTGGAGCGCTCATCAGGAGAGCTCATGCTCGCCCCCGTACAACTGACTTCCGCCACTCGCCAGAACCTCTGGCGGCTGACTTTCATCCGCACTCTGGTGCTCGCCGCGCAGGCCGGTTCCGTGGGCCTGGCCTACTGGCTGGAGCTGTTGCCGTTGCCGTGGGTGCAACTGGTGATGACCCTCGGCTGTTCGATCCTGCTGTGTGTGTTCACCGCCGTGCGCCTGCGCACTTCGTGGCCGGTCACCGAGCTCGAATACGCGCTGCAACTGGCCTGCGATCTGGTTATCCACAGTGCCTTGCTGTATTTCTCCGGGGGGTCGACCAACCCGTTCGTTTCGTATTATCTGGTGCCGCTGACCATCGCTGCGGTGACGCTGCCGTGGCGTTATTCCGTGGTGCTGTCCGGTATTGCGCTGGCCTTGTACACCCTGATGCTGACGCATTTCTATCCGCTGGAAACCCTGCCGGTCGCCCGGGAAAACCTGCAAATCTACGGCATGTGGCTGAGTTTTGCCCTCGCGGCAGCGGTGATTACCTTCTTCGCTGCGCGCATGGCTGAAGAGCTGCGCCGCCAGGAAGAGTTACGCGCGATCCGCCGTGAAGAAGGCCTGCGCGATCAGCAATTGCTGGCCGTGGCGACTCAGGCCGCCGGTGCCGCTCATGAACTGGGCACACCGCTGGCGACCATGAGCGTGTTGCTCAATGAAATGCAGCAGGATCATCACGACCCGATGCTTCAGGAAGACCTGAAGGTGTTGAAAGATCAGGTCAAGCTCTGCAAGGAGACCCTGCAGCAACTGGTGCGCGCCGCCGAAGCCAATCGTCGGATGGCGGTGGAGATGCAGGACGTCACCGAGTGGCTCGACGAGGCGCTCAACCGCTGGCACCTGATGCGTCCGGAAGCCAGTTATCGCTTCCAGCGCCTGGGCCAGGGCCCGCTGCCTCGTGTGGCGCCGCCCCCGGATCTGACCCAGGCCTTGTTGAATCTGTTGAACAACGCCGCCGACGCCTGCCCGGAAAACCTTCAGGTGACCCTGGACTGGACCGCCGAAGACCTGACCATCAGCATTCGCGATCATGGCGCTGGTGTGCCGCTGGCCATCGCCGAGCAGATCGGCAAACCGTTTTTTACCACCAAGGGCAAAGGTTTCGGCCTGGGCCTGTTTTTGAGCAAGGCCAGCGTGACACGCGCCGGCGGCTCAGTGAAACTCTATAGTCATGAGGAAGGCGGCACGCTCACCGAGCTGCGCCTGCCCCACGGCGCCCGAGGAGAGCAACATGAGTGACGAAATCCAAGTCGAAGGCGAAGAACTGCCGCATTTGCTGCTGGTCGATGACGATGCGACCTTCACCCGGGTGATGGCCCGTGCCATGGCCCGCCGTGGTTTCCGCGTCAGCACCGCCGGTTCCGCCGAGGAAGGCCTGACCATCGCCCAGGCCGATCTGCCGGACTACGCCGCGCTGGACCTGAAAATGGACGGCGACTCCGGTCTGGTCCTGCTGCCGAAGCTGCTGGAACTGGACCCGGAGATGCGCGTGGTGATCCTCACCGGTTATTCGAGCATTGCCACCGCCGTCGAAGCGATCAAGCGCGGCGCCTGCAATTACCTGTGCAAACCGGCCGACGCCGACGACGTGCTGGCAGCGCTGCTGTCCGAACACGCCGATCTCGACAGCCTGGTGCCGGAAAACCCGATGTCGGTGGATCGCCTGCAGTGGGAACACATCCAGCGCGTGCTGACCGAGCACGAAGGCAACATCTCCGCCACTGCCCGCGCCCTGGGCATGCACCGTCGTACCCTGCAGCGCAAGCTGCAGAAGCGCCCGGTTCGTCGCTGAACCTGCGCTGAACGGCCATCGCCAGCCCTCGCGATAAAGCGCACCGATCAACTATGATCGGTGCGTGTCTGTTCTTTTCTTTATCGAGCCTTATCCATGAATCAGAACGCTGAATATTCCGCGGTCAACGATGCTGTGCGCGGGCAGTTTTTTCGCAAGGTGTGGGCGATGACCACGCCTTACTGGCGCAGCGAAGAGAAGGGCAAGGCCTGGACATTGCTGATTGCCGTGATTGCGCTGTCGCTGTTCAGCGTGGCGATCTCGGTGTGGATCAACAGTTGGTACAAGGATTTCTACAACGCTCTGCAGAAGAAGGATGAGGCGGCGTTCTGGCAGTTGATCCTGTATTTCTGCGGCATTGCCACGGTGGCGATCCTGGGCGCGGTGTATCGCCTGTACCTGACGCAGATGCTGACCATCCGCTGGCGGGCATGGCTCACCGAGAACCACTTCAAGCGCTGGCTAGGGCACAAGAATTACTACCAGCTGGAGCAGGGCGGCTACACCGACAACCCTGACCAACGGATTTCCGAAGACCTCAACACCTTCACTGCCAATACCCTGAGTCTCGGGCTGGGACTGATCCGCACGGTGGTCAGCCTGGTGTCGTTCTCGATCATTCTGTGGGGTGTGTCCGGCAGCATCGAAGTTTTCGGCTTCGAAATTCCCGGCTACATGTTCTGGTGTGCGCTGCTGTATGCAGCGGTCGGCAGTTGGCTGACGCACCTGATCGGTCGGCGCCTGATCGGCCTGAACAACCAACAACAACGCTTTGAAGCTGACCTGCGTTTTTCCATGGTGCGAGTGCGCGAGAATGCCGAAAGTATTGCGCTGTACAACGGCGAACCGAACGAAAATCGTCGTTTGAGCAGCCGTTTCGGGCTGGTCTGGCAGAACTTCTGGGACATCATGCGCGTGTCCAAGCGCCTGACATTCTTCACGTCCGGTTATGGCCAGATCGCGATCATTTTTCCGTTTATCGTGGCAGCACCGCGCTATCTCTCAGGCAAGATCGAGTTGGGTGAGCTGATGCAGATCAACTCGGCGTTCGGCAACGTGCAGGAGAACTTCAGCTGGTTCATCAGCGCGTATTCGGAACTGGCTGCCTGGCGCGCCACTTGTGATCGTCTGTTGAGTTTCCGTCAGGCCATGAGTGACAACGAAGACAGGGCACCGGCCATCGATGTGCAAAATCAGGGCAGCGAGTTGAAGTTACACAACCTCGGGCTCGATCTGGCCGATGGTCGTCACCTGCTGACCAGCGCCGACATGACCGTGGAGGCGGGCGACCGGGTAATGCTCAGTGGCCGCTCCGGCAGCGGCAAGTCGACACTCTTGCGGGCGATGGGGCATCTGTGGCCCGCCGGACACGGCAGTATCCGCCTGCCGTCCGCCCGCTATCTGTTCCTGCCGCAAAAGCCGTACCTGCCGATTGGGACCTTGCGCGAAGCCTTGAGTTATCCACAGCCGGGCGACACTTACGCGCCAGAGCGTTATGCACAAATGCTGGAAACCTGCCGTCTGCCGCATCTGGTGGCACGTCTGGACGAAGCCAACCACTGGCAACGCATGCTCTCGCCGGGTGAGCAGCAACGTCTGGCCTTCGCCCGTGCGCTGCTCTACGCACCGCACTGGCTGTACATGGACGAAGCGACGTCGGCGATGGACGAAGAAGACGAGGCCACGCTGTATCAGGCGCTGATCGATCAGTTGCCGGGCCTGAGCATCGTCAGCGTCGGCCATCGCAGCAGCCTCAAGCGCTTCCATCCACGGCATGTGCGGATCGACAGCGGGCATCTGGTCGAGCAGACCGTGACGGCCTGATGTGCACCGTCCTCTGTGGGAGCCTGCTCCCACAGAGGACAGTGATCGTACAACTCCCTTGGGCTATGATGCCCCTCTTACCGAATTTTCGAGACAAACGCAGACCATGGAAACCCCGATCGACACCCCGCGCCTCCCTCGCAAGCGCCGCAGCCTGGCACAGGAACTGGTGACGGTGCTGACCGAGCAAATCCGCGACGGTCTGCTCAAGCGTGGCGACAAGTTGCCCACCGAGTCGGCGATCATGGAAGCCCATGGCGTCAGCCGCACCGTGGTGCGTGAGGCGATTTCCCGGCTGCAGGCTGCGGGGCAGGTCGAAACCCGCCATGGCATCGGCACCTTCGTGCTCGACACGCCGAGCCCGAGCGGTTTTCGGATCGACCCGGCCACCGTAGTCACCCTGCGTGACGTACTGGCGATTCTCGAATTTCGCATCAGCCTGGAAGTCGAATCCGCCGGCCTCGCCGCACAGCGTCGCAGCGCCGAGCAATTGGCCGCCATGCGCGCCGCTCTGGATGCGCTGAACGAAAGCGTGGCCCATGCCAGCGATGCAGTGGCGTCGGACTTCCAGTTTCATCTGCAAATTGCGCTGTCCACCGGCAACCGCTACTTCACCGACATCATGACCCACCTGGGCACCAGCATCATTCCGCGCACGCGGCTGAACTCCGCGCGCCTGGCCCATGACGATCAACAGCACTACATGAATCGCCTGAGCCGCGAGCACGAGGAAATCTACGAGGCCATTGCCCGTCAGGATGCCGATGCCGCTCGCGCGGCCATGCGCCTGCACCTGACCAACAGCCGCGAACGACTGCGTCAGGCCCACGAAGAGGCGCAGGCACAGGGCTGAGGGATCAGGCTTCGACGTAGAGTCTCAGTGGCTCCGAGCAAGGTTCCAGACTGGACTCATCGGCGAACTTGTAGCGCAATTCAACAGTGCTGTTCAGGTACTTTTCCAGTTCGAATCGGGGAATGCTCAGTTCGATTCCGGTCAGGCCGATCATGTCGTCCAGTGCGTCATCCCAGACGCCGGTCGGCTCCGACAAACCCAGCCATTCAGGTTCTTCAGGATCCTCGCCGAGGATCGGGTACACATCCCAGTTCGGTGGGGTGTTCTGGCCATCGGGTACGCGGACGATCAGGTCATCATCCAGGTTCGATAATCGCAGGATGATCGAGTCGCTGGCGTGATCGGGGAATTGAGGAAGGTGTGCAGCGGCAAACGTCATGGCTCGTGCTCCTTGAAAGATCTGCCGCGATCCTTCGCGGCAGTCGTCGCACTTTACCCGGCGAATCTGTGAGATGCGCCGGGGCAATCTTGTCCGGGCATTTCAACTGCGGGGCAGAATCGAACGATCCACCCTGACCGCCAGTTTGCCCGGGCCCGGCCTGACGTCGAATGTCGCCTGGCCATGAGCGTCTACCGACGTCCGGGCGATGGCCACGCCGTCGCGCAGTAATTGCAGCGGCGCACTTTTCAACGATTGGCCCGAGGCCAGTTCAACTTTCAATTTGATGGTCATCGAATCGCTCCTTAATTCGTGTTGCCGGTCGGGTGATAGTCCTTGAGCAGCAGGTAAGTGCTCCAGCCCCACCAGTCGTCGACGGTGGCGGTGTCGTTGAGGTTGTTCACGTCCTTGCGCCGCAGGACTTTGTTGCCCTGAAGGCGGAACAGTGGCGAAAAGTTGTTCGTCAGACTCATCACGAAAGTCAGATCCGGCAACCGTTGCAGCGCGTTGAAGGTGGTCGGCACGTTGCCGGTTGAATACGCAGCATAGACCTCGTCCGCCGAATCCTGCACCGCTTGATTCACCTGATTGCGGTTGTCGGCGTCCGTGGCATCGAAGTAGCGTTTGTCACCGAACGCGCGCCATTGCTCGTCATGTCCGTTGCGCACCTTGAGCCCGAATTTGCTGTCTTCGTCGTGCATGAAACGGGTGATCAACGAGCCCAGATCGCTTGGCGTCACCGCCGCGGCCATGGCCTTGCGCGGCACTCGCAAATGCCCGGAAGAGAACAGGTCGGTGAGGTAGTGGTCGGCGAACGCGTTCATGGCGTAGGCCCGTTCCAGTTGCAGCTCGTCCTGACTGGCGTGGGCGGCTGCGGCGGTCTGCAGGGCCAGGGTGTGCCCGGCGATGTAGGCCTGTCGGGCCCATTCGCCAAAGTGGTCAGCGTTATTCGCCGCCAGTTTCAGGTAGCGACCGAGCGGGAAAAGTGCCGAGACGAAACTGCCACCACCGGTGATCTTGTTCCACTCTTCCGACAACGTATCTCCCAGCGCGTCATAGGCTTCGTGGGGTGGTTTGCCGTCCTTGATCGCCTGTTTAACCGCATCGATCTCTTTTTGCATGATCGCCAGAATTTGCGGCGCTTCGGCCTTTGACGCCGGCAGAACGGCGAGGGTGTCGAACGCCGCCGAAAAACGTTGTAGGCGTTCTGCCGGGGTGGCGCCTTCGTTGATCGGCCGGTCGGCGATTCCGTAGAAATCGCCACCCAGCGCGAGCACCTGGCCATAGGTCAGCGCCAACCCGTTCGGCAGGTGCAAAGGAACATTTTGTGCGAGCACCGGCTCGGCATTTTCGACGAAGCGCAACCGGGTGTTATCACCGATCGCCGTGTGTTCCGCGCCTTCGAAGCGCAGCGGCGGTTTGACTTTCATGGCTTTTCCGGTCAGTGCGGGGGAGGGTTCGACATCGCTGTGGGAGTCGGCAATGTGCAGCACCAGATGCGGGTTTTCGGCACTGAAGTCGATGCCGCCTGGGGTAAAAAGATCATCGAAACGGGCGATGACCGGTGTGGGTTGTTCAAGGCATTTTGGTTGTAGACCGGACATTTCTTTCTCCTTGATATGTCGTCGGTGGGTTCTTATTTAACTGTACGTATATACAGTTAAATCGAGCCTAGTCGAGAAAACGCCTACGTCAAAAAGAAATCTTGTCCGACAAAAAATGCCTCCCAGCGATGAAAATGCAGTTGACGGTTATCTTTTAAGTTGTACGATGACATACAACTTCGGCGAAGGCTGAACGGTCCACTCACAAAAAAACGTTGCTACCAGGGTGTTCGAATAATGAATCCACAAGAACTGAAGTCCATCCTCTCCGCCGGCCTGCTGTCTTTCCCGGTCACCGATTTCAATGCCCAGGGCGATTTCAACCGCGCGGGCTACATCAAACGCCTGGAGTGGCTGGCCCCGTACGGTGCTTCGGCCCTGTTCGCCGCCGGTGGCACCGGTGAGTTTTTCTCCCTGGCCGCCAGCGAATATTCGGAAATCATCAAGACTGCCGTCGATACCTGCGCCAGCAGCGTGCCGATCCTTGCCGGTGTCGGTGGTTCGACCCGCCAGGCCATCGAATACGCTCAGGAAGCCGAGCGTCTGGGCGCCAAAGGTCTGTTGCTGCTGCCGCACTACCTGACCGAAGCCAGCCAGGACGGCGTTGCCGCCCACGTTGAAGCGGTGTGCAAATCGGTCAACATCGGTGTGGTGGTCTACAACCGCAACGTCTGCCGCCTGACCGCACCGCTGCTGGAGCGTCTGGCCGAGCGCTGCCCGAACCTGATCGGTTACAAGGACGGTCTGGGCGATATCGAGCTGATGGTGTCGATCCGTCGTCGCCTCGGCGATCGCTTCAGCTACCTCGGTGGCCTGCCGACCGCAGAAGTCTATGCCGCTGCCTACAAGGCACTGGGCGTGCCGGTCTACTCGTCGGCGGTGTTCAACTTCATCCCGAAAACCGCGATGGACTTCTACCACGCGATTGCCCGCGAAGATCACGCCACCGTCGGCAAGATCATCGACGACTTCTTCCTGCCGTACCTGGACATCCGCAACCGCAAGGCCGGTTACGCCGTGAGCATCGTCAAGGCAGGCGCCAAGATCGCCGGCTATGACGCAGGCCCGGTGCGGGCGCCGCTGACCGACCTGACCCGCGAAGAGTACGAAATGCTCGCCGCGCTGATCGACAAGCAAGGTGCGCAGTAACACAACCCTATAAACAAGGCCGCTGAGCAATCAGCGGCCTTTTGCGTCAGGAGAATGATTCGTGACCAAGCGCTATGACAATTACATCAACGGTGAATGGGTCGCCGGCAACGATTACTCGGTCAACATCAACCCGTCCGAGCTGAGCGACACCATCGGCGACTACGCCAAGGCTGATCTGGCTCAGGTCAACGCCGCCATCGACGCCGCTCGCGCCGCGTTCCCTGCGTGGTCGACTTCGGGCATTCAGGCTCGCCACGACTCGCTGGACAAAGTCGGCACCGAGATCCTCGCCCGCCGCGAAGAACTCGGCACCCTGCTGGCCCGGGAAGAGGGCAAGACCCTGCCGGAAGCCATCGGCGAAGTGACCCGCGCCGGCAATATCTTCAAGTTCTTCGCCGGCGAGTGCCTGCGTCTGTCCGGCGACTACGTGCCGTCGGTGCGCCCGGGCGTCAACGTTGAAGTCACCCGCGAAGCCCTCGGCGTGGTCGGCCTGATCACCCCGTGGAATTTCCCGATTGCCATCCCGTCATGGAAAATCGCCCCGGCCCTGGCCTACGGCAACTGCGTGGTGTTGAAACCGGCAGATCTGGTACCGGGTTGCGCCTGGGCCCTGGCCGAAATCATCTCTCGCGCGGGCTTCCCGGCCGGCGTGTTCAACCTGGTGATGGGCAGCGGTCGCGTGGTCGGTGAAGCGCTGGTCAACAGCCCGAAAGTCGACGGCATCAGCTTCACCGGCTCCGTCGGCGTCGGTCGTCAGATCGCGGTCAACTGCGTTTCGCGCCAGGCCAAGGTTCAGCTGGAAATGGGCGGTAAGAACCCGCAGATCATTCTCGACGACGCCGACCTCAAGCAGGCGGTGGAGCTGTCAGTGCAGAGCGCGTTCTACTCCACCGGCCAGCGTTGCACTGCGTCGAGCCGTTTGATCGTCACTGCCGGGATTCATGACAAGTTCGTCGAAGCGATGGCCGAGCGCATGAAATCGATCAAGGTCGGCCATGCGCTGAAGGCTGGCACCGATATCGGTCCGGTGGTCTCGCAAGCGCAGCTTGAACAGGACCTGAAGTACATCGACATCGGTCAGTCCGAAGGTGCCCGGGTGGTCAGCGGCGGTGGTCTGGTGACCTGCGACACCGAGGGTTACTTCCTCGCGCCAACGCTGTTTGCCGACAGCGAAGCCTCTATGCGCATCAGCCGCGAAGAGATCTTCGGCCCGGTGGCCAACATCGTCCGCGTGGCCGATTACGAGGCTGCACTGGCCATGGCCAACGACACCGAATTCGGCCTGTCGGCGGGTATCGCCACCACGTCGCTGAAGTACGCCAACCACTTCAAGCGTCATTCCCAGGCCGGGATGGTGATGGTCAACCTGCCGACCGCCGGTGTCGATTACCACGTTCCGTTCGGTGGCCGTAAGGGCTCATCCTATGGCTCACGTGAGCAAGGCCGCTATGCGCAAGAGTTCTACACCGTAGTGAAAACCGCCTACATCGGTTCGTAAGTCGCTGCACCCGCGCAGGGTTATTGCCAAGGCCCTGCGCGGCACAAGACCAAAGAATGTTTTACCCGCATAAAAATAATCAGTGGGAGTACATCTACATGCAATCGTCCAAGCCGACTCACGTCCGCTATTTGATTCTGCTCATGTTGTTCCTGGTGACCACGATCAACTACGCCGACCGCGCCACCATCGCGATCGCTGGTTCCAGTTTGCAAAAAGACCTCGGCATCGATGCGGTCACCCTCGGCTACATCTTCTCTGCATTCGGTTGGGCCTACGTGGCCGGGCAAATTCCCGGCGGCTGGCTGCTCGATCGTTTCGGCTCGAAAAAAGTCTATGCCCTGAGCATTTTCACCTGGTCGCTGTTCACCGTGCTGCAAGGCTTCGTCGGTGAGTTCGGCATGTCCACGGCCATCGTCGCGCTATTCATGTTGCGCTTCCTGGTAGGCCTGGCCGAAGCGCCTTCGTTCCCCGGCAACGCGCGCATCGTCGCGGCCTGGTTCCCGACCGCTGAGCGCGGCACCGCTTCGGCGATCTTCAACTCGGCGCAATATTTCGCCACCGTGCTGTTCGCGCCGCTGATGGGCTGGATCGTCTATGCCTTCGGCTGGGAACACGTGTTCATTGTCATGGGTGTGTTCGGCATCGTGTTCTCGCTGATCTGGCTGAAGGTTATCCACAGCCCGCGCCAGCACCCGATGGCCAACGAAGCGGAAGTGAAGTTCATCGCCGACAACGGCGGCATGGTCGACATGGACCAGAAACAAGGCAAAAGGGCTGACGGCCCGAAGTGGGATTACATCCGTCAGTTGCTGACCAACCGCATGATGCTCGGCGTGTACCTGGGCCAGTACTGCATCAACGGCATCACTTATTTCTTCCTGACCTGGTTCCCGGTGTACCTGGTGCAGGAGCGTGGCATGACTATTCTCAAGGCCGGTTTCATTGCCTCGTTGCCGGCGATCTGCGGTTTTATCGGCGGCGTCCTCGGCGGGGTGATTTCCGATTACCTGCTGCGCAAGGGCCATTCGCTGACCTTCGCCCGCAAGGCACCGATCATTGCCGGTCTGCTGGTTTCGAGCAGCATCGTGGCCTGCAACTATGTCGACGTTGAATGGATGGTGGTCGGCTTCATGGCCCTGGCGTTCTTCGGCAAAGGCGTGGGTGCACTGGGCTGGGCGGTGGTCTCCGACACCTCGCCGAAACAGATTGCCGGTCTGAGCGGCGGCCTGTTCAACACCTTCGGCAACATCGCCTCGATCACCACGCCGATCGTCATCGGCTACATCATCAGCTCCACCGGTTCGTTCAAATGGGCGCTGGTGTTCGTCGGCGCCAACGCACTGGTGGCGGTAATCAGCTACCTGGTGATCGTCGGCCCGATCAAACGTGTGGTACTGAAAGAGCCGCCAGCCAATGGCGGTTCCGAAGCCACCGGTAAATTGTCTCAAGCGCATTCCTGAGGAGCGGCGTCATGCAGTTGATTGAACATTCCGACTCGCCGCGCTACATCCGCCTGCACGAGCGGGACAACGTAGTGGTAGTGGTCAATGACCAAGGCGTTCCGGCCGGCACCGCATTTGCCGATGGCCTGGTGACGGTGGATTTCGTGCCGCAGAGTCACAAGGTCAGCCTCGTGGACATCCCCGAGGGCGGCACGGTGATTCGCTACGGTCAGATCATTGGCTACGCGTTGCAGCCGATTCCCCGTGGCAGTTGGGTCAAGGAAGATCAACTGCGCATGCCGACCGCGCCGCCGCTGAACAGCTTGCCGCTGTCCACCGACGTGCCGGCTGCCCAGGCGCCACTGGAGGGTTACACCTTCGAGGGTTATCGCAATGCCGACGGCACCGTCGGCACGCGCAACATTCTCGGGATCACCACCACCGTGCAATGTGTCACCGGGGTGCTGGATCACGCGGTAAAGCGAATCAAGGATGAACTGTTGCCGAAGTATCCGCACGTCGATGACGTGGTGGCGCTGACCCACAGTTACGGTTGCGGCGTGGCCATAACGGCCACCGACGCCTACATCCCGATCCGTACCGTGCGCAATCTGGCGCGCAACCCGAACCTCGGTGGCGAGGCGCTGGTGATCAGCCTCGGCTGTGAGAAATTGCAGGCCGGGCAGGTGATGCACGAGGACGATGCGTCGGTGGACCTGAGCGAGCCATGGCTGTATCGCTTGCAGGATTCCAGTCACGGTTTCACCGAGATGATCGAGCAGATCATGGAACTGGCCGAAACCCGCCTGAAGAAACTCGACCAGCGCCGCCGGGAAACCGTGCCGGCGTCCGAGTTGATCCTCGGTATGCAGTGCGGCGGCAGCGATGCGTTTTCCGGGATCACCGCCAACCCGGCGCTCGGTTATGCCTCGGACTTGTTGCTGCGAGCAGGGGCGACGGTGATGTTTTCCGAAGTCACCGAAGTGCGCGATGCGATTTACCTGCTGACCTCCCGGGCCCAGAGCAAAACCGTTGCCGAGGAACTGGTGCGTGAGATGGATTGGTACGACCGTTACCTGGCCAAGGGCGAGGCGGATCGCAGCGCCAACACCACGCCGGGCAACAAGAAGGGCGGGTTGTCGAACATTGTCGAGAAGTCGCTGGGCTCGATCGTGAAGTCCGGCAGCAGCGCGATCAGCGGCGTGCTGGGTCCGGGGGAGCGGTTCAAGCAGAAGGGTTTGATTTTTTGTGCGACGCCGGCGAGTGATTTTGTCTGCGGCACCTTGCAGTTGGCGGCGGGGATGAACCTGCATGTGTTCACCACCGGGCGTGGCACGCCTTATGGTCTCGCCATGGCGCCAGTGGTGAAGGTGTCGACCCGGACCGAACTGGCGCAGCGCTGGCCGGATCTGATTGACATCGATGCCGGGCGCATCGCTACCGGTCGTGCGTCCATCGAGGAGTTGGGCTGGGAGTTGTTCCACTACTATCTGGATGTGGCGAGCGGCAAGCAGCAGACGTGGGCTGAAAAGCACAAACTGCATAACGACATTACGTTGTTCAATCCGGCGCCGATTACTTGATGGTTGATCGTTCCCACGCGCTGCGTGGGAACGATCGGGGTGAAAGTGGCTTATCATTAGCCCCCTGACGACGCTCACCTTCAAGGCTCTCCGGCATGCTGGCAATCTTCCTCGAAACCCTGAACATCACCGCGCCGGTGTTTGCCATGCTGTTTCTGGGGGTGTTGCTCAAGCGCATCGACTGGATCAACGACAACTTCATCCACACGGCGTCGTCGCTGGTGTTCAACGTCAGCATGCCGGCGCTGCTGTTTCTCGGCATCCTGCATGCCGACCTGCACGCCGCGCTGCAACCGGCGCTGCTGATCTATTTCGCACTGGCCACGCTGGTCAGTTTTGCCGTGGCCTGGGGCTGGGCGATATTTCGCTGTCCGCGCGAAGATCGTGGCATCTACACGCAAGGCGCGTTTCGCGGCAACAACGGGGTGATCGGCCTGGCGCTGGCCGCGAGCATGTACGGCGACTACGGAATTTCCCTCGGGGCGATTCTCGCGGCGCTGGTGATCCTGTTCTACAACACCCTGTCGACCATCGTGCTGGCGGTGTACAGCCCGGTGATCAAGTCCGATCCGTGGAGCATCTGTAAAAGCGTGTTCAGCAATCCGCTGATCATCAGCGTGATCGCGGCGGCGCCGTTTGCCTGGTTCAAGATTGGTCTGCCGGGATGGCTGGAGACGTCGGGTCAGTACCTGGCGCAAACCACGCTGCCGTTGGCGCTGATCTGCATTGGCGGCACACTGTCACTGGCGGCGCTGCGCAAGAGCGGGAGCATGGCGCTCAGTTCCAGTCTGGTGAAGATGATCGGTCTGCCGGTGCTCGCGACGTTGGGGGCGTGGCTTTGGGGCTTTCGCGGGGCGGAGCTGGGGATTCTGTTTCTGTACTTCGGCAGCCCGACGGCGGCCGCCAGTTTTGTCATGGCCCGAGCGGCGCAGGGCAATCATGAACTGGCGGCGGCGATCATCGTGTTGACCACGTTGATGGCGGCGGTGACCACCAACGTCGGGATCTTCTTCTTGCAGTGGGGCGGGTGGATCTGAGAGCCGGCAGTTACTCAGGCTGCTGGTAACTGTCGATCACTTCCTGCGCCGCACGAAACGCATCGATCGCCGCCGGCACGCCGGCATACACCGCGCAATGCAGCAGCGCCTCACGGATCTCATCGACTGTGCAGCCGTTGTTCAGCGCACCGCGGACGTGGCCCTTCAACTCTTGTGGGCATTTCAACGCGGTCAGCGCGGCGAGGGTGATCAGGCTGCGGGTCTTCAGCGGCAGACCTTCGCGATTCCACACACCGCCCCAGGCGTGTTCGTTGACGAAGTCCTGCAGTGGTTGAGTGAACTCGGTGGCATTGCCCAGGGCGCGGTCGACGAACGCGTCACCCATTACCTGGCGGCGGATTTCGACCCCGGACTTCTTCGATTCGGTCATGGCACATCCCTCTTATGGTGTTGGCGGCGCCAGGCGCGTACGGACGTGAAAAACAGAAACGTCAGCAGTGCCGGCAGAACATAAAACAGCATCAACCGTTCGAGCTTGCCGGCCAGTGGCATGCCGGTGGTGAACGACACCACATGCAGCCCGTACGCCAGGTACAAGCCAAGCAGCAACAAACCTTCGGCCCGGGTCACGCGGTAACCGGAATAGAACACCGGCAGGCAAAGCGCCGCGACGCCGAGCATCACCGGCAGGTCGAAATCCAGTGCGTTCGGTGAGACCGATAACGGCGTTGGCGCGATCAGCGCGGTGAGGCCCAGCACCCCGAGCAGGTTGAACAGGTTGGCGCCGATCACGTTGCCCACGGCAATGTCCCGCTGACCGCGCAATGCGGCGATCAATGAAGTGGCGAGCTCCGGCAGCGAGGTGCCGACCGCGACCACGGTCAGGCCGATCACCCGCTCGGAGAACCCGAGATCGGTGGCCACTGCGACAGCGGCACCCAGTAGCAAATGCCCGGCGAACACCAGCATGGCCAGCCCGGCAACGATCATCAGCAGACTGGTGAACCATGGGGCCGGCTGAGTCTGAGGATGATCGGAATGTGGGCGGGTCGAGTGCCGCGACTGGCGCAACAACAATCCGAGATACAGTCCCAGTGCTGCCAGCAGCAGGATGCCGTCGAAACGGCCGATCTCTTCGTTCCAGGCCAGCACGAACACCAGCAGGCTGGCGCCGATCATCAGCGGGATGTCGAGGCGCACCAGTTGCCGAGAGACGCGCAATGGGATGATCAGCGCCGACAGGCCGAGGGTCACGAGGATGTTGAAAATGCTGCTGCCGATCACGCTGCCGACCGCGATGTCGGGGTTGTGCGTCAGGGTCGCTTGCAGGCTGACCGCCATTTGCGGGGCGCTGCTGCCGAGGGCGACGATGGTCAGACCGATGATCAGCGGCCGCACATGCAGGCGCGCGGCCAAACGTACGGCGGCGCGCACCATCAGTTCGGCACCGGCGATCAGCAGGAACAATCCGCAGAGCAGTTCGATCACGTTGATCAGCGGTAAATCGGTCAGTCCGAAAATGGCGGGCGCTCCATCAGTCGTCGAGGGCCTGCACGCGAACCCGCGCCGTGCCGCTGCCAATCATGCCGAGGCGTTCGGCGGCTTCCCGTGAAACATCGATGATGCGTCCACGGGTATGCGGCCCGCGGTCGTTGATACGCACCACGCAGGATTTTTCGTTTTTCAGGTTGGTGACCTTCACCCGCGTGCCGAACGGCAACTGGCGATGGGCGGCGGTCAGGGAATTCTGGTTGAACGCTTCGCCGCTGGCGGTGCGTTTGCCGTGGTGTTTGGCTCCGTAATAGGAGGCGACGCCGGTCTGGTCGTAACCGTGCGGGTCGATGGTGTCGGTGCTGGCGCAACCGGCCAGCAGGGAAAGCAGGGCGCAGCTGATGAATAGACGCTTCATTCAAAGGTTTCCCGAAAACAGATGTGGGAGCCAGCCGGCCGGCTCCCACAGGGAATGGAGCCAGGCGTTGGAACTGGCCCCATTTTCATCAGCCTTCGAGCTTGCTTTTCAGCAGTTCGTTCACTTGCTGCGGGTTGGCCTTGCCCTTGGAGGCTTTCATGGCCTGACCGACGAAGAAACCGAACATCTTGCCGCGCTTGGCTTCGTCTGCCGCACGGTATTGCTCGACCTGCTCGGCGTTGGCCGCGAGCATTTCGTCCAGCACTGCCGAGATGGCGCCGGTGTCGGTAACCTGCTTCAGACCGCGCTTTTCGATGATCTCGTCTGCGCTGCCTTCGCCGTTGGCCATCGCTTCGAACACAACCTTGGCGATCTTGCCGGAGATGGTGTTGTCCTTGATGCGCAACAGCATGCCGCCCAGTTGCTCGGCCGAAACCGGCGAATCCTCGATGTCCAGGTTCTGTTTGTTGAGCAGGCTGCCCAACTCGACCATCACCCAGTTCGCCGCCAGTTTGGCGTCGCCGCCAATGCTCGCGACTTTCTCGAAGTAGTCCGCCTGCTCACGGCTGGTGGCCAGAACGTTGGCGTCGTAGGCCGACAGACCGAAGGCACTCTGGAAGCGCTCGCGCTTCTGCGGTGGCAGCTCCGGCAGGGTGGCACGCACGTCGTTGAGGAACGAATCCTCGATGACTACCGGCAGCAGGTCCGGATCGGGGAAGTAACGGTAGTCGTTGGCTTCCTCTTTGCTGCGCATCGGACGGGTCTCGTCCTTGTTCGGATCGTACAGACGGGTCTGCTGGATCACTTTGCCGCCGTCTTCGATCAGGTCGATCTGACGCTGGATCTCGGAGTTGATCGCCTTCTCGATGAAGCGGAACGAGTTGACGTTCTTGATCTCGCAGCGGGTGCCGAATTCGACCTGGCCTTTCGGACGCACCGACACGTTGCAGTCGCAACGCAGCGAGCCTTCGGCCATGTTGCCGTCGCAGATGCCCAGGTAGCGCACCAGCGCGTGGATCGCCTTGACGTAGGCCACGGCTTCCTTGGCGCTGCGCATGTCAGGTTCGGAAACGATTTCCAGCAGCGGCGTGCCGGCACGGTTCAGGTCGATGCCGGTGGCACCGCTGAACTCTTCGTGCAGGCTCTTGCCGGCGTCTTCTTCCAGGTGCGCGCGGGTGATGCCGACGCGTTTGACCGTGCCGTCTTCCAGGGCGATGTCCAGGTGGCCCTTGCCGACGATCGGCAATTCCATCTGGCTGATCTGGTAGCCCTTCGGCAGATCCGGGTAGAAGTAGTTTTTACGGGCGAACACGTTGCGCTGGCCGATCTCGGCGTCAATCGCCAGACCGAACATCACCGCCATGCGCACTGCTTCCTGATTCAGTACCGGCAGGGTGCCGGGCATGCCCAGGTCGATCAGGCTGGCCTGGGTGTTCGGCTCGGAACCGAACTGGGTGGAACTACCGGAAAAGATTTTCGACCGGGTGGTGAGCTGGGTGTGAATCTCCAGCCCGATCACGACTTCCCATTGCATGTGTGTCTCCTCAGAAGCCGGTTGGGGTGCGGGTGTGCCAGTCAGTGTTCAACTGATACTGGTGGGCAACGTTCAACAGGCGACCTTCCTGGAAATACGGAGCGAGCAGTTGCACGCCGACCGGCAGGCCGTCGACGAAACCGGCCGGCATCGACAGGCCCGGCAGGCCCGCGAGGTTGGCGGTGATGGTGTAGACGTCTTCCAGGTAGGCAGCGACCGGGTCGCTGTTCTTGGCGCCGAGTTTCCAGGCCGGGTTCGGCGTGGTCGGGCCGAGGATGATGTCGACTTCATTAAATGCGGTCATGAAGTCGTTCTTCACCAGGCGACGGATCCTCTGCGCTTTCAGGTAGTAGGCGTCGTAGTAACCGGCGGACAGTGCGTAGGCACCGACCATGATCCGGCGCTGTACTTCAGGCCCGAAGCCTTCGCCACGCGAGCGCTTGTACAGGTCTTCCAGGTTCTTCGGGTCTGCGCAGCGGTGGCCAAAGCGCACGCCGTCGAAACGCGAGAGGTTGGAGGACGCCTCTGCCGGAGCGATCACGTAATACGCAGGAATCGCGTGCTGCATGTTCGGCAGGCTGATTTCCTTGATCACGGCACCGAGCTTCTGCAGCTCCTTGATGCTGTTCTGGATCAGGTCGGCGATGCGCGGGTCGAGACCGGCACCGAAGTATTCCTTCGGCACGCCGATGCGCAGGCCTTGCAGTGAGCCATTCAGACCGGCGGTGTAGTCCGGCACCGCTTCATCGATGCTGGTGGAGTCGTTCGGATCGAAGCCAGCCATACCTTGCAACAAAATCGCGCAGTCTTCGGCCGTGCGAGCCAAAGGGCCGCCCTGATCGAGGCTGGAGGCGTAAGCGATCATGCCCCAGCGTGAAACGCGACCGTAGGTCGGTTTCAGGCCAGTGAGGTTGGTGAACGCGGCCGGCTGACGGATCGAGCCACCGGTGTCAGTGGCCGTAGCGGCTGGCAACAGACGAGCGGCAACGGCCGCCGCCGAACCACCGGACGAACCGCCCGGAACGTGCTCCAGGTTCCACGGGTTTTTTACTGCTCCGTACCAGCTCGACTCGTTGGCCGAGCCCATGGCGAATTCGTCCATGTTGGTCTTGCCCAGGGTCACGGTGCCGGCAGCAGCCAGTTTGGCGACCACGGTGGCGTCGTACGGGGCCTTGAAGTTGTCGAGCATTTTCGAGCCGCAGCTCGTGCGGATGCCCTGGGTGCAGAAAAGGTCCTTGTGGGCGATCGGCGCACCGAGCAGGGCGCCGCTCTCACCATTGGCCCGGCGCGCGTCGGCGGCTTTCGCCTGCTCGAGGGCCAGCTCTTCGGTGAGGCTGATGAAACTGTTGAGCTGCGGGTCGAGCTGGGTAATGCGCGCCAGCAGGACTTTGGTCAGCTCTTCGGAAGAAAACTTTTTATCGGCGAGACCGCGGGCGATCTCGGCCAGAGTCAATTGATGCATTGCAGGCTCTTTCCCTTTAGTCGATGACTTTCGGAACCAGGTACAGGCCGTTTTCGACCGCTGGTGCGATGGACTGATAAGCCTCGCGGTTATTGCTTTCGGTCACGACGTCGGCGCGCAGGCGCTGACTGGCTTCCAGCGGGTGTGCCAGCGGCTCGATACCATCGGTATTGACCGCCTGCATTTCGTCGACCAGCCCGAGAATGCTGTTGAGGGCCGAAGTGATGTGTGGAAGATCGGCGTCATTCAGGCCAAGGCTGGCCAGATGAGCGATTTTTTCCACGTCGGAGCGTTCTAGCGCCATCGGGTTTCTCCAGTGGAAAACAGGACGGACGGCGTCCGTGTGTTAGATTGTCGGAACACTACCGCACTTCTACGGTCATAAGGCCGCGATTGTGGGGCTTGGTGCACAGAAAAGCGGCCAATTTAACATATTGGCGCCTTGCCCAAAATCCCTGTCGTTGTTAGAGTTTGCCGCACTTTTTTACCCACGCGTTGCCTAGGGTCCCTTTCCCATGTTCAAGAAACTGCGTGGCATGTTTTCCAGCGATCTTTCCATTGACCTGGGCACTGCCAACACCCTTATTTACGTGCGCGAGCGCGGCATCGTCCTGAATGAGCCATCGGTTGTGGCCATTCGGACACACGGTAACCAGAAAAGTGTCGTTGCTGTCGGCACCGAGGCCAAGCGCATGCTCGGCCGTACGCCGGGCAACATTGCTGCCATTCGTCCGATGAAGGACGGCGTGATCGCCGACTTCAGTGTCTGCGAAAAGATGCTGCAATACTTTATCAACAAGGTTCACGAAAACAGCTTCCTGCAGCCCAGCCCTCGTGTGCTGATCTGCGTTCCATGCAAGTCCACCCAGGTTGAGCGTCGTGCCATTCGTGAATCGGCCCTTGGTGCCGGTGCCCGTGAAGTGTTCCTGATCGAAGAGCCGATGGCTGCTGCGATCGGTGCCGGCCTGCCGGTTGAAGAAGCACGCGGTTCGATGGTTGTGGATATCGGTGGTGGTACCACCGAAATCGCGCTGATCTCCCTGAATGGTGTGGTCTATGCCGAATCCGTCCGCGTTGGCGGCGACCGCTTCGACGAAGCGATTATCACCTACGTGCGTCGCAACTACGGCAGCCTGATCGGTGAATCCACTGCCGAGCGCATCAAGCAGGAAATCGGTACGGCCTACCCGGGCGGCGAAGTTCGCGAAGTCGACGTTCGCGGTCGCAACCTGGCCGAGGGCGTTCCACGCGCATTCACCCTGAACTCCAATGAAGTGCTGGAAGCTCTGCAAGAGTCGCTGGCTACTATCGTTCAGGCCGTGAAAAGCGCCCTGGAGCAATCGCCGCCGGAACTGGCTTCCGACATCGCCGAGCGTGGCCTGGTGCTGACCGGTGGTGGCGCGCTGTTGCGTGACCTCGACAAGTTGCTGGCCCAGGAAACCGGTCTGCCGGTGATCGTTGCCGAAGATCCGCTGACCTGTGTTGCTCGCGGCGGTGGCCGTGCACTGGAAATGATGGACAAGCACACCATGGACCTGCTTTCCAGCGAATAAGTCGCCGGGTGCAATACGTGGGTGAGCGCGCAGGCAGCACTTTGCAGTGCTGCCTGTTGGCGTTTATCTTCTGTCAGTCTTCATCCAGGCCGGTTTGATGCCGTATGAATAAACAGAACATTTGCCTGGGAGGAGCGGCCTATTAAACCGCTTTTCGCCAAGGGCCCCTCACTGGGCGTGCGCCTGTTGGTGCTGGCCGTACTGTCGGTCGCGCTGATGGTGGTCGATGCCCGCTTCAGCCTGCTCAAGCCTGCCCGCAGCCAGATGTCGCTGGTGCTGATGGACGCTTACTGGATCACCGACCTGCCCGGCAGGCTGTGGGAAGGTGTCGCCAGTCAGTTCGGCAGTCGCACAGAGCTGGTCGCCGAAAACGAAAAACTCAAGACCGAGAACCTGCTGTTACAGGGCCGCATGCAAAAGCTGGCAGCCCTCACCGAGCAGAACGTCCGTCTGCGCGAGTTGCTCAATTCCTCCGCGCTGGTCAACGAGAAGGTCGAAGTGGCCGAGCTGATCGGCATGGATCCCAACCCCTTCACCCATCGCATCATCATCAATAAAGGTGAGCGCGACGGCGTGGTGCTCGGTCAGCCGGTGCTCGATGCGCGCGGCCTGATGGGGCAGGTGGTCGAACTGATGCCGTACACCTCCCGTGTCTTGCTGCTGACCGACTCGACTCACAGTATTCCTGTGCAGGTGAACCGTAACGGTTTGCGGGCGATTGCCAGCGGTACCGGTAACCCTGAGCGTCTGGAACTGCGCCATGTGGCCGATACGGCCGATGTCAAGGAAGGCGATCTGCTGGTCAGCTCCGGTCTCGGTCAGCGTTTTCCGGCGGGTTACCCGGTAGCGACGGTCAAGGAAGTGATCCACGATTCCGGCCAGCCATTCGCCATTGTCCGCGCCGTGCCGACCGCCGCGCTGAATCGCAGCCGCTACCTGTTGCTGGTGTTCAGCGACAACCGTACGGCTGAAGAGCGTGCCAACGATGCGGCGCAGGCTCAGGAGAATCTTGATGCGTTTGGCGGTGGCCCGATCATTCCGGCCACGGTACCGAAAACGGTGAATACACCCGCTCAGGCACCTGCTGCGTCTGGCACGTCCGCCGCTGCACCCGCGACTGCTACACCGGCCAAACCCGCTGCCAGCAAACCGCCAGCGAAACCACCCGCGGCGACCCCGGCAGCCAGCAAGCCGCCGGCCGCTCAGCCTGCCAGTACACGGCCGGCCGCCAAACCGCCGGTCACTGCGCCGGGCACCACTGGGGGACGAGAATAATGGTCGGTGTCAAAGCCTCCCGGAATGGCTGGATCGTCTGGCTGACGTTTCTGATCGGCATGCTGCTCAGCGTGTCGCCATTGCCGCAATTCATGGAAATCCTGCGCCCGCTCTGGCTGGCCTTGCTCCTGGCGTTCTGGGCATTGGCCCTGCCGCAAAAGGTCGGCATGGTCACTGCATTTTGCCTCGGGCTTGCTGAAGACGTGCTGTACGGCACGCTGCTTGGACAGAACGCGTTGATCCTGACGTTGATCACGTTCCTGGTGCTGTCGTTGCAGCAGCGTTTGCGGATGTTCCCGATGTGGCAGCAATGTCTGGTGATCCTGGTGATCTTCGGCCTCGCTCAGTTGGTACAACTCTGGCTCAGTGCCCTGACCGGCAATCGCCAGCCGACCCTGGCGCTGGTCTTGCCGGCACTGGTCAGTGCCTTGCTCTGGCCTTGGGTCAGCTTCGCTTTGCGTGGATTGCGCCGACGCTACAAAATCAACTGATTCGGTCAGGCATTTGCCACCTCGACAGGGAGATGTCTTGATGAAGCCGCTTTACCTCGCCTCTGGATCGCCGCGTCGGCGTGAGCTGCTCACGCAGATCGGCGTTCCGTTCACCGCCATCAGTGCGGACATCGATGAAACCCCTTTCGCCAATGAGTCCCCGTCGGCCTATGTCGAGCGCCTGGCGCGCGGCAAGGCCGAGGCCGGGCAGCGCTCTGTCGTTACCGACAAACCGTTTTGCGTGCTGGGCGCCGACACTGCTGTGGTGCTGGACGGCAAAATTCTCGGCAAACCGGTGGACGAAGCCGATGCATGCGCCATGCTGATGATGTTGTCCGGCAAGGAGCACGAAGTGCTGACTGCCATCGCCGTGCTCGACGGTGAGCGCTGCGAGTCGCAAGTGGTGCGCAGTCTGGTACGGTTCCGGGCGATCAGCCGCGAAGAAGCTGCCGCCTACTGGGCCAGCGGCGAGCCTCGGGACAAGGCCGGCGGTTATGGCATTCAGGGACTTGGCGCGGTGTTCGTCGCCGGTCTCAACGGCAGCTATTCAGCCGTGGTCGGTTTGCCGGTGTGCGAAAGCGCAGAACTGCTCGGCCATTTCGGCATACCCTGTTGGCAAAACCTGAGTGCGCAGTAAGCGTCGAACGGAACAAGATGCGGCCATTATCGTGAACATGCCTGAACGAGACCCTGCCATGAGTGAAGAGATTCTGATCAACATCACGCCGATGGAATCGCGCGTGGCGGTGGTCGAAAACGGTGTGCTGCAAGAAGTGCACGTCGAGCGCACGCAAAAACGCGGGATCGTCGGCAACATCTATAAAGGCAAGGTCGTGCGGGTACTGCCGGGCATGCAGGCGGCCTTCGTCGACATCGGCCTGGACCGTGCGGCGTTCATCCACGCTTCGGAAATTTCCCTGCGCGAAGGCCCGGCCGTGGAAAGCATCAGTGCGCTGGTGCATGAAGGCCAGAGCCTGGTGGTGCAAGTCACCAAGGACCCGATCGGCTCCAAAGGGGCGCGTCTGACCACTCAGCTATCGATCCCTTCGCGTTACCTGGTGTACATGCCGCGCACCGCCCACGTCGGCATTTCCCTGAAGATCGAAGACGAAGCCGAACGCGAACGCCTGAAACAGGTGGTCAGCGATTGTGTGGCCAAAGAAGGCATCAAGGAGGCCGGCGGCTTTATCCTGCGCACTGCCGCCGAAGGCGCCGGGGCCGATGAAATCCTGATGGACATCCGCTACCTGCGACGCCTGTGGGATCAGATCAACGAACAGATCAAGACCATCGGCGCACCGAGCGTGATCTACGAAGATCTCGGTCTGGCCCTGCGCACCTTGCGTGATCTGGTCAGCCCGAAAATCGAGAAGATCCGCATCGACTCCCGGGAAACCTTCCAGAAAACCACGCAGTTCGTCGCCGAACTGATGCCGGAAATTGCCGATCGTCTGGAGCATTACCCGGGTGAGCGGCCGATTTTCGACCTGTACGGCGTCGAAGACGAAATCCAGAAAGCCCTTGAGCGCAAGGTGCCGCTGAAGTCCGGCGGTTATCTGGTGGTGGATCCGGCAGAAGCCATGACCACCATCGACGTCAACACCGGCGCGTTCGTCGGGCATCGCAACCTCGAAGAAACCATCTTCAAGACCAACCTTGAAGCCGCCACGGCGATTGCCCGGCAGATGCGCCTGCGCAATCTGGGCGGGATCATCATCATCGACTTCATCGACATGGAAGATGAAGAGCACCAGCGTCAGGTACTGCGTACCCTGGAAAAGCAGCTGGAGCGCGATCACGCCAAGACCAACATCATCGGCATCACCGAACTGGGTCTGGTGCAGATGACCCGCAAACGGACTCGCGAAAGTCTGGAGCAGGTGCTGTGCGAGCCTTGCAGCAGTTGTCAGGGGCGCGGCAAGCTGAAGACGCCGGAAACCATTTGCTACGAGATTTTCCGCGAGATCCTGCGCGAAGCCCGCGCCTACCAGGCCGAGGGTTATCGCGTATTGGCGAACCAGAAAGTCGTCGACCGGCTGCTCGATGAAGAGTCCGGTAACGTCGCCGAGCTTGAAGGATTTATCGGGCGCACCATACGCTTCCAGGTGGAAACCATGTATTCCCAGGAACAATATGACGTGGTGCTGCTCTGATCCCCTGCGTCACCTTTTTCCTGAAACGGCTGGCCTCAGCTTTTTGCAGTATTTTTGCCATGGGAGCCAACTGACATGGAACGTCTGACACGCATTTTGGCTGCATTGACTCGCTGGGGTCTGGGCCTGTGCGCGTTGGTTCTGGTGTTGATGGCGTTGTACGTCAGCCTCGGCCGGGAACTCACGCCGCTGGTGGCCGAATACCGTACCGACGTGGAAGAAAAGGCCAGCGCGGCCCTGGGCATGCCGTTGCAGATCGGTGAGCTGGAAGGCAACTGGAGCGGTTTCGCGCCGATCCTGCTGGCTCACGACGTGATGGTCGGCGACGGCGCCAATGCCTTGCGCCTGGATCGGGTGCGCGCAGTGCCGGATCTGTGGGCCAGTCTGCTGGCCCGCGAAGTTCGTATCGCGCATCTTGAGCTCAATGGCCTGAAGATCAGCCTCAAAGAGGGTGAAGACGGCCAATGGGTGCTCGAAGGATTGCCGGTGCAGCGGGATCAGCCCATGGATCCCGAGCAACTGTTCAACCGCATGCAAATGGTCCAGCAATTGTCGGTGCTCGACAGTCAGGTGACCTTGCAGCCGCTGGAACAGGCACCGCTGACCCTTACCTATGTCGGGCTCAACCTCAAGACCGGCCTCAATCGCCAGCGCCTCGACGCGCGACTGACATTGCCCGACGGGCAACCCGTCGCACTGAGCCTGCGTACGCAGATTCATGCCAGCCAGTTGCAGGACAGTGCGGTCGAGGGCTACATCAGTCTGCCGCAAAGCGACTGGGCGAAATGGCTGCCCGAGCGCCTGACCCAGCAATGGAATTTCTCCGAGATCAAGGCCGGTGGCGAGCTGTGGGTCAACTGGAGCGAGGGCGCGCTGCAAAGCGCTGCCATTCGCCTCAACGCTCCGCAACTGACCGGCGCTTACGCAGAGCGCAAGCCAATCCAGATCAACAATCTGGCCCTCAACGGGTACTTCCAGCGCAGCGCCGAGGGCGCGACTGTCACTCTCGATTCACTGGCGATGAACTTTGGCGAAACGCGTTGGGAGTCCCGTGTCCAGGTCAAACAGACCGCTGCTACCGACAAGGTTGACGAGCTCTGGCACCTGCAGGCCGATCGTCTCGACCTGACGCCGATAACCCCGTTACTCAATGCGCTGGGACCGTTGCCACAAGGCTTTGCCACCGTAATCGAGCATCTGAAAGTGACCGGTGGCTTGCGCAACGTACTGCTGGATTTCCGCCCGAACGCCACCGACGACAGCAAATTCAGCTTCGCCGCCAACCTCGATCAGGTCGGTTTTGACGCCTATCACGGCGCACCCGCAGCGCGAAATGTCAGCGGCAGCCTGACCGGAAACCTCGGCGGCGGTGAGTTGCGCATGGACAGCAAGGACTTCGTCCTGCACCTCGATCCGATCTTCGCCAAACCATGGCAATACATTCAGGCCAACGCCCGGTTGACCTGGAAGCTCGATAAGGAAGGCTTCACCCTGATCGCTCCGTATCTGAAGGTGCTCGGCGAAGAGGGCAAGATTGCCGGCGACTTCCTGATCCGCCTGCATTTCGACCACGACCAGGAAGACTACATGGACCTGCGGGTCGGCCTAGTGGACGGCGACGGTCGCTACACCGCCAAATACCTGCCGGAAGTCCTGAGCCCGGCCCTCGACGAATGGCTGCGCACGGCGATTCTCAAAGGGGCGGTGGATCAAGGGTTTTTCCAATATCAGGGTTCCCTGAACAAAGGCGCCGCAGATGCGGATCGCAGCATCAGTCTGTTCTTCAAGGTGCATGATGCCGAACTGGCATTCCAGCCTGGCTGGCCACACGTGAGCAAAGTCAGCGGTGATGTGTTTATCGAGGACAGCGGTGTGCGGATCGTCGCCAGCAAAGGTCAGTTGCTCGACACTCAGGTCAACGACGTCTTCGTCAATATCCCTCATGTCCCGAATGGCGAGCACAGCCATATGTATCTCGACGGCGAATTTGCCGGCGGACTTGGCGATGGCTTGAAGATTCTTCAGGAAGCGCCGATCGGCACCGCTGACACTTTCGCCGGCTGGGAAGGCGAGGGCGATCTGCAAGGCAAACTCAAACTGGACGTGCCGTTGGCCAAGGGCGATCAGCCGAAAATCCTCGTGGACTTCAAAACCGCCAATGCGCGATTGAAACTGGCCGAGCCGAAGCTGGAGTTGAGCCAGCTCAAGGGGGATTTCCGTTTCGACAGCGCCAAGGGGCTGAGCGGGCAGAACATCAGTGCCCGGGCCTTTGACAAACCGGTCACTGCGCAGATCTTTGCCGATGGTGGCCCCGGCAGGCTCAAGACCCGGGTGGCGGCGTCGGGGCAGGTTGAAGTCAAGAAACTCACCGACTGGCTCGGCGTGACTCAGCCGTTGCCGGTGTCGGGGACCATTCCTTACCAGTTGCAAGTGAATCTGGACGGTGCCGACAGCCAGTTGATGGTCAGTTCCAGTATGAAGGGCGTGGCGGTGGATCTGCCCGCACCGTTCGGCATGACGGCCGATGTCGGGCGTGACACGGTGTTCCGCATGACGTTGCAAGGGCAGGAGCGGCGTTACTGGGTCAATTACGATCAACTGGCCAACTTCACCTTCGCTGCGCCACCGAACAGTCTCGTCGATGGCCGCGGCGAGCTGTTCCTAGGCGCCGGCGAAGCGGTATTGCAGGGCAACAAAGGCTTGCGGATACGCGGTGTGTTGTCCGAGCTGGACGTCAAACCCTGGCAGGATCTGGTGGACAAGTACGCCGGTCAGGATCCTGGGGGCAGCGCCAAGCAGCTGCTCAGCAGCGCGGATTTCAAGGTCGGCAAACTGACAGCCTTTGGCACCACGCTGGATCAGGCGGCGGTGCAACTGGATCGCAAGCCCGGCGCCTGGGCGCTGGCCCTCGACAGCCAGCAGGCCAAGGGCACGGTCGGCATTCCCGACGCCAAAAGCGCGCCGATTGTGGTGAACCTGCAATACGTGCGCTTGCCGGCATCGGACCCGACGGTGCAGGCCGACGATAACGCACCTGACCCCCTGGCCTCGGTCGATCCAACCAAGATCCCGGCGCTGGATATCACCATCAATCAGTTGTTCCAGGGCCAGGACCTGATCGGTGGCTGGTCGCTGAAAGTCCGGCCGACTGCCAAAGGCATCGCCCTGAACAATCTCGATCTGGGTCTCAAAGGCATTCTGCTGCAGGGCAGCGGTGGCTGGGAGGGCACGCCCGGTGCTACCAGCAGTTGGTACAAGGGCCGGATCGGCGGCAAGAATCTCGCCGACGTGCTCAAGGGCTGGGGCTTTGCGCCGAGCGTGACCAGCGAAGAATTCCACATGGATGTCGATGGCCGCTGGCCGGGTTCGCCGGCGTGGCTGGCGACCAAGCGCTTCTCTGGCACCCTCGATGCGTCGTTGAATAAAGGCCAGTTTGTTGAAGTGGAGGGCGGCGCTCAGGCATTACGGGTGTTCGGTCTGCTCAACTTCAACTCCATCGGTCGGCGTCTGCGCCTCGACTTCTCCGACTTGTTCGGCAAAGGCTTGAGCTATGACCGAGTGAAGGGATTGCTGGTGGCAAACAACGGCGTCTACGTGACGCAAGAGCCGATCAAATTGACCGGGCCGTCGAGCAACATTGAACTGAACGGCACGCTGGATCTGGTCGGCGATCAAGTCGACGCAAAATTACTGGTGACCCTGCCGGTGACCAACAACCTGCCGATTGCCGCATTGATTGTCGGCGCACCAGCCGTCGGCGGCGCGCTGTTCCTGATCGATAAATTGATCGGTGATCGCGTGGCGCGGTTCGCCAGCGTCAAATACACCGTCAAAGGCCCGTGGAAAGAGCCGAAAATCACCTTCGACAAGCCTTTTTGATCAAACAGGCTATAAACCGATGGAGTAGCATGGCTGCCTACCTCTTGCGGAGTTCGCCATGTCTTTAGCGGTGATTCAAATGGTCAGCCAGAGCGATGTGCTGGCCAATCTGCGCGATGCCCGACGTTTGCTCGAACAAGCGGTCAACGCGGGTGCGAAGCTGGCGGTGCTGCCGGAAAACTTCGCCGCCATGGGGCGTCGCGACATCGCCGACATCGGCCGTGCCGAAGCGCTTGGCGAAGGCCCGATCCTGCCGTGGTTGAAACAGACCGCCCGCGACCTCAAGTTATGGATAGTGGCCGGCACCTTGCCGTTGCCCCCGGTGGGTCAGCCTGCGGCGAAGTCCCATGCCTGCTCGTTGCTGGTGGATGATCAGGGCGAGTTTGTTGCCCGCTATGACAAGTTGCATCTGTTCGATGTCGATGTAGCGGACAATCGCGGCCGTTACCGCGAATCCGATGACTATGCTTATGGCAGTGGCGTGGTGGTCGCGGACACGCCGGTCGGCCGAATCGGCCTGACGGTGTGTTACGACCTGCGCTTCCCGGAGCTGTACAGCGAGTTGCGTGCTGCCGGGGCTGAACTGATTACTGCACCGTCGGCCTTCACTGCGGTGACCGGTGCAGCACACTGGGATGTGTTGATCCGTGCACGGGCGATTGAAACCCAGTGTTACGTGTTGGCCGCAGCCCAGGGCGGTACGCATCCGGGGCCGCGGGAAACCTTTGGCCATGCGGCGATTATCGATCCGTGGGGCCGCGTGCTGGCGCAGCAGGAGCAAGGCGAAGCCGTGTTGCTGGCCGAGCGCGACAGCAACGAACAGGCGTCCATCCGGGCGCGAATGCCGGTGACGGGTCATCGGCGGTTTTTTTCGCAGGGCGCACAGCGACCTGCTTCAGAACACGAATTTAAGGCGTAAAACCTATGAGCGAGTTGTTGTCCTCAGTCAGTGATCACCTGTTGGCGCCCGGCGGCGTGACGATCGAGAGCCTGCAAGGCGTGCTCGGTGATCTGGCGGGTCCAGGCATTGATGCGGCCGACCTGTATTTCCAGGGGCAGATTTCCGAGTCCTGGTCGCTGGAAGACGGCATCGTCAAGGAAGGCAGTTTCAACCTCGACCAGGGCGTCGGCGTGCGTGCGCAGTCCGGCGAAAAAACCGGTTTCGCCTACAGCAACGCGATCACCCTCGAAGCCCTTGGCGCGGCGTCCCGTGCGGCCCGTTCGATTTCCCGTGCCGGGCAGAGCGGTACGGTGCAAGCGTTCAGCACCCAGGACGTCGCTCAGTTGTATGCGCCGGACAACCCGCTGGAAGTGCTGAGTCGCGCCGAAAAAGTCGAACTGCTCAAGCGCATCGACGTTGCCACCCGCGCCCTTGATCCGCGTATCCAGCAGGTCAGCGTGAGCATGGCCGGGGTCTGGGAACGAATTCTGGTGGCCTCGACCGACGGTGGCCTGGCGGCCGACGTGCGTCCTTTGGTGCGATTCAACGTCAGTGTGATCGTCGAACAGAATGGCCGTCGTGAGCGCGGTGGCCATGGCGGCGGCGGGCGTACCGACTACCGTTACTTCCTCGCCGAAGACCGCGCCATGGGTTATGCCCGTGAAGCGCTGCGTCAGGCGCTGGTGAATCTGGAAGCGATTCCGGCCCCGGCTGGCACCTTGCCGGTCGTTCTGGGCTCGGGTTGGTCTGGCGTGCTGTTGCATGAAGCGGTCGGCCACGGTCTGGAAGGCGACTTCAACCGCAAGGGCAGTTCGGCCTACAGCGGGCGCATGGGTGAGATGGTCGCTTCCAAGCTCTGCACCATTGTCGATGACGGCACGTTGGCCGGTCGTCGCGGTTCCCTGAGCGTCGACGACGAAGGTACGCCGACCGAGTGCACCACGCTGATCGAAAACGGTGTGCTCAAGGGCTACATGCAGGACAAGCTCAATGCGCGTCTGATGGGCGTGGCCCGTACCGGCAACGGTCGTCGCGAATCCTACGCACACCTGCCGATGCCACGGATGACCAATACCTACATGCTGGGTGGCCAGAGCGATCCGGCGGAAATCATCGCGTCGGTGAAGAAGGGCATCTATTGCGCCAACCTCGGTGGTGGTCAGGTCGACATCACCAGCGGCAAGTTCGTGTTCTCCACCAGCGAGGCGTACCTGATCGAGGACGGCAAGATCACCGCACCGGTCAAAGGCGCGACGTTGATCGGCAATGGCCCGGAAGCGATGAGCCGGGTGTCGATGGTCGGCAACGATCTGGCGCTGGACAGCGGTGTGGGCACGTGCGGCAAGGACGGGCAGTCGGTGCCGGTGGGCGTGGGTCAGCCGACGCTGAAAATCGATGCGATCACCGTGGGTGGCACGGGCGCGTAAGAAGGGATGGAGCTTCGGGTGGCGCGCAGTGCGGCCACCCGGTGGCGAATATCAACGCAGACCGCGTTGAGTCTCGTCCAGCTCACGGATGTACTTGAAGATTTTACGGCTCGAGGCAGGAGGCTTGTTATGTGCAACCTCGTGCTGGGCCTGACGGATCAGGGAACGCAGTTGCTGGCGGTCGGCGTCCGGGTACTCGACGACGAATTTCTCCAGCACGGCATCGTCACCGCCGATCAGGCGGTCACGCCAGCGTTCGAGGTTGTGGAAACGCTCGTTGTACTGACGGGTAGAGGCATCGAGTTGATCGAGCAAGGTGAGAATCGCGTCAGTGTCCTGATCGCGCATCAGTTTGCCGATGAACTGCAGGTGCCGTTTACGCGCGATGTTCGCGGTGTGCTTGGGCGCATCGGCCAAGGCCCGGCGCAAAGCGTCGGTCAATGGCAGTTTCGCCTGCAAGTCGGGCTTGAGCGTTGTAAGGCGCTCGCCAAGGTCAACCAGAGCATGCAGCTCGCGTTTGACCTGGGATTTGCTTTTTTCTCCCGTATCGAGGGAGTCGTCGTAAGAATCAACCATGGTGGCAGTCCGCAAAGAAACGCCGCCATGATAACCAGTCGGGGGCCGCTTGTCCGGCCCGGTCGCTCGAAGGCCCCAGCCGAAAGCAGAATTTGAGTGGAGATGAGCATGAGTGCAGTTGAAAGCGTCGGCCCACAGGCATTGCCGGCACTGCAGGAACAGGTCGAGCAGATCATCGCCGAAGCCAAGCGTCAGGGCGCCAGCGCCTGTGAAGTGGCGGTGTCGCTGGAGCAGGGCCTGTCGACTTCGGTGCGTCAACGTGAAGTCGAAACGGTCGAGTTCAACCGCGATCAGGGCTTTGGCATCACGCTGTACGTCGGCCAGCGCAAGGGCTCGGCCAGCACGTCCGCTACCGGGCCGGATGCGATTCGCGAGACCGTTGCTGCGGCACTGGCGATTGCCAAGCACACGTCCGAAGACGAAGCCTCGGGGCTGGCGGATGCCGCGCTGATGGCCAGGGATATTCAGGATTTCGACCTGTTCCACCAATGGGACATCACCCCGGAACAGGCCATCGAGAAGGCGCTGCTCTGCGAAGCCGCCGCGTTCGACGCCGATGCGCGCATCAAGAATGCCGATGGCACCACGTTGAGCACTCATCAGGGCTGCCGCGTGTACGGCAACAGCCACGGTTTCATCGGTGGTTACGCGTCGACCCGACACAGCCTGAGCTGCGTGATGATCGCCGAGGCCGAGGGCCAGATGCAGCGCGATTATTGGTATGACGTGAACCGTCAGGGCAGCTTGCTGGCCGACCCGGTGAGCATCGGCCAGCGTGCTGCGCAACGGGCGGCGAGCCGTCTGGGCGCACGCCCGGTACCGACCTGCGAAGTGCCGGTGCTGTTTTCCGCCGAGCTGGCGGGCGGGTTGTTCGGCAGCTTCCTGTCGGCGATTTCCGGCGGCAGCCTGTACCGTAAATCGTCGTTCCTGGAAGGCACGCTGGGGCAGAAGCTGTTCCCGGAGTGGCTGACCATCGACGAGCGCCCGCACCTGATGCGTGCCATGGGCAGTGCGTCGTACGACGGTGACGGTCTGGCGACCTATGCCAAACCGTTCGTCGAAAAAGGCGAGTTGGTGTCGTACATCCTCGGCACTTATTCCGGGCGCAAACTCGGCATGCCGAGCACCGCCAACGCGGGCGGGGTGCATAACCTGTTCGTCACTCATGGTGATGAAGACCAGGCCGCACTGCTGCGACGCATGGGGCGTGGCCTGCTGGTCACCGAGTTGATGGGCCACGGGCTGAACATGGTTACCGGTGATTACTCGCGCGGTGCGGCGGGTTTCTGGGTCGAGAACGGTGAAATCCAGTTCGCGGTTCAGGAAGTGACCATCGCCGGCAACATGCGCGACATGTTCAAGCAGATCGTCGCGGTTGGTAACGATCTGGAGCTGCGCAGCAACATTCGCACCGGTTCGGTGTTGATCGAGAAGATGACCGTCGCGGGCAGTTAAGCCCCAGGCAGGTACACAAAAGGCGCGCCATCCGATTGGGTGGCGCGCCTTTTTTGTGTTCGCAGATTTTTTCGGCTGATCAGGCCAGCTAAAAAGCTATCCTTGTTTTGGTTCTCATTATCATCTAATAATAAATCTCATTATCGGATGAGCCCAGGATCATGAGTTCTGCCTTGCACGAGCAACCGTACCTCGAAAGCTGGCGCTGGATGAGTCGCCAGATCCGTTGTGCCATGGATCCCGACGAACCGCGTCTGATCGAACATTACCTGGCCGAAGGCCGGTATTTGGCCTGCTGCACGGCGACCTCGCCCTGGACTGTCGCTGAAACCTCTTTCCGTCTGCTGCTCGACACGGCCACCGATATCGCGTTGCCGTGGCACTGGCGCAGCCTCTGTCTCGATCAAGCCTGGTACCCATTGCGTGAAATGGAGCGCCTGTCGCTGTGCAAATGCCGGCTCAAACGCTGGCAAAGCTACACCTGGCAGCTCGCCACCTGCGAGTTGCAACCCTCGATTCCTCTCATTGAATTAGTCCAAGGATTTACCGATGATCAAGACACGTATTGAGCGCGACAGCATGGGCGAACTGCAGGTGCCGATGGACGCTCTCTACGGCGCGCAGACCCAGCGCGCAGTGGATAACTTTCCGATCAGCGGCAAGCCGATGCCGACTCAGTTCATTCGCGCGCTGATCCTGGCAAAAGCCGCTGCCGCCCGGGCCAACGTCGAACTCAACCAGCTCGGCGCCGCTCAAGGCAAAGCCATCAGCGACGCGGCCCAAGGGTTGCTTGAAGGCGATTTCATGCAGCATTTCCCGGTGGATATCTTCCAGACCGGTTCCGGCACCAGCTCCAACATGAACGCCAACGAAGTGATTGCCACCCTGGCCAGCCGCCTGCTCGACGAGCCGGTCAATCCTAACGATCACGTCAACTGCGGGCAGAGCAGCAACGACATCATCCCGACCACCATCCACGTCAGTGCCGCGCTGGCCCTGCACGAACAGTTGCTGCCGGCGCTGCTGCATCTGGTGCAAGTCATCGAGCGCAAGGCCGAGCAGGTGCATCACCACGTCAAGACCGGTCGCACCCACCTGATGGACGCCATGCCGGTGCGCATGAGCCAGGTGCTCAACGGTTGGGCGCAGCAGCTCAAGGCCAACATCGGTCACCTGCAGGATTTGCTGCCAAGCCTGCAATCCCTGGCTCAGGGCGGCACGGCGGTCGGTACCGGGATCAACGCGCATCCGGAATTCGCTGCGCGTTTCAGCCGCCAGCTTAGCCAACTGACCAACGTGCAATTCACCCCGGGCAAGGATCTATTTGCGCTGATCGGCTCGCAGGACACTGCCGTCGCCGTGTCGGGTCAGCTCAAGGCCACCGCCGTGTCGCTGATGAAAATCGCCAATGATCTGCGCTGGATGAACTCCGGCCCGCTCGCCGGCCTCGGAGAAATCGAGCTGGAAGGCCTACAGCCGGGCTCATCGATCATGCCAGGCAAGGTCAACCCGGTGATTCCGGAAGCCACCACCATGGTTGCCGCGCAAGTGATCGGCAATGACTCGGTGATCACCATCGCGGGTCAGTCGGGCAATTTCGAACTGAACGTGATGCTACCGATCATCGCCCAGAACCTGTTGAGCAGCATCGAGTTGCTGGCCAACGCCAGCCGTCTGCTGGGTGACAAGGCGATTGCCAGCTTCAAGGTCAATGAGTCGCGCCTCAAGGAAGCGTTGTCGCGCAACCCGATTCTGGTCACCGCACTCAACCCGATCATCGGTTACCAGAAAGCCGCCGAAATCGCCAAGCAGGCCTACAAACAGGGCCGTCCGGTGATCGACGTCGCGCTGGAGCACACCGACCTGTCGCGCAGCCAGCTGGAAGAGTTGCTCAATCCCGAGAAACTCACCGCCGGCGGCGTGTAAGCACCGCAACCGCTTTGGAGGTTCACCATGGAGCACTGGAAACGCACGATCGAACGGGCCAATCGCTGCTTCATGCTGGGCGAGCTGATCGATGCCCGCGAAGCCTATCTGCAAGCGCTAGCCCTGGCCCAGGTGCTGTTCGAGCGCTGGGCCGATGCCGACGAAGCGGTGGCGGCCTGCGTCATTTCCCATCACAACCTGGCCGACCTGCATCTGCGCCTGAACCAGCCGGAGGAGAGCGCCGAATACCTCTGCGCGATCCATCAACGCCTATTGCAGACCATGCAGGACGAGCGCCTGCGTCCGGCCCTGCGTGAAGCGGCGCTGCGCCAGAGCAGCAAGACCTATGTCGAGTTGCTCAATTTCATCAGCGAACACGGCGAATACCCGCGCACCCAGCGCTTGCTGCACCCGGATACCGGCAATGCGCGCCGCGTGCCTGCCCAACATCACCATGGAGTCCACTGAAATGGCTTTTACCCTGCCAGCCCTGCCTTACGCCTATGACGCACTGGAACCGCACATCGATGCGCAGACCATGGAAATTCACTACACCAAGCATCACCAGACCTACATCAACAACCTGAACGCTGCGGTCGAAGGCTCGGAATACGCCGAGTGGCCGGTGGAAAAACTCGTCGCCAGCGTCCAGCAACTGCCGGAAAAGCTGCGTGCGGCGGTGATCAATCAGGGCGGCGGTCATGCCAACCATTCACTGTTCTGGGAAGTGATGGTGCCAGGAGGTGGCGGTAAGCCGGATGGCGCGCTGGCCAGGGCGATCGAGGAACAACTGGGCGGCCTCGACAGCTTCAAGGAGGCCTTCACCAAGGCTGCGCTGACCCGCTTCGGCAGCGGCTGGGCGTGGCTCAGTGTTACCCCCGACAAGAAACTGGTGGTGGAAAGCAGCGGCAACCAGGACAGCCCGCTGATGGGCGGCAATACGCCGATTCTTGGACTCGACGTGTGGGAACACGCCTACTACCTGCGTTATCAGAACCGCCGCCCGGAATACATCAGCGCGTTCTACAACGTGATCAACTGGCCTGAAGTCGCTGCGCGTTATCAGGCTGCACTGGTTTAAGTCTCCTATAAAAACAATCCAGGGCTGACTATGGGCACTGAAACACTGGCGATCGGAAGCGGACGAATGTTTCGTTACGCATTCGGGTCGTTGCTGCTGTTGGCGGGCATGACCTTGCTGGTGGCTCACGGGCTGGAATGGTTGAACCTGGAGCCGAAACTGTCACGGGCATTGCAGGGCGGTGCGATCTGCGCGCTCGGCACGGCGCTCGGTGCCGTTCCGGTGCTGGTAATCCGCAACATGCCGCAGGCGCTGGGCGACACGCTGCTGGGGTTTGGCGCCGGCGTGATGCTGGCGGCGACTGCGTTTTCGCTGATCGTGCCAGGGATTGCTGCCGCAGAAAGCCTTGGCCTGAGTCCTTGGGGCGCCAGTAGCCTGATCTGTTTCGGCATCATGCTCGGTGCTTTTGGTCTGTACCTGGTGGACCGCAAGTTGTCCGGCGCTTCACCGGAAATGCTCATCGGCACTGTTGAGCATCCGGTGATTCCACCGAGGATCTGGCTGTTCGTGTTTGCCATCATTGCCCATAACATTCCGGAAGGCATGGCCGTCGGCGTCTCCGCTGGCGGCGGCATGTCGGACGCCGATAGCCTGGCGATGGGTATCGCCCTGCAGGATGTGCCGGAAGGTCTGGTGATTGCGCTGGTGTTGGCCGGAGCCGGGATGTCGCGGGTCAAGGCGTTTCTGATAGGAGCGGCATCGGGGCTGGTCGAACCGGTATTTGCACTGCTGTGTGCGTGGTTGGTCAGCCTGGCGGAGTTGTTGTTGCCCTTGGGGTTGGCGCTGGCGGCCGGGGCAATGTTGCTGGTGGTGACCCACGAAGTGATCCCGGAATCGCGACGCAATGGTCACGATAAACTGGCGAGCCTGGGGTTGTTGATCGGGTTCTGCTTGATGATGGTGATGGACACTGCGTTGGGATGAGAGGGGCGAGGGAAGCTTGCTCCCTCGCTACCAAAGGCTTTCAACCGCCTTCGTCGAAGTAGTTGTTGATCAGTGTCACCAAGGCATCCAGGGCTTCCTGTTCCTGATGTCCTTCGGTGCTCAGAAAGATTTTGGTGCCCTTGCCGGCGGCGAGCATCATCATTGCCATGATGCTTTTGCCATCTACCGTGGTTTCCGGGGTGCGACCCACTCTGATCGTGCAGTCGGGATACTGCCCCGCCACGCCAACGAACTTTGCCGACGCCCGGGCATGCAGGCCCAGCTTGTTGATGATTTCGATTTCCAGAGCAGGCATCGCGGTGTGAATCCTTTAGCTGAGGTCGCGGTGGCGAACCTGGACGTTCTTCAGGGTTTTCTGCAGGGCCTGACCCAGGCGTTCGGTCAGGTAGACGGAGCGGTGATGCCCGCCGGTGCATCCAATGGCAATGGTGACGTAGGCGCGATTGCTTGCAGCGAAGCGCGGCAGCCATTTGAACAGATACGTATAGATGTCCTGGAACATCTCTTCGACTTCCGGCTGTGCCGCCAGGTACTCGGCTACCGGCTCATCGAGGCCTGATTGCGCGCGTAGTTCCGGTTTCCAGTATGGATTGGGCAGGCAGCGTACATCGAACACCAGATCCGCATCCACCGGCATGCCGCGTTTGAAACCGAACGACTCCACCAGAAACGCGGTGCCCGGCTCCGGTTGGTTCAGCAGGCGCAGCTTGATGGTGTCGCGCAACTGGTACAGGTTCAGATTGGTGGTATTGACCTTCAGATCGGCCAGGTCGGCGATCGGGCCCAGCAGAGCTGTTTCATCGTTGATGGCTTCAGCCAGCGAACGATTGGCACTGCTCAGCGGGTGACGGCGACGGGTTTCCGAGAAACGCTTGAGCAGGGTTTCTTCATCGGCATCCAGATACAGAACGTCGCACTGGATGTGCCGGCTGCGGACTTCCTCAAGCAACTCCGGAAAACGCGAAAGATGGCTTGGCAGGTTGCGTGCATCGATCGATACCGCGACCAGTGGCTGAGACAGTTCCGTATGAATCAGTGCGCGTTCCGCCAGCTCCGGCAGCAAGCCGGCCGGCAGATTGTCGATGCAGTAGTAGCCGTTGTCCTCGAGGACATCCAGGGCCGTACTTTTGCCCGAGCCGGAGCGGCCACTGACGATGATCAAGCGCATGTTTAGTGCCCGTTTTGCTCGTCCAGGACAACCTGATACAAGGCTTCGTTGGTGGTGGCGCGACGCAGCTTTTCGCGTACTTCCTTGCGATCGAGCATGCTGGCGATCTGGCGCAGCAGTTCCAGGTGTGCATCGGTGGCAGCTTCCGGGACCAGCAGCACGAACAGCAGGTCCACCGGTGCGCCATCGATGGCATCGAAATCGATAGGGGCTTCAAGGTGCATCAAGGCGCTGATGGGCGATTCACAACCCTTGAGGCGGCAATGGGGAATGGCGATGCCGTTGCCAAAACCGGTCGAACCGAGTTTTTCACGGGCAATCAGCGCCTCGAAGACATCTTGCATCTCCAGATCCGGCTTTTCCCGGGCGATCAGGTTGGCAATTTGTTCGAGGGCTTTCTTTTTACTGCCGCCCGGCACGTTCACCAGGGAACGGCCGGGGGTCAGGATGCTTTCAAGTCGGATCATGGGGGTGGGGGTTATCGACCGGTAGCGCCCTGAAGCAGGCTCTGGGTCTTTTCCTTATGCTTTTTGAGTTGTTTATCAAGCTTGTCGGTCAGCGCGTCGATCGCTGCGTACATATCGGTATGTTCCGCGTTTGCGACGACCTCGTTGCCGGGAATATGCAGCGTGGCTTCGATTTTCTGCTTCAGCTTCTCGACGCACATCGTGACTTGCACGTTGGTGATCTTGTCGAAATGCCCCTCAAGCCTCTTGAGCTTTTGCTCAACGTACTCACGGAGAGGTTGGGTAACTTCCAGTTGGTGTCCACTGATGTTGACTTGCATACAGCTTCTCCTTCGTTGCCAGTGCATAAAGCGGCAGGCCGAAGAGCCTGCCACTGGAACGCTGTAACGTGGCTTACATCAACCGCTTGCGTTCGCTCGAAGGCGCGATCCCGAGGGATTCGCGGTACTTGGCGACGGTGCGGCGAGCCACCTGAATGCCTTGTGCTTCCAGTAAACCAGCGATCTTGCTGTCACTCAACGGCTTTTTCTGATTTTCCGCAGCAACCAGTTTCTTGATGATCGCGCGGATTGCCGTGGACGAGCATTCGCCGCCTTCGGAGGTGCTGACGTGGCTGGAGAAAAAGTATTTCAGTTCATATATGCCCCGTGGGGTATGCATGAATTTTTGTGTGGTTACCCGGGAAATTGTCGACTCGTGCATGCCCACCGCTTCAGCGATGTCATGCAGCACGAGTGGCTTCATGGCTTCGTCGCCGTATTCAAGAAAACCGCGCTGATGCTCGACGATCTGGGTCGCTACTTTCATCAGGGTTTCGTTGCGGCTTTGCAGGCTCTTGATGAACCAGCGGGCTTCCTGCAACTGATTGCGCATGAACGTGTTGTCGGCGCTGGTGTCGGCGCGGCGTACGAAACCGGCGTACTGGGCGTTGACCCGCAGGCGCGGCACCGATTCCTGGTTCAGCTCGACCAGCCAGCGCTCGTTATCCTTGCGCACGATCACGTCAGGCACCACGTATTCGGCTTCGGTGGATTCGATCTGCGAACCAGGGCGCGGATTGAGGCTCTGTACCAGTTCGATGACCTGGCGCAGTTCATCTTCCTTGAGCTTCATGCGCCGCATCAACTGGCTGTAGTCGCGGCTGCCGAGCAGGTCGATGTAATCGGTGACCAGGCGTTTGGCCTCGGCCAGCCAAGGGGTCTTGGCCGACAGCTGGCGCAATTGCAGCAGCAGGCATTCGCCCAGGTTGCGTGCACCAATCCCGGCAGGTTCGAATTGCTGGATGCGGTGCAGGACGGCTTCGATCTCGTCCAGCTCTATGTCGAGCTCCGGGTCGAAGGCGTCGAGGATTTCTTCAAGGGTTTCGTCGAGGTAACCCTGATTGTTGATGCAATCGATCAGGGTCACGGCGATCAGGCGATCGGTGTCGGACATCGGTGCCAGGTTCAACTGCCACAGCAAGTGGCTTTGCAGGCTCTCGCCAGCAGAGGTGCGGGTGGTGAAGTCCCACTCGTCGTCATCGCTGCTTGGCAGGCTGCTGGCGCTGGTCTGGTAGACGTCTTCCCAGGCGGTGTCGACAGGCAGTTCGTTGGGGATTCGCTCGTTCCATTCGCCTTCTTCAAGATTGTCGACCGTTGGGGCGGTCTCCTGATAGGAAGGCTCCTGAATCTCGGTGTTGGGCTTCTGTTCGGCGTTGTCGGCCATGGGATCGGAGTTGTCGAAGTCGTCGCCGTCTTCCTGGCGTTCGAGCATCGGATTGGATTCCAGAGCCTCCTGGATTTCCTGTTGCAGGTCCAGGGTCGACAATTGGAGCAGGCGGATGGCCTGTTGCAGCTGCGGTGTCATCGTCAGCTGCTGGCCCATTCTCAAGACTAGCGATGGTTTCATGGCAGGGGCTTAACACCTTATTCGCCGGCGCTATGCGCCATCCACTACAGGGCGCCGAAGCGCCAAACTTAAGCAAATTATATGCCTGAAACTGTCGTGTTTGCCTAGAGCGCTGTAACAATAAAAGCGTATAAAAGTGCGCTTCAACGTTACAGCACCCGGACGGTCGGTCGAATGCTGTCGCGTTTACAGACGGAACTCGTGACCCAGATACACTTCCTTCACCAGATCGTTGGCGAGGATGGTCGCGGAGTCGCCTTCGGCGATCAGTTGGCCGTCATTGACGATGTAGGCCGTTTCGCAGATATCCAGCGTCTCGCGGACGTTGTGGTCGGTGATCAACACACCGATGCCCTTGGCCTTGAGGTGGTGAATGATCTGCTTGATGTCGCCCACGGAGATCGGGTCGACACCGGCGAACGGTTCGTCGAGCAGGATGAATTTCGGTGCGGTGGCCAGTGCACGGGCAATTTCCACCCGGCGACGCTCACCACCGGACAGGCTCATGCCGAGGTTGTCGCGGATGTGGCTGATGTGGAATTCCTGCAGCAGGCTTTCCAGCTCCTTGCGACGGCCGGCCTTGTCGAGCTCCTGACGGGTCTCGAGGATGGCCATGATGTTGTCGGCTACCGACAGTTTGCGAAAGATCGACGCTTCCTGTGGCAGATAGCCGATACCGGCCTTGGCGCGGCCGTGCATCGGCTGGTGGCTGACGTCCAGGTCGTCGATCAGCACGCGACCCTGATCGGCCTGCACCAGGCCGACGATCATGTAGAAGCAGGTGGTCTTGCCGGCGCCGTTGGGGCCGAGCAGGCCGACGATCTGACCGCTGTCGATTGACAGGCTGACATCGCGCACGACCTGGCGGCTTTTATAGGCCTTGGCAAGGTGCTGAGCTTTCAGGGTTGCCATTACTGGGTTTTCTCGTCGGTTTTCTTCTTCGGCTGGATCACCATGTCAATGCGCGGACGCGCTTCGGTGACTTTGTTGCCGGTGGCACGACCCGCGCTGGCCAGCTTTTTCACCGTGTCATAGACGATTTTCTCGCCTTGGGTGACGTTATTGTCCTTGTCGATGACCTTGGCCTTGTCGATCAGTACTACGCGGTTTTGCTGCGCGTGGTACTGAATGGTCACGCCGTAGCCCTGGACCGGCTTGGCGTCGCCCTGGGTCTGCAACTGCTCGAAGTAGGCCAGGTTGCCCACCGAAGTCACGACGTCGATATCGCCGTTGGGCGCACGGGTCATGGTCACGGTGTTGCCTTTTACGATCATCGAGCCTTGGGTGATGATCACATCGCCCTTATAGGTCGCGATACCATTCTTGTCATCGAGCTGAGCATCGTCAGCCTGGATGCGGATCGGTTGCTGACTATCGTTCGGCAGAGCCCAGGCGCTCACGCTTCCCAGTGCTGCGCCCAGACTGAGCAAAATAGGGAGGGTTTTAACGAGCCTCATACTGTCCTCTTACGTTCGATAGCAGGTGTATCCTGCTTTCCTTCAAATACGCTTTCATTCCCACGCCAGTCGATACACCGCCAGCGCCGTCGATTCTAACGGGTTGCTCGGTCTGCGCATATTGCTGCTGCGGAAACACGGTCATGCGTGTGCTGGTAATCAGGGTGTCACGGTTCTTTTCATCGGTGCGCTTGACGCGAACCGAGTCGATCAGCTCGACCTCGGTACCGCCGGAGTTCACTTCACCGCGCTCGCTGGTCACGTGCCACGGAAAGTCGGTGCCGCGATACATGTTCAGGTCGGGCTTGGTGACCAGTGTAATGTCGGTCGCCTTGACGTGCTCGGCCTTGTCGGAAGTCATTTCGTACTGCACCTTGCCGTCTTCCAGGTATTGCAAGGTGTGGGTATTGGTCGCGTACCAGTCGATCGGGCTCTCTTCTGTCGAGACGGGAGGCTTGTCGAGGAAGCGTTCCGGGCTGATGTTCCAGTAGCCGACCGCGCCGAAAATCGCCGCGATGCAGCCGAACAGCAGTATGTTGCGAAACTTTTTGCTAAACATGGTTTGACTCACAGGTACGCGTTGTTGGCGGCATCGAGGCTGCCCTGGGCGCGCAGGATCAGTTCGCAGAATTCACGGGCGGCACCTTCGCCGCCACGGGCCTGGGTAACACCATGGGCATGCTCGCGCACGAAGGAGGCAGCGTTGGCCACCGCCATTCCCAGCCCCACCCGGCGAATCACCGGCAGGTCGGGCAGGTCGTCGCCGAGATAGGCGACCTGTTCATAGCTTAGGCCCAGTTGCTCGAGAAGGCCGTCGAGGACGACGAGTTTGTCTTCACGGCCCTGAAACAGGTGCGGGATGCCCAGGTTTTTCGCCCGACGCTCGACCACCGGGGTCTTGCGACCGCTGATGATGGCCGTTTGTACGCCGGCGTTCATCAGCATCTTGATGCCCTGGCCGTCGAGCGTATTGAAAGTCTTGAACTCGCTGCCGTCTTCAAGAAAGTACAGGCGCCCGTCCGTGAGGACGCCGTCGACGTCGAAAACTGCCAGTTTGATGGCTTTGCCGCGTTGCAGCAGATCGGTGCTCATTTACATCACTCCTGCGCGCAGCAGGTCGGAGAGGTTGAAGGCGCCGATAGGGCGATCGTCCTCATCCACGACGACAAGCGCGTTGATTCGATGGTCTTCCATGATTTTCAGGGCCTCGGCCGCGAGCATTTCGGCGCGGGCGGTCTTGCCATGCACAGTCATCACCTGGTCGATGGTGGCGCTGCGTATATCAATGCTGCGATCCAGCGTGCGGCGCAAGTCGCCGTCGGTGAAGATCCCGGCGAGTTTGCCGTCGGCCTCGAGAATGACGGTCATGCCCAGACCCTTGCGGGTCATTTCCATCAGTGCGTCCTTAAGCAGGGTGCCGCGTTGTACCTGCGGCAGCTCCTGGCCGGCGTGCATGACGTTTTCCACCTTCAGCAGCAGGCGTCGGCCCAGTGCGCCACCCGGGTGGGAAAAGGCGAAATCTTCGGCGGTGAAACCGCGGGCTTCCAGCAGCGCCACGGCCAGGGCGTCGCCCATGACCAGTGCGGCGGTGGTCGAGGACGTCGGCGCCAGGTTCAGCGGGCAGGCTTCGTGCTCGACGTGAACGTTGAGATTGACCTCCGCCGCCTTTGCCAGTGGGGATTGCGGGTTGCCGGTCACGCTGATCAACTGGATGCCCAGGCGTTTGATCAGTGGCAGCAACGTGACGATTTCGTTGGTGGAACCGGAATTCGACAGGGCCAGGATCACGTCGTCACGGGTGATCATGCCCATGTCGCCATGACTGGCTTCGGCCGGGTGTACAAAAAACGCCGGGGTGCCGGTGCTGGCCAGGGTCGCGGCAATCTTGTTGCCGATGTGTCCGGACTTGCCCATGCCGACCACCACTACACGGCCCTTGCTGGCCAGAATCATCTCGCAAGCGCGTACGAAATCGGCGTCGATATGGGGCAACAAGCCTTGTACGGCTTCCACTTCGAGGCGGATGGTGCGTTGTGCCGATTGAATCAGGTCGCTGGTTTGGCTCATGTCAGAAATCGTATAGCCCGATGAAAAGGCGGCGATTATAGCGGTTATGTTGAAAAGCCTCACGCAAGTTCGTCGTGCTTTGTCATTCCCGGTTACTAAAACCCTTTTATAGAAGCCTCGGGCCTGTCATATCGCTGAACGTGGCCGGGGAGAGGCCTTGGGCGCTTGCCCTTTGCAGTGATATAGTTCGCCGCCAGTTCGGCCTGCCCGGGATGTAAGGGCTTTCTCCAGAAAGCCAGGCGTCCGAGTGAGAGGCTGCATCGCAAGGAGTTTAGATGAGTGCCGATAACGCCTACGCGGTCGAGCTGAAGGGAGTCTCCTTCAAGCGCGGTGCGCGGAGCATTTTCAATAACGTCGATATCCGCATCCCGCGCGGCAAGGTCACCGGCATCATGGGGCCTTCCGGGTGTGGCAAGACCACGCTGCTGCGCCTGATGGGTGCCCAGTTGCGGCCATCGCAGGGCGAGGTCTGGGTCAACGGCCAGAACCTGCCGAAGCTGTCGCGCAGCGATCTGTTCGATGCCCGCAAGCACATGGGCGTGCTGTTTCAGAGCGGCGCGCTGTTCACCGATCTCGATGTGTTCGAGAACGTCGCCTTTCCCTTGCGCGTTCATACCCAGTTGCCGGAAGAGATGATCCGCGACATCGTGCTGCTCAAATTGCAGGCGGTCGGTCTGCGGGGCGCCATCGAGCTGATGCCCGATGAACTGTCCGGCGGCATGAAACGCCGCGTGGCTCTGGCCCGGGCGATTGCGCTTGATCCGCAGATTCTCATGTACGACGAGCCGTTCGTCGGCCAGGACCCGATCGCCATGGGCGTTCTGGTGCGTCTGATCCGTCTGCTCAACGATGCGTTGGGAATCACCAGTATCGTGGTTTCCCACGATCTCGCCGAAACCGCGAGCATTGCCGATTACATCTATGTGGTGGGCGATGGTCAGGTGTTGGGGCAGGGCACGCCGGATGAGCTGATGAACTCGGACGAGCCGCGAATCCGTCAATTCATGACCGGTGAACCCGACGGTCCGGTGCCATATCATTTTCCAGCGACGGATTACCGCGCAGATCTTCTGGGGAAACGCCGCTGATGCGCAGAATTACACTAATGGAGCGCGTGCGTCGGTTTGGCCAGGCGGGGATCGACACCGTCGCGGTATTCGGGCGTTCGACCCTGTTCCTGTTTCATGCCTTGCTCGGTCGTGGCAGCATCGGTGGCGGTTTTGGCCTGCTGGTCAAGCAACTGCACTCGGTCGGCGTGATGTCGCTGGTGATCATTGTGGTTTCCGGGATTTTCATCGGCATGGTGCTGGCGCTGCAGGGGTTCAACATCCTGTCGAGCTATGGCTCGGAGCAGGCGGTGGGGCAGATGGTTGCCTTGACCTTGCTGCGTGAGCTGGGCCCGGTGGTGACGGCGCTGCTGTTCGCCGGTCGTGCCGGTTCGGCGCTGACGGCGGAAATCGGCAACATGAAATCCACCGAGCAGTTGTCCAGCCTGGAAATGATCGGTGTGGACCCGCTCAAGTACATCATTGCCCCGCGCCTGTGGGCCGGTTTCATTTCCCTGCCGGTGCTGGCGATGATTTTCAGCGTGGTCGGCATCTGGGGCGGTTCCTGGGTCGCGGTCGACTGGCTGGGCGTCTATGAAGGCTCCTATTGGGCGAACATGCAGAACAGCGTGAACTTCTCCAGCGACGTGCTCAACGGCGTGATCAAAAGTATCGTTTTCGCCTTTGTCGTGACCTGGATCGCCGTATTCCAAGGCTATGACTGTGAGCCCACTTCCGAGGGGATCAGTCGTGCCACCACCAAGACCGTAGTGTTTGCCTCGCTGGCAGTGCTCGGCCTGGACTTTATTCTGACCGCTTTGATGTTTGGAGATTTCTGATGCAAAACCGCACCCTGGAAATCGGTGTCGGCCTGTTCCTGCTGGCAGGGATCCTGGCTTTGTTGCTGCTTGCCCTGCGGGTCAGTGGCCTGTCTCCGACTTCGACCACCGATACCTACAAGCTTTATGCCTACTTTGACAATATCGCCGGTTTGACGGTCAGAGCCAAAGTGACCATGGCCGGTGTGACCATCGGCAAGGTCACGGCGATCGATCTGGACCGCGACAGTTTTACCGGCCGGGTGACCCTGCTGGTGGATAAAAAGGTCGACAACCTGCCGACCGACTCCACAGCGTCTATCCTGACCGCTGGCCTGTTGGGCGAGAAGTACATCGGCATCAGCGTGGGCGGGGAAGAAACCCGGCTCAAGGATGGTGGAACCATTCACGACACCCAGTCGTCTCTGGTGCTGGAAGACCTGATCGGTAAATTCCTGCTCAATACCGTTAGCAAAGACGCCAAATGAGGAGCTTTTGAATGATCTCTACCTTGCGACGTGGCCTGTTGATGTTGCTCGCGACACTGCCGCTGCTGGCGAACGCTGCGCCCGGGCAGTCGGCGCACGATCTGGTTCAGGACACCACCAACCGGATGCTCGCCGATCTGGCGGCGAATAAAGAGAAGTACAAGCAGGACCCGCAGGACTTCTACACCGCGCTGAATACCATTGTGGGTCCGGTAGTGGACGCCGAAGGCATTTCCAAAAGCATCATGACGGTCAAGTACTCGCGCAAGGCCACCCCGGCGCAGATGCAGACCTTCCAGGAAAACTTCAAGCGTGGCCTGTTCCAGTTCTATGGCAACGCCTTGCTGGAATACAACAACCAGGGCATCACCGTCGATGCGCCGAAAGATGAGTCGGGCGACCGCACCAGCGTCGGCATGACCGTCAAGGGCAACAACGGCGCGATTTATCCGGTTCAGTACACGCTGGAGAAGATCAGCGGCGAGTGGAAGCTGCGCAACGTGATCATCAATGGCATCAACATCGGCAAGCTGTTCCGTGACCAGTTCGCCGACGCGATGCAGCGCAATGGCAACGACCTGGACAAGACCATCAATGGCTGGGCCGGCGAAGTGGCCAAGGCCAAGCAGACCGCCGAGAAACAAGAGAAGCCTGCCCAATGACCGAGTCGGCCATTCGTCTGGACGAAGCCAGTCAGCTTCAGCTCACCGGTGTGCTGGATTACCGCACCGGTCCTGGCCTTCGCGAGCAGGGCCGGGCGCTGATCAAATCGTGCAATGCCCCGGCATTGGTGATCGATTGTTCGGCGGTGGAAAAGTCCAGCAGCGTCGGCCTGTCGTTGCTGCTGTGTTTCATTCGCGATGCGAAAGCCGCCGGCAAGGCGGTCAGTATCCGCGGGATGCCGGAAGACATGCGTGAAATCGCTCAGGTCAGCGAGCTGACCGAGCTGTTGGCGCAACCCTGAACCCGCATCTATAAAGAAGCCCCCCGTCAGAGTCCTGCGCAGCGGGGTTCGCAGGCGCGGGGCTTTTTTGTATGATGTCCGACCCGTGCGCACAGGGCGCCGATTGAGGTTGAGCATGCAGGCCGTAGAAGTGAAGAGCTTCCTTGAAGGAAAGCTGCCAGGAACGCAGGTGGAAGTTGAAGGCGAAGGCTGCAACTTTCAGCTGAACGTGATTAGCGATGAACTGGCGGCGTTGAGCCCGGTCAAGCGTCAGCAAAGCATCTATGCCCATTTGAACCCATGGATCGCCGATGGCAGCATCCACGCGGTCACTATGAAATTTTTCAGCAGCGCGGCCTGGGCCGAGCGCACCTGAGCCCTAGGGCGTCGAGATTGTTATGGATAAATTGATTATTACTGGTGGCGCTCGTCTTGATGGCGAGATCCGCATCTCCGGGGCGAAGAACTCCGCCCTGCCGATCCTGGCCGCCACCCTGCTGTGCGATGGGCCGGTCACCGTTGGCAATCTGCCGCACCTGCACGACATCACCACCATGATCGAGCTGTTCGGTCGCATGGGCATCGAGCCTGTGATCGACGAGAAGCTCAGCGTCGAAATCGATCCGCGCACCATCAAGACCCTGATCGCCCCGTACGAACTGGTGAAAACCATGCGTGCATCGATCCTGGTGCTGGGCCCGATGGTGGCCCGTTTCGGTGAAGCCGAAGTGGCTCTGCCTGGCGGTTGCGCGATCGGTTCGCGTCCGGTCGATCTGCACATCCGTGGCCTGGAAGCCATGGGTGCGATCATCGACGTCGAAGGCGGCTACATCAAGGCCAAGGCCCCTGAAGGCGGCCTGCGCGGTGCACACTTCTTCTTCGATACCGTCAGCGTGACCGGTACCGAGAACATCATGATGGCCGCTGCTCTGGCCAAGGGCCGCAGCGTGTTGCAGAACGCCGCCCGCGAACCTGAAGTGGTCGACCTGGCGAACTTCCTGAACGCCATGGGTGCCAAGGTCTCTGGCGCTGGCACCGACACCATCACCATCGATGGTGTCGAGCGCCTGGGTTCGGCCTTCTACAAAGTGATGCCTGACCGCATTGAAACCGGTACTTACCTGGTGGCCGCCGCGGTTACCGGTGGCCGCGTGAAGGTCAAGGACACTGATCCGACCATTCTCGAAGCCGTTCTGGAAAAGCTTCGCGAAGCCGGTGCAGAAGTTACCACCGGTGAAGACTGGATCGAACTGAACATGCATGGCAAGCGCCCGAAAGCGGTCAACGTGCGCACCGCGCCGTACCCGGCGTTCCCGACCGACATGCAGGCGCAGTTCATCTCGCTCAACGCCATTGCCGAAGGCACCGGTGCCGTGATCGAGACGATCTTCGAAAACCGCTTCATGCACGTGTACGAACTGCACCGCATGGGCGCCAAGATTCAGGTCGAAGGTAACACGGCCATCGTGACCGGTACTGAAATCCTGAAAGGCGCGCCAGTGATGGCAACCGACCTGCGGGCCTCGGCCAGCCTGGTGATCTCGGCGCTGATGGCCGAGGGCGATACCCTGATCGACCGCATCTACCACATCGACCGTGGTTATGAGTGCATCGAGGAAAAACTGCAGATGCTGGGCGCCAAGATCCGTCGCGTTCCGGGCTAGTCGCTGCATCTGGACACAGGGACGTGTCCGTTGAATTCGTTTTGATCGGGGGTGGTGACGCCCTCGATGTATGTCCGGCGCCGATTGCGACCGGACATGAGTACCTTGATAAGGACTGACGTTTCCCATGTTGACCATCGCACTGTCCAAGGGCCGCATCCTTGACGACACCCTGCCGCTTCTCGCCGAAGCGGGCATCGTGCCGACCGAGAATCCGGACAAGAGCCGCAAGCTGATCATCCCCACGACCCAGGAAGACGTACGCCTGTTGATCGTGCGCGCCACCGATGTGCCGACCTATGTCGAGCATGGCGCGGCCGACCTCGGCGTTGCCGGTAAAGACGTGCTGATGGAATACACAGGACAAGGCCTGTACGAACCGCTGGATCTGCAGATTGCCCAGTGCAAACTGATGACCGCCGGCAAGGTCGGCGCGGTCGAGCCAAAGGGCCGTCTGCGCGTTGCCACCAAGTTCGTCAACGTTGCCAAGCGCTACTACGCCGAGCAGGGCCGTCAGGTCGACATCATCAAGCTTTATGGCTCGATGGAGCTGGCACCGCTGATCGGCCTGGCCGACAAGATCATCGACGTGGTCGACACCGGCAACACCCTGCGCGCCAACGGCCTGGAACCCCAGGAACTGATCGCCACGATCAGCTCGCGTCTGGTGGTCAATAAAGCTTCGATGAAAATGCAACACGCCCGAATCCAGGCGTTGATCGACACCCTGCGCAAGGCAGTGGAGTCTCGACACCGCGGCTGATGTACCTGCGCGACGTTAAGTCGCGCCCGTCTATCCGCCTCATAGCCAGAATCTCAGGTGCCCAAGCGGATCGAATGGTAATTTCGGGCGCCTGAGTTTTTTGCCATTCCTATGAGGCTCTCGCTATGACCGCACCGACTGCAATTCGCCGACTCAACGCTGCTGACCCGGATTTCGCGCAACATCTGGATCATCTGCTGAGCTGGGAAAGTGTGTCTGACGACTCGGTCAATCAGCGGGTGCTGGACATCATCAAGGCTGTGCGCGAGCGGGGTGACGCGGCACTGGTCGAGTTCACGCAGAAATTCGATGGCCTCGAAGTCGCCTCCATGGCAGACCTGATCCTGCCGCGCGAGCGTCTGGAACTGGCCCTGACCCGTATCACCGTGGCGCAACGCGAAGCGCTGGAAAAAGCTGCCGCTCGCGTTCGCAGCTATCACGAAAAACAGAAGCAGGACTCCTGGAGCTACACCGAAGCCGACGGCACGGTGCTGGGCCAGAAAGTCACGCCACTGGATCGTGCTGGTCTGTATGTGCCGGGCGGCAAGGCGTCGTACCCGTCGTCGGTGTTGATGAACGCGATTCCGGCCAAGGTCGCCGGCGTGACCGAAGTGGTCATGGTGGTGCCGACCCCGCGCGGTGAAGTCAACGAGCTGGTGCTGGCGGCGGCGTGCATCGCCGGCGTCGACCGGGTGTTCACGATCGGTGGCGCGCAAGCCGTTGCCGCATTGGCCTATGGCACCGAAAGCGTGCCGCAGGTGGACAAGGTCGTCGGCCCGGGCAACATCTACGTCGCCACTGCCAAGCGTCACGTGTTTGGTCAGGTCGGCATCGACATGATCGCCGGCCCGTCGGAAATCCTCGTGGTGTGCGATGGCCAGACCGATCCGGACTGGATCGCCATGGATCTGTTCTCTCAGGCCGAGCACGACGAAGACGCCCAGGCGATTCTGGTCAGCCCGGACGCCGAGTTCCTCGACAAGGTCGCCGCGAGCATCGATAAACTGCTGCCGACCATGGATCGCGCGACCATCATCGAAACCTCGATCAATGGCCGTGGCGCCCTGATCCAGGTGCGCGACATGGCCCAGGCCATCGAAGTTGCCAACCGCATTGCCCCGGAACACCTTGAACTGTCGGTCGCCGACCCGCAGGCCTGGCTGCCGCAGATCCGCCACGCCGGCGCGATCTTCATGGGGCGACACACCTCCGAAGCGCTGGGCGACTACTGCGCCGGTCCGAACCACGTGCTGCCGACCTCCGGCACTGCGCGTTTCTCCTCGCCGCTGGGCGTGTACGACTTCCAGAAACGCTCGTCGATCATCTTCTGCTCCGAGGCAGGTGCTTCGGAACTGGGCAAGACTGCATCGATCCTGGCCCGTGGTGAATCGCTGAGCGCTCACGCTCGCAGCGCTGAATACCGCATCAAAGACGAAGTGAAGGGGAACTGAAAATGAGTAAATTCTGGAGCCCGTTCGTCAAGGATCTAGTGCCTTATGTACCGGGTGAGCAGCCGAAATTGACCCGGCTGGTCAAACTCAACACCAACGAAAACCCGTATGGCCCGTCGCCAAAAGCCCTGGCGGCGATGCAGACCGAACTCAACGACAACCTGCGCCTGTACCCGGACCCCAACAGTGACCTGCTGAAGAACGCCGTCGCCAAGTATTACGGTGTGCAGAGCAACCAGGTGTTCCTCGGCAACGGTTCGGATGAAGTGCTGGCGCACATCTTTCACGGCCTGTTGCAACACGATCAGCCGATCCTGTTCCCGGACATCAGCTACAGCTTCTATCCGGTCTACTGCGGTCTCTACGGCATCACATTCGACGCGGTGCCGCTGGATGCGCAGTTCCAGATCAACCCGGCCGACTACGCCAAACCGAACGGCGGGATCATCTTCCCCAACCCGAACGCGCCGACCGGTTGCCTGCTGGCACTGGAAGCCGTCGAACAAATCCTCAAGGCCAGCCCGGATTCAGTGGTGGTGGTCGATGAGGCCTACATCGACTTCGGCGGCGAGACCGCGATCAGTCTGGTGGACCGTTATCCAAACCTGCTCGTGACCCAGACCTTGTCGAAGTCCCGTTCGCTGGCGGGCCTGCGGGTTGGTCTGGCGGTTGGCCATCCGGACCTGATCGAGGCGCTGGAGCGGATCAAGAACAGCTTCAACTCCTACCCGATCGATCGCATGGCGAACGTCGGCGCGGCGGCAGCGTTCGAGGATCGCGAGTACTTCGACAAGACCTGCGCACTGGTCATCGAGAGTCGCGAGTGGGTGGTTGCGCAGTTGCAGGCCAAAGGTTTTGAAGTGCTGCCGTCAGCGGCCAACTTCATCTTCGCCCGGCATCCGCAACACGATGCGGCGGGGCTGGCGGCCAAACTGCGTGAGCAGGGCGTGATCGTGCGCCACTTCAAGCAGGAGCGGATTGCCCAGTTCCTGCGGATCTCGATCGGCACGCCGGAACAGAATCAGGCGTTGATCGACGGTCTGGGCGAACTCTGAAACGACGCTGATCCCTGTGGGTTCAGTCCCGCAGGGATCAGCGCTGGTTTATTCGTGATGCGGCTCGCCAAGGAACGTCAACGAACTGAACAACCCTCTGCTGCTCACCTCTGCACTGTCCTTCACCGGCACTTCCACCTGCGCCGCAATCACATTCAATCCCTCATTACGCACCAGCACCTGAGCGCGGCCGTCCTTGTCGGTTTCAGTGCTCAAGGTATTCGGCGCGCTGCGGTAGTCACCGATCAACTTCACGCCCGCGGCCGGTTTGCCATCCAGCAACACCCGCACCGGCAATGATTTCCCCGGCCCGACGGTCAGCGGATCGACCTCCGGCAAAATCAGCAATTTGATCTGATCCAGTTTGGGCAACTTCGCTCCGGGCTGATAAATCGCCAGGCTGTACTTGAGGGTCTCGGTCGACTCGATGGCTCCCGGGACTTTGCTACGCCCCTCGTTGACCCATTTCTTGTCGGCGGTTTGCGACCACATGCCGTTGTTCAGGGCCACGGCCATCACCGCCGGCGGTTTCAACGGTTGCAGGCGGGCGTGATCTGCCAGGCGCTGCACACTGACGGGAATCATCTTGCCGCTCGCGTCAAAGGCCCACGCCCCGCTGACTTTCTGCGGTTTGAACGCATTGTCCTCGGCACCGTGGCCGTAGACGACTTCGATATTGCCGCGTCGTTGTTCGGTCCACAAACCATGGGCCGAGGCGTGAGTGGCGAACAGCGCGGCGATGAGCAGCAGGGATTTGCCGTAATGCATTGTGACGTCCTTTTACAGGTTGAGTGTCAGGCTGACCGTGAAATTGCGCGGCTCGCCGGGGTTGACCCAGTAGTTGCTGTACGAGCGCTCGTAATACTTTTCGTCGAACAGATTGTTCAGATTCAGTCCGAGAGTGACGGTGTCGCTGGCCTTGTAATGGGCCAGCAGGTCGACGGTGTGATAGGCCGGCAGCTCGAAATCGCTGCCGGACTCACCCGAGCGGTCACCGACGTAGGTGAACGCCGCGCCGATATCCGAGCCGCGCAAGCGGCCGTCCTGAAACTCGTAGACACCCAGCAGGCTGCCGCTGCGTTTGGCCACCCCGAGGATGCGGCTACCGGCAGGAATCGCGGCATCACCCTTGGTGACTTCGGCGTCGATCCAGGCGAAGGCGCCGATCACCCTGACGGCGTCGGTGACTTGCCCGGTGACTTGCAGATCGAAACCCCGGCTGCGGGCCTTGCCCATGGCGCGGCTGGTGTCGGTGCCCGGGTCGAGGGCGAGGACGTTTTCCTTGTCGATATGGAAGAAGGCGAGGGTGCTGCTTAACCGTTCGTCGAACAGCTCGTTCTTGATGCCGATTTCGTAACCCACACCTTCCTCCGGATCGAAGGATTTGCCAGCCGCATCGAGGCCGTTGTTCGGTTTGAATGAGGTCGAGGCGTTGGCGAACAGGCCGGTGTCCGGTGTCAGTTGATAGAGCAGGCCGGCACGTTGGGTGAGCGCATCGTGGGTCTGGCGGCTGGTGGTGTTGCGGCTGTGGTCATCGATGTTTTGGTCGAAATGCTCGAAGCGCGCACCGATCATCCCGCGCAGTTTTTCGCTGAAGACGATTTGATCCTGCAGGTTCAGCGCATGGCTTTCGACGTGTTCGAAGAAGTCTGTGCCGGAGCGTGCGCCGTTGGGTTTGGGCTGGCCGTACACCGGGTTATAGATATCGATGGCGTAAGGCCCGCCGGCGATGGTGGTGACGCGCTCGTTCTTGCGGAAGTTCTCATACTCGCTGCCGATCAGCAGTTCGTGCTGCCAGGTGCCGAGGTCGAACAGGCCGCGCAGTTCCAGCTGGGTGATGCTGTCGTGCCAGTTGGTATCGCGTTCGCGATAGCGGCGGTTGACTGTGTGGCCATCGGCATTCAAAGGACGGTTTTCGGAGGCGAATCCCCACAGTTTGCCTTCCTTGTAATGGCTGGCCAGGCGCAGTTTCCAGGCATCGCTGAGGTGGTGCTCAAGCGTGGCTTGCAGTCTGTTGTTGTGGTTGTCGATGTTGCCGTCGTTCGGCTCACCCAGGAATGTCGAGCGCGAGACGCCGCTCCATTTATTGTTTGGCGCAACGATGCCGCGGTCGAAGGTCGAGCTATGACGCACGAATTCGCTCTCCACCAGCAGGCTGGTGTCCGGGTTCAACCGCCAACTGAAAGAGGGGGCGACGAAGACCCGTTTGCTGTCGACGTGATCGCGAAAGCTGTTGTTGTCCTCGACCGCGAGGTTGATTCGCGACAGCACATCACCCTGATCATCCAGCGGCGTGTTGACGTCCAGCGCGGTGCGATAACGATCCCAACTGCCGGCACTGGTTTGCAGGGTGGTGAAGGCCTCGGGCTGCGGTTTCTTGGTGACGATGTTGACCGTGCCACCCGGATCGCCTCGGCCGTAAAGGCTGGCGGCCGGTCCTTTCAGCACTTCGATGCGCTCGATGTTGGCGGCGTCCGGTGTGCTCGGGTAACCACGGTTGGCGCTGAAGCCGTCCTGGTAAAACTCGGAGGTGGTGAAGCCGCGCACGCTGTATTCGTAAAGCGTCAGGCCGCCGAAGTTGTTTTGCTTTGAAACGCCACCGGCGAAATCCAGCGCGCGTTCGACGCTGGTGCTGCCCAGATCCTTGAGTACGCTGGCGGGCACCACGCTGATGGCCTGCGGAATATCGCGGATTGCGGTGTCGGTTTTGGTGGCGCTGGACGAGCGCGTGGCGCGGTAGCCATTGACCGGGCCAGTAGGGGATTCGTAATCGGAGGTGACGCTGATGGCGTCGAGTTCGAGCGTTTGCGGTTCATCGGCAAACACGGGATCGCCAAGCAGGCCAAGGGTCAGGCCGAGGAGAGAGGCCTTTTTTCGAGATGACATGTTATGTTGTTCCAATGTGCTAATTGAAACAATATAACATGCCTGTTGAGAATGTCTGTTATTCGCGCCAATGACGCGAACAAAGTCTTACTCTTCCTTTTCCTGTACCGGCGCTGGCGGCGGACGCAGGCCGATTTCAGCGGTCAGCTTCAACTCCTTGCCATTGCGCATCACCTGAATCGTGACCTTGTCGGTTGGCTTGATCCGCGCCACCTGGTTCATCGATTTGCGGCCATCGCCGGCCGGTTCGCCGTCGATGCTCAGAATCACGTCACCCAGTTGCAGGCCGGCCTTCTGTGCCGGACCGTCGCGGAAAATCCCCGCCACTACAATCCCCGGACGCCCGGACAGGCCAAACGACTCGGCCAGTTCCTGCGTCAGCGGTTGCACCTCGATCCCCAGCCAGCCACGAATTACCTGGCCGTGCTCGATGATCGATTTCATCACTTCCATCGCCAGTTTCACTGGAATCGCAAAACCGATCCCTTGCGAGCCGCCGGACTTGGAGAAGATCGCCGTGTTGATGCCGGTGAGGTTGCCGTTGGCGTCCACCAACGCGCCGCCGGAGTTGCCCGGGTTGATCGCCGCGTCGGTCTGGATGAAGTCTTCGTAGTTGTTCAGGCCCAGCTGGTTACGGCCGGTGGCACTGATGATGCCCATGGTCACGGTCTGGCCGACCCCGAACGGGTTGCCGATGGCGAGGGCCACGTCGCCGATGCGGATATTGTCGGAGCGACCGACGGTGATCGCCGGCAGATTTTTCAGATCGATCTTCAGGACCGCGAGGTCGGTTTCCGGGTCGCTGCCGATCACCCTGGCCAGGGTTTCACGACCGTCCTTGAGCGCCACGACAATCTGGTCGGCGCCGGTGGTAACGTGGTTGTTGGTCAGAATGTAGCCTTCCGGGCTCATGATCACGCCGGAGCCGAGACTCGACTCCATGCGTTTCTGCTTCGGTGAGTTATCACCGAAGAAGCGGCGGAACTGCGGATCCTCGAACAGCGGATGCGCCGGTTTGTTGATGACTTTGGTGGTGTAGAGGTTGACCACCGACGGCGCGGCAATGACCACCGCGTCGGCGTAGGACACCGGCCCCTGTTGCACGCTGGTGGTCTGCGGAGCCTGATGCAGGTTGACGTCGAGGCTCGGAAGCCCGACCCACTGCGGGTAACGCTGAATAATCAACAGAGCGATAAGCACACCGGCCAACAGCGGCCAGCCGAAAAAACGCAGCGCCTTGAGCATTAAGCACGTCCTGGAAAGGTTGCAGGCGGGGTCAGACCGCCCATAATGTCGCGCATTATACGAGGCCGCGCGTGCCTCTGAACGGGATTTTCAGGAGTCTTTCATGGCCGTTGCCCTCAGTACCCTGGTCGAAGAAGCCGACCGTTATCTCGGCAGTGCGAAAATTGCCGATTATTGCCCCAACGGCCTGCAGGTCGAGGGCCGTCCGCAGGTGATGCGCATCGTCAGCGGCGTCACCGCCAGTCAGGCGCTGCTCGATGCTGCCGTCGAGGCCGAAGCCGATCTGGTGCTGGTGCATCACGGTTATTTCTGGAAGGGCGAGAACCCGTGCATCACCGGCATGAAGCAGCGTCGTTTGAAGACCCTGCTCAAACACGACATCAGTCTGCTGGCCTATCACCTGCCGCTGGATCTGCACCTGGACGTCGGCAACAACGTGCAATTGGCCCGGCAGCTCGACATTACTGTTGAAGGGCCGCTGGATCCTGACAACCTGAAGATCGTTGGCCTGGTCGGTTCGCTGGACGAGCCGGTGACCGCACGCGATTTCGCCCGTCGTGTGCAGGAACGCATGGGCCGCGAGCCGCTGCTGATCGAAGGCAGCGCAATGATTCGTCGCGTCGGCTGGTGCACCGGCGGTGGTCAGGGCTACATCGACAATGCCATCGCTGCCGGCGTCGATCTGTTCCTCAGCGGTGAAGCCTCCGAGCAGACGTTCCACAGCGCCCGGGAAAACGACATCAGCTTTATTGCTGCCGGCCACCACGCCACCGAACGCTACGGCGTGCAGGCGCTGGGCGACTATCTGGCGAAGCGGTTTGCCCTTGAGCACATCTTCATCGACTGCCCGAATCCGATCTGACTTTCCCCTGAAAAACACCCGAACGAGCGGGCATATTCATATGCCCTTTCGATCTAGTTGGCGTCCTGATTAGAAGGGGGCGCTGTGCTAGGATTCCCCGCTCGAACACGGCCCGCTGGCCGTTCATAAGAAAGCTTTCGTGAGTAGCCATGGTCGACAAACTGACGCATCTGAAACAGCTGGAGGCGGAAAGCATCCACATCATCCGCGAGGTGGCCGCCGAGTTCGACAACCCGGTGATGCTGTACTCCATCGGTAAAGACTCCGCCGTGATGCTGCATCTGGCACGCAAGGCGTTCTTCCCGGGCAAACTGCCGTTTCCGGTGATGCACGTCGACACCCGCTGGAAATTCCAGGAGATGTACAAGTTCCGCGACAAGATGGTCGAAGAACTTGGTCTGGACCTGATCACCCACGTCAACCCGGATGGCGTTGCGCAGGGCATCAACCCGTTCACCCACGGCAGCGCCAAACACACCGACATCATGAAGACCGAGGGCCTGAAGCAGGCACTCGACAAGCATGGTTTCGACGCCGCGTTCGGCGGTGCCCGTCGCGATGAAGAGAAGTCCCGTGCCAAGGAGCGCGTCTACTCGTTCCGTGACAGCAAGCACCGCTGGGACCCGAAGAACCAGCGCCCGGAGCTGTGGAACGTCTACAACGGCAAGGTCAACAAGGGCGAATCCATCCGCGTATTCCCTTTGTCGAACTGGACCGAGCTGGATATCTGGCAGTACATCTACCTCGAAGGTATCCCGATCGTGCCGCTGTACTTCGCCGCCGAACGCGAAGTGATCGAGAAGAACGGCACGCTGATCATGATCGACGACGAGCGCATCCTCGAGCACCTGTCCGACGAGGACAAAGCGCGCATCGTCAAAAAGAAAGTGCGTTTCCGTACCCTTGGCTGCTACCCGTTGACGGGCGCGGTGGAGTCCGAGGCCGAAAGCCTGACGGACATCATTCAGGAAATGCTCCTGACGCGAACTTCCGAGCGCCAGGGCCGGGTCATCGACCACGATGGCGCAGGCTCGATGGAAGACAAGAAACGTCAGGGTTATTTCTAAGGGGTTGTCATGTCGCACGCATCTGATTTGATCAGCGAGGACATCCTCGCCTACCTGGGCCAGCACGAACGTAAAGAGCTGCTGCGCTTTTTGACCTGCGGTAACGTCGATGACGGCAAGAGCACCTTGATCGGGCGCCTGCTGCACGACTCGAAGATGATCTACGAAGATCACCTCGAAGCCATCACCCGCGATTCGAAGAAAGTCGGCACCACCGGTGACGACATCGACCTGGCGTTGCTGGTCGACGGCCTGCAGGCCGAGCGCGAGCAGGGCATCACCATCGATGTCGCGTACCGCTATTTCTCCACCGCCAAACGCAAATTCATCATTGCCGACACCCCTGGCCATGAGCAGTACACCCGCAACATGGCCACCGGTGCATCCACTTGTGACCTGGCGATTATCCTGGTCGACGCCCGTTACGGCGTGCAGACCCAGACCCGTCGCCACAGCTTTATCGCCTCGTTGCTGGGCATCAAGCACATCGTTGTCGCCATCAACAAGATGGACCTCAAGGGCTTCGATCAGGGCGTGTTCGAGTCGATCAAGGCCGACTACCTGAAGTTTGCCGAAGGCTTGAAGATGAAGCCGACGAGCATGCACTTCGTGCCGATGTCCGCTCTGAAGGGCGACAACGTGGTGAACAAGTCCGAGCGCTCGCCGTGGTACACCGGCCAGTCGCTGATGGAAATCCTCGAGACCGTGGAAGTGGCGGGCGACCGCAACTTCACCGATCTGCGTTTCCCGGTGCAGTACGTCAACCGGCCGAACCTGAACTTCCGCGGTTTCGCCGGCACCCTGGCCAGCGGCATCGTCAAGAAGGGCGACGAAGTCGTGGTCCTGCCGTCGGGCAAGAGCAGCCGCGTGAAATCCATCGTCACCTTCGAAGGTGAGCTGGAGCATGCAGGCCCGGGTCAGGCCGTGACTCTGACCATGGAAGACGAGATCGACATCTCCCGTGGCGACCTGCTGGTACACGCCGACAACGTACCGCCGGTGACCGACAGCTTCGAAGCGATGCTGGTATGGATGGCTGAAGAGCCGATGCTGCCGGGCAAGAAATACGACATCAAACGCGCCACCAGTTACGTGCCGGGGTCTATCGCCAGCATCGTCAACAAGGTCGACGTCAACACCCTCGAAGAAGGCCCGGCGAGCGCGTTGCAGCTCAACGAAATCGGCAAGGTGAAGATCGCGCTCGACGCGCCGATCGCCCTCGACGGTTATGACAGCAACCGCACCACTGGCGCGTTCATCATCATTGACCGTTTGACCAACGGCACCGTCGGCGCCGGCATGATCGTGGCTCAGCCAGTTTGCCATGGCACGGCCACCCACCATGGCAAACTGGCTCATGTAGCAACCGAAGAACGCGCCCAGCGTTTCGGTCAGCAACCGGCCACCGTGCTGTTCAGCGGCCTGTCCGGTGCTGGCAAGAGCACGCTGGCGTACGCGGTCGAGCGCAAGCTGTTCGACATGGGACGTGCGGTGTTTGTACTCGATGGCCAGAATCTGCGTCATGACCTCAACAAGGGTCTGCCGCAGGATCGTGCCGGTCGCACCGAGAACTGGCGTCGTGCTGCACACGTGGCGCGTCAGTTCAACGAAGCGGGTCTGCTGACGCTTGCTGCGTTTGTGGCGCCGAGTGCTGAAGGTCGTGAACAGGCCAAGGACCTGATCGGCAAGGAGCGTCTGCTGACGGTCTATGTCCAGGCTTCGCCGACTGTTTGCGCCGAGCGTGATCCGCAAGGGTTGTACGCGGCCGGTGGCGATAACATTCCGGGTGAGTCTTTCCCGTATGACGTGCCGCTGGATGCTGATCTGGTGATCGATACCCAGTCGCTGTCGCTGGAAGAGGGTGTGAAGCAAGTGCTGGATCTGCTGCGCAAGCGTGGCGCGATTTAAGCGTTAGCTGGAAATGAAAAACCCGCCGATGAGTGATTATCGGCGGGTTTTTTATTGGGTTGGTTGGGGTGAATATCCGTTTCTTCGGGTGTTGCGGCTGGCGGTTTCGCCCTTACGGCGAGTCACTTTTGACAAACGCCCGGAATGCCGGCCCAGCCAAAAGTAACCAAAAAGTCTTGCCCCAACGTTCGGCGCCTCGCTGTGGCTCGGCGTTCCTTCGCTCCGGGATTCATCCGGGGGCATCGCCTCCGGTTTGCTTCGCTGCACCTCCTCTCGATGCGTTTGGCTTCGCCAAACGGCGCTGCGCGCCCACCCCCGGATAAATCCCTCCACTCAGCCTTCCGATGGGGCCGGCACGTCAAAAGCGGTACTTGAGCTAACGCTCATCGTGTTGAGTGGTGGGAAGCGAGAAGCGAACTGCTTTTCTGTGGGAGCCGGCCTGACGGCCGGCCAGTTTCTGTCGGGGCTATCTCAAGGGATCAGCGTTGGTTCGGATATTCGCGATGCATCTGCTCCAGCAACGCATCCTTGTCCTGCCACAGCTGGTTGATCCAGCTCTGGAATTGCAGGCGGTATTCGCCGTCCTGGTCGTAGTTCTTGCCGATGAACTGCGGCGGGATTTTCAGTTCTTCAAAATGCACCACCACGTCCCGTACGTTACCGCACAGCAGATCCCAGAAGCCTGGACGCCCGCCCGGGTAGTGGATGGTCACGTTGACAATCGATTCCAGCTGTTCGCCCATTGCATCCAGCACGAAGGCAATGCCGCCGGCCTTGGGTTTGAGCAGGTATTTGAACGGTGATTGCTGCTGCGCGTGTTTGCCTTCGGTGAAGCGTGTGCCTTCGACAAAGTTGAAGATGCCTACCGGGTTGTTGCGGAATTTCGCGCAGGTCTTGCGGGTGGTTTCCAGGTCTTTGCCTTTCTTTTCCGGGTGCTTCTCCAGATAAGCTTTCGAGTAGCGCTTCATGAACGGAAAGCCCAGCGTCCACCACGCCAGACCGATGATCGGCACCCAGATCAGTTCCTGTTTGAGGAAGAATTTTAGCGGCTGAATTTTCCGGTTCAGCACGTATTGCAGCACCAGAATGTCGACCCAGCTCTGGTGGTTGCTGGTGATCAGGTACGAGTGTTGATAGTCCAGGCCTTGCATGCCGCTGAGGTGCCAGCGGGTGCGGCGGACCAGGTTCATCCAGCCTTTGTTGTTGCTGATCCAGGCTTCGTGGGTGTGGCTCATCAGCCAGCGCGAGGCACGGCGTGCGAGGTCGAACGGCAGCACTTTGATCAGGGCCACGAGAAACAGGAACGAGCACAGCAGAATCGTGTTCAGCGCCAACAGCAGCGCGGCGATCACGCCGCGCAAGGGGGCAGGGAGAAAGGCCAGCATTGAGTCAGATATCCAAAGGTCGGTTGGCAGCCTGAATCGCAGTCAGGGCAATGGTGTAGACGATGTCGTCGACCTGCGCGCCGCGCGGCAGGTCGTTCACCGGTTTGCGCAGGCCTTGCAGCATCGGGCCGAGGCTGACGCAATCGGCGCTGCGCTGCACGGCTTTGTGGGTGGTGTTGCCGGTGTTCAGATCGGGGAATACGAACACCGTGGCGCGACCGGCCACCTGGCTGTTCGGCGCCAGTTGCCGGGCCACGGTTTCGTTCGCAGCAGCGTCGTACTGCAACGGCCCGTCGATCAGCAGCGAGTGCTGTTGTTCGTGGGCGAGCTGGGTGGCTTCGCGGACTTTCTCGACTTCTTCGCCGGTGGCCGATTCGCCGCTGGAGTAGCTGATCATCGCCACGCGCGGGGTGATGCCGAACGCGGCGGCCGAGTCGGCGCTTTGCAGGGCGATCTCGGCCAGTTCACTGGCGCTCGGATGCGGGTTCATCACGCAGTCGCCGTAGACCAGCACTTCTTCGGGGAACAGCATGAAGAACACCGACGACACCAGCGTGCAGCCCGGCGCCGTCTTGATCAGTTGCAAGGCCGGGCGGATGGTGTTGGCGGTGGTGTTGATGATGCCGGAAACCAGTCCGTCGACTTCATCCAGCGCCAGCATCATGGTGCCGATCACCACGGTGTCTTCCAGTTGCTGCTCGGCCATCGGCGCGTTGAGGCTTTTGCTCTTGCGCAGGGCGACCATCGGTTCGACGTAGCGCTCGCGGATCAGGTCCGGATCGAGGATTTCCAGCCCCGGCGGCAGCACGATGCCTTGGGCCCGGGCGACGGCTTCGACGTCTGCCGGTTTGGCCAGCAACACACAACGGGCGATCCCGCGCTCCTGACAGATCGCCGCCGCTTGCACGGTGAAAGGCTCGCTGCCTTCGGGCAGGACTATGCGTTTGTTGGCGGCCTGCGCGCGTTGAATCAATTGATAGCGGAACACCGCTGGCGACAGGCGCATTTCCCGTGGCGTGCCGCAACGTTGGTGCAGCCAGTTGGCATCCAGATGACTGGCGACGAAATCGGTGATGATCTCCGCACGCTCGCGGTCATCGACGGGGATTTCCTTGTTCAGGCCGTTGAGCAGGTTGGCGGTGTCGTAGGAGCCGGTGCTCACCGACAACACCGGCAAACCGGCCTGCAATGCGCCACGGCACAGGTCCATGATGCGCGGATCCGGCAGGGTGTCGCTGGTCAGCAGCAAGCCGGCCAGCGGTACGCCGTTGATGGCCGCGAGGCTGACGGCGAGGATGATGTCGTCGCGGTCGCCGGGGGTCACCACCAGCACGCCGGGCTTGAGCAGATCCACGGTGTTGCGCATGGTGCGCGCGCAAATGATGGTCCTGGTCATGCGCCGGGTTTCGTAGTCGCCGGCGTTGAGCACCTGGGCGCCCATCAGGTCGGCGACGTCGCGGGTGCGCGGGGCGTTGAGTTCCGGCTGGAACGGAATGCAGCCGAGCAGACGGAAATCACCGCTGCGCAGCAACGGTGAGTGTTCTTTCAGGCGCGCGGCGAAGGCGTCCATGCTCTCGTCGGTCTTGACCTTGTTGAGGATCACGCCGAGGACTTTCGGGTCTTTCGGCCCACCGAACAGTTGTGCCTGCAACTCGACGCGGCCGGACAGTTCGGTCAGCACTTCGTTTTCCGGCGCCGAGACCAGAATCACCTCGGCATCCAGGCTCTTGGCCAGGTGCAGGTTGACCCGTGCGGCATAGCTGGCGCTGCGGGTCGGCACCATGCCTTCGACGACCAGCACGTCTTTGCCGATGGCTGCCTGCTGGTAGAGCGCGATGATTTCTTCGAGCAGCTCGTCGAGCTGACCGTCGCCGAGCATCCGCTCGACGTGAGCCAGGCCCAGTGGCTGCGGCGGCTTCAGGCCATGGGTGCGTGCCACCAATTCAGTGGAGCGCTCAGGGCCGGTGTCGCCCGGATGCGGCTGGGCAATCGGTTTGAAGAAGCCGACCTTCAGCCCGGCCCGTTCCAGCGTACGCACCAGCCCGAGGCTGATGGAGGTCAGACCCACACCAAAATCGGTGGGCGCGATAAAAAAAGTTTGCATGCGGATTCTCTAAGGGTGCATGGCAAGGGCGTTGGCCTATGGCTGGCCTTCCACCGATTTTTCAGGCGTCAAGGTTAGCGCTAACCGAGCCTTGTGCGCACCAACCGCAAGCAAAGGGTTGGCCTATTTTTTCAATACGTTGCGTTGCGTCCAGCACCCATGCCCGTGACTGCCACGGCGGCTGGTGACGCAGGTGCTGGGTGTGGCCGCAGGAAAGTTCGACCACCCAGTGACCGTCCTCGTCCTGATGGAAGCCTGTGATCGTCGAATCCCGTTTGTCAGGGTTGTGTTCGCTTTCGAGCGATTGCTTCGCTAAACTTGGCCTTTCTATATTCTTATGCAAAAGGTCTCGCCCCATGCTGATCGCCGCCAATAAGGCTGTCTCCATCGACTATACCCTGACCAACGACGCTGGTGAGGTCATCGACAGCTCCGCCGGCGGCGCTCCGCTGGTTTACCTGCATGGCGCAGGCAACATCATCCCGGGCCTGGAAAAAGCCCTGGAAGGCAAAGAAGTCGGCAACGAGCTGGAAGTTTCCGTTGAGCCGGAAGATGCCTATGGCGAGTACTCGGCCGAACTGGTCAGCACCCTGAGCCGCAGCATGTTCGAAGGCGTCGACGAGCTGGAAGTCGGCATGCAGTTTCACGCTTCGGCGCCGGACGGCCAGATGCAGATCGTCACCATTCGTGACCTGGACGGCGACGACGTCACCGTCGACGGCAACCATCCGCTGGCCGGTCAGCGCCTGAACTTCAAAGTGAAGGTCGTTGCCATCCGTGACGCCAGCCAGGAAGAAGTCGCTCATGGTCACGTCCATGGCGAAGGTGGCCATCACCACTGATTTTCTGCGCTAAGCTCAGAGAACTGGAGAGGCGCCCGAGGGCGCCTTTTTAGTCCGCGGCTGTCCTTGGTGGCCTCGCCAAGTGGCTGTTTCGAGTAGAACACGGGAATCTGGAGTTCGTCATGAGTGCTTTTCACGACCTTAAGTTGACAGCCCTGGATGGTCAGGAGCTACCGCTGGCACCCTTCAAGGGCCAAGTCGTGCTGGTGGTCAACGTCGCCTCCAAATGCGGCTTGACTCCACAGTACGCGGCGCTGGAAAACCTCTATCAGCAATACAAGGGCAAAGGCTTCAGCGTGCTGGGCCTGCCGTGCAACCAGTTTGCCGGCCAGGAACCGGGCAGCGAGCAGGAGATTCAGGAATTCTGCAGCCTCAACTATGGCGTGAGTTTTCCGTTGTCGAAGAAGCTCGAAGTCAACGGCCACGATCGCCATCAGCTCTACCGTCTGCTGGCGGGCGAGGGCGCCGAATTTCCCGGCGATATCACCTGGAATTTCGAGAAATTCCTGCTCGGCAAGGACGGTCGCGTTCTGGCGCGTTTCTCGCCGCGCACGGCGCCGGATGATCCTGCGGTGATTACGGCGATTGAAAGAGCCCTGAGCTGAAACGCGAAAATCGCAGCCATCGAGCTGCGATTTTTTTTGCCTGCCTTTTGACCCTTAATCATTCAGATCAATAGTGCTATGAGACTGTTGGTACTCCGCATATTATCGCCGTCATATGAATTCAATGCCCGCCGATTAATTTTTCGTGGAGCCTCCCATGCCTGTTCAAGCCTTGTTCAAACCGTTCCAGCTCGGTGCCCTCGAATTGCCGACCCGCGTGGTCATGGCGCCGATGACCCGTTCGTTCTCTCCGGGCGGCGTACCCAACTCCAAAGTGATCGAGTACTACCGTCGTCGCGCGGCGGCCGGCGTCGGCCTGATCATTACCGAAGGAACCACCGTCGGCCATCAGGCCTCCAACGGTTACCCGAATGTGCCGCAATTTTTCGGTGAGGCGGCACTGGCCGGCTGGAAGAAAGTCGTCGACGCGGTGCACGCCGAGGGCGGCAAGATTGTCCCGCAACTGTGGCACGTCGGCAGCGTTCGTCGTATCGGTACCGAGCCGGATGCCAGCGTCCCGGGTTATGGCCCGACCGAGAAACTCAAGGACGGTCAGGTCGTGGTACACGGCATGACCAAGCAGGACATCCAGGACGTGATCGCGGCCTTCGCTCAGGCTGCCAAAGATGCCCAGACCATCGGCATGGATGGTGTGGAAATCCACGGCGCCCACGGTTACCTGATCGACCAGTTCTTCTGGGAAGGCAGCAACCAGCGCACCGACGAATACGGCGGCAGCCTTGCCAACCGTTCGCGTTTCGCTATCGAACTGATCCAGGCCGTGCGCGCTGCAGTGGGCGAGGGCTTCCCGATCATCTTCCGTTTCTCGCAGTGGAAGCAGCAGGACTACACCGCACGTCTGGTGCAAACCCCGGAGGCGCTGGGCGAGTTTCTCAAGCCGTTGTCCGACGCTGGCGTGGACATTTTCCACTGCTCGACGCGCCGTTTCTGGGAGCCGGAATTCGATGGTTCCGAACTGAACCTGGCGGGCTGGACCCGCAAACTGACCGGCAAACCGACCATCACCGTCGGCAGCGTCGGCCTCGATGGCGAGTTCCTGCAGTTCATGGTCAACACCGACAAGGTGGCGCAACCAGCCAGCCTGGAAAAACTGCTGGAGCGTCTGAACAACGATGAGTTCGATCTGGTGGCAGTGGGCCGCGCGCTGCTGGTCGATCCGGACTGGGCGCAGAAAGTGCGTGAAGGCCGCGAGCAGGACATTCTGCCGTTCAGCCGTGAGGCGTTGATGACGCTGGTTTGATCGCAGTGGGGGGCTTGTCGCGCAGGTCGCGGCAAGCTCCCTGCAAATGCTGTTCAAACTGCTCGATGATCGCCGCCCAGCCTTGACGACTGGCATGCTGGCGGGCGTTCAATCTGACGCAGCGCAAGGTTTCATCTTCCTCCAGCAGCCACTGTGCTGCATCGCAAAACGCTTTTTCATCCCCCGGCATCGCCAGCACGCCGTTGTAGCCGTGGCGAATATGCTGCGCAGCCGCCGCCTGATCGTACGCCACCACGCCAAGACCCGAAGCCAGCGCCTCCAGCACGACGTTGCCGAACGTCTCGGTCATGCTCGGAAACAGGAACAGATCGCCGGACGCATAGTGCGCCGCCAATGCTTCGCCGCGTTGAGAGCCGCAGAAAATCGCGTCGGGCAATTCCTTTTCCAGTGCCACCCGTTGCGGTCCGTCTCCGACGATGATCAGTTTCAGATTGCGCTTTGGATAAGCACTGGTGAGCTTTTCGAAGCAGCGTTTGAGCAAGCCAAGGTTCTTTTCCGGCGCCAGGCGTCCTACGTGAATCACCGCGATGTCCTGCTCGCTCAGTCCCCATTGCTCACGCAGGGCGTTCAGGCGTTTGGTCGGGTGGAACAACTGGCTGTCTACCCCCCGTGACAGCAGCGCCAGACGATCGAAATGCCGCCGCTCCAGTTCCAGTCGCTGGCTGACACTTGGCACCAGGGTCAGCGCAGAACGATTGTGGAACCAGCGCAGATAATGAGTCAGTAAACGCGTCAGCAGGCCGAGACCGTACTGATTGGTGTACTGCTGGAAATTGGTGTGGAAGCCGCTGACCACGGCGATGCCCAGGCGACGTGCCGCGCGCAGTGCTGACAACCCGAGCGGGCCTTCGGTGGCGATGTACAGCACGTCCGGGCGCTGGTGTGTCCAGCGGCGCAGCAACTTGTGCATCGACGACTGACCCCACTGCAACCCCGGATAACCCGGGAGCGGCCAGCCCCGGCACAACAGCAGCGCATCGTCCTCAGTGCGATGCGGATCGTCCCCCTGACGCGGCCGCACCAGTTCCACCCTATGCCCGCGCGCGCGCAAGCCGTCGCACAAGCGGCCAAGGGTATTGGCCACGCCGTTGATTTCCGGTGGGAAGGTTTCGCTGATCAGGGTGATATGTAGAGCTGTCGTCATGGCCTCAGTGTCGGCTGAGGCCATGTCGCGCTTGTGACGTTCGGATGATGGATTTGTGACGCGCGCTCAGCGTTGCGTCACGAGGTTTTCAGCACCGCGCTCGCGTACCCAGAACAACGTTGCCCCGGCCACCGCCGCTGGCATCATCAGGATGTTCACCACCGGGATCAGCAGCGCCAGGTAGACGATCCCCCCGAAGCTCATGCTCTGCCAGCGCTTCTGGCGCAGCCAGGCAAGCATTTCGTTCCAGCCCAGTTTGTGGTTGTCCGCCGGATAGTCGATGTACTGGATCGCCATCATCCATACGCCGAACAGCAGCCACAGCGGAGCGGCGACAATGTTCACCATCGGGATGAACGACAGGATGAACAGGCCGATGGCCCGGGGCAGGAAGTAGCCCAGTTTGCGCATTTCCCGGGCGAGGGTGCGCGGGATCATCGCAATCAGTTCGCCCCAGCTGAAGGCCGGGAAATCGTCGCTGCCACGCACCACGACTTCGACTTTTTCCGCGAGAAAACCGTTGAACGGCGCCGCGATCACGTTAGCCAGCATAGTGAAGGTGAAAAACACCATCAACGCCACCAGCACCACGAACAATGGCCACAGGATGTAGCTCAGGAAGCTCAGCCAGTCGGGGAGCGACGGCATCAGCGAATCGACCCACAGGCTGAACTGGTGGCCGGCGAAATAGATCAATCCGACGAACAGCACCAGGTTGATCGCCAGCGGCAGCAGCACGAACAGGCGCAGTCCTGGACTGAGGACCAGTTTCAGGCCTTCGCGCAGGTATTGCGGGCCGGAGAGAACAGGGGCGGGCATAGGGTGCTCCGAGCAAGGGAAAACGCGCCGACCTTACCGGCTTTGCATAAGCTGGGAAAGCGCGGCAGCGGGATCGACATTCACTGTAACAAAGACGTCCATCTCGTCCGTGTGTCGGCATAGAGACCACCTATGAGCTGGATTGTTAAACCGTATTTCCTTAATCTTGCCCCCCTCGATACGCTGCACCCAACTTTTTACAGGACTGTCGAGCTCACGCCTTCCCCAAGGTTATCCACAGTCCTTTTTTATTCTCGCCGGCAGTCCGGCGTCCGCGCCTGATGTATTGGCCGGTCAACAGGAGACAGGTTCATGTCTGAAGTCCGTCATTCGCGAGTGATCATTCTCGGTTCCGGCCCTGCCGGTTACAGCGCTGCTGTCTACGCTGCCCGCGCCAACCTCAAGCCGCTGCTGATCACCGGCATGCAGGCCGGCGGTCAACTGACCACCACCACCGAAGTCGACAACTGGCCGGGCGACGTCCACGGTTTGACCGGTCCGGTGCTGATGGAGCGCATGCGCGAGCACGCCGAGCGTTTTGAAACCGAGATCGTCTTCGATCACATCAACGCCGTGGACTTCGCTTCCAAACCGTACAGCCTGACCGGCGACAGCGGCACCTACACCTGCGACGCCCTGATCATCGCCACCGGCGCCAGCGCTCGTTACCTGGGCCTGCCGTCGGAAGAGGCGTTCATGGGCAAAGGCGTTTCGGCCTGCGCGACGTGCGACGGTTTCTTCTATCGCAACAAACCGGTGGCCGTGGTCGGCGGCGGCAACACCGCTGTCGAAGAAGCCCTGTACCTGGCCAACATCGCCAGCAAGGTCACCCTGATCCACCGTCGCGAAACCTTCCGCGCCGAGAAGATCCTGATCGACAAGCTCAACGCCCGTGTGGCCGAAGGCAAGATCGAGCTGAAACTGAACGCGACCCTGGACGAAGTGCTGGGCGACAACATGGGCGTGACCGGTGCGCGTCTGAAGAACAACGACGGCAGCTTCGACGAAATCAAGGTCGACGGCGTGTTCATCGCGATCGGCCACACCCCGAACACCTCGCTGTTCGAAGGTCAGCTGGAGCTGAAAGACGGCTACCTCGTCGTTCAGGGCGGCCGTGAAGGCAACGCTACCGCGACCAGCGTCGAAGGCATCTTCGCCGCCGGCGACGTGGCCGACCACGTTTACCGCCAGGCCATCACCTCGGCCGGCGCCGGCTGCATGGCGGCACTGGACACTGAGCGTTATCTGGACGATCTGCAGAACGCTTCGTTCTAAGATCGCAGACATAAAAAACCGGCCAATGGCCGGTTTTTTTGTACCTGCGATTCGCTCGGAAATCAGCGGCGGGTCAGCGGTTGTGCTTCGAACTTCACACCGGCCAGACCGTGCTGGATCAGCGAACGGATATTGCCGTGGTCGCTGCCTTCAGGCGTTGCAACAACCGAACGGTAGTGCTCGCCGAACGCCAGCAGCGCTTCTTCATCGCTCAAGCCTTCCAGCAACGCCAGACCCAGCGTCTTGCACGAACCTTCGTTCTGCCCGGCCGCGTTTTCCAGGCCGCCGTTGTTGAACGCCTGAGGCTGGTAGTCGTAACCGGAGGCGACGAACGCCAGGGTGTCGGCAAAAACGTGTTCGCCGCTCTTGAGGCTGGCGCGCAGGGTGTTCAGATCACTCATTGGGTTTTCCTTTGGCGAACGCCGCTTGTTGTTCGGCGCTGGCTTCTTGCTGATATCGGGCTTTCCACTCGGCGTACGGCATGCCGTAAACCACTTCGCGTGCATCGTCGAGGCTGACGTCGATCTGGCGCTCGTCGGCGGCGGCTTTGTACCACTTGGACAGGCAATTGCGGCAGAACCCGGAGAGGTTCATCAGGTCGATGTTCTGCACATCCTTGCGGCTGTCCAGGTGGGCGACCAGCCGGCGGAAGGCGGCGGCTTCGAGTTCGAGGCGTTGTTGCTCGGTCATGGTGGGCTCTGTGCAGTCAAATCGTGGCGCGGATGATAAAAGTCTGACGCCCGGAGCGCCAGACACGTTCAGCGGCTGGCGGCGAGGGTGATCGACACCGATTCGGCAAAACGCAAGGCATGCGGCTTGTCGACTTCGACTTCGGCGTACAGCACCGATTCGTTGGCCATCACCAGATCCAGCAGCTCCTGGGTCAGGCGTTCGAGCAGCGCGAAACGGTTGCCTTCCACGTGGGCGATGATCGCCTTGGTGATCGTGCGGTAGTTCAGCGCGTGGTCGATGTCGTTGTCACGCACCGCTTCCTGCGCGGCGTACAGGATGGTCAGGTTGATCAGCACATCCTGCTTGTTGAGGATTTCCTCCTCGTTGATCCCGATAAAGGTGCGCAGGCGCAGATCCTTGACCCGGATGCGCGCCATTCCCGGTTGAAGTTGTGGCATTTACTTGCTCCGTCCAATCAATTGCAGGAACTCCTGGCGGGTGTTGCTCGACTCGCGGAAGGCGCCGAGCATGACCGAGGTGTTCATGGTCGAATTCTGTTTCTCGACACCGCGCATCATCATGCACATGTGCCGGGCTTCGATGACCACCGCGACACCGGCGGCATCGGTGACTTGCTGGACCGCCTCGGCGATCTGTCGGGTGAGGTTTTCCTGGATCTGCAGGCGGCGGGCGAACATGTCCACCAGCCGTGCGATCTTCGACAGTCCCAGTACCTTGCCCGTCGGAATATAAGCCACATGGGCCTTGCCGATGAAGGGCAGCAGGTGATGTTCGCACAACGAATAGAGCTCGATGTCGGCGACGATGATCATCTCGTCGGTGTCGGAGGCAAACAGCGCGCCATTGACGATTTCCTCGACGCTCTGTTCGTAGCCGTGACACAGGTACTGCATGGCCTTGGCCGCCCGCACCGGGGTGTCGAGCAATCCTTCGCGGTCAGGGTCTTCACCGAGACCGATCAGGATCTCGCGGTAACTCTCGGGCAGGGAACGGGTCATGGAGCATCCTCGCGGGGCGTATTACTTGACGTGCCGCCCGCCGTTGACGGTCAGGGTCGTGCCGGTGACGTAAGGGTTGTCGAGCAGATAACGCAGGCTCTGATAAATCACTTCGCTGCCGGGTTCGATGCCCAGTGCGGACTTGGCCAGCGCCTTGGCGCGGTACGCTGCGTCGTCGTCGGGATTGAACAATAGCAGGGCTGGCGCGATGCCGTTGACCTTGATTGAGGGCGCGTAGCGCGCGGCGAAGGACAGCGTGAGACTGTCGAGCCCGGCCTTGCTGGCGCAATAGCCGATGTGTTTGCTGCTGCCCTTGCGGGTGACGTCGTCGCTGATATGGATGATGTCGGCGGGGTTCGAGCGTTGCAGCAGGCCGGCGCAATGCAGGTTGATCAGGTACGGCGCCAGCATGTGAACGTTAAACATGCGGCAGAAGGCTTCGGCTTCGCCGTCGTCGGTTTCCGCCAGCCACTGTGAGGCATTGTGCACGATGGCGCGCAGGCTGTCGGTGTGGGTCTTCAGTTCGGTAATGAACGCGAGGATCGAGGCTTCGCTGGAAAAGTCCGCGTGCAGCCCGAGGGCGCCCAGATCCCGCAAAGCCTTCACTCCCGGTCGTTCGCTGCGATAGGTGAAGATCACTCGATGGCCGTCGTCCAGCAGACGCTGCGCACAATGCAGGCCGACCCGCTGGCCGGCGCCGGTGATGAGGATGGGAGCTGTGGGAAAAGTCATGTACGGCTCGCGTCGAAGTCAGAGCAAAAACTATAACAGCGACGCGAGCGACGGCTTCAGCGATTTTGCGTAGAGGGCGCGGCGGGCAGCGGGCGCGCAGGCGCCGGGTTGAGCCAGCCGGCCAGCAGGCGGGTCGACAGCGGAATGAAGAAGTAGACCATCAACGGGGTCAGGCACAGCGTGCTGACGAAGACCCTCGGCAACAGGCTCATTTCAGCGAGCAGCGGCCCCAGCACGAAATTGAACAGCAGCGACACCGGGAAGAACGCCAGCCAGATTGCCACGGCCTGTTTCCAGCGCTGGGGGCGATGACCGGCAGCGCCGAACCAGCCTTCAATGCCGCTGACCCGATGTTCCGTCGGGTGGGCAAACAGATCGCTGCCACGGGCCAGCCATGCGGTGCGCGATGCCGAGTGTTCCCAGGCATGCAGGGTCTGTTCGTCGACGAAGCGGAATATGATCTGGAATTCATCGTCGCCGGGAGGCGGGGCCAGTACGCCGGAGCCGAGGTAACCGGGGAAGTCGGTGGCCAGTTGTTCGCCTTCTCGCAACCAGGCGATCAGATCCTGATAACGACCATTGGTGACGCGACGCGCGACCATCAGCGTGACGGGGGAAGTAGACATTGTGTATCTCCGTATTGCATTGCGTCGCTCCGGGTAGGAGTTTCGCCTGACGCAGCGCCGGGTAGAGGGCTGCGTTTTTCGACAAGCAAGGATTATTCCTCATCTGCGTGACAAACCAGAGACTTTCGTCTCATTTCACCGCTTGAACCGCTCAATGGCATCCGGAGTAGAATGGGATCCACTACGCTCACACTCGCTAACGAGGACGTACCCGCGCAAATGCCTGTCATGACTGACGTTCGTCCTGCTTTCCCGGCCTCTGTTGCGCTGGAGCGCGAAGAGCTTTTCCCTATCCGCGAAGTAGCGCGGCTGACCGGCGTGAACCCGGTTACGCTGCGCGCCTGGGAGCGTCGCTACGGTTTGATCCAGCCGACACGCACCGAAAGTGGGCATCGTTTGTATTCGATGACCGATATCGAGCGCGTTCGCAGCATCGTCGACTGGATCGATCGGGGTGTCGCCGTGAGCAAGATCGGCAGGATTCTGGCCAAGACCGAGCCGATGAAAGTCCTGGCCCCGTTCATATCCGATGACAGTGTGCAGACGGACTACCTGCAGTGGCAGGAACAGGTTCGGCACGCGGTCGGTTCATTCGACGATCAGGCGCTGGATCAGCTCTACGGCCAGATTTTCTCCTCCTATGCATTGCCTGTAGTGTTTCAGGACATCCTGATGCCGTTATGGCTGCAAATGTTGCAGCGTCAGGACGCTTTCGGACAAACCAGCGAGTGGCTGTTCTTCGATGGTTTTCTGCGAGCGAAGGTGCTGCAGCGCATCGTCATGCTACGCGGCTCGCAACCGCGCAAGGTGATCGTCAGCGCACTGGCCGGTCAATGTCGTGAGCTTGAGTTACTGGTGGCGGCGCTGTTTCTCAGCGGCAATGACGCGGGTGTTCGTGTACTCACCACCGGCCAGCCGTTCGATGAACTGACGCTGGTGTGCGAAAAGACCAGGCCTCAGGCGCTGGTGCTGTTTTCCAATCATGCGCCGACTGCAGAGCTGCCACGACGTCTGAATCGTCTGGCCTTGAGTCTGGATTGTCAGTTGATGCTGGCGGGCGATGCCGCCGATCTGGCGCAGGACAGCCTCGCCGGATCAGCGGTCGGCTGCCTGGGCAATGAAGGATCGACCATGCGTCAACGCATGAATCGGTTTCTGGCGGGGACGCTGGATACCTGAGACTCAGGTGTGCATGGCAGGGTGGGTCAGACGATGCTGTTGCAGGATGAACTGGCGCAGACGCTCGGTTTCGTCGGCATCGCTCTGACTTAGCTCGTAAGCATAAAAGCCGCTTTCGGTTTCCCGCTCGAACGTCCCGCGCAGGGAAATCCGCTCGTAGCCCGACGGGCTGAACCACAAGGCAAAATGCTTCGGTGGTTTGGTCTTGTTGCGCACTTCCAGCAGCACACCCTTGTGCGAAACCTCGTGAACCCACAGCGTACCGGGCTGGCCCTTGGCATTTTCCAGTGCCACCGGCTCTTCCAGGGTCAGGCGCCATGGACGCACCATCGGTCCGTCTTCATAGATGCTCGGTACACCCAGGCGCAGGTGCAGGGCGTGGAACTCGTCTTCCACCAGATGCAACGGGAAGGTCATCTGCTGATTTTCGAAGTTGGCCTGGATGGTGACTTGTTCATGGGCCGCCAGGCGCGTGAGCAGGTCACGGATCTGCGAACCACCGTTGACCAGCAGGCTCGACGTCGCATCCCGCACATTGAGCTGCGGGTTGTGTTGCATGGTCTGGATAAAATCCAGCTCGTCCTGGGTCAGGAGGGTGTCGCGTTGCATGGCTAGCTCGAAATAAATAATTACAAAGTCATTGGTGATTGTAGTTAATGACACTTAGTTCGCTGTTTTGTTTGCGCCGTTCGTCGCTTTGATGGCCGCCAGTTCTGCCTCGAGTGCCGCGACTTGGGCTTCCAGCTGCGCCACCCGCTGCTGCGCCTTGACCTGAACGGTCACGTCCTTTTGCACGCCGACGAAGTACGTCTGTCCATCGTCAGCATTTTTTACCGTTGATAGCGACAGCTCGTTCCAGAACGGTGTGCCGTCCTTGCGATAGTTGCGCAGGATCTCGCGGCATGAGCCGCCGTTTCTCAATACGCCGCGAATCAATTCCAGACTGGGCTGATCGCGATCTCCGGCCTGCAGGAAACGGCAGTCCTGATAAAGAATTTCTTCACTGGTATAGCCAGTCAGTTTTTCGAAAGCAGGATTCACGTAAATCAGAATGTTGTCCTGATCGCCTTCCTTTTCCGCCACCACGATTCCATCGTTCGACGCGTTGATCACCATTTGCAGCAGGCTGGCATTGATCATCTTTGAATCCCTTCAGGGTTGTCGGTGGCAGGCATTCTAGAAGATCGATTGGCGCTGTCTACTGGCCATCAGCGCTTATCGAGAGCCAATCGCAACAGGGCGTCGCTGGCTGTTACTATCGCCGCTCTTTTTTTCAGTTTCAGGATCAGATTGATGAAAGTCGCCATCCTCTCCGGCTCGGTGTACGGCACGGCCGAAGAAGTCGCTCGCCACGCTCAGAGCCTGTTGAACGCCGCCGGTTTTGAAACCTTCTACAACTCGCGCGCCAGCCTCGCCGATCTCCAGACTTTCGGCCCCGAGGCCTTGCTCGCCGTGACTTCGACCACCGGCATGGGCGAGTTGCCGGACAACCTGCAACCGCTGTACTCGAGCATTCGCGACCAGTTGCCGGCGGCCTGGCGCGGTTTGCCCGGCGCAGTGATCGCCTTGGGCGACGCCAGTTACGGTGACACGTTCTGTGGCGGTGGCGAGCAGATGCGTGAATTGTTCAGTGAGCTGGGCGTGCGTGAAGTTCAGGACATGCTGCGTATTGACGCCAGCGAAAGCGTCACCCCGGAAACCGACGCGGAGCCATGGCTCGAGCAGTTGATCGCCACGCTCAAGGGCTGATCCCGCGCTCGCGCAGCAGTGCGAGCCAGGCCTGCGCAGCCTTTGACAGATAGGCGCCCCGGCGCCAGATGAACGCGATATCCCAGCGCAGATAGTCGGGCGCCTTCAAGGTCAGGCGAACCACGCCTGGCCGCACCAGACCGCGGGCCACCACGCTGGGCAGCAGCACCACGCCCTGCCCGGCGGCCACCAGTGCCGCAAGAAAATCCGCCTGACCGCTACGGCCACCTTCTTTCGGGGTGAAGCCCATCTGCTGGCACGCCTGAAGCAAACGATCGTTGAGTACGAAACTGCGCTGATACAAAAGGAACGGCGTCTCAGCCAGTTCCTCCAGACCGATTTCACCTTTTGCCGCCAACGGGTGATCCCGCGGCAGCAGCGCATCGAGCGGTTCATCGCAGAATGGCTGGAAGTCGAACTGTGGGTCTTTCGGCCGCAGACTGCCCCCCAGCTCCAGTTCACCACTCAATACCGCCTGTTCGATGTTTCGGCTGCCGCCTTCGAGTAACTGCACACTGATGTTCGGGTAACGCCGTCGGTATTCGGCGAACAGCCCGGCAAACAGTGCATCGCTGCCGAGCAAGGGCAAACCGAGTCGCAGTTCGCCGCGCGCCAGATGACTGAGGTCATCCAGTTCCGTAAGCAATTCATCGCGCAAACGCAGCATGCCTTCGGCCCGTTGCAGCACCACGCTGCCGGCGGCGGTCAGGCGCAATTGCGAACCCAGGCGATCGAGCAGCGGGGTGCCGAGGCTCTGTTCGAGCTGGGCGATCTGTTTGCTCACGGCGGACTGACTGATGTGCAGGGTTTTCGCCGCCTGGGTGAAACCACCCTGATGCATGACTTCGACGAAGCTTTTGAGCTGTTTGAATTCCATGGCCTGATTCCGGATTGGAATGGCTTTGAGTCTAACAATTCGCTTCGGAGATGACAGTCGGGTTCGTAAAATAGGCGCCTGAAAGGAGCCCACCGATGAAAGCCTCGACCCTCAAATACCTCTCTCGCCTGCTGGCCGAACTGGCCGTGCTGCTTGGTCTCTATCTGCTCGGCTGCCAGTTGGCTGCATGGCTGGCATGGCCGATCCCCGGCGGCGTGATCGGCATGGCGTTGCTACTGTTGGCTTTTGCGTTTGGCTGGGTCAAACCGGCGGCGCTGCAAATGGGCGCGGGACTGCTGATGGCCGAGATGCTGCTGTTCTTCATTCCGGCCCTGATGAGCCTGCTGGATTACGGCGCATTGCTGCGTAATGACGGCTGGCGAATTCTGCTGGTGATTGCGGCGAGTACGCTGATGGTGATGCTGGTGACGGCGTTCACCGTGGAACTGGCCGTGCGCCTGAGGCGGTCCCATGAAGTTTGAGCTGATGCCAATGTTCTGGCTGGCGTTCACGCTGCTGGCCTACCTGTTCAGTCGCTGGCTGTATCGCCGGACCGGTCGCTACGTGCTGTCGCCACTGATTCTGGTCCCCGCATTATTGCTGGCCCTCGCCGTGCCGCTGCATACCGCTTATGCGGAATACTCCAGCAATACCCACTGGCTGATGCTGGTGCTCGGCCCGGTCACCGTCGCTTTTGCGGTGCCGATCTGGCAACAGCGGCGTCTGCTGGTGCGTCACTGGTCAGCGTTGCTGCTGGGCATGCTCGCCGGCAGTGCTGCATCGATTGCCACTTCGTTCGGTCTCGCGAAAGCGCTGGCGCTGGACAGCTCGGTGACGCTGTCACTGGTGCCGCGCTCGATCACCACGCCGTTTGCCATGCCGCTGGCGCAGGATCTGGGTGGCGTACCTGAACTGACGGCGGTGTTCGTGATGTTCACCGGGGTGTTCGGCGCGATGCTGGGCGGGGTGTTGCTCAAGTGGCTGCCGCTGCGCAGTGCCCTGGCGCGCGGCGCCCTGTTTGGCGTTGGCGCTCATGGTGCGGGCGTCAGTCGCGCCCATGAAGTGGGGGGCGAAGAAGGTTCGGTGGCGGGGCTGGTCATGGTGCTCACCGGGCTGCTCAATCTGTTCGCCGCACCTTTGTTGGCGTCGTTGCTTTGACATGGATCCAAGCGGTTTGCGCAGCTGACCCGCTCAGTCATCAAGCTGGCTGCCAATGCAACTACGCGAAACCCCGGGGCTGACTAGACTGCTGACACCTGCCGAAAAAAACAAAAACAGAGGTGCATACAGTGAGCGTAGCCCCCGTCCCTTCCTCCTTGAATGTCAAAGATCAGGTCAGTGCCGCGGAGTGGCAGACCCGGGTCGATCTCGCCGCCTGCTATCGACTGGTCGCCCTGCATGGCTGGGACGATCTGATCTTCACCCACATTTCGGCCAAGGTGCCGGGCACCGAAGACTTCCTGATCAACCCGTTCGGCCTGATGTTCCATGAGATCACTGCGTCCAGCCTGGTGAAGGTCGATCAGGCCGGCAACAAACTCATGGACAGCCCCTACGAGATCAACCCCGCCGGTTACACCATTCACAGTGCCGTCCATGAAGTGCGCCATGACGTGGCCTGCGTGCTGCATACCCACACTGCTTCCGGCGTTGCGGTGTCGGCGCAGAAACAGGGGGTGTTGCCGATCAGTCAGCAATCGTTGTTCGTGTTGTCGAGCCTGGCCTTTCACGCTTATGAAGGCGTGGCACTCAATCACGAAGAGAAGGCCCGGTTGCAGGCCGACCTCGGCGAAAACAATTTCCTGATGCTGCACAACCACGGCTTGCTGACCTGCGGCGGCACCATCGCCGACACGTTCCTGATGATGTTCACTTTCCAGCGTGCCTGCGACATCCAGGTCATGGCGCAAACCGGCGGTGCCGAACTGATCGCCATCGAGCCGCAGATTCTGGCAGGCGCCAAGGCGATGATCGCCGGCGTCACCAAAAGTGCTCAAGGCATGGGTGGCGCGCTGGCCTGGCCGGCGTTGCTGCGCAAACTCGATAAACAAGACCCGGGGTATAAACTGTAATGCCTCTCGCCGAGATTCCTCTGAGTGCCTGGCGCAAACGCAGCCAGACGTTTGTCTTTCGTGGCCAGCCGATCCGTTACTGGACGGCCGGGCAGGGCGAGCCGCTGCTGCTGATCCACGGCTTCCCGACGGCCAGCTGGGACTGGCATTACCTGTGGCAGCCGCTGGCCCAGCGCTTTCGGGTGATCGCCTGCGACATGCTCGGTTTCGGCGACTCGGCCAAACCGTTGAACCACACCTACAGCCTGCTGGAACAGGCCGATCTGCAGCAGGCGTTGCTCGCGCATCTCCAGATCGAGCAACCGGTGCATATCCTCGCCCATGACTATGGCGACAGCGTTGCCCAGGAACTGCTGGCCCGGCATTACGAGGATCTGATCGAAGTTGCCAGTTGCGTGTTCCTCAACGGTGGTCTGTTTCCGGAAACCCATCGGCCATTGTTGACGCAAAAACTCTTGCTGAGTCCGTTGGGCTGGATGATCGGCCGCGCTTTTTCCCGCGATGCGCTGGTGAAGAGTTTTCATCAGATCTTCGGCCCGGACACCCGGCCGAGTGAAAGTGAAATGGATGATTTCTGGAGCCTGATCGAGTGCAATCGCGGCCCGCGCATCATGCACAAACTGATCACTTACATCCCCGAACGCCGGGTGCGGCGTGACCGTTGGGTGGCGGCAATGCAGCGCGGCGAGGTGCCGCTGCGGGTGATCGATGGCGAAGTCGATCCGATCTCCGGCGCTCATATGGTCGAGCGTTATCGCGAACTGATTCCCGACGCGGACACCGTGCTGTTGCCCGGCATCGGTCATTACCCGCAAAGCGAAGCGCCAGTGCAGGTGCTCAAGTACTACCTCGAATTTCGTGATCACTTCGTGTTGCCGCCGCGCAAAGTGGCGTGCTCCTGATCGACGGGCGGAGGCGCATTGCGCCTCTGGACCGTTTCATCATCCCCCAGCCTTATCGCGCACCATTCAGCCTCAGTCGTGTTCGTTGTGACCGCACGCGTCGTGCCTGACACTCAGGGACACTGTCCCTCAGGCCTGCTGGAGTTGCCCCGATGAATGAGTCTGTGCGTTTCGAAGATAAAGTCGTGATCGTCACCGGAGCCGGTGGTGGCCTGGGGCGCGCTCACGCTTTGCTGTTCGCCAAACAGGGCGCCAAAGTGCTGGTGAATGACCTCGGCGGCTCGACCCAGGGCGAAGGCGCCAACGCCTCGGCCGCCGACCGCGTGGTAGCGGAAATCCGTGAGGCCGGCGGCATCGCCGAGGCCAACCATGACTCGGTGACCGACGGCGACAAACTGGTGCAGAACGCCCTCGATGTATTCGGTCGCGTCGATGTGGTGGTCAACAACGCCGGCATCCTGCGGGACAAGACTTTCCACAAGATGGAGGATGCCGACTGGGATCTGGTCTATCGCGTCCACGTCGAAGGCGCCTACAAAGTGACCCGCGCCGCATGGCCACACCTGCGCGAGCAAAACTACGGGCGAGTAATCTTCACCGCCTCGACCTCGGGCATTTACGGCAACTTCGGCCAGTCCAACTACGGCATGGCCAAGCTGGGTCTCTACGGTTTGACCCGTACCCTGGCCATCGAAGGTCGCAAGAACAACATCCTGGTCAACGCCATCGCACCCACCGGCGGCACGCGCATGACCGAAGGCTTGATCCCGCCGCAAGTGTTCGAACAACTCAAACCGGAACTGGTCAGCCCGCTGGTGGTGTACCTGGCCAGCGAGCAATGCCAGGAAACCTCGGGCCTGTTCGAAGTCGGCGGCGGCTGGATGGGCAAGGTGCGCTGGGAGCGCAGCCTGGGCGCCGGGTTCGATCCGCGCGTGGGGTTCTCACCGGAAGATGTGGCGGCGCACTGGCAGCAGATTTGTGATTTCGAAGGGGCGGCGCATCCGAAGGACAACATCGAGGCGCTGAAGGAAATGATGGCGAATTTGCAGAAGTATTCGTTGTAGGTGGAGAGGGCCACCCAGTTGATACTGGGTGGCCCGTCGCTCTGCTAAGCGTATTTGTTGTTTGACATGAAATCAGGAGCTTTCCAGTTCGGGCCTTTGGTAGCGATTGGCCCATCACCATTGGCGAGCACGCCCTCCTCGAAAAGCCTGGCGTAGGTTTTCAGTAACTCACCATTTTCGATGACTTCGTATCGATACCGTCCAAACATTCGATCTAGCGACGGAATCGCGGAGCCGAGTGCGAAGACAGTCAGGACATCTTCTACCGTTTCATTTTTGACGATCTGTTCGATGATGCTCACTGCTTGCCTCCTTTTAACAAGTTTCTAAAAAACAATTCGTCTTGTTTGTCCGCAGCCGCTATGGCGTCTTTCGAATAGAGCAGTGACTCATTATCTTCCAGCTTGAAATCTTCCAATGTCGCAGTGTGTGCGTTGTTCCACATGGGAGATTCTCTGTCGGGTCGGAAGGCATCACTCAAGCCCAGCGCTCGAAACCGTTCAAGCTCCCTGTTTTCATGAGTGTAATAGCGTAGATCCGTATCCGTGAAAGCCAGCCGTCCGCTGAGAATTTCTTCTAATCGCTGGATCATCACGTCATTGGCATCTGATTGATCGAGGCGTGCGATATGCAGCTTCACCGCATCGATTCCGGCGCGACTTATGACCGCAGATCGCCAGTCCAGATCAAGTACTGGCCCGCCAGCTTGGTTCGGATTGAAAACGCGGCCACTGAATTTCCCTCTGACGAACGCCCCGTCATAAGGACTGCTGAAAACCACATACAGCGGCGGTATCCCCGACTCAATCGGAAAAACCGTGATAAACCCACCCAACTCATACCGATCCAGTTCAGGAAACGGATCAACCCGCCCCTCTGCAGGAACCACTTCAGCGCCGTCGTAAACCGGCAGTTCCGAATCGACCTGCGGTAAATCCGTCGAGGGATTCAGTGGATTGACCAATGGCGTCCAGGTCAGCGTGGGGCCGTTGGTGTCACTGGCGGTGGAAACATAGGTATTTGTGCGAGCGTCGAAGTGAGCAGCCCTGACGGGCACATTGGCGGGAACAGTCAGACCATCTGTGGTGACTACGACGAACTCGATTTTGTCGCCTATCGTCGACGAACCCAGCCTGACCGGCAGATCGACTTCCCCTCCAATGGCGGCCAACTGATACAGCTCATCGCTGCTCAAGTCGGGTGCCAGGTCTGACAGTGGAACGCTGGCAGAGTAAAGATCGCCGTTGCCCAGTTTCGAGGGCGCGAGCAAAGCGGCGAACCCGACGATCACCGGCGCCGCCGCTGTGGAGATGGCCGCCAGCGCCAGGGACACCGCCGTTCGCAGCGACGTTCTGAGTGCCAGCGTGGTTGCCGGGTTGTTGCCAAAAACACCGAGCGGCCCGGTAAAGGTCGGGCCGAATGCGGCCATCGATCCGGCATTGGCAAAGACGGGAGATTGTCCGCTCAGGGCGTTTTCTGCTTGCCGTCGGGCTTGCTCCCTGGCGGTCTTGCGCGCTTTTTTGCGGCGTCTTTTTTGTGCCTTTCGCAGCGCTTTCTGCTGTTTTTCCTGGCGTGTTTTTTCAGCCAGCAGTTGGCGCTCTTCCATGCGGCGCTGAGCATCGGCCTGCGCTTGCTGGCGTGCCTGTTCGGCAGCAATCTGTTGCGCGGCAGCGTCGGCGGCGATTTGCGCCTGCTCAGCAGCAAGCCGTTGTGCTTCAGCCAGCGCTGCAAGGCGCGCCTCTTCACGAGCCTGGATTTCCTCTTGTTCCTTTTGCTGCCGTGCCGCCTCTGCGAGTGCTTGCTGACGGTGTTGTTCGGCGGCAACTTGCTCTCGCTCGGCCACTACGCGTGCAGCTTGTGCCAGCGCTTCAAGTCGAGCTTGTTCATTGATCCGCGCCAGTTCGGCAGCGGCTCTCTGCGCTTGTTGCTCGGCGGCGATTCGCGCTTGGTCGTTGGCCTGAACGGTCGCCAGCCAGTTGAGTACATTGACTTGCTGCTGGTTGAGCAACTGCAACGATTGCGACAAGAGCCTCGCTTCGTGAGCAGCTCTGTATGAAAACGACCAGGTCTGAAAGGCAATGCCATCTGGCTTGAGAGGGCGCTCCATCGTTCGCGCCCGCGCAGTGAAATCGTTCAACGGCCGGTTCAGGGGATCGCTGCCATAAAACGTGTTGCCCAAGGCGGTCTGGCGATGGAACTCGGCAGTCTTGCGCGCCATCAGCGTATTGCGAACACCGAGCTCGCGAATGATTGCCTCGGCGGGTGGCAGAGGGTGAGTTGGAACTTCAAGTCTGGCGGCGGCAAGTTCATGTTCGAGGGTTTGTGCAAGTTGACTGGATCTGACCTGAAACTCCTGATCCAGCACTTGAGCGGTGCCTTTCACGATATGTACGTTGCCCGCAAACGCAGGCGGCCGTTGAAAGGCGCCGCTACTGCTGACATCAAATGTAGTTGCGGGTAACGGGTTGTAGCCGGGAGGCGCTGGTGCTGTCGTGTGGATAGCTTCGGTCAGCTCCCATGCAGGAGGCCTTTGCATATTCATATCCTTTTGAATGTGCGCTGTTTGAAAGTGATGAGTTGTTCTGCCATTAGAAGTTACAGGTGAACCGTCGGGCGCGGGTCCGAGAGTCCTGTAGGCAGTTACAGAAGAGTGCGGCAGAAAATTCGGTGATAAATAACGAATAGAAGTTGTTCGTTATTTAAATAAGGAAGTTTCCGAAAAGGATTCAGGAAGCATCTGACAGTGGCGAGGGGAGTGACAGATTGCTGACACGACGCGATAAACCATCGCCCATAAAAAAGGCCGCTGCAAACGCAGCGGCCAAGGTAAGACGTTGGATCAAGGAGCTACAAATCAACGTCAGTGAACACCGGGGGCGATGGATCGAAAACGCTTCAAACCATCAGAAATCGGTTGCCGACGACTCGGTCGCGGACTTTCTGCTTCGTGGCGGTCTGCCGTGAAAGCCCGCTCAGAATAAGGGCTTGAAGCCAAAGGAAAAATAGCGATTCCGGACATGCACTGTTACGGGGCATGTAACAGTGTCGCGTCCCGAGGCGGGCATCATCCGTTGAATTGATCATGGGTTATCCAGCCTGCCCATGCCTCGCGGCAAGCCCCGTTCCAGGCGGGGATTCATCCTTTCGAGCGACAGCGCGAATACCTCCTTGGTGCGCTTATCGTCCCCGTGCGGCGGCAGTAGGGTGGGGCCTTCTGTCACTCACCGGGGAAGACGCATGACAAAAACAACAATGCGCGCCATCTTCAAACCGCAGGCGCTGGCGGCTGCGGTCGCCTTGGGTTGCTGTGCCCAGGCCCATGCGGTCGATTTCAACATCGGCGAAATCGAAGGCACGTTCGACTCATCACTGTCGGTCGGCGCGAGCTGGGGCATGCGCGATGCGGACAAGTCGCTGGTCGGCACGGTCAATGGCGGTACGGGCCAGTCTTCGACCGGTGATGACGGGCGCTTGAACTTCAAGAAAGGCGAGACCTTTTCCAAGATCTTCAAGGGCATCCACGACCTTGAACTGAAGTACGGCGACACCGGTGTGTTCGTGCGCGGCAAGTACTGGTACGACTTCGAACTCAAGGACGAAGACCGCGAGTTCAAGCCCATCAGCGACAAGGGCCGAAAGGAAGGCGCCAAGTCTTCCGGCGGGCAGATTCTCGACGCGTTCGTCTATCACAACTACTCCATCGCCGATCTGCCGGGCACCGTGCGCGCCGGCAAACAGGTGGTGAGCTGGGGCGAAAGTACCTTCATCGGCAACTCGATCAACAGCATCAACCCGATCGACGTTTCGGCCTTCCGCCGGCCCGGTGCGGAGATCAAGGAAGGCCTGATTCCGGTAAACATGCTGTTCGGCTCGCAAAGCCTGACTGACAAGCTCTCGGTCGAAGGCTTCTACCAATTGGAGTGGGATCAGACTGTTCTCGACAACTGCGGCACCTTCTTCGGTGTCGACGTCGCGGCGGATGGTTGCAACAACGGTTACACCGTCGGCAGCCCGGCGATTGCTCCGCTGGCGCCGTTGGCCGCTGCCTTCGGGCAACCCATCCAGGTCACTCGCGAAGGCGTGGTCGTACCCCGGGGCGGTGACCGTGATGCGCGGGATTCCGGGCAGTGGGGTACGGCGTTGCGCTGGCTCGGCGACGATACCGAATATGGCCTCTATTTCCTGAACTACCACAGCCGTACGCCCACGGTTGGCACCACCACGGCCGGCCTGTCGACTCTGGCGGCATTGCCGGGGATGGTCAGCACTGCCAACCGCCTCGCTCCCGGCAGCGGTTCCGGGCTGGCGCAAAGCGTGATGCTCGGGCGTGGTCAGTACTACCTCGAATACCCCGAAGACATCCGTCTGTATGGCGCGAGTTTCGCCACCACATTGCCCACCGGCACGGCATGGACCGGTGAGCTCAGCTACCGGCCCAACGCTCCGGTGCAGGTCAACACCAACGACCTGACCCTGGCCTTGCTCAACCCGATCGCCGGCGGCGCGGCATCCCCGCTGACCACCTCGCCGGGCGCCGACAACAAGGGCTACCGGCGCAAGGAAGTGACGCAACTGCAGAGCACCCTCACGCACTTCTTCGATCAGGTGCTGGGTGCCGAACGCCTGACCGTGGTCGGTGAGGCTGCGGTGGTCCGGGTCGGTGGTCTGGAGTCGCGCAGCAAGCTGCGTTACGGCCGAGATTCGGTGTACGGCCAGTACGGATTCGGTGGCGACACTGGCGGTTTCGTCACCTCGACCTCCTGGGGTTACCGCGCCCGGGCCATCCTCGATTACGCCAACGTGATCGGTGGGATCAACCTCAAGCCCAACTTGTCCTGGTCCCATGACGTTTCCGGTTACGGTCCCAACGGGTTGTTCAACGAAGGCGCCAAGGCCATCAGCGTCGGGGTCGATGCCGACTACCGCAATACCTACACCGCGAGCCTCAGTTACACCGACTTTTTCGGCGGCGATTACAACGTTCTCACTGACCGTGACTTCGTGGCCCTGAGCTTCGGCGTGAACTTCTGATCTGCCCGAGAAGGATGAAATCAATGCGCAAGATGATTCTGCAATGCGGTGTCCTGGCCCTCAGTCTGCTGGCCGCCAACGTGATCGCGGCGGTGTCGCCTCAAGAGGCCGACAAGCTTGGCACCAGCCTGACGCCGCTGGGCGCCGAGAAGGCCGGTAACGCTGACGGTTCGATTCCAGCCTGGACCGGTGGCATCCCGAAAAACGCCGGGGCGGTGGACAGCAAGGGCTTTCTCGCCGACCCGTTCGCCAGCGAAAAACCACTGTTCACAATCACCGCGGCTAACGTCGACCAATACAAGGCCAAACTTTCCGAAGGCCAGGTGGCGATGTTCAAACGCTATCCGGATACCTACAAGATCCCGGTCTACCCGACCCACCGCACCGTTGCCGTGCCGCCGGAAATCTACGAATCGGCCAAGCGCAGCGCGTTGAACGTTACCTCGATCAACGACGGCAACGGCCTGGCCAATTTCACCGGCAATCGCTACTACGCCTTCCCGATTCCGAAGAACGGCGTCGAGGTGCTGTGGAACCACATCACCCGTTATCACGGCGGTAACCTGCGGCGGATCATCACACAGGTGACACCGCAGACCAACGGCAGCTACACACCGATCCGCTTCGAGGAAGAGATCGCCGTGCCGCAGTTGATGAAGGATCTGGACCCGCAGCAGGCGGCCAACGTGCTGACTTTTTTCAAGCAGTCGGTGACCGCGCCGGCGCGCCTTGCCGGCAACGTGTTGCTGGTGCACGAAACCCTCGATCAGGTGAAGGAGCCGCGTCTGGCCTGGATCTACAACGCCGGGCAGCGTCGGGTTCGCCGTGCGCCGCAGGTGGCGTATGACGGGCCGGGCACCGCCGCCGATGGCCTGCGTACTTCGGACAACTTCGACATGTTCTCCGGTGCACCGGATCGTTATGACTGGAAGCTGATCGGCAAGAAGGAGATGTACATTCCATACAACAGCTACAAACTCGACTCACCGAAGCTCAAGTACGACGACATCGTCAAGGCCGGGCACATCAATCAGGACCTGACCCGCTACGAACTGCACCGGGTCTGGGAAGTGATCGGCACGGTAAAACCGAGCGAGCGGCACATCTATGCCAAGCGCCACATGTACATCGACGAGGACAGCTGGCAAGTGGCGCTGGCCGATCACTACGACGGTCGCGGACAGTTGTGGCGGGTGGCCGAAGGGCATGCCCAGTACTACTACGATCACCAGGCCCAGGCCTACACGCTGGAAGCGCTCTACGACATCATCGCCGGTCGCTACATTGCATTGGGCATGAAGAACGAGGAGAAGCACAGCTTCGAATTCGGCTTCGAAGCCAAGGCGGCCGACTTCACACCTTCGGCCCTGCGCGCCGAGGGCGTCCGGTAAAGGGAGCGATACACTTGCGAGACAGAAGGCGACCGGCTGGTCGCCTTTTTTATGGGCAGCAATCAGCGTACTGAATACTCGTCAACAAGCATCGGGGAGAGGGCTAGGGTGAACGTACAACGATAAAAAGGCGCACCTGATGACCGCCATGACACCCCTTCTGGATCGACCGGATTTTCTCCCGAGACTGTCTCCCCATCACTTGCCCCGTCCGCGTCTTTGCGAGGCACTGCTCGAGTCCGCGGCACGGGTCCGACTGATCTGCGCGCCGGCCGGTTGCGGTAAAACCGCGCTGCTCACCGAATGCCTGCTGCAGGCCCCCGTCAATTGCACCGTCTGCTGGTTGCCGCTGGCAGGGGCTTCCTTGAGTGTCGGCGAATGTTGCGAACGGCTTGCGCGTGCGATGGGGCTGACAACCTGGGACGAGGCGTCGCTGCTGTATGAACTGGCGCGACGGTCTACTGCTACCTGGGTGCTGATCGACGATTACTGCCGATACCCGGAGCCGGCGCTGGATGCATTGCTCGACCGAATGCTGGCGGTCAGCAGTCCGGCTGTGACGTGGTGGATCGGCACTCGGCGCCGCCCGTCCTGCAACTGGCCGCGCCTGCTGCTCGACGATGCCTTGTACGAATGTGAAGGCACGGCGTTGGCGCTGACCCGGTACGAGATTGCACAAGTGTTGCGCCACTTGCCTCCCGCCCAGGCCGACAGCGTGGCCGGGCGCATCTTTCAGCGCAGCGCCGGTTGGTGCGCCGGAGTACGGATGCTGATGATGCAAAAATGCGACTGGTCGCAAAAGACCCTGCCGCAGCAACGCATGGACACCTTGCTGGATTACTTGCAACACGAACTGTTCAGCGGACTGAGTCCGGAGCTGGCCGAGGCCTGGCGGGTGCTGGCGCAATTGCCGCGCTTCAATGCCAGCCTTTGCGATCACCTGTTCGGTGCCGGGGACGGGGCGCAATGGATGCGTACTCTGCAAACGCTGGGATGCTTTATCGAACCCTGGCGAGGATCTCCGGACTGGTTGCAGGTATGTGCGCCGCTGTCGCGCTTGATGCGTGACGAACCCTGGCCTGCCGGACGTTCCTGGCATCGCCGGGCCTGTCAGTGGTTTGCCGCCGGACAGCATTGGAAATGCGCCTTTGAGCAGGCGTTGCTGGCCGAAGAGTACGAGGTTGCGGTGAGCTTGTTGCAACACTTCAGTTTCGAGCATCTGTTCGAGGAACAGACGGTCGTGCTGTTGCTGCGTCTTTATGAGCAACGCGGTGAAGAATTGCTGCTGGGCTCTGCGCAATTGGTCGGTTTGATCACGGCGGCGTTGCTGTTCGCCGGGCGTTTTGCGCAGGCGGCAGATTGCATCGGGCAACTGTCGCGTTTCTTGCCGCCACCGTCGGCTGGCCAGCAACGGCAATTGATCGCCCGCTGGCAGGCTCAGCAAGGCTGGCTGTTGCACCTGCAAGGACGGATGGAGGAGGCGCGTGAACATTTCGAGCAAGCCTTGATCGATCTGTCGCCGCAGGCCTGGACTGCGCGTCTGCTATGTCTCTCGGGCCGCACACAGCAGGCGTTGCTGTGCGGTGATCTGGAGTTGGCTCACTCGATCAATCGTGAAGCGCTTTGCCTGGCCCGGGCTGAAGGTTCTCTGTTGTTTGAAGCGTTGCTGGAACTTGATCACGCCCAGTTGCTGGAGCAGCGTGGTGGGGCCGCCCGGGCCGAAGAGTTGCTGGCCAATCTTTGCGAAATGCTCGACTCGTCCGTCGAGCGACCGACGCCACTGCTGGGGCGCATCGCCCTGCGCCGGGGGCGACTGGCATTGAGCATGGGGCAACCAGGCCGGGCAGCCGAGTTCTTTCAGCAAGGGCTCGACGACTGTCTGCGCAGCTTTGACAAGCGTGTGCTTTACGGTTTTCTTGGTCAGGCGCAACTGGCCGCCGATCAGGGGAATTACGCTTACGCCTTCATGCGACTGCGGGACGCCGAACGGTTGATGCAGCAGCGACAGATTCCGGACACGGTTTATCGCGGCGTCCTGTTGCAGGTCAGCAGCGAGTTCTGGTTGCAACAAGGACGACCCGAACTGGCTCACGAGGCGTTGAGCCGGGTGCTCAGACATTATCGTGGCCCATGTGCAAGGCAGGCACCGCCGGCGACGCTGGAGCTGATTCCGCGCATAGAGTGTTTGCTGATTCTGGCAGAGGCCCGGTTGCAGCAGGCGCAACAGCCAGTGGTGCGATTGCAGTCTTTGCTCGAGCAGGCTCACGCCAGCCGGATGATCGTGCTTGAGGCCGAGTTGCTGTTGGCGATGAGCGAGGTGGTCTCGCTGCTTGATGACCCGGAGTCGGCCCGCCAGTGCTTTGACAAGGGTCGTACATTAGCCAGTCAATTCAACCTGTCGCGATTGTTGATGAGGTTTGAGGAACAGGCGCCAGGCATTTATCCCGATTCGACACTGGACAAGCAACATCCAGATAATAATAACGATGAAAGTTCATTGAGTTTGCGTGAATCGCAGGTTTTGCGATTAATCGCGTCGGGAAGTTCAAATCAGCAAATAGCGGACAAGTTATTCATCTCATTGCACACAGTTAAAACTCATGTCAGGCGAATTCATGCAAAGTTGGGCGTGGAACGCCGGACTCATGCGGTGGCGCGTGCAAGAGTTCTGGGTTTGTGCGTTTGACGGTTGTGGTTTTTTGTAAAAACATAGTGCGCCGGAATGGATCCAAATTATTTGTGATGATTGTCGGGTGTGTTCGTTTTTTTATCTTGGTTAGTTTATAGGCGGTCAAGCCGAAGCCTGTCTTGCTTTATAACTTCCAAGGGTATTTAAATGAATGTTGCATTGAATGAAAAACTTCTGTCGGAGAGCTATCCAGCCTGGCTGGAACGGTTGGGACAGACGGAAAGGAGAACTTATCTCGAACAAAGTAGGGTGTCCGAACTCAGCGACACCAGACTTCAGGACTTGTTGGCACCTTATACCTCTTTGAAAGACTATGCCCGTCATGTGGTGAGAGAGGTTCTGCAACTTGAGTTCGGACGTGAATTCGACGCCGATGAAATCCAGTGCAGTTGCCGATACACCTTCAGTGTGGGGAATCGGCAAGTCGTTCAGGAGGATACCCGATCGCTGACTGAGCAATTCATTATAGGTCTGCATGAAGAGGAACAGAGGGGGGAGATCTCCATTAAAGGCCGGGATCTTCCTTCAAGCCTGAACCAACAATGGCTGGAGGACATACTCGTTCGTGATGTTCGCTCGGTCTACGGTGCCGAACTCGGCAAATTGTACCAACGTGCTGATGTTATTGACGCCATGAAGAACGCGCTGCGTGAAAAACTCCTGTTAAGCGCATTGGCAGCTCGATATCAGGGCCACATCAGCAAAGACGATTATCTCTCGAGCGTTCAGCGTGCCGTAATGGGGGACAATGCCTTTGTGATAGATGGCATTCGCATAATCGAAGATACGCGACCATTGTCTCAGATGCTGGTCATCGGGGCTCGCAAGGGTAATGGCGAACCATTGTTTCTTTATGCACCTGACTCTCCCGGCGGTCAGACCTGGTACGAATGCCGCAGCTTGCGCCAGGTCGATATCACAGTGATCGACTGGACAAGGGAGCAGGCGGGGCGCGATTTCATTGCTTCCCGCGCTCATGCCTTGAACCGTCGTCAGATTGTGGGCTTTCTGAAAAAGCTCGAGAAAATGCCCAGTCTCTGGAGAGGCATAATTTCGGCATCGACACCGCACATGGCCGACGAGGCCTTGAACGGCATCGTTGAAAATGCTCGTGCCTGGCGGATTTCCGAAGAAGAAAGCCTGCGCCCCTATGGATATCGAACAGCGTCCATAGATCAACGCCAGAGCTATGCCCGCATCAATTGCGAACTCAAGGCATTGCAGACGCTGATGGTGCGTGAAGGCGGTTTTGTCACGTATGAGCGGTTCTGCTTTGATCTGATCAAGGAGCGCGTCGAGCAGGTGCTACTCGAGAAAGGAGAACAGATCACGATCAATCCCGACCGGATTTTCGTTGACGTCAGCCCGCAAGTGCAGATGACACTGACGGAGTTGATCATCACCGAAACCCATTTTTATGCAAACGATGCAGGTTCCCCCTGGAGTTATCCCCGATTCACATTGGCGCATGATCATCTGCCTGTGATGAATCTGGATATCCGCCATATTGCCAGTTGGTCACGAACACTACGCCCGGGTGAAAAATACATTGCAATGCTGCATGAGAAATACCTCGATCCTGACCATGCCGAAGGTGCTCTCAAACGTCTGATCCACAAACAAGTCGCGCGTCGCCATATGCAGATCGGCATTTTGCAGGAGCGCTTTCACGGACGTCTGAGGGCCGCGCAATTCGATCAGCTCATGCGGATTGTTGATGCCAGCGAAAACGTCGATACCCGCCCGTTGTTCTCCATTGGGTTCGAAGAGCCCGGGTTGTTCCAGTTCGAGATAAGGGATCGACCGGTAGTGGGAAACTTTGTTTTTCGCTGGGTGACAGCAGGGCAGGTCGAGAGTTATCTCTTCACTCCGGATGCACCCGACGGTCGTTCGATCCGGCCGTTTTCGGAGTTCGTTTCGGCCGTCAAGACACTTGAGCTTGGGCAGTATTTTTACGAGCGGGTGATGTACAAGGATCAGAAAGTTGTCGGAACCTATATCACCGATCTTGAACAACTGGAAAATTTCACTCAGATGCCGGTTGTTCAGCCGTATGCCCGAGCCACGGACTTCAGTGGTGATTTCGATGGTTTGATCCAGCGGACCATTTCCGATGTCGACGAGAAAACAGAAAGCCTCAATGAGATCATTTTCAAACTGGTCTTCAAAGCGGTGGAAGCAGCGGCTACGGCGATCAGCATAGTCATTCCGCCTGTGGGTATTGCGGTGAGTGTAGCGTTGCTGACAAAAAACCTTTGGGAGGCCGCCGAAGCTTACAAGGATGGCGATCGTGTGACGGCGCAAGTCCATATTTTCTGGGCATTGGTCGAACTGGCTTCGCTGGGCAAGGCCGGTTATAGCCGTCTGGCTCCAACGAAAACGCAGAAGGATCTCATCGGGTTGCTGGGTGATGTCTATACCATCGAGAAATTCTTCTCTCAGGCGACCGGACAGCAGAGACTGCCGTTGCAGGCGCTGGCGATCATTCAGTCAGTTCTCGATGATCCGGATTCCTTCGCCAGCAGGACCTACCTCAGGTAACGGTCAGTCCGACTTGTTCTCGGGTTGATACCCCATCCGCCAACTCACGGCCCGCGTCACCGCCAGCAACCGTTGCGCCGCCGGGCCGTTTTCGTCGGCGTGGAACAACGAAGTCGGGCCGACGATGGTCAACACCGCCTCGATCTGCCCGAGGGCGTTGAACACCGGCGCCGACAGGGCATCGACGCCGGGCATCAGCAAGCCGTGTACATGATGCAGACCGCGTTCGCGGATCTGTTCGCACAGCACTGCATAGGCTTTTTCGTCGGCCAATGGGTGAGCGCCAACAGCGATTTCCTGTTCGCGCAATTCGTCGGTTTCCCGGTGCGGCAGGTACGCGCCGAAGACCAGACCGGTGGATGAACTGAGCAGCGGTAATACCGAGCCAAGTTGTGTCACTACGGTCACCGCGCGCACCGCCGGCTCGATGTGTACAACGGTCGCGCCCTGATTGCCCCACACCGCCAGGAAACAGGTTTCGTTGAGCTCGTCGCGCAGTTCGGCCAGGGGCAGGGCGGCGACTTTCAGCACGTCCATACTGTTGAGTGCCGCCAGGCCAACGCGCAGCGCTTCACGGCCGAGGCCGTAATGGTTGGTGGCGGTGTTCTGCTCGGCGAAGCCGCTGGCGATCAATGCCTGCAGATAACGATGAACCTTGCTTGCCGGCATCTGCACATGTTCGGCCAGACGCGACAGCGAAGTGGACGGCGACAACTCGGCCAGGGCCTTGAGGATGTCGGTGCCGACCTCGGCGGAGCGGACTTTCTGTTTGCCGTTGCTGTCGCTGGTTTTTTCCATGGTGCTGCCGTGTCCCGGAACGAATGGGCGTCTTTATAGCTTGACGCTGGATAGCGAGCAAATTACGTTATGCGTAATTGAATTACGATAAAAATAACCCCGGCGTGCCAAGACCTCCGATCCAGAGCGTCCGGCCATGCCGACTCCCTGTTCAGGAGGCTCCATGAACCTCGATTCAGCCCTGGCTTACCAGTCCGGTTTCGGCAACGAATTCAGCTCCGAAGCGTTGCCCGGCGCACTGCCCGTCGGCCAGAACTCCCCGCAGAAAGCCCCGTACGGTCTCTACACCGAACTGTTCTCCGGCACCGCGTTCACCATGACCCGCAGCGAAGCGCGGCGTACCTGGATGTACCGGATCCAGCCGTCGGCCAATCACCCGGCCTTCGTCAAACTGGAGCGGCAACTGGCAGGCGGTCCGTTGGGTGAAGTGACCCCCAATCGCCTGCGCTGGAACCCGCTGGACATCCCGGCCGAACCCACCGATTTCATCGATGGTCTGGTGAGCATGGCGGCCAACTCCGCTGCCGAAAAACCGGCCGGCATCAGCATCTATCACTATTGCGCCAACCGTTCGATGGAACGCGTTTTCTTCAACGCCGACGGCGAGCTGCTGCTGGTGCCGCAACTGGGTCGCCTGCGCATCGTCACCGAACTGGGTGTGCTGGAAGTGGCGCCGCTGGAAATCGCCGTGCTGCCACGGGGTTTGAAATTCCGCGTCGAACTGCTCGATCCGCAAGCGCGCGGCTACGTCGCCGAGAACCATGGCGCGCCGCTGCGCCTGCCGGACCTGGGGCCGATCGGCAGCAATGGTCTGGCCAATCCGCGAGACTTTCTGACCCCGGTCGCCGCCTACGAAAACCTGCAACAACCGACCACGCTGGTGCAGAAATTCCTTGGCCAGCTGTGGGGCACCGAACTCAATCATTCGCCGCTGAACGTGGTCGCCTGGCACGGCAACAACGTGCCGTACAAATATGACCTGCGCCGCTTCAACACCATCGGCACCGTCAGTTTCGATCACCCGGACCCGTCGATCTTCACCGTGCTGACCTCGCCGACCAGCGTCCACGGCCTGGCCAACCTCGAGTTCGTGATCTTCCCGCCGCGCTGGATGGTGGCCGAGAACACCTTCCGTCCGCCGTGGTTCCACCGCAACCTGATGAACGAATTCATGGGCCTGATCCAGGGCGAGTACGACGCCAAGGCCGAAGGTTTTGTGCCCGGCGGCGCATCTCTGCACAGCTGCATGAGCGCCCACGGCCCGGACGGCGAGACCTGCACCAAAGCCATCAACGCGGACCTGAAGCCGGCGAAGATCGACAACACCATGGCGTTCATGTTCGAGACCAGCCAGGTGCTGCGCCCAAGCCGCTTCGCCCTCGACTGCCCGCAACTGCAATCCACTTACGACGCCTGCTGGGCCACGCTGCCCGCCACGTTCGACCCGACCCGGAGATAACCCATGACTCAGAATTCCATCACCCGCAGTTGGGTCGCTTCGGCCAACGGCCACACCGATTTCCCGTTGCAGAACCTTCCGCTGGGTGTGTTCAGCCTCAACGGCTCGGCGCCGCGCGCGGGCGTGGCGATTGGCGAACATATCTTTGATCTGCAAGTGGCGCTGGAGGCGGGGCTGTTCGACGGCGCCGCGCGTAGGGCGGTCGAAGCCATGCACGGCGGTCAGTTGAACGCCTTCTTCGAACTCGGCCGCGATGCCCGCGTTGCGTTGCGTGAACGCCTGCTGGAGCTGTTCAGCGAAGGCAGCACTCATCGCGGCAACATCGAAGCCCAGGGTGCAAAACTGCTGCCATTGGCCGCCGATTGCCAACTGCATCTGCCGGCGCGTATCAGTGACTACACGGACTTCTACGTCGGCATCGAGCACGCGCAGAACGTCGGCAAACTGTTCCGCCCGGACAACCCGCTACTGCCGAACTACAAACACGTGCCGATCGGTTACCACGGTCGTGCCTCCACCGTGCGTGCTTCCGGCACCGATGTGCGCCGTCCGAAAGGCCAGACCTTGCCGGCCGGTGCGACTGAGCCGACTTTCGGCCCGTGCGCGCGTCTGGACTATGAGCTGGAGCTGGGCATCTGGATCGGGCAGGGCAACGAGATGGGCGAGCCGATTGCCATTGGCGATGCAGCCGAACACATTGCCGGTTTCTGCTTGCTCAACGACTGGTCGGCCCGTGATATCCAGGCTTGGGAATATCAGCCGCTCGGCCCGTTCCTGTCCAAGAGCTTCATCACCAGCGTCTCGCCATGGGTGGTGACTGCCGAAGCGCTGGCGCCATTCCGCATCGCGCAACCGCCGCGCCCGGAAGGTGATCCGCAGCCATTGCCGTACCTGTTCGACAAGCGCGATCAGGATGGCGGTGGCTTCGACATCGAACTGGAAGTGCTGCTGCTCACCGAGAAAATGCGCGAGCAAAACCTGCCGGCCCATCGCCTGACCCTGAGCAACACCCGCTACATGTACTGGACCGTTGCACAAATGGTCGCGCACCACAGCGTCAACGGTTGCCAGTTGCAGGCAGGTGACCTGTTCGGTTCGGGCACTTTGTCTGGCCCTGAAAGCGGCCAGTTCGGCAGCCTGCTGGAAATTACCGAGGGCGGTAAAAAGCCGATCGAGCTGGCGTCCGGCGAAGTGCGCAAATTCCTCGAAGATGGCGACGAAATCATCCTGCGCGCTCGCTGCGCCCGCGAAGGTTTTGCCTCGATCGGTTTCGGCGAATGCCGTGGCACCGTGCTGGCGGCACGCTGACAGGAGCGGGTCATGGAACTCTATACCTATTACCGTTCCACCTCGTCGTACCGGGTGCGGATCGCGCTGGCGCTCAAGGGCCTCGACTATCAGGCGTTGCCGGTCAATCTGATCGCAGCGCCCGGTGGCGAACATCGGCAACCGGCGTATCTGGCGATCAATCCTCAGGGCCGGGTACCGGCGCTGCGCACTGACGAAGGCAAGTTGCTGATCCAGTCGCCGGCGATCATCGAGTACCTGGAAGAGCGTTATCCACAGGTGCCGTTGCTGCCCGAAGACCTCGTTGCCCGTGCCCAGGTGCGCGGTGTGGCGGCGGTGATTGGCTGCGACGTGCATCCGCTGCACAACGTCAGCGTGCTCAATCGCCTGCGCGGGTTGGGGCATGACGAGTCGCAGGTCAACGAGTGGATCGGCCACTGGATCAGTCAGGGGCTGGCGACGGTGGAGCAATTGATCGGCGATAGCGGTTTCTGTTTTGGCGAGTGGCCCTGTGTGGCTGACGTGTACCTGATTCCGCAGTTGTACGCGGCCGAGCGGTTCAGTGTTTCGCTGGAGGCGTATCCACGGATCCGTCGGGTGGCCGCGTTGGCCGCTGAACATCCGGCGTTTATCGCGGCGCATCCGGCGAACCAGCCGGACACGCCGAAGTAGCATTTGATGGCGCCCGTGCAAGGCTCGGGCGCCATTCCGGTTACCCGCAAAAAATCATAAAAACAAAACAGGTACCTTGCGATGCACAACCAGATTGCCAGCTTCCGGGCGGCACTCGACGCCCGTCCTGTGTCCCGCTTTCAGTGGTTGCTCCTGATTCTTCTCGCCTTGCTGCTGGTCACCGACGGCTACGACACCCAGGTGCTCGGTTACGTGGTGCCTGCGCTGGCGCAGGACTGGGGCCTGGAGAAATCGGCGTTCGGCCCGGTGTTCAGCGCCAACCTGCTCGGCCTGACGCTAGGCTCGCTCGCCGTGACGCCGCTGGCCGACCGCTTCGGTGTGCGGCGGATTCTGCTCGCCTGCGTACTGATCTACGCCAGCCTCACCGTGCTGATGGTGTTCGCCGACTCCCTGAATACTCTGATGATCGCGCGCTTCATTTGCGGCATCGGCATGGGCGGCGCGATGCCCAGCGCCATGGCGTTGATGTCGGAGTATTCCCCGCCACGCCTGCGCACGCTGATGGTGACGCTGGCGGCGTGCGGTTTCTCTTTCGGCGGGGCGGCGGGTGGTTTTGTCGCGGCCGGTTTTATCGACCGTTTTGGCTGGCAAGCGGTGTTCCTCGCCGGTGGTGTCACGCCGTTGCTGCTGTTTCCGTTTCTCTGGTGGATGCTGCCGGAATCCTTGCCGCGTCTTCTACGTGATGCGCCGCCCTATGCGCGCCTGCGCAAGGTCACCGCACGCATGCTGCCGGAGTGGCAACCGCCCGCCGCATCGGTCGAGCAGAACGAACGCGAGCAGGGCAGCAAGCTGACCGTGGTGGAATTGTTCCGCAACGGTTATGCGCGTCCGACCTTGCTGATCTGGGCAACCTTTTTTGTCAGCCTGATCCTGCTGTATTTCATGATCAGTTGGCTGCCGTCGCTGCTGCTGGAAAGTGGCTTGCAACTCAATGAGGCGAACCTGGTGACGTCGATGTTCCTGTTCGCCGGTACGCTGGGGGCGATCTGCATGGCGTGGTTCGCTGATCGGTTGAAAAGCAAAGTGCGTCTGCTGTCCGGTGTGCTGGCCGGTGCAGCGCTGTGCACCATTCTGTTGGGCCTGAATCACGACAACCCGCGTTATCTGGTGGCCTGTGTTTTCGCGGCGGGGTTCTGCATCATCGGCGGCCAACTGACTCTGAATGCCTTCGCCAGCAATTTCTATCCGGCCCACGTGCGCGCCACCGGTACCGGTTGGGCGTTGGGAGTGGGGCGTTTCGGCTCGATTCTCGGGCCGCTGTTCGGCAGCCTGTTGCTGGCGATGCATATTCCGGTGGAGCAGATTTTCTTCTTCTGCGCGATTCCGGCGGTGATCGCGGCGTTGCTGATCATTCAGGTGCGTTCGCCAGTTACTGCGCCGTTCAGTGGACAACCGCGTTCGGCGGCAGATGCCCCAGCCGCTCCGTCAGGCGAAGTCGCTGAATCGGGTCGTCACTGAGCAACAGCGCGTGCTCCAGATCGAAACGCTCGGCGTTCGGGCAATCGAGGCGCTGGTACAGACTGGCCCGGGCCAGGTAATCGGCGGCGCTGGCGTTACCCAGTTCGAGTACGCGCTCGGCATCAATCAGCGCCGCGATGAAATCGTCGTGGGTCAGGTGCAACTGGCGCAGGTTGCGTGACAGACGCTGAAGCATCTGCACCGGCTCGGCAGTCAGCAGGTGGTCGGCGTTGAGTTTCATTTGATGGCCGTACTGGCGATGCAACAGTTCGCGGCAATCGTTCGGATACAGGCGCCGTCCGCCGCACGGATCGAGCAGGTGATCGGCTCCGGGCACCTTCAGCAGGAAATGCCCGGGGAAGTTCACGCCAACCAGCGGGATCTCCAGACCACGGGCCAGTTCCAGGGCGATCAGTGCCAGCGCCAGCGGCTGGCCGCGTTTGGTCTGCATGACTTTGTGCACCATCGCGGCCTGCGGACGCAGCGGTACGAAATCATCCTGGGCAAAACCGAGGTCGGTCATGCGCCGCAGCAACGGTTGCGCCAGCTCGCTGACCGGAAGCAACGGCAAGCCATAACTGACTCGCTGCTGCAGTTCCTTGAATTCCTGCAACAGCGCTTCGGGATCGGCTTGTTTGTCGTGTTCGGCGGCCATCCACAACGCGGCTTCGAACAGCGCGGGCGGTGAACGGTGCAGACAATCGAAGAAACGTTGGCGCGGACTCATCTAAATCTCCGGGGCATGCCTCGTTTTAGCCCCGTCTTTGCCATTCGTCCAGTGTCGGGGCCGCTCTGCCATCGGGTTATGCCGCAACACATTGGTCGCTGTCGGGCCTTATTCCCGTGCGCTTCAGCAATTTTTGGGCGCAAGCCTATACTGGCGACTACCAGAAGTGATTCGGGAGCCTGCCGATGTTCGCTCTCATGCAAAGCACTCGCCTGGAATCGCTGCACCTTAGCGTTGATCCGGTCTCCGGATTGAAGGCGGTCATTGCCATCCATAACAGTCGCCTCGGGCCAGCCCTGGGCGGATGTCGCTATCTTGCCTATCCGAATGACGAGTCCGCCGTCGCGGACGCCATACGCCTGGCTCAGGGTATGAGCTACAAGGCCGCGCTGGCCGGTCTGGCCCAGGGCGGCGGCGTGGCCGTGATCGTGCGGCCGGCCCATGTGGAAAACCGTGGCGCGCTGTTCGAAGCATTCGGTCGTTGCATCGATCAACTCGACGGCCGCTACATCACCGCCATCGACAGCGGCACTTCGGTGGCGGACATGGACTGCATCGCCCAGCAGACCCAGCACGTCACCAGTACCACCTCGGCCGGCGACCCGGCACCGCACGCGGCAATGGGCGTGTTCACCGGGATTCGCGCCACGGCCATGGCGCGGTTGGGCAGCGACAACCTCGAAGGTTTGCGCGTGGCGATTCAGGGGCTGGGCAATGTCGGTTACGCACTGGCCGAACAGCTGCATGCCGCTGGCGCCGAACTGCTGGTCAGCGATATCGACCACGGCAAGGTGCAACTGGCGATGGAACAGCTCAACGCTCATCCGATTGCCAACGACGCCTTGCTCAGCACACCGTGCGACATCCTTGCGCCGTGCGGCCTGGGCGGTGTGCTCAACAGCCACACCGTCACCCAGTTGCGCTGCTCGGCGGTGGCGGGGTCGGCCAACAATCAACTGACGCATCTGGATGTGGCCGATCAGCTGGAACGGCGCGGCATCCTGTATGCGCCGGATTACGTGATCAATGCCGGTGGCTTGATCTACGTATCCCTCAAGCACCGTGGCGAAGAACTGACGACCATCACCGCGCATCTGTCGAAAATCAGTTCGCGACTGACCGAAGTGTTTGCCCACGCCCAGGCAGAAAAACGTTCGCCGGCGCGGGTGGCGGATGAACTGGCGGAGAAAGTGTTGTACCGCTGAGGTTTGTCTTGGCATGAAAAAGCCCCTGAGTCTTGCAACTCAGGGGCTATTCAATTCAGGTGTCGATTACTTCGCAGTTTTCGCCGCCTTGGCAGGTTTGGCTGGCGTTTCTACCGGTTCGGCCGCGTCTGCCGTCTCGGTCGCCACAACCGGCGCAGCAGGTGCGTTGATCAGCTCCGACAGGGCATCAGGCTGGCTCTTGAACGCCCGGGCGAACACATCGCGGTTCTTCGCCATGAAGATCCCGACTTCTTCCACTTGCTGCTCGCTCAACGAAGGAACGGCTTTTTCCAGCACTTCGGCCAACAGTTCGGCCAGTTCGAGCATTTTGTCATGACGGTCAGCTTCGGCTTTATCCATGAACAAGCGCTCCAGATCTCGGCTGCTGCGGTATACCACTTCGACGGCCATTCACCACCTCACATGCCTTCACATTAAGTTGTCTTTGCGACTACTGTATCTATATACAGCGAAAAGAATAAGCGAATCCCTGCGCTTTGGGTAGTGGCTTTTTAATGTAGACCGGATTCGGATTTTTTCAGCCCGACGGTTATGTACAGGTGCGACCAAACGCCACGGCGCGGGTTTCGCGGCGCCTCGCCATGATGGCGTGGCCTCTTTTCTGCATGCATATGAGTACGTGTGCAATAACCGTCACGTCCAATGCGCAACATCCGCTCGAACCGGGCTAAGGAACCTTCATCGTGAAAATCAACTGGGCCGAGAAACTGCGGCAAAACGTGCATCAACTGGCCGAGTCCCTGGGCAACCTGTTCGTCGAGACTTTCCACTACCTGGCGCTGTTCGCCATTGGTGCGGTGACTGCCTGGGCGGCGGTGATGGAATTTCTCGGGATGCTCGAGGAAGGGCACATCAAGATCGATGACATTCTGTTGCTGTTCATCTATCTGGAACTGGGGGCGATGGTCGGGATTTATTTCAAGACCAATCACATGCCGGTGCGCTTCCTGATCTATGTGGCGATCACCGCACTGACGCGGTTGCTGATCTCCAACGTCTCGCACCACAACCCGCCAGACATGGGCATCATCTACCTGTGCGGCGGGATTCTGTTGCTGGCGTTTTCGATCCTGGTGGTACGTTACGCCTCGTCGCAATTCCCTTCGGTGAAAATCGAGAAGCCGCAACGCAAGCTCGGTGCGGGCTCCGGTGAACACCCTGAGATCGAGAAAGGCGAGCTCTAAAGACCGATTGACGGCCGGTGCTGCCCCTTGATCTGGCGCGGTGGCGGGGTGAGCCCGTCGCCGCGGGTCATGGCCTCCAGGATCGCCATGGCGCTGTGGCCTTGTTCGATGGCGATGCCGAACTGAATGCTTTGTACCAGCCGTTTCAAGCGCTTGGGATCGTTGCGCTGTTCGGCGCTGATCATCCGTTTGGCGACGATCCGGCCGCTGTTGGAGAGGGTCAGCATGATGCTGCCGTCGAGGCCCTGAATGCTCAGGTTGATCTGATAGTCCGGCGCAAAAGCATCGGTAATGATCTGAAAAGGATTGTCCATGATGCGTCACCGCCTGATTGAACGTGCAGTTGTTGACCGGCCTTGATCGGGTTGGTTCGCCAAACCTGACCGTCGGCCCTTCCGTGGTCCTGTGTACTTCAGCGATGTAGCAAGGGACATGCCGGGAATATTGTCGAACAATGAAACCGGCCAAAAAGAAGGCGAGCCCATGGCTCGCCTTCTTTGTTTGCGGCCCGTTTCAGGGCAGAACCGAATAGATGATCGCCGACAGTGCAATCAGGCCGATCAGCACCACGAACACGTTGGATACCTGGCCCGAATACTGGCGCAAGGATGGCACGCGGCGGATCGCGTACATCGGCATCAGGAACAACAGGCAGGCAATCACCGGCCCGCCGAGGGTTTCGATCATGCCGAGGATGCTCGGGTTGAAAGTCGCCACGGCCCAGCAACTGAGGATCATGAACAGCGCGGTCGCACGGTTCAGCCAGCTCGCCGACACCACCCGGCCACGACCCCGCAGGCTTTTGACGATCATGCCCTGGAAGCCTTCGCTGGCGCCGATGTAGTGGCCGAGGAAGGATTTGGTGATCGCCACCAGCGCAATCAGCGGCGCGGCGTAAGCGATGACCGGGGTCTGGAAGTGGTTGGCCAGGTACGACAGGATCGAAATGTTCTGCGCCTTGGCCGCTGCCAGATCCGCCGGCGACAGCGCCAGCACGCAACTGAAGCAGAAGAACATCACCGTGACGACCATCATGCCGTGAGCCATGGCGAGAATGCCGCTGCTCTTGCGCTCGGCCTGATCGCCATAGCGCTGTTTCTGGTCGACGGCGAACGCGGAAATGATCGGCGAATGGTTGAACGAGAACACCATCACCGGGATCGCCAGCCACAGGGTTTTAATGAACACCGACATTTGCATTGGTTCCTGGGTGCTGGCGAAGAATGCACCGTTCCAGTTCGGAATCAGGCTGATGCCGAGCAGCAGCAACGCGGCGACGAACGGATACACCAGCACGCTCATGGCTTTGACGATCACGCTCTGACCGCAACGCACGATGGCCATCAGGCTGAGGATCAGCGCCAGCGACAGCACCGCGCGCGGCGGCGGGGCGATGTGCAACTGGTGTTCGAGGAAGCTGGTCAGGGTGTTGGTCAGCGCCACGCTGTACACCAGCAGGATCGGGAAGATCGCGAAAAAATACAGCAGCGTGATCAGTTTGCCGGCGCCAATGCCGAAGTGTTCTTCCACCACTTCGGTGATGTCACCGGAGCGGCCCGACAGCACGAAGCGGGTCAGGCCCCGGTGCGCAAAGAAGGTCATCGGGAACGCCAGCAACGCCAGGATCAGCAACGGCCAGAAGCCGCCGACACCGGCGTTGATCGGCAGGAACAGTGTACCGGCACCGATGGCCGTGCCGTACAGGCCGAGCATCCAGGTGGTGTCGAATTTGCTCCAGCCCTTGTGGGCGGTTTCGTCATTGCGTGTGCGGTCTACAGCAGGATTTTCGGCAGCAGGTGTACGTACATCGGTCATCGTTTTTGCCTCGTTATTATTCTTGCTCGGGCTCACGTGTTACGGGCAGTCAGGGAGCGCTCCTCAGCACTCCACCCAGCTCACGGCCAGGCCGCCCCGTGAAGTCTCTTTGTATTTGTCATGCATGTCGGCGCCGGTGTCGCGCATGGTGCGGATGACCCGGTCGAGGGAAATGAAGTGTTTGCCGTCGCCGCGCAGGGCCATTTGTGTGGCGTTGATCGCCTTCACCGCAGCGATGGCGTTGCGCTCGATGCACGGCACCTGCACGAGCCCGCCGACTGGGTCGCAGGTCAGGCCGAGGTTGTGTTCCAGGCCGATTTCGGCGGCGTTTTCCAGTTGTTCCGGGGTGGCGCCGAGCACATCGGCGAGCCCCGCAGCGGCCATCGCACAGGCAGAGCCGACTTCGCCCTGGCAGCCGACTTCGGCGCCGGAGATCGAAGCGTTTTTCTTGCACAGGATGCCGACCGCTGCCGCGCCCAGAAAGAACGCAACCACGTCATCGTCGGACGCGTCCGGATTGAATTTCATGTAGTAGTGCAGGACGGCCGGAATGATCCCGGCGGCACCGTTGGTCGGCGCGGTGACCATGCGCCCGCCGGCGGCGTTTTCTTCGTTGACGGCGAGGGCGAACAGGTTGACCCACTCCATCGCCGACAGGGTCGAACTGATGACGTTCGGCTTACCGATTTCCAGCAGGCTGCGGTGCAATTTCGCCGCACGACGCGGAACATTCAGACCGCCAGGCAGGACGCCTTCGTGACGCAGGCCCTGCTCGACGCACTCGCGCATCACCGACCAGATATGCAGCAGGCCCTGACGGATCTCGGCGTCGCTGCGCCAGGCCCGTTCGTTGGCCATCATCAGTTCGGACACCCGCAGGTTGTGCTGCTTGCACAGCGCCAGCAGTTCGACAGCGCTGGAGAATTCGTAAGGCAACTCGACGTCGCCGGTCGGCGCTACGCCAGATTCGGCTTCGGCCGCTTCGATGATGAAACCGCCGCCGACCGAGTAGTACGTTTGCTCGAACAGTTGCCCGGATGCACCGAAGGCTGTCAGCGACATGGCGTTCGGGTGGTAGGGCAGGCTCTCGTCCAGCAACAGGAGATCGTGCTGCCAGTTGAAGGCAATCGAGCGTTCACCGACCAGAGACAGTTGACCCGTTTCGCGCAGTTGCTGGATGCGTGGCTCGATGGTCGACGGATCGATGCTGTCTGGCCATTCGCCCATCAGACCCATGACCGTCGCGCGGTCAGTGGCATGGCCGACGCCGGTGGCGGAAAGCGAGCCGTACAAACGGATTTCCACCCGCTGCACATCGAGCAGCAAATGTTGATCGATCAGGGCCTGGGCGAAGGTCGCGGCGGCGCGCATCGGGCCGACGGTGTGGGAACTGGACGGACCGATGCCGACTTTGAATAGATCGAAAACACTGATAGCCATGCTAAAGCCTTACAAGCAATGGAGTAGGAATCGCCGCCATTTTTTGTAGGACAAGCGCAATGTCGGCGATACTGCCTACCTCGCTTCAACGTGACTAACGAAACTTCCTAAGTAAGCCTTTAGCAGGACTAAACAATGAGTCGTCAATTGCATGCCCAGACTTACGTCTGGCTGCAGGTGTTTTCCTGTGCCGCGCGGCACCTGTCATTCACCCGGTGTGCCGAAGAATTGCACATCACCCCGGGGGCGGTGAGTCAGCAAATCCGACAGCTGGAAGAGCGTCTGGGTTTTCGCCTGTTTCACCGTCGTGCCCGGGGCGTGGAGTTGAGCGCGGAAGGGCAGCGACTGGCGATCACGGTCAACGAGGCTTACGGCAGCATCGATGCTGAGTTACGTCGTCTGGATGCGGGGATGATCAGCGGGATTCTGAGGGTACGCTCGATTCCCTCATTCCTCAGCAAATGGCTGACCCCGCGTCTGCCGCGCCTGCAACAGCGTTACCCGGACATCCAGCTGCGGCTGGTGGCCGAAGACAGCAGCGTGCCGTTGCATGAAGGGGATTTCGACCTGGCCATCGATCTTAACGACGGCAGCTATCCGGGCCTGTTATCCACAGCCCTGCTCGACGAGCAGATTTTCCCGGTGTGTGCGCCGAGCCTGTTGCGCGGACGGCCGCCGTTGCACGGGCCGGCGGATCTTGTGCATTTCCCGTTGCTGCACGACATCACGGCCTGGCGGGGCAGTTATGAATACGCGGAGTGGGAGTTTTATCTCAACGCCATCGGTTTCGATGGTGCCGACGTACGGCGCGGGCACACGTTCAATCGCAACCATTTGACCATCGAAGCGGCGATTGCCGGGATGGGGGTGGCGATTGCTCGGCGCACACTGCTTAACGATGAGTTGGAGCGGGGGACTTTGATCGTGCCGTTCGGAATTTCGGTGCCCAATCACAAGCGCTATGTATTGCTCTATGCGCCGGGTGCGCTGAGCCATCCGGGCGTGCGCGCGGTGCATGACTGGCTGGTGGAAGAAGCGGGGATTTTCCGCAGCCTGCACCCGTTAAGTGATGGCCAATTGTGAGCAGATTTTTCAGAGCGACGGGGCGATGCAACTCCCGACCTTACCAGCGCTTCACTCGGTTGTCCGGCTTTTTTTGCGTATGAATATTTATCTTTTTTCAGGGGTTGAAATGTTCGTCACACGGGCCGATTGTTGTAATCAAGAGGTCACGAAATCCTGTTCAAGGCCTCTTGCGAGCTAGCTGAAATAAGGGATGAACTATGCAAATCCAAGTCAACAGCGACAACCATATTCAAAGCAGCAAACGACTGGAGGAGTGGGTACGAACCACAATTGAGAGCACGCTCGACCGTTATGAGGAAGACCTGACCCGTGTCGAAGTCCATCTGAGCGACGAGAACGGTGACAAACCGGGTCCCCATGATTTGCGCTGCCAACTGGAGGCGCGGCCAAAAGGCCATCAACCGATTTCCGTCACCCACAAAGCCGATTCGCTGGAACAGGCGATCGATGGTGCAGCCGAAAAACTGGAGCACGCGCTGGAGCACCTGTTTGGCAAACTGCGCGGAAAACCGCGAGCCGCTGTGGTGCCGTTCGAAAGAAAGGCGAATGACCGGTTGCTGGAGGAAGAGTTTCTGGAAAACGAACAGGCAGCGATCAACAGTTGATGCGCTGATTTTATAAGTCACCCAATGAGAACGGGCCTGCGATTGCAGGCCCGTTTCGTTTTATTGGGGGGGGTGATCGGCTCGTATATGAAACCCCTTTCCCTTCGGGAGAGGGCCGGGTGCATTTAGATATCAGAAGGCAACGGATGTCTGCACATACACCGTGCGCGGCTCACCGACATACTTGCCCTTGTTGTTGTCATCGAACGAGCGAGTGAAGTATTGGGTGTTGAAGATGTTCTTCACCCCCACTGCTACGTTCAGGTCCGACAGCTGCGGGCCGAAGTCATAACCGGCGCGGCTGCTGAACAGCATGTAGCCCGGGATCTTGCCGGTGCTGCCGTCGGCGCTTTCCTTCGAGGTGTTGGCGTTGTCGGCGAACTGGTCGCTCTGGAAGCTGCTGTCCAGATTCAGTTTCCACGGCCCTTCGGTGTAACCGACGCCGATCGTGCCTTTGTGTTTCGACGAGAACGGCACACGATTGCCCTTGTTCGGACCGTCCTCGCGGATGGTCGCGTCGACATAGGCATAAGTGGCGTAGACATCGAAGCCGGCCAGTGCCGGACTCAAGTCATCCAGCGCGTAATTGACGCTGGTCTCGATGCCTTGATGGCGGGTTTCGCCACGGGCGATTACCGAATCGTTGGTCTGGTTGCTTTCGTACTGGTTGTCGAAGTTGATCAGGAACGCGCCGATTTCCGCGCGCAGCGCACCGTTGTCGTAACGGGTGCCGAGTTCCCAGGTGCGGGCCTTCTCCGGTTTCACTTCGCCGCTGCTTACGCGGTTGGGCATCTGGCTGTATTGCACGCTGCCGAACGAACCTTCGGTGTTGGCGTACAGGTTCCAGGTGTCGGTCAGGTGATACAGCACGTTCAACGCCGGCAGTGCGGTGTTGTAGTCGCCCTTGTATTTGACGTTGGTCAGGTTGTTGGTCTGCTGCGATTCGATCATCTCGTAGCGCACGCCCGGTGTGATCGTCCACTTGCCGATGTCGATCCGGTCATCGACGAAGAACGCATTGGCCTCGGTGCCGCCACGAGTGTCGCGGTCGTTGCGGCTGTTGGTGGTCGGGAATTCGTTGCTGGCGATCGATGTGCGATAGCGCAACTCGTGGCCGGCCTCGTTGATGTAGCGATAGCCGACACCGACTTCATGGCTGGTCGGGCCGATGTCGAAGCCTTGGGCGAAACGGGTTTCCAGACCGCGAACCCAGTATTCGCGTGGTGACAGCGACAGGAACGTGCCCTGATCCAGATAACCGCTGCGCAGGGTCTTGGTGAAGAAGGTGTTGGCGGTGAATTCGCGGCGATCTTCCTGGTAGCGATAGCCGAAGTTGAACATCGTGCGACGGCCCCAGAACTGGTCTTTCGGCCGGGTCGACTGATACGGGTCGGCATCGTAATCGGCGACATTCAGGCCACCGGGCATGTCGGCCTTGCCTTCGTAATACTGGGCCATGGCGTTGAAACTGTTGGCTTCGTCGAGCTGGTATTTGCCCTTGAGGATCAGGTCGTCGATTTCCGTGTCGCTGTGTTCGCGCCAGTCGCCACCGCGCGTGCCGGAATACAGTATCGCACCGCCCAGTCCGTTCTCGTTGGTGCCGCCGGCCAGCAGGTTGGCGCTGGTCTTGAAGCCGTCATGGCTGGACGATGGACTGGTTTCGGTCTGGAATCCGCCCTTGACGGTCGGCTCGTCCGGAATCGCCCGGGTCACAAAGTTGACCACGCCGCCGACGTTTTGCGGGCCGTAACGCACGGCGCCGCCACCTCGCACGACGTCCACCGCGTCCATGTTGCCCATGCTGATCGGTGCGAACGACAACTGTGGTTGACCGTAAGGCGCGAACGGCACCGGAATGCCGTCCATCAAAACGGTCGAACGTGCGGCCAGGCGCGGGTTGAGGCCGCGTATGCCGAAGTTCAGCGCCATGTCGTGGCTGCCGGTGCCGTTGTTTTCCGGGGCGTTGACACCGGGAATACGATTGAGCACGTCACGGGCCTGGGTTGCGCCCTGGCGTTCGAATTCTTCGCGACGGATCACGTCACGAGCGCCGGGATGTTCAAAAACGTTGACCTGAGCGGCTTCACCCAGCCAGTCGCCAACCACTTTCGAGGTGTCCAGCTCCAGCGCCGTATCGCTCGATGGTTGGAGGCTGAACGCATTGCCGCCTTCGGCGCGGGCTTGCAGGCCGGTGCCTTGGAGCAGCGCGTTCAGACCTTGTTCCGCTGTGTAGTTGCCTTCCAGCCCACGGCTTTTCACACCGCTGGTGACCTGCGAGCCAAACGAGATCAGCACACCAGCCTCACGGCCGAACTGGTTGAGGGCGTTTTCCAGCGGCGACGGGGCGATGTGGTAAGCCTTGGTGTCGGCGGCCTGCGCAAAGGGCAGGGCGCTGAAGCTCAGACTGGCGCCGAGGACGAGATTGCACAGGGTTCGGGCCAGCGGCGTGAGGCGGTTGGAGTGCATGGAAGACGGTCCTGAGAAGGTTGAATCAAGGGGGGGCTTTCCTTCTCTGTCACGCCAGATCTGAAAAACGGCTCATTTATTTTTGCGGTTGATCAAACCTTGGCTTCGACCGTCACCCAGTAACGGGTAAAGCGTTTCACTTTTACCGGCAGGCTGATTTCCAGCAGATCGAGAATCCGCTCGCTGTCGTCCAGTGGATAAGTCCCGGAGATCAACAAGTCAGCCACTTTCGCATCGCAATTGAGCTGCCCGCGACGATAGCGGCCGAGTTCGTCGAGGAAGTCACCCAGGCGCATGTGCGCGGCCACCAGCATGCCGTCGGCCCAGGCGCCGCTGTTGGCGTCCAGCGGTTCGGCTTCGCCGACAGAGGTGGCGCTGAAACTCAATTGCCGTGCGACCGGCAGCAACATCGGAGCGCGATCCTGTGTGCTCAACTCGACTCGACCCTCAAACAACGCAACCTGCGTGCGGTCGGCAAACTGCCGAACATTGATCCGCGCCCCTCGAGTTTTCAGCAGGCATTGGGCGGTTTGCACTTCGAAGGATTGAGTGGCGGTCAGCAGCATTTCGCCTTCGAGCAGACGGATCAGACCGTCACCGCTGACATCCGCCGCACTCGCGGTGTTGAGTTGCAACTGGCCTCCTGCGCCAAGCGAAATCTTGCGCCGCTGACCGATCGGGCTGCGGTATTCGGCCAGCAGTGACGGCAACGGATTGTGCTCGCGCATTCCCCAGGTAACTGCCGAGCCGGCGCCGAGAATCAGCAACAACTTCAGCGCCTGACGCCGGCTATTGGACTTCGGCGCGTTCAACGCGGCATGGGCCAGAGGCGATGACAATCCGCGCAACCGCGAATTGACCCGCTGAATGTGTTCCCAGGCGCGGCGATGTTCGCTGTGGGCGTCGATCCATTGTTGCCAGGCTTGTTGCTGGCGCGGATTCAACGGGCCCTGCTGCATTTCCAGCAGCCAGTGCACCGCCTGCTCGGCGACCTGTGCGGAAAAATCCATCGGCGGGTTCACAGGGCGAAGTAGCAGCGCATTGCCGCTTTGTTCAGATGACGTTTGACCGTGGCCACGGAGATGCCCAGTTCAGCGGCAATCTGCGGGTACGTCAGGCCATCGACCTGTGCCAGCAGAAATGCACGTTTGACCGCACGCGGCAGACCGTCGAGCAACTGATCCAGCTCCATCAGGGTTTGAAGGATGATCGCTTTCTCTTCTTCCGAAGGCGCGACCACTTCCGGCATCTGCGCGAGGGTGTCGAGGTAGGCGCGCTCCAGATCCTGGCGACGGTAATGGTTGAACAGCACGCGCTTGGCCAGGGTGGTGAGAAACGCCCGGGGCTCGATGATCACCGGTGGTTCTCGTGCGGTCAGCACCCGGATGAACGTGTCCTGGGCCAGATCGGCGGCGCTGTCCGGGCAGCCGAGTTTGCGCCGCAGCCAGCCGGTGAGCCAGCTGTGATGGGCCTGATACAGCGATTCGACGGGATGGGCGGACGACAACGGCATCACTCCGGGCGCATGCGGGATGCGTTAGAGAACAAGAATGGTTCGCATTGTAGGGTTGCGAATGCATGCCGGCAATCAGACTCTTTTGCGTATGAGAATATTTATCATTAATATCGCATGCCTGTCGTCTCGGTCAGTTTCCCGGACGTTAACCGTTTCAGGGTCGAAACATGAAAGCCAAACCCGCCGCACTCCCTATGTCCTATCGTCTGGCCGTCACTTCGCGGGTACTCGCGGCGGTGTTTGGTGGCTATCTGGTCGCGGCGCTGGCCAGTGTCACGCTGACCCTGTGGTTGCCGCTGAACCGCGCCGAAGCGGTCATCACCGGCATGACCGTCTCGTTCCTCGTCTATCTGGTAGCCGTGCTCTGGTGCTTCGCCTGCCGCAGCGCTTGGGCAGCGTGGGTCGGCTTGCTGGTGCCGAGCGTCATTCTGGCGACGATCTCCGGCGCCGCTCGGGGTCTGGGTTACGCATGAAAGAAGGTTTTCGCCAGGCGATGGCCTGGCTGCACACCTGGACCGGACTGGTCTTCGGTTGGCTGCTGTTCGCGATTTTCCTGACCGGGACGCTGGCCTATTTCAAGGACGAGACCAATCACTGGATGCAGCCGGAAATCCCGTCACGCCCGCTCAATGCCGAATCGAGCCTGACGCTGGCGCAAGCCTACCTGCAACAGCGTGCGGCCGACGCGCCGAGTTGGCAGATCACACTTCCCGATGCGCGCGAGCCCAGGGTCTCTGTAGGTTGGCAAGCCCCTGGCAAACCCGGCGCGCGCGGCCGATTCACCGAAAAAATCCTCGACGCCCAGACCGGTGCCGAAGTGCCTGTGCGCAAAAGCTTCGGCGGCGAATTCTTCTACCGCTTCCACTTCCAGCTGCAAATGCCTTATCCATGGGGCCGCTGGCTGGCGACCAGTGCCGCGATGGTGATGTTCATCGCGCTGATTACCGGCATCATCACCCACAAGAAAATCTTCAAGGACTTCTTCACCTTCCGTCCGCGCAAAGGCCAGCGCACCTGGCTCGACGGGCACAACGCGGTGGGTGTGCTGGTGCTGCCCTTTCACCTGATGATCACCTACAGCAGCCTGGTGATCTTCATGGCGATGGTTATGCCGGCGAGCCTTTTGGCGTCCTACGGCAACGATCGCAGTGCGTTTTACGACGAAGTGTTTCCCGAAGCGCCGACCCCGAAGCGTGCAGGCGTACCCTCCACGTTGCCGGTGATGGCGCCGTTGCTGGCACGTGCGAGCGAGCACTGGGGCGGCGGACATGCAGCGCGGGTGACCGTGAACAATCCCGGCGACGCCAATGCCTCGGTGCAGGTGTCGCGTGCCAGCTCCGACAAGATCACCTACGAATACGGCAGCGACGTGACCTTCAACGCCGTGACCGGGCAAATCCTCGGTGCGACCCCGGCCAAACCGCTGCCGATGACGATTGCTGGCAGTTTCTATGGTCTGCACATCGGCCACTTTGCCGGCCCGATGCTGCGTTGGCTGTATTTCATTTGCGGCTTGGCCGGCACGGCAATGATCGGTACCGGACTGGTGATCTGGCTTGGCAAACGTCAGCTCAAACATGCCAAGACCGGGGTCATGCCGTTCGAGTTGCGGCTGGTCGAAGTGCTGAACATCGCCAGCATGGTCGGGCTGGTCAGTGCGGTTGCGGCGTTCTTCTGGGCCAACCGTCTGTTGCCACTGAGCCTCGACGGCCGGGCCAATTGGGAAGTGAACGCGTTCTTCATCGCTTGGGGTTTGAGCATCGTGCATGCGTTGCTCCGGCCCGGTCGCAAAGCCTGGGTCGAGCAATTGACGCTGGCAGCATTGCTGTTCACCACGGTGCCGTTGCTCAACGCATTGACCACCTCGCATCACCTCGGCGTGACGTTGAAACAGGGTGACTGGGCATTGGCCGGTTTCGACCTGACCTGCCTCGGCGCCGGTCTGTTTCTGGCGTGGGCTGCCTGGAAAATGCAGTGTGCAGACCACGCCGTTCGAGTGAAAAAAACACCTCGCGAAACACCCCGGCCGATCACGCTTGAGCAGGGGACCCACTGATGCTGCTGGCGTTGTTGCTGTGCTACGCCGGATTCATGTCGCTGTGTCTGTCGATGCCGCGGCATCACGACGAGCTGCTGGGCCACAAGTCTTCCACCCGACGCGCAAAAAGTCTGAAATTCGCCGGTTGGTTGCTGCTGTGCCTTTCACTCTGGGTCGCCGTGGCTGCCAACGGCTGGGGGTTCGGGCTGGTCGACTGGTTCGCTGTGTTGATGTTCAGCGCATTGGTGCTGGTGCTGCTGATGCCTTATCGACCGAAACTGGCATTGGTGCTGGCGGCGTTGAGTCTGTTGGCAACGCCGGTCGCCGCATGGGTATGGTGATGCAATGCTGATCGGTCACCCCCCTGAATCCCGCGACGACGAACCGAGTGGTGCGCGTGCACATTTTCTTCAGGTGTTCCTCTCGCAGCGTCCGCAGATGGAAGCGTTGGTGAACCGCCGCGTCGGTTGCCGGGCGACGGCAGCAGACCTGGTGCAGGATCTGTTCTTGCGATTCTGGCGCCGGCCGCTCGTTCAGGTGGAAGAACTCAGCACTTATCTTCTGCGCTGTGCCGGCAACATCGCCATCGATCATTTGCGCAGCGAAGGTGCGCGGGTGCGGGTCAACGAAGGCTGGCAGCCGGATGAGCCGGACAGCAGTGCCAGCGAACCGCAGGCGGCGCTCGAAGCGGGCAACGATTTGCGCCACGTCGAAGCGGCTTTGCGTGCGTTGCCCGAACGCACGCGGCAGATCTTTTTGCTCAATCGCATCCACGGGCGCAAGTACGCCGAAATCGCCAAGGCCATGGGCCTGTCCCAAAGCGCTGTGGAAAAACATATGATGCGCGCCCTCGAGGCCTGCAAGGCCAGCCTGCGCGAACCCGCGCCACGCCTGCCAGGGAAAGCACCGTGAACAACACCGACCACGTCATCCCGACGCCCGCTCAGGAGCAGGCTGCTTTCGCCTGGCTGAGCCTGCTGCACGACCGCCCGAGCACCGGTGATCAAGTGACTTTCAGCCAGTGGCTGCACGCTGACCCGGCCCACGCCGAGGCATACGCCCAGGCGCAAGTTGTATGGGAAATGAGCGAGGGACCGGCCCGCACTCTAGCCGATGAAGAAGCGTTCGCCCTGCAGGGCTATTTGAATGCGATGGACCGGCCGCGCCGTCCGCAGATTCGACGTTGGGCCGGAGCGCTGGCAATGGCGGCCTGTCTGTTGTTGATGGTCAGCCTCGGCACCGGTTGGCAGCCGCAGCGCTGGATCGATGATCTGGGCGCCGATTACGTTTCGGCACCCGGTGAAATCCGCACCGTGACCTTGGCCGATCAGTCCCTGGTCACACTGGACGCCGACAGCGCCATCGCCGTGGATTTCAGTCATGGCGAACGGCATGTTCAGGTACGTCGGGGCGCCGGTTTTTTCAGCGTGACCCACACCGGCGAGCCGTTCGTGGTCGAGGCCGAAAAGGGCCAGGCGCGGGTGCTTGGTACGCAGTTCGAAGTACGTCTGCAACCGCATGGCACACAAGTCACCGTTCTGTCCGGGCGCGTCGGTGTGACGGCGGCGCGTGATGCCGAACAGCAGGTTCTCACCGCCGGCCAGCAAGTGGCATATGGCAAAGGCATCGCGGAAAAACTGCACGCCGTGGACAGCGAAGCGCAACTGGCCTGGCGTCAAGGTTGGCTGACTTACTACAAGTCGACACTGGCCGATGTGGTGCAGGATCTGCGGCGTTATTACCCCGGACGGATCGTGTTGCTCAACGACGAACTGGGCGCGCGAAAGGTCAGCGGCAGCTTTCCGAGCAAGGATCCACAAGCCGTGTTGACCTCGCTGCAAGGGGTATTGGGATTCGAGCAGCATGAAGTGTTGGGCAAGCTGATCATCCTGCGCTGAAAATATTTTCAAAATGTGATGAGGTAAATCCCGACGCCATCCGTGTAGTGACTGAAACTGCGAGTCATTCGCATCCGTTGCGGTTCTACACAGGTCATGAGCAATGAAGTCCAGGGCAAAATCGGGTTCGGTCAAACAATGGTTCGGTGCCTCGGCGCTGAGTTTTGCGGCGCTGGCGTTGCTGCCGATGAGCGTGGCGCAGGCCGCTGAAAGCAACAGCAGCCAGCCACAGAAACAGTTCAGTTTTTCCCTGGCCGCCAAACCGCTGCCGCAAGCCTTGAGCGACTTCAGTCGCGTGACCGGCCAGAGCGTGGTCTACACCGTCGAAGCGCCGTACGGCCTCGACGCGCCAGCGGTCAACGGGCAGATGAGCGCCGAACAGGCGCTGCAACGATTGCTCACCGGTTCCGGCCTGACCTTCCGCCGCACCGACAGCCATACCCTGGCCCTCGAACCGCAACCGACCGCAGGCGCGTTGAACCTCGGCGCGACGAACATCACCTCGGTCATGGATCAGCCGATGAGTTACCAGCCACCGGAAACCAGTTCGGTGATGCGCTCCTCGGCCTCGCTTCAGGAAATCCCGCAGACCGTCAACGTGATCCCGGCCCAGGTCATTCGCGACCAGGCACCGCGCAATCTCGATGATGCGCTGGCCAACGTCAGCGGCATCACTCAGGGCAACACGTTGGGCAGCACCCAGGATTCGGTGATGACCCGTGGCTTCGGCGACAACCGCAACGGCTCGATCATGCGCGACAGCATGCCGGTGGTGCAGGGCCGTGGCATGAACGCCACCGTGGATCGCGTCGAAGTGCTCAAGGGCCCGGCCTCGCTGCTGTACGGGATTCAGGACCCGGGCGGCGTGGTCAACATGGTCAGCAAGAAGCCTGAACTGACCCAGTACAACGCCTTGACGTTGCGTGGCTCGACCTACGGCGACGGCAAGAACGGCAGCGGTGGTTCCTTCGACAGCACCGGTGCGCTGGGGGACTCCGATCTGGCGTATCGCATGGTGCTGGACCATGAAGACGAAGATTACTGGCGCAACTTCGGTACCCACCGCGAAAGTCTGATTGCGCCGTCGCTGGCCTGGTACGGCGAGCGCACCAAGCTGTTGTTCGCGTATGAGCATCGGGAATTCCTGACGCCGTTCGACCGTGGCACCCTGATCGATCCGCGCACCAACCATCCGCTGGACATCTCGCGCAACGAACGTCTAGACGAGAAATTCAACGACATGGAAGGGCGCTCGGACCTCTATCACTTTGAGGCCGACCACGAACTCAACGACGACTGGAAAGCCCATTTCGGCTACAGCTGGAACCGCGAGACCTATGACGCCAGTCAGGTCCGTGTGACGGCCATCGACACCAAGAAAGGCACCCTGACTCGCAGCATGGATGGCACTCAGGGCGCGATCAGCACCGACCGTTTCACCACCGCCAGCCTCGAAGGCAAGGTCAACGTGCTGGGCATGCAGCATGACCTGGTGTTCGGCGTCGACGACGAGTACCGCAAGATCTACCGCGCCGACCTGATCCGCCAGAAAAGCCTGAGCACTTTCAGCTACGTCAATCCGGTGTACGGCCGTGAAGTCGCCGGCACCACCGTCAGCCCGGCGGACAGTGCACAGACCGATCTGCTGCGCAGTGATTCGGTGTTCCTGCAGGACTCGATTCACCTCAACGACCAGTGGATTCTGGTGGCCGGTGGGCGCTTCCAGGAGTACGACCAGTACGCCGGCAAAGGCGTGCCGTTCAAGGCCAATACCGACAACAACGGTCAGAAGTGGGTGCCGCGTGCGGGCCTGGTGTATCGCTACACCGACGCGTTGTCGTTCTACGGCAGCTACACCGAGTCGTTCAAACCGAACTCGACCATCGCCCCGTTGAGCGGCAGCAGCACCGTGCTCGACGGCAGCATCGCGCCGGAAGAAGCCAAGTCTTGGGAGCTGGGTGCACGCCTCGACATTCCGGGCCGTGTTACCGGCAACATTGCCTTGTTCGACATCAAGAAACGCAACGTGCTGGTGGCCAACGCCGAAGGCCCGACCACGATCTACAGCGCTGCCGGTGAAGTGCGTTCCCGTGGTCTGGAAATGGACCTGACCGGCCAACTCAGCGATCGCTGGAGCATGATCGGCAGCTACGCCTATACCGACGCCGAGGTCACGGAAGATCCGGACTACAAAGGCAACAAGCTGCAAAACGTGGCGAAGAATAGCGGCTCGCTGTCGGCGGTCTACGACTTCGGCAGCGTAATCGGCGGCGACCAACTTCGGGTCGGCGCCGGCGCGCGATATGTCGGCGAGCGAGCGGGTAACGCGGTGAATGATTTCGAGCTGCCGAGCTACACGGTGGCCGATGCGTTCGCCACGTACGACACCAAACTCGAAGGGCAGAAGGTCAAGTTCCAGCTCAACGTGAAGAACCTGTTCGACCGCACTTACTACACTTCGGCGGCCAGCCGGTTCTTCGTGTCGATGGGCGATTCGCGGCAGATTTCTTTGTCGAGCACGCTGGAGTTCTGATCAGCGCAAAAACGCCTGGCGATAGTCGCCGGGCGTTCCACCCAGCACCTGGCGAAAGCGGTTGGTGAAGTGGCTGGCACTGGCAAATCCGCACGCCAGGGCAATCTCACCCAACGGCAACGCTGTGCCCCGCAACAACTCCCGCGCCCGGCTCAAACGCCGCGCCAGCACATATTGATGTGGCGGCAAGCCGAAGCTCACCCGGAACATCCGCGCAAAGTGGTATTCCGACAACGCACATAACCCCGCCAGTTGCCCGAGGCTGATCGGCTCGGCCAGTTGGTTGTCGATGAACTCCACCAGTTGCCGGCGCTGGTGCGGTGCCAATCCACCTTTCAGACGCAAGCCCTGACGCACGCCGACCTGGCTCAACAGAGTATGGCTGATCAATTCGTGGGCCAGGCTGCTGGTCAGCAAGCGCTCGGCAGGCTCGTCCCAGTTCAAGGTCAGTAGCTGGCGAAACCGTTGGGCCTGCTGCGGATCTTCAAGAAAAGTCTGTTCGCGCAGCTGCATTTCCCGAGGCTCGCGATCCAGCAGCGTGACGCAGCCCAGGGCAAATTGTTCGGCACTGAAATACAGGTGAGCGAGGCGAATGTCGCCGTTGATGACCCAACCCGATTCGTGATCGGCCGGCAGGATGCACAGCTTGTCCGGGCCGCCCTTGTGGCCGGGCTCGCCACGGCGAAAGGTGCCGGTGCCGCCGACGATGTAGCAGGAGAGGGTGTGATGGCTCGGCGCTTCGTACTCCTGCGCGTCGTGATGATTGGTCCACAAGGCAGCGGACAGGCCGTCACCCAACTCGGCGCTGTGCACGAGGCGTGCATTGGGCGAGTTGTTGAGGGCTTGGAAGACTTGCAAGGTATCGATGGCGGCCATGATCGGTTCTCTTCAACGCCTTGCATCCTACTCCCTGGGTTTCGCGCTGCCAGCCTGTGGCCCGACAAAAGCGCAAGTTTATGCAAGCGCGGGTAGATGGCGTGGGCGGACACTGAAACCCAATCGAGGAGTGTCTGCCATGAACCTGTCGTTGTATTTGTTGACCGTGCTGATCTGGGGCACGACCTGGATCGCCCTGAAGTGGCAATTGGGCGTGGTGGCGATTCCGGTGTCGATCGTCTATCGCTTCGGTCTCGCCGCACTGGTGCTGTTTGCGCTGTTGTTGCTCAGCCGTCGCCTGCAACCAATGAACCGGCGCGGGCATTTGATCTGCGTGGCGCAGGGCTTGTGCCTGTTCTGCGTCAATTTCATGTGTTTCCTGACCGCCAGTCAGTGGATTCCCAGCGGTCTGGTGGCGGTGGTTTTTTCCACCGCGACCTTGTGGAACGCCCTGAATGCGCGGGTGTTCTTCGGTCAACGCATCGCGCGCAATGTGTTGATGGGTGGGGCGCTGGGGCTGGGTGGTCTGGGCCTGTTGTTCTGGCCGGAGCTGGCGGGGCATCACGCCACTCCCCAAACCCTGCTCGGCCTCGGCCTGGCGCTCTGCGGCACCCTGTGCTTTTCGGCGGGCAACATGTTATCGAGCCTGCAACAGAAGGCCGGCTTCAAACCGCTGACCACCAATGCCTGGGGCATGGCCTACGGCGCGGCGATGCTGTCGGTGTGGTGCCTGGCCAAAGGCATTCCGTTCGAGATGGAATGGACGTCGCGCTACATTGGCGCACTGCTGTACCTGGTCATCCCGGGTTCGGTGATCGGCTTCACCGCGTACCTGACCCTGGTCGGTCGTATGGGCCCGGAACGCGCAGCGTATTGCACGGTGCTGTTCCCGGTGGTGGCGTTGAACGTTTCGGCGTTTGCCGAAGGCTACCAGTGGACGGCGCCGGCGTTGGCGGGGTTGGTGCTGGTGATGCTGGGCAATGTGCTGGTGTTTCGCAAACCCCGCGCACCGATACTGCCGACTCAAGGCAAACTGGCCTGATGCGCATGAGCGCTGAATGTTCAGCGCTCAACTTTCATGACGATGTAAATCAATAACGGAAATATGAAATCGACAATGTGCCGGGCCCAGTCCTTGGCATTCCATGTTTGCGAAGTGTCCATGTCGAACCATTCAACACCGATGGTTTGCAGGCCGACGTAATATACAAACATGGCGATCATCAAGCCAATGAGCGAGAGTTTCTTGGCTTCGTGGAACGCTTCGGCTGAATCGTTGATTTTCTGATAGAGATGATAAGTGCCCAGCAGGCAGCAAACGGTGTAAATTACCTCCAACGTAATGATCAGCCAGTATATGCGGTGGTGCAGCATGGGTGAGGTGATTGCCCGATATCGTATGTTTTCGTTGATCTGGGTTGTGTCCATGCTGAGGATGTGCCCGACATATTCATAGTTTGACGAATAGTCGGTGAAGTTACTGTGCATCACGAGAAGACCGAAGAAGCTGATATAAGCCATGAGTATGACTTTGCTGTAGCGGACAAGTTGATCGGTGGTCAGGCTTTTCAAAGTTGATGTTCTCCAGAAAGTTTTAATTTCTGGAGAGTCTATAGCGACAGTGTCTGTTTCGTTGTTCAGTTCAATTGCAAGTTATGTGTGCCGGATAAATGATCGGGCAAGTGCCGTACAGCACTTGCCCGATTTTTTATACGCGCCAGACCTGTGGGTTGACCAGATCCTGCGGCCGCTCACCAAGCAGGGCGCTGCGCAGATTGGCCAGCGCGCGATTGGCCATGGCTTCGCGGGTTTCATTCGTGGCCGAGCCAATGTGCGGCAGGGTTACGGCATTTTTCAGCTGGAACAGCGGCGATTCGGCCAGCGGTTCTTTCTCGTAGACGTCGAGACCGGCGCCGCGAATGCGGTGGTTCTGCAATGCTTCGATCAATGCCGGTTCGTCGACCACCGGACCGCGGGAGATATTCACCAGAATCGCGCTCGGCTTCATCAGCGCCAGTTCGCGATGGCTGATCAGATGACGGGTCTTGTCGCTGAGCGGCACTACCAGGCAGACGAAGTCGGCTTCGGCCAACAGTTGGTCAAGGCTGCGGAACTGTGCGCCGAGTTCCTGTTCCAGTTCGGTCTTGCGGCTGTTGCCGCTGTAGAGGATCGGCATGTTGAAACCGAAACGTCCGCGACGCGCGACGGCGGCGCCGATGTTGCCCATGCCGACGATGCCCAAGGTCTTGCCGTGCACGTCGCAACCGAACAGCGGTGCGCCGACGCTGGCCTGCCATTGGCCGGCCTTGGTCCAGGCGTCCAGTTCGGCGACGCGGCGGGCGCTGCTCATGATCAGCGCGAAGGCCAGGTCGGCGGTGCTTTCGGTGAGGACGTCCGGGGTGTTGGTGAGCATGATCCCGCGTTCGTTGAAGTAGGCGAGGTCATAGTTGTCGTAGCCGACGGAGACGCTGGAGACCACTTCGAGTTTTGCGGCGTTTTCCAGTTGGGCCTTGCCGAGTTTGCGACCGACGCCGATCAGGCCGTGGGCGTGGGGCAGGGCTTCGTTGAACTGGGCGTTGACGTCGCCGTTTTTTGGGTTGGGGACGATGACTTCGAAGTCCTGTTGCAGGCGTTCGATCATGGGCGGGGTGATGCGGCTGAAGGCCAGGACTGTTTTTTTCATTGGCTTTGGGCTCGGCTTTGGACTTGATGCTAAGCAAGCTAACATTTTCTGTTTGGGGTTGTCTTGGCGGCCTCTGGGCCGACCAGGCTTTTGGGGCTTTGGGGGTATATCCGTTGCTTCGGGTGCTGCGGCTGGCGGTTTCGCTCTTACAGCGACTCCCTTTGGCAAACGCCCCAAAGGAAGCAAAGGTCTGGGCCCCGGCGTTCGGCACCTCGCCTAGGCTCGGTGTTCCTTCGTTCCGGGACTCATCCGGGGGCACCGCCTCCGGTTTGCTTCGCTGCACCTCCTCTCGGTTTGTTCGGCTTCGCCAAACGGCGCTTCGCGCCCACCCCCGGATGAATCCCTCCACTCAGCCTGCCGAAGGGGCCAGCACGTCAAAAGCGGTACTCGAGCTAACGCTCATTGTGTTGAGTGGTGGAAAGCCAAAGCCAAAGCCAAAGCAGGTGCGGGATGTGGGCTTTTTAAGACCCGAATTCACCTCGGTATGTCACGTCGGCGTACCTCTCCCAAACAGCTCGGTCAGTTCCCTCTCCTCGGGGAGAGGGTTAGGGTGAGGGGTGGCGCTCTCAACATCACACCAATTTCAGGAGGACCAACTCAATTCGCCACCCGAACCCCCGCCAGACTCCCACTCATCTCATAAGCCGCCAATTCCGCCTGATGCCCCGCCAGAATCTCCGGCAACGACCCACGAAGGTACTCGACCCAGGTCTTGATCTTCGCATCCAGATATTGCCGCGACGGGTAGATCGCATACAGGTTCAGCTCCTGCGAACGGTAGTTCGGCATCACTCTTACCAACGAGCCATTGCGCAAGCCTTCAATGGCGGCGTACACCGGCAACACGCCGACCCCCATCCCACTGGTGATCGCGGTTTTCATCGCGTCGGCGGAGTTCACCAGGAACGGTGAGCTGTTGATGGTGACCATTTCCTGGCCGTCCGGGCCGTCGAAGGCCCATTTTTCCAGGGGGATCACCGGGCTCACCAGGCGCAGGCAGGCGTGGTTCAGCAGGTCGCTGGGTTTTTGTGCGCAGCCGTTGGCTTTCACGTAGGCCGGGGAGGCGCAGACGATGCTGTAGGTGATGCCCAGGCGTTGCGAGACGAAGCCCGAGTCCGGCAACTCGCGAGCGAGGACGATGGACACGTCGTACCCTTCGTCGAGCAGGTCCGGCACGCGGTTGGCCATGGTCAGGTCGAAGGTCACATCCGGGTGGGTCTTGCGGTAGCGGGCGATGGCGTCGATCACGAAGTGCTGGCCGATACCGGTCATGGTATGCACTTTCAATTGTCCGGCCGGGCGCGCGTGGGCTTCGCTGGCTTCGGCTTCGGCCTCTTCGACGTAGGCGAGTATCTGCTCGCAGCGCAGCAGGTAGCGCTTGCCGGCTTCGGTGAGCGCGATGCGCCGCGTCGTGCGGTTCAGCAGGCGGGTTTGCAGGTGGGCCTCAAGGTTGGAGACCGCGCGCGAGACGTTGGCGGTGGTGGTGTCGAGTTGCACGGCGGCGGCGGTGAAGCTACCCGCTTCGGCAACACAACTGAAGGCGCGCATGTTTTGCAATGTGTCCATGGGGTGCTCTCAAGGGAGATGGCAAATTGTGACACGAAGTTTCAGGGGCTGAGACCCCCGACCAAGGGATTATCTCGTTAACCGTAACAAAGATTCGCAGAAAACCCAGCTTATCGCCGTTCAGGGCGCCCCCTAGAATTGCGCCCACCTCGAAACATCTCCCACCTCAGGAATTCGCAGCAGTGCCGCGTCGCATCAACAGAGCGCTTTTGCCGCTCAGTGTTCTGGCTATTTCGTTAGGTCTCAGCGGCTGCATCGGAACCGGAGGCATTGCCCCGCAGGGCAAGGCTCTGGAGGCCAATGAACTGGCCACCGACGAGGCCATCGCCCACGCCGCCCGTGACGCAAACTGGCCCACCGCCCAATGGTGGCAAGCCTATGGCGACCCGCAACTCGATCATTGGATCGACCTTGCCGTGCAAGGCAGCCCGACCCTGGCGATGGCCGCCGCGCGAGTGCGTCAGGCCCGGTCCATGGCCGGTGTCGCCGAAGCCGCCGAGTCGTTGCAGATCAACGGCGAGTCGACCCTCAAGCGCCACAACTGGCCGACCGACCAGTTCTACGGCCCCGGTGAGCTGGCCAATACCACGACTTGGGACAACAACGCCGCGCTGGGTTTCAGTTACGCCCTCGACCTCTGGGGTCGTGAAAGCAACAGCACCGAGCGGGCGGTCGATCTGGCGCACATGAGCGCTGCCGAGGCGCGTCAGGCGCAGCTTGAGTTGCAGAACAACATCGTGCGCGCCTACATCGAGCTCTCGCTGCATTACGCCCAGCGCGACATCGTCGCGGCGACACTCAAGCAGCAACAGCAGATTCTCGAGCTGGCGCAAAAACGCCTGAACGGCGGAATCGGCACGCACTTCGAAGTCAGTCAGGCTGAAACCCCGCTGCCGGAAACCCATCGGCAACTGGATGCGCTGGACGAGGAAATCGCCCTGAGCCGCAACCAGATCGCCGCGCTGGCCGGCAAAGGCCCGGGCGCCGGTGCGCAATTGCAGCGTCCGACACTGTCGCTTGGCGCGGCGCTGAAGTTGCCGTCGGCACTGCCTGCCGAGCTGCTTGGCCAGCGTCCGGACGTAGTCGCCAGTCGCTGGCAAGTGGCGGCGCAGGCGCGCGGGATCGATGTCGCGCATGCCGGGTTCTACCCGAACGTCGATCTGGTCGGCAGCCTCGGCTACATGGCCACCGGCGGCGGGGCGCTGGAGTTCCTGACCGGCAAGAAGCTCAACTACAACGTCGGGCCGGCGATCTCGCTGCCGATCTTCGACGGCGGGCGACTGCGTGCCGAACTCGGTGAGGCCTCGGCGGGTTATGACATCGCCGTCGCGCATTACAACCAGACCCTGGTCAATGCGCTGAAGAACATCTCCGACCAGTTGATCCGCCGTGAGTCTATGGACAAGCAGCAGACATTCGCTGCCGAGTCCGTGGCTACCGCGCAGAAGACTTACGACATCGCGATGATCGCTTATCAGCGCGGGCTCACCGATTACCTCAACGTGCTCAACGCCCAGACCCTGCTGTTCAAACAGCAACAGGTTCAGCAGCAAGTGCAGGCGGCGCGCTTGAGCGCCCATGCGGAACTGGTGACGGCATTGGGTGGCGGTCTTGGCGCGGGTAAGGACGTGCCGACTGCCGAGCAGACCGCCGCACCGAAAACCCCGGCCCTTCTTCAAGCCCTCGACCACTGAGCAAGCCTTAATGACTCCCTTGCCCGCACCTTTGCGCTGGCTCTACTCCCTGGAATGGCGCCGGGGCTTTTTCGACTGGGCGCGCAGCGACGGCGTGACCTGGGTCTACATCTTCAAGGTGTTGATTGCCGCATTCCTGACCCTGTGGCTGGCGATGCGCCTGGAACTGCCGCAACCGCGCACGGCGATGATCACCGTGTTCATCGTCATGCAGCCGCAGAGCGGTCAGGTGTTCGCCAAGAGCTTCTATCGTTTCCTCGGCACCCTGGCCGGGTCGGCGATGATGGTCACGCTGATTTCGCTATTCGCCCAGAACACTGAACTGTTCCTCGGCTCGCTGGCGATCTGGGTCGGTATCTGCTCGGCCGGCGCCGCCCGTTGCCGCAACTTCCGCGCCTACGGTTTTGTGCTGGCCGGGTATACGGCGGCGATGGTCGGCCTGCCGGCGCTCGCCCATCCCGATGGCGCGTTCATGGCAGCGGTGTGGCGGGTGCTGGAGATTTCGCTGGGGATTCTCTGCTCGACGCTGGTCAGCGCCGCGATCCTGCCGCAAACCGCCAGCGCGGCGATGCGCAACGCCTTGTATCAGCGCTTCGGCGTGTTCGCCCTGTTCGTCACCGACGGCTTGCGCGGGCGCAGCAAACCGGAGTCGTTCGAGGCCAGCAACGTGCGCTTTATCGCCGAAGCGGTGGGGCTGGAAGGGCTGCGCAGCGTGACCGTGTTCGAAGACCCGCACATGCGTCGGCGCAACGGTCGCCTCAGTCGCCTGAACAGCGAGTTCATGGGCGTCACCACCCGTTTCAACGCCTTGCATCAGTTGCTCGAACGCTTGCGCCGCAACGGTGCCGATCATGTGGAAGCGGCGATCAAACCGGGTCTGCAGGATCTGGCCGAAGTACTCGACGGTTTCAGCGGTCGCGCCCTGACCAGCCCGGATGCGGCGCGTCTGGTGCTGGCGCTGACGGCTTACAAGGAAGGCTTGCCGACGCGGGTGCGCAGTCTGCGGGCGGCCTTCCAAGAGAGCGATCCGAGCGACGCCGAGCTGCTGGATTTCCACACGGCGTATGAACTGCTTTATCGCTTCGTCGATGACCTGCACAGTTATGCACAGACCCACGCTTCGCTGGCCGATCACAGCCACGAACGCGAGCGCTGGGACGAGCCGTTCACCCCGCAGACCAGTTGGTGGGCCGCAGCGGCTTCGGGGATTCGTGCCGCGTTCATTCTGGTCGTGCTCGGCAGTTACTGGGTCGCCACCGCGTGGCCGAGCGGTGCGACCATGACCCTGATCGCTGCCGCCACCGTGGGCCTTTCCGCCGCCACGCCGAACCCGAAACGCATGGCGTTTCAAATGGCGTGCGGCACGTTCCTCGGGGCGTTGATCGGCTTCGTCGAAATGTTTTTCATCTTCCCGTGGATCGATGGTTTCCCGCTGCTGTGCGTGATGCTTGCGCCGGTGATCGTGCTCGGCTCGTTCCTCACTTCGCGGCCGCAATACGCCGGTGTCGGTCTTGGCTTGCTGATCTTTTTCAGCACCGGTTCGGTGCCGGACAACCTGACCATCTACAACCCCTACACCTTCATCAACGACTACATCGCCATGGTCATGGGCATGCTGGTCTGCGCGGCGGCGGGGGCGATCATTCTGCCGCCGAACAGCCGCTGGTTGTGGCAGCGTCTGGAACAGGATTTGCGCGGGCAAGTGGTTTACGCGATCAGCGGCAAACTCAAGGGGTTGGCGTCGAGTTTCGAAAGCCGTACCCGCGACTTGATGCATCAGGCTTACGGTCTGGCGGCCGGTCAGCCGCTGGTGCAGAAAAACCTGCTGCGCTGGATGTTCGTGGTGCTGGAAGTCGGCCACGCGATCATCGAGCTGCGCAAGGAACAGGCGATCCTGCCGGTGCATCCGGCCTATGCCGAATCGCAGCCATGGCGCCAGGCAATCCGGGTCATGGGGCGCTCGCTGGTGCGCCTGTTCCTGCAACCGAATTCGAGCAATCTGGAACGTGCGCTGGTGGCGGTCGATCACGCGATCAGCCGGGTCGCCGCCACTGACGAACCGTTCGCGCCGCACTTCGATACCTCGGCCCTGCGGCGGGTGAAAAGCTACCTGCACTTCATCCGCACCTCATTGCTCGACCCGCAATCGCCCCTTGCTGCCTACGCCATCGCCAAGCCCGAAGGACTTGCCCATGCCTCGTGAAATCGCCTTCCACGGCGTGTACATGCCGACCATGACCCTGATGTTTTTCATCGCCGCGGCACTGGCCTGGGCGCTGGATCGGTTCTTGTCCGGGTTCGATCTGTACCGCTTCTTCTGGCACCCGGCGCTGCTGCGCCTGAGCCTGTTTACCTGTCTGTTCGGCGCGATGGCGCTGACTGTCTACCGTTGAGTCTGAGAATTGTCCCGATGAAAAAGTTTTTCAGCCTGCTCGCGACCCTGCTGGTGCTGGCCCTGGCGCTGTGGATCGGCCGCACGTTGTGGGAGCACTACATGAACACCCCGTGGACCCGCGACGGTCGGGTGCGCGCCGATATCATCAACGTCGCCGCCGACGTCACCGGTGAAGTGGTGGATGTGCCGGTACGCGACAACCAGTTGGTGAAGAAAGGTGATCTGCTGATGCAGATCGACCCCGAGCATTACCGCCTCGCGGTGAAACAGGCGCAGTCACTGGTGGCTTCGCGCAAGGCCACCTGGGAGATGCGCAAGGTCAACGCCCATCGCCGCGCCGACCTCGACAATCTGGTGATCTCCAAGGAAAACCGCGACGACGCCAGCAACATCGCCGACTCCGCACTGGCCGATTACCAACAGGCCCAGGCGCAACTGGAAGCCGCTGAACTCAACCTCAAACGCACCGAAGTGCGGGCGGCGGTGGACGGCTACGTGACCAACCTCAACGTTCATCGCGGCGACTACGCCCGTATCGGCGAAGCGAAAATGGCCGTGGTCGACATGAATTCTTTTTGGGTCTACGGATTTTTCGAAGAAACCAAACTGCCTCACGTGCGGGTCGGTGATAAAGCTGACATGCAGCTGATGAGCGGCGAAGTCCTTAAGGGCCACGTGGAGAGCATTTCCCGCGGCATCTACGACCGTGACAACCCGGAAAGCCGCGAGCTGATCGCCGACGTGAACCCGACGTTCAACTGGGTGCGCCTGGCGCAACGGGTGCCGGTGCGGATTCACATCGATGAAGTGCCGGAGGGTGTGCTGCTGGCGGCGGGGATTACCTGCACCGTTGTTGTGAAACAGGAAACTGTCGAGTAATTCGTTGGCGAGGGGGCAGGCTCCCTCGCCATGACCGGGCGGTGTCAGTCTTGGTAAAACGTCTCATGCAGATGCCGCCAGATCACCCGTCCGGATTCGGTTTTTTCAAACACCACGGTTGAACGCCGATCCGTGTGCAATTCACTTGCGTCGGTCTGCTGCTCGCGGTAACTCACCGTTGCACCGTGTTCATGCAAGGCAATCCCTTGAAGCTCGTCGAGTTCGATCCTGAACCCGCTCTTCTTCCCGCCCGCCATTTGAAACAGCGCACGCAACGCCTCGAAATCCAGCACACGTCCCAGCGGCGTCACCATGGAAAACCGTGGCGAAAAACGTGTCAGCAATCGTTCCAGCGCAGCTTCTTCTTCCTCCACCGCAAACCATCGTTCGATGGCCTCGTGGGCCTGGATCACTTCGTCAAAGTAGTCGGTGTAGTCAGTCATGTGGATGTTTCCTGAAGGGGAGGTGAGTTCAGCAGGGCGAACACTTTCGTGGAGTCAAAACGCAGCACGGCGACCATCGGCAACAGCGTCAGCAACGCGGCGGCGAGAAAGCAGTATTTGAAACCGTTGGGGCCCAGTGCGCCCAGCAATGAGCTGAGCAGCGCCGCGCCGAGGCAGAAACCGAGCTGACGGTTGATGTTCCACAGGGCGCTGGAGTGGCCCATTTTGTCTGGCGTGATGCCGACAAACGCCAGGGTCTGCGCGGTGACGCTGCACAGACTGCCGCCCAGTCCCATCAGGGCATAGGCAAGGATCAACGGGCTGCTGGCGGGTTGGTCGATCTGCATCAGCACGACAATGCCCAGGCATTGCAGCAGCATCCCGGCGATCAGCAACGGCTTGGGGCCGATCCGGTTGAAGCTGCGTTTGCCCAACATGATCGCCACGCCTGAAGCCGCCGCCCAGGACAGCATCAGCGCTCCGGTGTGTGCTGCACCGAAACCGAGATCGTGCAGATACAACACGGCGATCATGTTGGTGCCGGTAAAGATGCCGGGCACGAACAGATAGATCAGCATCGCCAGGCGTAACGAGGGGTTCTTGATGAGTTGCAGGTCAAGGACCGCCCCGGGTTTGTCCCAGCCATCACGCAGGTATATCCACAGGGTTATGGCGCTGAGCAAAAGGACACCGCCCGCGAGTCGACGGGTTTCGGGGGCGCTCGCCAGACTGACGGCCATCAACAACAGACTCAGGGTCGACACGGCCAACAGAAGGCCACGTGCGTCCAGTGCCGGGCGTTCGCTCGTTATTTGATCCGCTTTCAACCAGAGCAGGCCCAATCCGAAAGCCAAGAGCGCCACCGGCAGGTTCAGGTAGAAAATCCAGCGCCACGACAACGCTTCTACGATCAAACCGCCCGCCGCCGGTGACAGGGCCGGCACCATCAGCGCTACCAGCAAAACCACACCAGTGAAATGCGCGCGCTGTGTCGCTGGAAACTCTCGATAAGCCAGCGCCTGACCGACCGGCAGCAACAACCCGCCACCCAGTCCTTGCAGCAGTCGCCAGCCGATCAGGCTTTCAATCGAACTCGCCTGAGCGACGAGCCCGGAGGCGATCCCGAACATCAGCAACGAACCGAGGATCAGCCGCCGCTCGCCGATCCTTGCCGCCAGCCACACGCTCATCGGAATGATCAGCGTCAGCCCGAGCATGTAGGCGTTGGTGATCCACGCCAGTTGCGTCACCGAGGCCTGCAATTGCGCGGCAATGTCCGGGTAGGCAATGCTGGCGGCGAACATGTTCAGCAGGTCGAGGGCGAACCCCAACAGATACACCAGCGCGACTTTCGAGCGATAGGCCATGGCAGCTTCCCTGTGATGAAGCGTGCAGGGTAGGGCGCTGGCGGCGATAGAAATACGCTGGTTTGGCTGCTAGTTTGTCAAAATTATTTTGACAGTGAGCGTAGGGAACATGGTCAGTCTGGATCGATTCGATACCTTCAAAGCCGTGGTCGAGGCTGGCTCGCTGACCGCCGCCGCCGATACGCTGGGGCAGACGCGGGCGGTAGTGAGCTTCAACCTCAAGCGGCTGGAAGAAGAGCTGGGCGTCACCTTGCTCACACGCAATACCCGACAACTGGCCCTGACCGATGCTGGTGAGCGTTTTTACCGACGCTGTCTGCGCACGCTGGACGAAGCGCGGCTGGCCATCGAGGAAGCACGTTCGGAGCACTCGCAGCTCAAGGGCACATTGCGCATCACCACGACCGTGGAGTTCGCGCTGGCTCAAGTGGTGCCGGCGCTGGAAGTGTTTCGACAACAGCAGCCGCAACTGAACATTCACTTGTCCACGTCCTCGACCCACGCCGATCTGATCTCCGAACGCTTTGACATGGCGATCCGCCTGGGACGCATGCACGACTCCAATCTTCGCGCGGTGCGGTTGTCGACGTTCGAAGTGTTTGCCGTGGCGGCGCCGGGGTTGGTTGAGCGATTTTCGCCGGTCAACACGCTGGCGGTGCTGGAGTCGATGCCAACGCTGGGACATGGGCGTGTGCCGGAAATGACGGTCAACGACCCGGCCGGCACCGAGCATATCTACCAGTCAAAACCGGGAACCACCGCTATCGTCGCCGACAATTCCGCGACCCTGCGTGCGTTTGCACTGACCGGGCAAGGCGTGGCAATTCTGCCGCAGTGGTTGATTCAGGAAGACCTGGACGCCGGGCGGTTACAGCGCTTGTTGCCGGATTTCCGCTTCGCCCAACAAGGCGTGTATGCGCTGTATCCGGACACCCGGCACCTGCCGCTGAAGGTGCGGGCGTTCATTGATTTCATGAAAGGGTGGGGCTGACTCGATCTCAGAGTTGCCCACGCAAGCCGAAGCGCTTCATCAACGTCGATTCCAACAACCCTTTCGGCAACAGCGTCGCCAGCAACGGCAACGCCCGGCTGCCATTGCCGATGCGGATCAGCCGTGGCGGCTTGCTTTGCTGCACAGCCTTGAGCAACTCGGCGGCAAAGTCGCTGGCCGGCGTTGGTTTGTCCTGGGACGCCTTGGCCCGCGCCCGGATGCCTTCGCGCAGTGGAAACCACGGCGATTGTTCGTTGATCAGTTGTTCGGCTTCATGCCCGGCATTCTTGGCGAAGCTCGATTGAATCGCCCCCGGCTGCACTTCCATCACGCGAATCCCGAACGGTGCCAGCTCCATGCGCAAGGCATCGCTCAACGCATGCACCGCCGCTTTCGACGCGCAATAGGCACCGGCGAACGGCGTGACGAGTACTCCGGAAACACTGCCGACGTTCACCACCAGACCTTTGGCCCGGCGCAGTACCGGGAACAGCACACGGGTCACGCCGACAATCGAAAACACGTTGGTTTCGAACTGGCGCTGCATGGCCGCCACGCCGCCGTCGAGCAGCGGGCCCATGGCGCCGTAACCGGCATTGTTGATCAGCACGTCGAGGCCGCCGTGTTGCTGGTTGATACGCTCGGCGAGTTGCTCCAGCGCTGCGTTGTCATTGACGTCGAGCTGCACGGCCGTGAACCCGGCAGCGGCGAGTGCCGCGACGTCTTCAGCCTTGCGCGCACTGGCCCAGACCTCAAAGCCAGCCGACTTGAACTCATCTGCAAGAGCGCGGCCGATGCCGCTGGAACAACCGGTAATCAACGCAACGGGCATGGCGCATTCCTTGTGCAAAGTGTGAGGGGAGGGGATCAGTCGGAGAAACTACCCTGCAATCGCTCGGCGCGAAACTCCAGGGTTTGCGGGCGATAACCGGGACGCAGCGGCGGCATCGGCAAGCAGTCCTCCCAATTGCCGCCTGCCTGCAGTTCGCCGGGGCCGCGATAGCGTGGGGCGGCGTATTGATTGTCGGCCAGATTCACCGTGTCGCCCGGCGCGTACGCTGCGATGCGCCAGCGCAGTTCGGTCAAAGGCACGTCGTTGCCATTGTTCATCTTCAGCTGCAACGGGCGATCCGCCGGGCATTTCTCAGGTGCGTACGTGATGCGCAACTCAAGCCGCGCCAGTTGTTTTATCTCGCGGTTGTCCAGCCACACCACCCACATCGCCACCAGCCCGAGGCCGACCGCGGCCGCCATGGACACCGGCAAGGCCTTGGCCGGATAGCGCAACAGCAGGATCAGCCAGGTGATGACCAGCAAGACACCGATGAACATGTCGCGAAACCTCGTGGGAAGGGAAGGTTCATCCTACCTAAGCCTGGACGAGGTTGGCGAAAAAAAAGCCCCCGCCCAGCCTGCTGCGGATAGGGGACGCAGCGGGCTGGACGGGGGCTTTTAATTACAGAGCGATCACTGCGCGATGGTTTTCACCGACACGCCGCGTTCGATCGGGGTCGAGCGACCGTAGATATCTTCGAAGCGCTCGATATCGTCTTCACCCAGGTACGAACCCGACTGCACTTCGATGATTTCCAGCGGGATCTTGCCCGGATTGCGCAGGCGATGGACCGAGGCGATCGGGATGTAGGTCGACTGGTTTTCAGTGAGCAGAAACACGTTCTCGTCGCAGGTCACTTCGGCGGTGCCGCTGACCACGATCCAGTGTTCGGCGCGGTGGTGGTGCATCTGCAGCGACAGGCATGCGCCCGGTTTGACCGAGATGTGCTTGACCTGGAAGCGGCCGCCCATGTCCACCGAGTCGTAAGAGCCCCACGGACGGTAGACCTCGCAGTGGTTCTGGGTTTCGCTGCGGCCCTGCTCGTTGAGGGTGTTGACCATCTGCTTGACGCCTTGGACCTTGTCCTTGTGGGCAATCATCATGGCGTCCTTGGTTTCGACCACGACGATGTTTTCCAGACCGATCACCGACACCAGTTTGCCGTTGCCGTGGATCATGCAGTTCTTGCTGTCCTGGATGACCACATCGCCTTTGCTGACGTTGCCATTGGCGTCCTTCTCGTTGACTTCCCACAGCGACGACCAGCAACCGACATCGCTCCAGCCGGCAGTCAGCGGCACCACGCAGGCGCGCTGGGTTTTTTCCATCACGGAATAGTCGATGGAGTTGTCCGGGCAGCAGGCGAAGGTAGCTTCGTCGAGGGTGATGGTGTCCGGGTCCTGAGTGCTGCGCTCGAGGGTCAGCAGGCAGGTGTCGTAGATGTCCGGATCGTGTTTTTTCAGCTCTTCGAGGAAGCGGCTGGCGCGAAACAGGAACATGCCGCTGTTCCAGTAGTAACCGCCGGACTCGACGTATTCGGTGGCGCGTTTGACGTCGGGTTTTTCCACGAAGTGCGAGACGCGGCTGACGCCTTCCGGCAACAGCGAATCGCCAGTGGACTTGATGTAGCCGTAACCGGTTTCCGGTTTGGTGGCGGGCACGCCGAACAGCACCATCTCGCCGTTTTCTGCCGCCACGGTGGCCAGGGCCAGCGCACGTTGCAGGGCTTTCTGGTCTTCGAGAACGTGGTCGGCCGGCAGTACCAGCATCAATTCGTCGCGACCTTCATTGACCAGCATCATCGCGGTCAGCGCCACGGCCGGTGCGGTGTTGCGACCGAACGGTTCCATCAGGATCCGCTGGGTTTCGAGATTGAGGTTGGCCAACTGTTCGTTGACGATAAAGCGGTGATCCTTGTTGCAGACCACGATCGGGGTGTCCATGCCTTCGAACACCAGACGCTCGAGGGTTTGCTGGAACAGCGTGTGTTCGCCGGTAAGAGCGAGGAATTGCTTGGGAAACTGCTTGCGCGAAAGCGGCCAAAGACGTGAACCGCTACCACCTGACAAGATCACCGGAATCATATTGTTTACTCCATAAAGTCGATTGGGTCAGAGCCACGAACGTTGTGTCGTTTCACTCTTGTTGTTATTCCGTACCGGGCAGCGACGGCTGCCCGGTTTCATGTGCTTAGCGGGTCGATACCGGGCGTTTCACCCAGACCGGCGACAGGTTGCTGCCGTTGCCGGTGACGTACAGCACCGCGGCTTCACCGCGCTCCAGGGCGACCGGTTTCACGTCGCCGACTTTCGTTGCGCCGTCGTACAGCGCCAGGCTGACTTTCACCGGGTTGATTTCACGTTCGCCACGGCCCTTGGCGGCCACGTTCGGCACCACATCGGTCTTGCCGTCGGCGGTCTTCAGGGTCAGCGGCTTGTCGCTGAGGTTCTGCACGCGCACCAGGGATTTCTGTTTGTTCTTGAACGGCGGTTCTTCGATCAGTTGCGGCGCGCCGGAGGCGTTGTTGACCAGGGTGTAGTAATGGTCACCGGCGAGTTTCACCGGCAGGGTCTGGCTGCCGACCTTGGCGCTGTAGTCGCCGCCCGGCATGAAACTGAAGTCGCTGCTGGCCAGCGGCGCGACGTCGCTCAGATTGGTGCTGCCAATGGTGGCGCTGACTTCAGCGTTGCTGGCGTTGTAGATGCGTACGAAGGTCGAGCCTTTCGGTGCGGTCGGGCCGTAGAGCGCAGCGTCGCCACCGGCGAACGCCTGGACCGACAGCACGCTCAGACCCGCAACCAGAGCAATGCGTTTGGCGAGACGACGAGGAGTTGTAGTGAAAGTCATGGTGTACCTCTCTTTCAGTTTTGCGCCCGATCGGGCGTCTCGGATTTAGTGTTTATTGCTACGTTTTGTTGGCGCGCGCCGGCTTGTTTAAGCTCTGCGACCCACTGCGGGTCGGCGTCGCCGATTTCGTTGTTCACAGGCAGATATCGTTCAGGAAACTCCCAGATCAGCACCTGTGGCGGGCTGTTCTTGAAGTCATCGCTTTTCAGGTAGCTGAGCATCGGCAGGATCGGGCCGTGGCCGTCTTCGGCGTAGTTGACGACGTCGCTGTGCAGCGCTTGCTTGAGCGCACCGACGAAGTTCCAGTTGGGGTTGGCGCTGTAGCTAGTGCCGATCAGCGCGACCGGCACTTCGCTGTTGGCGAACAGTGCGTCGTCACCGGCAGATTGCTCGGTGGCGGCCACGGTGTTGCGCTTTTGCAGCGGCTCCTTGGCCGGCATCAGGTTTTCGAACAGCGGATCCAGCGGCAGGAACAGACGCAGGTCGCCCTTGTGCGTGACCTTCTCCGTCGGGGTAGTGACGAAGCGCTGCGGCTCGCCGCTGAGCGGGAACTTGTCGGCGATGGTCTTGGCCAGGGTGTTGGCGGCGATTTCCGCACCTTCCGGGGTCCAGTGGGTGTCCGTGCGCAAGAACACTTGCTGACCGTTCTGCTTGGCTTTTTGCAGCGGACCGAGCAGGTCGGGGGCGAGGATCTTGTCCGCCGCGACACGGGCATGGAAGTCCTGATACAGGTTGGCGTGGATGCTCGCCGGTTTCACTTCACCCAAGTGTTCCGGGTACAGGCGGACCTTGGCCGGGACGATCGCCATCACCAGTTTCACGCCTTTCTCTTTCAGGGTCTGGCGCACGCCTTCGACCAGCGCATAGTTGCCTTGAAGGTTCAGCTCTTCGTTGACGATCGGGTTGAATTCCTCATCGCTGTACAACCACTGATCGCGACCGAGCACCACGCCCGGACGACCTTCGTTGAACAGTTTGAAATCCAGCGCGGCCCAAAGATTGGTGCCCAGGCGCTTGATCGGGAATTCATCGTCGTAGTGGGTTTCCACGGCTTTGGTCCAGCGGCCGTTGAGCACCGTCGCATCGGCGTTGGTGCTGAAGCCGAAGAAGCTGCGCACCGACCACAGACCAAGCACCAGCAGGGTCACCAGAAACAGCGCGATATAGAAGATGCGTAATGAGCGGGTCATGTCAGATCCCTCAGAACTGGAAGTAAAGGAACGGCGAGAAGCTTTGCGCCGAGAGTTTGAGAATCGAGGCGATGAACAGCAGCAGGATCAGCCCGCGCATCACGTAGCGCGACCAGTCCGCCGTCCAGTACGCCGGTTGCACCTGGGCGTCGACGCCGACGGTGTAGCCAGGCTCGTGGATGCTCGCCGGGTTTTCGCCAGGCGCTGCCTTGATCAGGCCCGGTTGCGCACCGGCAGGGCCGTCGCTTTCGATGTTGACCGCAGGTTTGGTCTTTACCGGAGGCTGGTTGGTGTACAGATCACGCAGGCCGAAGAACGCCAGCGTCACGTAAGCCACCACCAGAGTTGCGACTTGCAGACCGGTGAGGCTGGCCTGGTTGAGTTCCGACAGCGACCAGTCGCCGAAGCTGAACATGGCGCCGTACATGCGACCGGCAACGTGCAGGTTTTCTGCGCGGAAGATCACCCAGCCCATGACCACCAGCAGGAAAGTCAGCGCCCAGCGGATCGGGTTGAGGCTGCGCGGCGAAGTGTTGAGACCGAGCATTTTCTCGATCGCCAGCCACATGCCGTGCCACGCACCCCAGACGATGTAGGTGATGTTCGCGCCGTGCCACAGACCACCGAGCAGCATGGTCAGGAACAGGTTGCGATAGGTCATCAGCGTACCTTTGCGATTGCCGCCGAGGGTGATGTAGAGATAGTCACGCAGCCAGGTCGACAAGCTGATGTGCCAGCGGCGCCAGAACTCGGTGATCGACTGGCTGATGTACGGCTGCTTGAAGTTTTCCATGAAGCGGAAACCCATCATCAGGCCCAGGCCGATGGCCATGTCGCTGTAACCGGAGAAGTCGAAATACAGCTGCGCGGTGTAGGCCAACGCGCCGAGCCAGGCATCGCCCGTGGTCGGGTTTTGCAGGGCGAAGCAATGGTCGGCGACCACGGCAAGGGTGTCGGCGATGAAGACCTTTTTGATGAAACCCTGCATGAACCGCGTGCAGCCCTCGGAGAATTTGTCGAGGGTGTGGGTGCGGTTGTTGAACTGGTCTGCCAGGTCACGGAAACGCAGCACGGGACCGGCGATCAGGTGCGGGAAGATCGCCACGAACGCTGCGAAGTCGATCAGGTTGCGGGTGGCCGGGGTGTCGCCACGGTAGACGTCGATGATGTAGCTGATTGACTCGAAGATGTAGAACGAGATCCCGATCGGCAACAGCACGTGGGTCAGGATGAACGGCTCGAGACCGAACGAGGTCATGATCGCGTTGATGCTGTCCACGCCGAAGTTGGCGTACTTGAAGTAGCCGAGGATGCACAGGTCCACCGCCACGCCGAGCAGCAGCCAGCGCTGGGCCGGTTTGGTGCGCACGCCGGCGGCGCCGACTTTCAGGCCGATCCAGTAGTTCCACAGCGTGACACCGGCGAACAGCGCCAGGAAGTCCACCCGCCACCACGCGTAGAACACGTAGCTGGCGATCAGCAGCAGCAGGTTGCGATAGCGTTGCCCGCTCAGGTAGTACAAGCCGAGAAAGATCGGCAAGAACAGAAACAGGAACACGTTGGATGAAAATACCATCCCGATCTCTCCATGTTTGAACCAACAGTCAAGGGCCAAAGCCCCCCCAACCCCCCCGTGGAATTGGAGGGGTGAAACGATCAGCGATCAACTGCCCTTGTTGCCCTTCTCATGGGAGGGGTCGTAGACCTTGGTCAGATCTCCACCGAGGCGGAAGGTCTTGAACGGCTGCATCCCGTGCTTCTTCTCCAGCACATCCGGCGAACAGGTGTAGAGCGTGCAGAACGGCTCAAGCCAGGCGAATTTCATGTCCTCTTTCAAATCGGTCATGTCCTGTTTCTTGCCGTTCTTTGCTTCGAACTGATCCGGGTCTTTCACCCCGGCCAGCACCCGGTCACCCAGGCGTTTCAGCGCGCCATTGTTTTCCTGACGCAGATCCACACCATTGACCTGGGCGAAACTGGCAATCATCGCCAGCGGCGGCAGGGCGTAGTTGTGGTAGGCGAGGGCGCGTTGCTGGCGCTTGAGTTCGTTCGGCAGGTAGCCGTCGGCGTCGATCTGATTGGCGCCGATCTTGTATTCCTTGACCGCCCAGTCGAACAGGTCGCGGCGGTTGGTAGCGATGGATGTCGCCATTACCGACCAGGCGGCCCAGTACGAGTGGTTGTTGGTTTTTTCCAGCGGCAGGTTGTCCCAGTCGCTGACCACCTGATCGGCCAATTTGCTGAACCAGGCCTCGATCAACTGCGCTTCCTGCTGGTGCTGGGCCAGCGGATGGGAGTCGGAGAACTTCAGGCGAATGTACGACGAGGCCATGCTGCCCAGCGCCCATTTGCGCATCGACTTGCCGGTGTGGTTGAAGTCCTTCGACATCAATGCATCCGCCCGGGCCCAATTAACCAGCCAGTTCAGTGTGCAATCGAGCTGTTCCGGGCGACCGTCGCGCATGAACTGCATGACGCGCTTGGCGGTGCCGCGCTCCAGGGTGGTGATGTCTTTGGTGGTGTCGCGGAAGGCTTTTTCCGACTGCACGTTCAGCGTCGCGCGGGCCTTGTCCGAGCCTTCGTATTTGCTGCGAAATTGCAGCGGCCCGGTGTACGGCGTCGGCATCGCGTCGCAGCCTTCGCTCTTGTCGCCGGTCTTGAATTTATCCACGGCGGCGAAGTAGCCCTGAGGCGGACGCAGTGGCGCGGCGGCCTGAGTGGCCCCGGCGAATATCGCCAAGGTCAGCAGGGATGGCGCAAGCAGATGTTTGATCGTTCGGTTTCGCATGGCAGACCTCATTGCCCGACCTGAGCGGTTTGTTGCCCAGCGCCCGGGAATACGTTGCGTTTGCAGATTTTCGCTTCGACTTTCTGTGGCGCGGTGCCCGCATCCGGGCCCTGGACTTCGACGGCCAGCAGGTTCTGCGAGGCCCAGTCTTCGTCCGTGCGCAACTCAAAGGCGAAACGACCGTCGGTGTCGGAGGTTTCCGGTTTCTCGATCTTGATGTCCTCGTGGCGACCGTTCATGTACCAGAGGGTGGCTTGCAGTTTTTTCACCGAGGGGTCGGCGAAGCGGATGTCGACCTGATGGCCGCTGTTCTGCAGGTTCAGGTTCTTGCTGTTGACCAGCAGTTCCTGTTTGCCGCCGGGCTTGAGCGTGGTGCTGGCGGACATCTGGGTTTCCTTGCCTTCGCAACCGTTATCCAGCAGCGCCATCATCTGGCGGTAGATGGTTTCCTGGTCGAGGCGATACAGCGGCGAGAATTCCCAGATGAGAATTTTCGGCGGAGTTTTCTGGAATTCGTCGCTGCCCAGGTACTGCAACATCGATCCTTCCAGACCGCCGCCGGGGAAGGCGACGTTGAGAATGTCGGCGCCGATGGCTTCTTCGAGGAAACCGGCGAAGTTGTAGTTCTTGCCGCTATGCGAAGTGCCGACCAGGGTGATCTGCGGATTCCCGGAATCGCCGAACAGATCGCCGTCACCGGCTTCGCCTTTCGGCTCAGTGGTGAACTGGTCCATGTACTGGATCGCGTAACTGGTACCGCACAATTGCCCGGCCATGTTGTGCAGGGTGCCGGTCTTGCCCATGCGCCCCGAACGTTTGGTCTCGAATTCACGCTTGGGAATGTCGGCGAAGGCCGGAATCTGCTTGACCTTTTCGGCGACGATTTTCGCCGTGCGCTGCGCACCGTACGGCGTCCAGTGCTGGTCGCCACGGAAATAGAAGTCGTGGGCGGGCAGGGTGTCGGGCAGCGATTCGTTGGTCAGCGGCGACAGATCCGGCACCACGTAACCCATCTGCGCGAACCGGCCGAGCATGGTCTTGTAGTTGCCCAGCGCTTTCTCGTAATCGAACGCGGCTTTTTCCGCCGGGTTGAGCTTGTTGCGGTTCACCAGGCCACGGGTTGGCTGGTAAACGATCACCAGTTCGACGCCCTTGGCCTTGAACGCATCGTGCAACTGTTGCAGGCGTTTGTAGCCGGCCGGGGTAGTGTTGAACTCGGTACGCAGGTCTTCCTGGGTCCGGAACAACCAGTCGCCCTGGGCCTGCACCAGCGTGGTGAAGTTCTGCTGGTAACGCGTGGTGTAGTTCTTTGCGTCATGGGCGGCGGGGCACAGGCTGCAGCAAGGTTCGGCCGTGAATTTCGGCGGCTGGACTTCATCTGCGCGGGCGCCATTGCTGGCCGCCAGAATGCCCACGGTCAGGGCCGACAGGCTGAGTAATTTGATCAGGTGTGGGTGCATAAAATTATCCTCAGTCCCGCATTTCGGTCTGGCGTTCGACGGGGTCGATCAGCACGGCTTTCTGCTGGCGCACCAGCAGATCGAGAATTTCATCCTGGCGATCACCAAGGACGCCGTTGAAGCTGATGCCGCTGGATTTGGTCGGCGCCAGCATCGACACGCGGTACAGCTCGACGCTCAGCGGCGAGTCGATGGCCATCGGGCCGCTGCCGTTGGCCGCCAGTTCGCCGCCGACCACGATCAGCGAAACCTGGGCGTCGAACGGGTCGAGCTTGATGTCGCGGTCGGTGTCGGTCAGGTCCTTGATGTGGCCGTAGACGCCGGTCAGGCCGTTGGCCATGGCGATGTTTTCGTAAAGGCGGATGTTCACGCTGTTACGAATGCGGATGCCGTGGCGCTTGTTGCTGATGACTTTGTTGCCCCACAGCAGGTTGTCGGCGGACTCGTAGAGCGTGATGCCATCGGTGTGGTTCTTGTAGATCTCGTTGTAGGCGACGATGTTGTTCACGCTGTTACGGTCGATCACCAGCCCGGAGAGGTGGTTGTCGAAGCTCTTGTTGTTGAAGATGAAGCTGTCGTTCACCTCACGGGAAATGATGATCCCGTGCTTCTTCTTCGTCCCGTGGACGGTGTTCTCGGCAATGATCAGGCCGTGGGAACGGTCGTGGGGGTCGATACCGTAGACGATGTTGTCCTTGTAGGTGTTGCCCTTGACCACGAAGTCGCGGGTCTCGTAGCAGTAGAAGCCGTACCACATGTCCGAGAACTCGGAACCGACGATCCAGCCGGTCGGCTCGGGACGCTTGAGCACCTTGGCCATGTTCGGTGTGTACTGGGAAATACTCACGCCGTAGGACTTACTGTTGGCGTAGCCGAAGCTGGCCATCTTGCTGTTGACGATGTAGGTCTCGGTGCCGCCCCAGGCCAGCAGGAACGGGCGGAATTCCTTCGGCGAACGGAAGGTCGCCGGACCGTTGTCCTTCTCGCGCCAGCCGGTGACCTTGGTGTCACGCACGAACAACTGGCCGTCGTTGACCAGGAACGAACCGGCCTCCTGGGACAGGCGCAATTCCTGGGTCTGGCCGTCGATTTCGAGGATGCCTTTGCGGCCCACGACGATTGGCAACTTGGCCAGGTATACGCCCGGCGAGGTTTCGCTGAAGTACTGCTTGGGCAGTTTCTGCGCCAGCTCCTTCAGGTTCATGTAACCGTCGTCGACGAAGATCGCCTGCGGGATGCCGTGCTGACGCACCACCCATTCGGCCATCTTGTTGTCGCCGCCGATGAAGTCCTTCAGGGCGTCTTCCTGCATCATCCGGCGCACGCTGATCTTGCCCGGTTTGCTGCGCACGATTTTCGCGGCAGCGGCCTCGGCGGTGAAGCCGGAGAGGTCGGGCAGTTTCGGCTTGGCCAGCTCCAGCGCTTCAGTTGGTGCGCTGCTGACGGTGTAGGTCTTGGCCTGTTGCAGCTCCTTGGCGATGGTGACCGGCTTGCCTGGCTGAGAGGCCGCCGGTTCGACCGTGGCGAAGGCGCCAGTCGAGGCCAGCAACATTGCGCCGGCCAACAGGCTGAGCGAGCCTTTCCTTGGGTTGTTCATGTCGGGCACTCCCTTCGCGGTTTGCATCAGAAGCGCCAGATCACGTCGATGAACGCGCGGTGCATGTACGAGTCGACCTGGCTGCCATAGGCGTCACCCGGCTTGAACACGCCGCCACGCAAACGCACCAGCGCCGAAGGCTCGTCGATCGACTGGCTCAACGCCGCCGGTAGCAGGCCTTGCTTGAAGTACTTGGTGACCACCAGATCCATTTCCTGGCCCAGATCCTTGTTGCCGTCCTGCAGGGGCAGCGAGGTGCTGGAGAGGATTGCGCCGGTCACGTCGTCGGTGTTGTTTTCCACAGCGTTGATGCCGTTGCTGCCCACCGGTTTGTTGCCGTCCACGCGCCAGAACTTGTGGTAGATCAGGCTGGCGTCGTACTGGTCGTTGAGCATCCAGGAACCGAACAAAGTGGCGGTCTGCATGTTGTTCATTTCGCCACGGAACGCTTCACCGAAACGGTGAACCCGCGAGCGCGTACCGGTGTAGTTCGAGCGGTTGCTTTCCAGGCCGTTCTGTTGGTAATCGGCGCTGGCGCGGGCATAAGCCGCACCGACTTGCCATTGCGGATCGAGGCGCAGGCGCACGCCGATGTCGGTGGCCCAGCCGTTGATGTCTTCGCTGCGTTTGGCTTGTGCCGGACGGCTGCCATCGGCGTTCAGCGGGTTGACCGTGTCGCGGTCGCCGCTCATGCCGGTGATGCTGCCCCAATAGTTGACGGTGTTGGTGTTGCGCCAGTTGTAGGCGTCGCTGTCGGCGGTCAGGCCGAGCCAGCTGATGTCGCCGTTCTGGGTTTTGTCGAGGGTGTCGCGGGGCACGCCCGGTTCGGCGTAATCGAGTTTGCCGTTATCGTGGGTGTGATGGCCGCGAATGCCAACCCAGTTGCCCGGTGTCCACTGATACGCCGCATCGGCGTAAGCATGCAGGCGATCCTTGTCTTTCGGCGCCAGCTCTTTCAGGTCGGTGCGGTATTCGCTGAAACGTTCGGCGACACCGGCGTTGGCGCGCAGCAGGGTGGTGTCGAAGGTCCAGTTCAGCGCTTCGATATTGGTGTCGCGCCACTGGCCGTCGTCGTTGCGCAGGCGCTGGCGACCGAACTTGAGGATTTCGCCGGGGTAAGGCGTCAGGCCGCTGTAGCCGACCCAGAACTCACGCATCGCCAGGTAGTTCTTCTTGGTCTTGCGATCACCGCTGTCGGTGGTTTCGGTACCGTCGGACTGTTGCAGGGTGTCGGTCTCGATGATGTCGGTCGAGGTCACGGCCTGGCCCATGGCGTAGGCGCTCCACGCGCCGCTTTCGCCGTAGATCCACGGACGCAGGTCGAGGCCGACACCGTTGACGTCGCCGCCGGGCGCGGTGCCGAGATCGCGGTCGTCTTCGGACTGGCCGGTGATTTTCACTTCGAGGCCGAAGTTCTTGGTTTCAGTGATCGCGGCCAGTGTCGGGCAAGACCAGATCAGCGCGAACGAAAGGCCAATGCCGGCCTTCACGAATGGATTCAACTTCATAATTTTTCCTCGCCGTCTTCTTCTTGCAGGGCGTGCAGTTGCAGCGTGTTCTGATTCAGGGCACCACGGCTGGCCTGTTCCTGTTGCAACAGGCGCTGGGCTTCGGCCAGGCGCTCGGGCGGCAATTGCGCCGCGAGGGTGGTCGCCAGTTCATCGGCTTGCGGCGTGTTCTGGGCCTTGGCCAACTGGCTGAACACATAGGCATTGAGTGGGTCAGGCCGGGTGCCCTTGCCTTGGGAAAACAGCTGGGCGATGGCGAAGTCGGCGCTGTTCTGGCCGTTGCGCGCAGCGGTCAGCAGATGGTCGAGAGCCTTTTGCGGATAGACCTTGCCCAGGTAGCCGCGGCGGTAGATCTGGCCGAGGTAGTAGTCAGCGGCAACTTCGCGGCCAACGGCTTTCTGGAAATGCTCCTCGGCGACTTTCGCGTCGGCCGGCACCAGTTTGCCTTCGTAGTAGAGCTTGCCCAGCAACAGCTCGGCGCGGGGCTGATCGGCGGCGCGGCCGTTGTCCAGGTACTTCATCATCTGATCGACATCGCCCAGTTCCGGGAAGTCGTAGAGCAGTTGCGCCAGCGTCACCCACGAGGCCGGGTAGCCCGGAGCGATCGGTTCGAGCAGCGATTGCGCAGTCTTTTCGTCGGTCTTGCCGAGGGTCGAATCGGCGAGCACACGGGCAACGGAGTCCACGCGCTGGGCCGTGACGCTGCCACGGCTGTAACTGGCCTGCAGTTGCTTGATCAGCTCGGCCTGCTGGTCCGGTTGGGCACGTTTCTGATAGACCGTGGCCAGTTCGACGTAGCAGATGTCGGTGGTGTGCAACGCGGCCTTGCAGATCTTTTCCACGTCATCCAGATGCTGGTCGTAAGTGCCCTGGGTGCGATACAGCAGCACCTGCGCCAGACCCGCTTCCGGGTAACCGGATTTGCGCCACTGATCGATCTGCTGCTGGGCGTTGATGTTCGGGAAACTGTGCGGGTATTGCAGGTACAGCATCGCCAGCGGGATCAACGTATTGCCTTCGCCATTGGCGGCGGCTTTCTTCAGCAGGGTTTCGGCTTCGTGATGCTCGGCTTCGGTGGAGCCGGGCTTGGCCACCAGCAAACGACCGAGTCGGGCCTGGGCGCGCGGCGACACATCAGCGGCTGCGCGATAGGTCGCCTCGGCCTGTTTGATCTGCGCAGGGTCGCGACTGTCGACCTGGATGTCGGCGAGACCAACCTGAGCTTCGCTGTAACCCAGATCGGCCAGCGCACGGTAGTTCTGCGCGGCGGTCGCGGTGTCACCGCGCTTCAGCGCTTCGTTGGCCAGACGTTGGTCGGGCAGGCCGGCGCAACCGGCCAGGGCAATTGCCATGGCCAGGGTCAGCGGAACCGGCAGGATTCTGATAGGGCTCGTCACGGGCATGTCCTCGACTTAAAGACCGGCAGCCATGGCTTTGTCGATCAACCAGTTCAGGTTCGGACCACGGTCGCTGTTCACTTCCACCGGGCGGCCGGCGAAGCTGCTGTCCAGCGGCTCGTCGGGCTGGATCTGTACGCGGATGTCGGAGGACAGGTCGGCGCTTTTCAGACTGGTGCTGCTGACGATCTTGCCGGTGCGGGTCTTGTCTTCGCCGGCAATCTGGAAGCTCACCGGTGTACCCGGGCGCACGTCGCCGAACTGGCGATAGGAGAAGCGTGCATCGACGGTGGCCTGGGTGTTGCGTGGTACCAGGGTGAAGATCACGTCGCCCTTGCTCGCGTACTGACCGTCAGCCACCAGTTGCTGGGCAACGGTGCAATCGCACGGCGAGGTCAGGGTGCCGGTCATTTGCTTGCCGAACAGTTCTTCAACCTTGGCCGGTTGCAGTTGATCTTCGTCCAGATGGCCCTTGAGCACGTCGAGCATGCTGGTGCTGAAAGTCGCCAGCGGTGCGCCTTTGGCGGCAACGCCGTCGGATTTCACCAGGCTCTGCACGGTGCCGTCGCGCGGCATGGTGATGTTCATGCCCGGCACGCTGACCAGACCGGCCTGGGCATGGCTGACGAAGTACATGCTGTACACCGATTTGAAAACGAAACCCGCTGCCACGAGGCCGATCGCGAAAATGCCGGCGCTGAAGGTCACGGCTTTCAGGCGCCCGAACGGGGTCATGCCGTGGCCGCTGTCCTTGGTTTTGCGCGCCTTGGTGAAATTGTCGCGCTGCAGGGTCGCCAGCACTTCGCCGATGCTGACGATGTCGCCGGCCAGGTGCGAAGTAATCAGGTGGCGCAGGGTGGAAATGTCCTGCGGTTCGAGGTTCTGGAACTGGCAGCCGGCGCGGCCGGTCTGGCGATCGTAGGAACGCACTTGCAGTTCCACGTCCATGGCGATGCCGAGGTTGTCGATGACGAATTGCAGACGTGCCTTGCGCACCTCGCCAATGGTCAGCGGCAACTGACCGGCATTGAACGCCAGACCACCGGCAGACAGATCGATGACTCGTGCTTCGACCGGTGTCCGGTCGGGACCGAAGAATCGCAGCTTGGCCGGGATTTTCACCCGGGCGTGCTGGCGCTGGGCTTCGGATTCATGCACTACGTTGGCGTTGACGGCGGTATTCATAGGGGCGATTTCCTTGTTAATTCAAGAGGGGCGGGTCAGACCATCATCAGCAGCACGGCGACGAAAATGCTGCCGGCGGAGAAGGTCATGGTCCGAGACGACCAGGTGTTGAACCAACGTTGAAAGCTGGCGAGGTCACGGGTCAGGGAAGTGGGCTGGCGAGTCCAGGATTGTTGGTCGAGGCGGAAGAACACGTAGATCTTCACCAGCGCGCCGACGATCTGGTTGTAATAGAGAATCACCGGGTAGGCTGGGCCGATACGGTGGCCGGAGCACGACAGCAGCAGTGTCAGAATCAGGCGGGTGATGCCGATCCACAGCAGGTACGCGAGGATGAACGCGCCGCCGTATTTGAAGCTGGCGATGATCGCGACGGTCAGGCCCAGCAGTGAGGTCCACATCGATACGCGTTGGTCGAACAGCACTACTGAGGTGAAGGCGCCGAGGCGTTTCACACCCAGGCCCAGGGCTCGCGAGTTCTGCCGCAGGTTGTTGCCGTACCAGCGAAACATCAGTTTGCGACTGGCCTTGATGAAGCTTTTTTCCGGCGGGTGTTCAACGGTGTTGATTGCGGCGTCCGGCACGTAGAAGGTGTCGTAGCCCAGGCGCATCAGGCTGAACCAGCTCGACTTGTCGTCGCCGGTCAAAAACTTGAAACGGCCCAGACGCCAGTGTTGCAGCGAGTCGCTTTCGACGTCGGCGATAAATTCCGGGTTGGTGACCACGGTGGCGCGGAACACCGACATGCGCCCAGTCATGGTCAGCACGCGCTTGGACAGGGCCATCGAGCACATGTTGATGTGGCGCTGGGCGAAACGCAGCTTGTGCCATTCGCTCATGATGTAGCCGCCGCGCACTTCACAGAATTCGTTGGTGGTCAGGCCGCCGACGTTGCCGAACAGCTGGAACCACGGCACGGTCTTGCGCACGGTGCCTTCACCGAGCACGGTGTCGCCGTCGATCACGGCGACCACGGCGCGGTCGTCGGGCAGGTGGCGGGAGATCGCGCGAAAACCATAAGCCAGGCCGTCGCGTTTACCGGTGCCGGGAATGCGCACGAAGTCGAGCTTCACGCGCTCTGGCGGATTCATCCGCGTCCACAGCGCCTTGACCAGCAGTTCATCGGACATTTCGACGATGGAGCAGACCACGGTGGTCGGCAGTTCGCAGTCGATGGCTTCGCGGATCACCGAGCTGTAGACCTGTGCGGTGGTCAACGCGTCGATGCGGAAACTGGTGACCATCAGAAACACATGGGACGGGTCCGCCGCTTTACCCAGCTTGCGCACTTTGCGTCGCAGGTGTGGGTAGACGATGTAGAGAAAAATCATGCCGCGCACAAAGTGCGTGGCACCCATCGAATAGCGCCAGATACCCACGGCGCCAATCAGGAAAATGAAGTCTTTCGACTCGGAGTCGAACGTGGACGTAGGCAGCATCAGGGCCAGGCCCATCAGCAGGCTCAGAAACAAAAGCCAGCCGGCGGATTGCAGAAAAAAATGTTTGAGCTTGGACATGACCGTCATCCGAAGGTGATGGGGGCTTCAAGCCGCCTGCCGATTCACGGCGTGCGGCTTGAAGCTCGAAGCGTGCTGCTGCGTTACCAGCAGATACCTTCGGTGCGGGAGCCGGCATCGGTGGTTTTGGCCATGAAACCGACCAGGTCGATGACCTGTTTACCGTGCGGTGCCTGCTGGGCCAGCGCGCGGAACTTCTCATCGCGGTTGCCGAGGATGATCACGTCGGAGTTGTCGATCACCGAGTCGAAGTCCGCATTGAGCAGGGACGAAACGTGGGGAATCTTCGACTCGATGTAGTCCTTGTTCGCGCCGTGGACACGGGCGTACTGAACGTTGCTGTCGTAGATGCTCAGGTCGTAACCCTTGCCGATCAGCATCTCGGCCAGTTCCACCAGCGGGCTTTCGCGCAGGTCGTCGGTACCGGCCTTGAAGCTCAGGCCGAGCAGCGCGACTTTGCGTTTGTCGTGGCTTTCAACGATGTCGAAGGCGTTCTGCACTTGCGATTCGTTGCTGCGCATCAGCGAGTTGAGCAGCGGCGCCTCCACATCCAGCGAGCCGGCGCGGTAGGTCAGGGCACGCACGTCTTTCGGCAGGCACGAGCCGCCGAAGGCAAAGCCCGGACGCATGTAGTACTGGGACAGGTTGAGGGTCTTGTCCTGGCAGACCACGTCCATCACTTCGCGGCCATCGACGCCCACTGCTTTGGCGATGTTGCCGATTTCGTTGGCGAAGGTCACTTTGGTCGCGTGCCAGACGTTGCAGGTGTACTTGATCATCTCGGCGACGGCGATGTCCTTGCGGATGATCGGTGCGTCGAGTTCTTCGTACAGCGATTGCAGAACGTCACCCGAGGCCTTGTCGAACTCGCCGATGACGGTCATCGGTGGCAGGTCGTAGTCGGCGATCGCGGTGGATTCACGCAGGAACTCTGGGTTCACGGCTACACCGAAATCAACGCCAGCTTTTTTGCCGGAGCAGTCTTCGAGGATCGGAATCACCACGTTGGCGACGGTGCCCGGCAGCACCGTGCTGCGCACGACGATGGTGTGACGGGTGGATTTTTCACGCAGGACAAAACCGATCTCGCGGCATACCGCTTCGATGTAGTTCAGTTCCAGGTCGCCGTTCTTTTTGCTCGGCGTGCCGACGCAAATCATCGACAAATCGGTGTCACGAATCGCCTCGGCGAAATTGGTCGTACCGCGCAGACGGCCGGTCTCGATCCCTTGCGCCAGCAACTCGCCCAGGCCCGGTTCGACAATGGGGGATTTGCCAGCATTGATCATGTCGATCTTGTCTTTGGCAACATCGACGCCAACCACGTCATGGCCCCGTGCAGACAGGCAACCGGCACACACTGCGCCGACGTAACCCAAACCAAATATGCTGATGCGCATCGCAATTACCTCTGTATATATCAGGCCGTTAGAAGGCCGGAGTTAATGGTGTTCAGCGGTCTTAGTGCACTCGAAAGTGTGACTTGCAGGCGTCACAATGCCGTGTGCAGGCATACTAAGTTTCGAGTGTCTAAATAAGTGCACTCAAGATGTGCGCAACCAGGCCTTATTGTTGTGACATGCCCTGTTATGCAGCGGATCCTCTGGCAAGAGGACTCTTGTGCAATCTTGTATTGCGCGCCCGATGTCAGGCGCAGGCCTGTAGATCGGGCGGTTGGGTGCTCAGGCGAGCACGTTTATAAGGGCGCGGCCTTGGCCTTGTAGGGGATATTGATGGTGCGTATCTCCTGTCCTTCGCTAGTTGTCCAGAGTTGTTGTCCATTCAGGCAAGTTGCTGTGACAACTTGGTTACATGGTTTTGATCTCTGCGTAAGTTATCTCGTACATATTCGGCGAGAATCGTTACCGGTGGTATGAGCTATGCATTTGGACATAGTTCCTGTCCGCTCATCGCGAAATCTGAAATTTTTTGAAATATTGAGAAAGATGGCACTGCTCTCATATTGATAGCACTTTCCATTTCGCCCTTTATTGATAGGTAGATAATCGCGTTAGATGGTTTTGTGCCACTACCCGGAAAAATTTCAGGTGCCACTACTGAAAAAAATGACAACTGTCGAGTGAAAGAAAAGATAGAAATGGGGGTGATGTTTTTATGGCGCCAATAAGTCGGCGAAAAGGCGGGAGGTTTTTTTGACGTCGTGCGAGGTGCACGACTCTTTATATAAAGAGTCGTGCAATGGGCATGCTTTATTCGGGGGCGTGATCGCGCAGAAACACCAGATTGTCCGGTTTCGATTGTTCGGCGCTGTAGCGATAACCCTGCACATCGAACTGTTTGAGGGCCGCCGGATCGTTGATGCGTTCCTGGATGACGAAGCGGCTCATAAGGCCTCGAGCCTTTTTGGCGTAAAAACTGATGATCTTGTACTGGCCGTTTTTCAGGTCCTTGAACTCGGTGTTGATGATCCGCGCGTTCAGGGCCGTGCGCTTGACCGCCGAGAAGTACTCGTTGGACGCCAGGTTCAGCAGCACGTCATCGCCCTGGTCGGCCAGCGCTTCGTTCAGCCATTCGCTGATGCGCGTGCCCCAGAACGCGTACAAGTCCTTGCCGCGGACATTGGCCAGTTTGGTGCCCATTTCCAGGCGATATGGCTGCATCAGGTCGAGCGGGCGCAGCAGGCCGTAGAGGCCGGAGAGCATGCGCAGGTGCTGTTGCGCGTAGTCAAAATCGGCTTCGCTGAACGACTGGGCATCGAGTCCGGTGTAGACGTCGCCCTTGAAGGCCAGCAGCGCCTGTTTGGCGTTCTCGGGAGTGAACGCCGGCGTCCAGCTGCCGAAACGCGCGGCGTTGAGGCCACCGATCTTGTCGGAGACGTGCATCAGTTCGCTGATCTGTGCAGGCGTCAGCTCACGCAACTGTTGGATCAGCTCTTGGGAATGGTCGAGGTATTGCGGCTGGGTGAAGCGCTGGGTCGCCGGCGGTGTTTCGTAATCGAGGGTCTTGGCGGGGGAAATCACCATCAGCATGAAGTCGTCTCCTTTAATCGTGGGGGCGATTCTAGGGGGTTGAGGCGGATGACTCCAGCTATCGAGTCCATAGGTGATCGGCGGTTTGCGGGCCGGATCGGCTATAGTGCCGCGCGGGTTTTGTTATGGAGACACCCCCTTGCGCATTGTTCTTTTATTTACTGTGTGGTTGTTGAGCTTCGGGGCCGTTGCGGCGCCGGGCGATATTGCCACGCTCGATCGCAGCACCTGGCCGGAGAAACTCGACAACCCGACCCTGTTCGACGTCGCCTCGCGGGCGGAAATCCTGATGTTCGCCCGGGGCCTGCTGGGCAGCGAAGCGCTGGATGAGGCCGCGCTGGCTCAGCGTCTGGGGCTGCGCACGGTCAATCTGGAGGCGATCAACAACCTGCGCGCTCGCCTGTGGCAACGGCTGCTGACCAACTACAACTTCGCCCAGCAGAGTTGCGATCAGGACGCCTCGTTCTGCTTCCTCGTCGAAGACCTGCCGACCCTGCGCGAGCAGGCGACCAAGTTCGTGGTCAGCGACGAAAGCTATTACACCAAGTGGGCAGAGCCGAGCCGGATCTTTCATCTGCAGTATCTGGATGAACTGATGCGCAAGGCGGCGCTGTCGCCGCAGACCACCAGCGAAGTCGATCATTTCGGCGACTACGAGCGCAACGGCGACGAGATGCACGACCGGTTGTTCCTGTTGAGTTTCGACAGCGCCGCGAACCTTCAGCCGGACAATACCCACTGGATCGCCGATTACCTGCGCAAATCCAGTCTGAGCGGCACCTTCTTTTTGCTGGGCAAGGATGTGCAGGCGCGACTGGCGGATCGCTCGGTGAATAACCTGCAAGCGGAATTCTCGAAACTCTGCGTGGGGGTTCAGGGCTGGGAGTTCCGCTCCCACAGCCACTGGCAGGACTGGCAGGACTCGGTACGCCGCAGCAGCGATCTGGTGAAGAACAAGCTGCCGGAAAACTACGTGCCGTTGTTCCGCCCACCGGATGGCCAGCGCCGCAGTGATGCCGGCAGTTTCTTGCGCAATCAGGGCCTGCAAGTGGCGTTGTGGGACATCGATGCCCAGGACGGCGCCGGCAAGCTCAAGGGCAATCCCAGCGCGCAGCGGGTGCTGACCCTGATGCTGTTGTGGCGGCATGGGGTGATCAATTTCAACATGAAGCAGGACGCGGTGAAGACCGCGTTGCCTTGGCTGATCACGCAAACCGCGCAAAGCGGCATCGGCTGGGAAGACTGTCAGGACGCTTTTCGCTGACAAACGGCAAGAGCCCGGAAACATTGGGCTTGAGGTGAGTTTTTTGCAGGATTCGATGCAGGCGGACTTCCGACTCTAACGGGGGCGCGGCGGTCCGCCAAGGGCTTTTCGTCACTTTGCAAAATAAACTTCAAAAAAGCGTCAAAGTGCTTTTTTCTGTCACGGGTTTTGGAGTATTACGAAGTCAGACAGCCGAAACCTGCAACACAGGTGGCGTCTTCCAAGACCCATTTTGTGTGCAATTCACCTGCTATTCCGAACAAAAGCTTCGCAGGTGGATTCGGCAGTCACTTCGAGGCGCAGTACCGTCCAGGTATTGCGTCGAATGGCTCCCACAAAGGTGACCGAGTATGGATGATCACGGACGTAGCCCTTCCTCCAACCAGCCAATCCTTTATGTACTCGATACCAACGTACTGATTCACGATCCAAACGCCCTGCTGAATTTCGAAGAACACCACGTCGCGATCCCGATGACCGTGCTTGAAGAGCTGGACAAGCTCAAGAGCGGGCATCACAGCGTGGCCGCTGAATGCCGCCAGGCCATCCGGCTGATCGACAAGACGCTGGGCGATGCCTCGCCCGAAGACGTCGAGCAAGGGGTGCCGATCCAGCGCGGAAAGAGCGGGCCGAAGGGGTTGCTGTCAATTCTGATGAGCAAACAGGCCGAATCGAACCTGATTCTGCCCGAGCACCTGAACGACAACAAAATCATCAACCAGTTGATCGATCTGCACACCCGCGATCCGAAGAAACCGGTGGTGCTGGTCACCAAAGACATCAACATGCGCCTCAAGGCGCGAGCCTGCGGGATCGACGCCGAGGACTACAGCACCGACCAACTGGTCGATGACGTGTCCCTGTTGCCCAACGGCTACCACAACATGACCGGCTCCTTCTGGGACCGCGTGAGCAAGGTCGAAACCCGTCAGGACCATGGCCGCACCTGGCACCAGGTGCAACTGATCGACAACCTGCCGGCCGTGCACATCAACGAGTTCATCATCGATGAGCAGGGCTTTGTCGGCTGGATCAAGGAGATTGAAGAAGACCGTCTGCTGATCCTCGATCTGCACCAGGAACCGCTGCTGCATCAAGAGGCCTGGGGCCTCAAGCCCCGTGACATCTATCAGAGCCTGGCGCTGTACGCCTTGCTCGACCCAGACATTCATCTGGTCAACCTGTCCGGCGCCGCCGGTTCCGGCAAGACCATCCTGGCGCTGGCCGCTGCGATCGAGCAGACCATGGTCAGCAAGCGTTATCGCCGCATCATCGCCACCCGCAGCGTGCAGGGCCTGGACCAGGAAATCGGCTTCCTGCCCGGCACCGAAGCGGAAAAAATGGAGCCTTGGCTGGGCGCCATCACCGACAACCTCGAAGCCTTGCACATGGATGACGAAAACACCCATGGCAGCGTCGACTACATCCTCAGCAAAGTGCCGTTGCAGTTCAAATCGCTCAACTACATTCGCGGGCGCAGCTTCCAGCAGAGCCTGATCCTGATCGACGAATGCCAGAACCTCACGCCGCACCAGATGAAAACCATCATCACCCGGGCCGGCGCCGGTTCCAAAGTGGTGTGCCTGGGCAACCTGGCACAGATCGACACCCCTTACCTGTCCGCGACCAGTTCCGGGCTGACTTACCTGACCGAACGTTTCAAAGACTTCCCCAACGGTGTGCACATCACCCTGCAAGGGGTGCCTCGCTCGATTCTGGCCGAATACGCCGAATCGCACCTGTAACCGCCAAATGGAACCGGACGACTGCAAAGTCGCCCGGTTTTTTGTGTGCGAAATTCTGACCCTCAGGTTTACAATCGACGCTCCTGATCAGGAGTAATCCCGTGCTGACTCATCTCGATTCCCAAGGTCGCGCCAACATGGTCGACGTCACCGAAAAAGCCGTGACGTTCCGCGAGGCGACGGCCCAAGCGCTGGTGCGCATGCTGCCCGACACCCTGCAGATGATCGTCAGCGGCGGCCATCCCAAGGGCGACGTGTTCGCCGTGGCGCGCATCGCCGGCATTCAGGCGGCGAAGAAAACCAGTGACCTGATTCCCTTGTGCCATCCGTTGATGCTGACCGGCGTCAAGGTTGAGCTCAGCGCCGAAGGCGACGACGCGGTGCGCATCGTGGCTCGCTGCAAGCTGTCCGGGCAGACTGGCGTCGAGATGGAGGCGTTGACCGCCGCCAGCGTCGCCGCGCTGACGATCTACGACATGTGCAAGGCCGTGGATCGCGGCATGACCATCGAAAGCGTGCGCCTGCTGGAGAAAGTCGGCGGCAAGAGCGGGCATTTCCAGGCGGAGCAGCCATGAACCTGACCGTGAAGTTTTTTGCCCGTTACCGCGAGGCGCTGGGCGTGGATTCGGTAAAGGTCGAAGGTGAATTCGCGACGGTGGAAGACGTACGCGCCTTGCTCGCCAAGCGTGACGGCGCCGAGGTGCTGAGCGAACAGAACTTGATGTGTGCGCGCAACGAAGACCTGTGCCAGCTCGACGAGCCGGTGGTCGATGGCGACGAAGTAGCGTTTTTCCCCACCGTGACCGGAGGCTGAGGCATGGCGATTCGTGTGCAGTCCACGGCGTTCGATCCCGGTGCTGAAGTCAACGCGATGCACGCGGCCAATGTCGGCGTCGGCGCGGTGGTGAGTTTTGTCGGCTACGTGCGCGACTTCAACGATGGCCTCGATGTTGCCGGAATGTTTCTGGAGCACTATCCGGGCATGACCGAAAAGGCCCTGGGCAAGATCGCCGTCGAGGCCGAACAGCGCTGGCCGCTGTTGAAGCTGGAAGTACTGCACCGCATCGGCGCGCTGGAGCCGGGTGAGCCGATCGTGTTCGTCGGCGCCGCCAGTGCCCATCGTCAGGCGGCATTCGACGCCTGCGCCTTCGTCATGGATTACCTGAAAACCCGCGCGCCGTTCTGGAAGAAAGAGAACACCAGCGACGGCTCGCGCTGGGTCGAAGGTCGTGACAGCGACCATGCCGCTGCGGATCGCTGGAAGCAGTAAATCCTCTCCTCAGTCAATCTCCCCTCGACTCCCGACCATCGGCTGACGCCGATGGCGTTTGTCCAATTGACGATTTGTACGTAAAAGTCCAGTATGGATTTACAAGTACAAATAAAGCTTTTCCCTGTTTCAGCTCTTTCTTCTGTCTTGCCAAACCAACAACAACCCGCGAGAGAACGAACATGAAGAAACTCCCCCTCATCACCGGTCTGGCGCTGAGCCTGTTGGCGTGCAGCAGCGTGTTTGCCGCCGAGAAAACCCTGCGCATCGGTATTGAAGCGGCCTATCCGCCGTTCGCCTCAAAGACCGACCAAGGTGAAATCGTCGGCTTCGACTACGACATCGGCAACGCCCTGTGCGCGCAGATGCAGGTCAAGTGCGTGTGGGTCGAGGGCGAGTTCGACGGTCTGATTCCTTCCCTGAAAGTGAAGAAAATCGACATGGCGCTGTCGTCCATGACCATCAATGAAGACCGCAAGAAGTCCGTGGACTTCACCCACAAGTACTATTTCACCTCGTCGCGGCTCGTAATGAAGGAAGGCGCGACGGTTGATGACCAATACGCCAGCCTCAAGGGCAAGACCGTCGGCGTGCAACGTGCGACCACCACCGATCGTTACGCCACGGAGGTGTTCGAGCCCAAGGGCATCAACGTCAAGCGCTATGGCAACAACGAAGAAATCTACATGGACCTGGCGGCCGGGCGTCTCGACGCGATTTTTGCAGACACCATTCCGCTGACCGACTTCCTGTCGATGCCTCGGGGCAAGGGTTACGCGTTTGTCGGACCGGAACTGAAAGATCCGAAGTACGTGGGCGAGGGTGCCGGGATCGCGGTGCGCAAGGGCAACACCGAACTGGTCAGCCAGTTGAACACCGCCATCGACGGCATTCGCGCCAGTGGCGAGTATCAGAAAATTTCCGAGAAGTACTTCAAGTCGGACATCTACGGCGACTGAGTTTCAAAAATGTGCAGCCTGCCATCGCAGGCTGCACGGCTTCAGCCCTTCAATTCCTTCAAATGCTTGTACACCGTCGCCCGCCCCATGTTCAGCACATTGGCCACATAGTTTGAGGCGCTCTTGCCCTTGAACGCGCCTTCGGCGTGCAGCGCCAGCACCAGTTCGCGTTTGTGATCGCGGGTCAGCAGGTTCAAGCTCAGTTGCCGCTCGCGCAGCCAGGCGTGCAGGAAGGTGTTGATCCGTTCCTGCCAGTCATCGCGAAACAGCGAGTCCGGTTGCGGAATCAGTTTGCTCGGCGAGAGGAACAGGTCGAGCGCAGCCTTGGCGTTCTCGAACAGCGAAATATTCAGGTTGATGCACAGCACTGCCAGCGGATGCCCTTCGCTGTCGCGCAGCACGGTGCTCAGGCTGCGAATCTTCTGGCCGTCCCAATTGAGCTTTTCGTACGGGCCGATGTTCCGTTCGCTGACGTCGTCGCTGAGCATGTCTTCCAGCGACGACTCGTCGCCGATCACCCTTTTCGAGAGGTTGTTGGCGATGTAGTCGACCTTTTGCGTGCGCAGGTCATGCAGCACCACTTCAGCATGTGGAAAGAACAGCGTAGCGATGGCATCGGCGATGGCGTGGTAGTTATCCAGGGCGGCGTCATTCAGCTCGGGCGTGTGTTCGGGGGCGGTCATAACTGTGGAGCTCCAGGCAACGTCAACGCCCCCGTGGTCCGGGGGCGTTGCGAGTGTGCCGCAATCCGTTGGGCGCGTCATCCGGGGGCGGTCAGGCCAGGCGGGCGGGGGAGAGCATCGCGGCGGACAGACCGAACTGCTTGAGGTGCTCGGGCAACGACTCACCGCGCACCAGCGCCGCGCTGGCCTGGCCCATCGCCGGCGAAGTCTGTATACCGTAACCGCCTTGGGCCGCGACCCAGAACAGCCCCGGCACCTGCGGATCGAACCCGGACAGCAAATCACCGTCGGCGACGAAACTGCGCAGGCCCGCCCAGGTGCGGGTCGGGCGGCGGATGGTCAGGGTCGTCGCTTCTTCGATCTGGTAGATGCCCATGGCGATGTCCAGTTCTTCTGGCTGCACGTCGTGCGGCTCGACCGGGTCGGCGTTGGCAGGCGAGCCGAGGAACATGCCGGCGTCGGGCTTCATGTAGAACGACTCGTCGAGGCTGACCAGCATCGGCCAGTGGTGAATGTCGACGCCTTCTGGGCCGGCGAAGATAAACGCCGCGCGGCGCTTCGGTTGCAGGCCCAGGGGCCGGGCGCCGGCCAGGGCACCGATTTTGTCAGCCCAGGCGCCTGCGGCGTTGATCACAATGGGTGCGCTGAAAGTCTGGCCGTTGGTCTGGACTTGCCAGACGCCGTCGGCATCTTGGTTCAGTCCGAGCACTTCGCAATCGGTCAGGACTTGCCCATTGTTGCGACGGATGCCGCGCAGATAGCCTTGGTGCAGCGCATCGGTGTCGATGTCGCTGGCGGTCGGGTCGTAGATCGCACCGTGGACTTTTTCCCGGCGCAAGATCGGCAGCCGCACGCACGCTTCTTCCGCGCTGAGCAGTTGCATCTCCGGCACGGTGGCCTTGGCGCTGAGGTACTGATTGTTCAGCTCGGCGGCGTCGCCGGTGAAGTCCACGGTCATTTCGCCGCGCGGGGTGAGCAGCGGGTGTTCACAGAAACCACTGGGCGGGTTATCGAAAAATGCCCGGCTGGCCTGGGTCAGTGCCCGAACCTGCGGGGTGCCATAAGCAGCGGTGAACAGTGCGGCGGAGCGCCCGGTGGAGTGATAGGCGGGATGCGATTCGCGCTCCAGCACCACGACCTTGCCATGTTGCGACAGCCAGTAACCGGTGGACGCGCCGGCAATCCCGCCGCCGATGATGATGAAATCTGCATGACTCATGAAAATCTCCGGTGTCAGCGCTGCAATTGATAAACGGCGTTGGCCAGGGCGATGTCTTCAAGGCCCAGACCGATGGAGCGGAAGAACACGTGACGGTTGTAATCCGGACGCTGCACTTTTTCGCTGAGCAGGTCCGCGAGGTCACCGATGATCGCGCTGTTGTCCCAGCCATGTTGTTCGGTGGCGATCAGCATCTCGCCGGCCGAACCCGGCGTGGTCAGACGATAGTCGCAGAACACCTGCATGTCGTTGAGGCTCTGCGGCGGCACTTCGTGCGCGCGTGGGGCATTGGTGCTGATCGAGGTGATCAGCGCCTGTTTGCTCAAGGTCGCCGGGTCGATCACAGGTCCTGCGGACGAGGTGCAGAGCATGATCACATCGGCTTCGGCGATGGCGGCTTCGCGGCTGCAGGCGATGCTCACCCGTGGATCGAGGGCTTGCAGTTGGCGGGCGGTCGCCGCGTCTTCGCTCAGGGTGGGCGAATACACGTTGATGCTCTGCCATTCACGCGACGTTTTGACGTAGTGCAGATGCGCCTGAGCGACCTTGCCGCTGCCGATGATTGCCAGACGGGAGGCGTTCAAGAGGGCGAGGGCGTCGACGGCGACAGCTGTGGTTGCCGCCGTGCGGGCGGTGGTCAGTTCGCCGGCATCGCAAAGTAGCAATGGCTGACCGGTTTGCATCGACATCAACAGCGTCCATGCCGTCACCAGCGGGCCTTGTTCGCGAACGATGTATGGCGAGGTCTTGACCCCGTACACGCCATCTTCAGCCAATACGCCCAGATAGTTGATGAAGTCCCCGGCGCCCTGGGGAAATTCCACCAGTTGCTGCGCCGGTTGCACCGCATGCCCGGCCGCCAGATCGCGGAACAGCTTGCGCAGGATCTGCGGCACATCGATCCGGGCCAGAAGCTCGCGGGCCTGGGTTTGATCAATCACGTACGGCGTGCTGGACATGTCGGACTCCGGAGACTGGTTATAAACTAATTTGTCCATTATGGACTTTTAGTTTTATTGAACAATATCCGGGCGAAAAAAAAGCGCAGTCCGTTGCCGGCTGCGCTTCTCTTTATAGCGTCGCTTACTGTGGACGCTTGCGCTCAACCGCCCGCAACAGATGGGTCGGTGGCGTTTCGCAGCTGATCTTGCGACCGAGTTTTTCTTCGATGGACGGCAACTGATAGGAGTCGTCTTCACCGGCGAAGCTGATCGACACGCCATCGGCACCAGCCCGACCGGTACGACCGATGCGGTGCACGTAGTCGTCCGGGACTTCCGGCAGGGTGAAGTTGATCACGTGGCTGATACCGTCGATGTGGATGCCGCGACCGGCCACGTCAGTGGCCACCAGCACGCGGATCTTGCCTTCGCGGAAGCCTTCCAGCGTCTTGATCCTTTTGTGCTGCGGCACGTCGCCGGACAGTTGCGCGGCGTTGATGCCGTCGCGCACCAGGCGTTCCTCGATGCGCCGCACTTCATCCTTGCGGTTGGCGAACACAATGACCCGCTCCCAGCCGTTGTCGTTGACCAGGTTGAAGAGCAGTTTGTATTTGTCGGCACCGGCCACCGCGTAGATGTGCTGTTCGACGTTCTCGTTGGCCACATTGGTGACTTCGATTTCGACGATCGCAGGATCGGTGGTCCACTGCTTGGCGAGGTTCATCACGTCATCGGTGAAGGTTGCGGAGAACAGCAGGGTCTGGCGTTCGCTTTTCGGCGGGGTTTGGCGAATGATCTGCCGTACCTGCGGGATGAAGCCCATGTCGAGCATGCGGTCGGCTTCGTCCAGCACCATCACTTCGACCATGTCCAGGTGCACGTCGCCGCGCTGGTTGAAGTCGAGCAGACGGCCCGGGGTTGCGACGAGGATGTCGCAGTGGCGGGCTTCGAGGTGCTTGAGCTGCTTGTCGAAATCCATGCCGCCGACGAACGTCATGACGTTGAGGCCGGTGTACTTGGTCAGGTCTGCGGCGTCCTTGGCAATCTGCACCACCAGCTCACGGGTCGGCGCGATGATCAGCGCCCGTGGCTCGCCCATGTAGCGCTCTTTCGGCGGCGGGGTCTGCAACAGCTGGGTGATGATCGAAATCAGGAACGCGGCGGTCTTGCCGGTGCCGGTCTGGGCGCGGCCGATGGCGTCTTTGCCGGCGAGGGTGAAACCCAGCACCTGGGCCTGGATCGGCGTGCAATACGGGAAACCCAGGTCGTGGATGGCGTGCATCAGTTCCGGGGCGAGTTTGAAATCGTGGAAACGGGTCTTGCCTTCCTGTGGCTCGACGACGAAATCTTCGAGTTTCCAGGGAATGACCGGCGCCTTGGGCTTCGGTTCGCGGCGTGGCTTGGCAGGTTTGGGTGTTTCGCTGCGGGTGCTTTCTGAAGCGGGAGCTGAAACAGCAGCGGGTGCCGGTTCGCGTTTCGGTGTGGCTACAGGAGCCTGGCGGTCCGCCGGTTTGGCATCGCTGCGATGACCGGGGGCATGCGACGGCGCACTGGGAGCTGGCGCGAGCTGCTCAGCCTCGCTTTTTCCGAACATCTTCTTGAGTGCTTTGAGCACGGTCATCTCATCAATTGGTTAAGGAATGTACGCCGGCCAGTGTAATGCAAGAAACGGGCGCGGCGTAGTGGGATGATCAAAGGGGCCCGACCACTTGAAAATCGAGCCCCGAACGATCAGCGCAGGCGTTCGCTCAGCCACACGCCGATGTCGCGAATTTCTTCGGGTAACACTTCGTGCTCCATTGGGTATTCCTGCCATGTCACGGTGACACCATGGGCCTTGAGGTACTCATACGCCGTGCGGCCCATGGAGTTCTGCACCACGTTGTCGAACTGGCCGTGCAGCGCCAGCACCGGAATCCGTTGCTGGCTGGCGGACAGCTCCAGTTCGTCGTTGAAGGTCGGCGCGTAGGTCGACAACGCCAGCACGCCACCCAACGGTCCCTGCCATTTCAGAAAAGCGGTGTGATAGACCACGGCACCGCCCTGGGAAAAGCCGGCGAGGAAAATCCGCGAAGCGTCTATTCCGCTGGCGCGCTGTTGTTCGATCAATTCGATGACGTGGTCGGCGGACGCTTCAAGCTCATCCCGGTCGATGGCCCGAGCCGGGCTCATGGCCTTGATGTCGTACCAGCTCGGCATGGCATAACCGCCATTTATTGTCACCGGGCGGGTCGGTGCCTGGGGCAAAACGAAGCGCGTGCTCAGCAGGCTTTCCTGCAAGGCCTCGGCCACCGGCAGAAAGTCGTAGCGGTCGGCGCCGAGGCCGTGCAGCCAGATCACGCAGGCGTCGGCTGCCTTAACAGGCTGAAGAATCAAGGGCTCGGTCATGGCTGCTCCAAAAATGTGCGGGCGCTCTCATTAAGTGCGTGATTGGGGTGCGCGCCCGGTTGATCCGTTAAGAAGATGTCGCAAGGCTACAAGTTTTGCTATTGACCTGTCGCTCAATCGCTTCAGCGAGCGGTGTGGTACGGGCTTTGCTATGAGGTAGTCGTGCAATCGATCTCGCGCCTGGCGGTAACACTATCAGTGAACGCTTGGCGACGGGATAGCAAAGAATCCGGTGATGGATGTTCGCCAATGGCCGCAACGGGCTTAGCGAACGTGAAAGGGCTACCGCCCGTTCGGCCGAATGGTGAGAAGTGAGTTGTCCATGATGTGGATTTTCTCCTACTAGACTCATAGCGAAGGTCCTGCGTCGGTTGACCCTATAAAAAGCCAACACGGGTCAACAACGCCTCAAAAGGGTGCGACTGGACTCAAGCTCCGACACAACAAGAGCAAAACTGGAGGTTTGAATGAAGATGTTGAAATCCACGCTGGCGATCGTGACTGCTGCTGCAGTACTGGGTGTCAGCGGGTTCGCTCAGGCGGGTGCAACCCTGGATGCGGTACAGAAGAAAGGTTTCGTGCAGTGTGGCGTCAGCGACGGTCTGCCAGGCTTCTCCGTACCGGATTCGACCGGCAAGATTCTCGGCATCGACGCCGACGTCTGCCGTGCCGTGGCCGCTGCCGTGTTCGGCGATGCGACCAAGGTCAAGTTCAGTCAATTGAACGCCAAGGAGCGCTTCACCGCGCTGCAGTCCGGCGAGATCGACATCCTGTCGCGCAACACCACCATGACCAGCTCCCGTGACGCAGGCATGGGCCTGAAATTCCCAGGCTTCATCACTTACTACGACGGCGTGGGCTTCCTGGCCAACAACAAGCTGGGCGTGAAGAGTGCCAAGGAACTGGACGGCGCAACCATCTGCATTCAGGCCGGTACCACTACCGAGCTGAACGTCTCCGACTACTTCCGCGCCAATGGCCTGAAGTACACCCCGATCACTTTCGACACCTCCGATGAAAGCGCCAAGTCGCTGGAGTCCGGTCGTTGCGATGTGCTGACCTCCGACAAGTCCCAGCTGTTCGCCCAGCGCAGCAAGCTGGCTTCGCCGAAGGACTACGTGGTTCTGCCGGAAACCATTTCCAAGGAACCTCTGGGCCCGGTCGTGCGTAACGGCGACGACGAGTGGCTGGCCATCGTTCGCTGGGTTGGCTACGCGCTGCTCAACGCTGAAGAAGCCGGTATCACTTCGAAAAACGTACTCGAAGAAGCCAAGTCCACCAAGAACCCGGACGTTGCACGTCTGCTGGGTGCTGACGGCGAGTACGGCAAGGACCTGAAACTGCCGAAGGACTGGGTGGTGAAAATCGTTTCCCAGGTGGGTAACTACGGCGAAATCTTCGAGAAAAACCTCGGCAAGAGCACTCCGCTGGAAATCGACCGTGGCCTGAACGCGCTGTGGAACAACGGCGGCATTCAGTACGCACCACCAGTGCGCTAATGGTTCTATCACCCGGCGGGCCAACCGCCGGGTGATGTTCTGTTCCATTTCTTGCGGGGCACTTCATGCAAAATTCAATCGGCGCACCAAAGCAGAGGTTCAGCCTCAGCGATCCGCGTGTGCGTGCGTGGCTATTCCAGATCATCACCGTCGTGGCGGTGGTCGCCATGGGCTGGTATCTGTTCGACAACACCCAGACCAACCTGCAGCACCGGGGCATCACGTCCGGGTTCAGCTTTCTGGAGCGCAGTGCCGGGTTCGGCATCGCTCAACACCTGATCTCCTACACCGAAGCGGACAGCTATGCCCGCGTGTTCGTGATCGGCCTGCTCAACACCTTGCTGGTGACCTTCATTGGCGTGATCCTGGCGACTTTGCTGGGTTTCATCATCGGTGTGGCGCGGCTGTCGCCGAACTGGATCATCAGCAAGCTGGCGACCGTGTATGTGGAAGTCTTCCGCAACATTCCGCCGCTGCTGCAAATCCTTTTCTGGTATTTCGCGGTGTTCCTCACCATGCCGGGGCCGCGTAACAGTCACAACTTCGGCGACACTTTCTTCGTCAGCAGCCGTGGCCTGAACATGCCGGCCGCGCAGATGGCCGACGGCTTCTGGGCGTTCGTGGTCAGCATCGTGGTGGCTATCGTTGCGATCGTGCTGATGAGCCGCTGGGCCACCAAGCGTTTCGAGGAAACCGGCGAGCCGTTCCACAAGTTCTGGGTCGGCCTGGCAATGTTCCTGGTGATCCCGACGCTGTGCGCGCTGATCTTCGGCGCGCCACTGCACTGGGAAATGCCGAAGCTGCAAGGCTTCAACTTCGTCGGCGGCTGGGTGCTGATCCCGGAACTGCTGGCCCTGACCCTGGCCCTGACCGTGTACACCGCGGCGTTCATCGCCGAGATCGTGCGTTCGGGGATCAAGTCGGTCAGCCACGGTCAGACCGAAGCGGCCCGTTCGCTCGGCCTGCGCAACGGTCCGACCTTGCGCAAGGTGATCATTCCGCAAGCGCTGCGCGTGATCATTCCACCGCTGACCAGCCAATACCTGAACCTGGCGAAGAACTCCTCGCTGGCGGCCGGTATCGGTTACCCGGAAATGGTTTCGCTGTTCGCCGGCACCGTGCTGAACCAGACCGGTCAGGCGATCGAAGTCATTGCCATCACCATGAGCGTGTACCTGGCGATCAGTATCAGCATTTCCCTGCTGATGAACTGGTACAACAAGCGCATTGCGCTGATCGAGCGGTAAGGAATAGCGCATGAGTACTCATACTTTCAAACCCGACATGCCACCGCCGGCCAAGGTCTTCGGCCCGATGGCGTGGATACGCGCGAACATGTTCTCCAGCTGGCTCAACACCCTGTTGACCCTGTTTGCGTTCTACCTGATCTACCTGGTGATTCCGCCACTGCTCAGCTGGGCGATCTTCGATGCCAACTGGGTCGGCACTACCCGCGCCGACTGCACCAAGGCGGGCGCTTGCTGGGTGTTCATCGAACAGCGTTTCGGCCAGTTCATGTACGGCTACTACCCGGCGGATCTGCGCTGGCGCGTGGACCTGACCGTGTGGCTGGCGGTCATCGGTGTGGCGCCGCTGTTCATCAAACGCGTGCCGCGTAAAGCGGTGTACGGGCTGAGCTTCCTGGTGATCTATCCGATCGTTGCCTGGTGCCTGCTGCATGGCGGCGTGTTTGGCCTGAGCGCCGTTGCCACGAGCCAGTGGGGCGGCCTGATGCTGACCCTGGTGATCGCCACCGTCGGTATCGCCGGCGCGTTGCCGCTGGGGATCATGCTGGCGCTGGGACGACGCTCGAACATGCCGGCCATTCGTGTGGTCTGCGTGACGTTCATCGAGTTCTGGCGCGGCGTGCCGCTGATCACCGTGCTGTTCATGTCGTCGGTGATGCTGCCGCTGTTCCTGCCTGAAGGCATGAACTTCGACAAGCTGCTGCGGGCACTTATCGGCGTGATCCTGTTCCAGTCGGCCTACGTCGCCGAAGTGGTACGCGGCGGTCTGCAAGCGATCCCCAAAGGTCAGTACGAAGCCGCTGCCGCCATGGGCCTCGGTTACTGGCGCGCCATGGGCCTGGTGATTCTGCCACAAGCCCTGAAACTGGTGATTCCCGGCATCGTCAACACCTTCATCGCGCTGTTCAAGGACACCAGCCTGGTGATCATCATCGGCCTCTTTGACCTGCTCAACAGCGTCAAGCAAGCCGCTGCCGATCCGAAATGGCTGGGCATGGCCACCGAAGGCTACGTGTTCGCCGCCCTGGTGTTCTGGATTTTCTGTTTTGGTATGTCGCGCTATTCCATGCATCTGGAACGCAAGCTCGACACTGGCCACAAGCGTTAGGAGTTTTTTCGATGAGCGAAGCAATCAAAAAGCCAGTGGGCCCTGAAGGCATCATTCAGATGCAGGGCGTGAACAAGTGGTACGGCCAGTTCCACGTGCTGAAAGACATCAACCTCAACGTCAAGCAGGGCGAGCGTATCGTGCTGTGCGGCCCGTCGGGTTCCGGCAAGTCCACCACCATCCGCTGCCTGAACCGTCTGGAAGAACACCAGCAGGGCCGCATCGTTGTCGATGGCGTGGAGCTGACCAACGACCTCAAGCAGATCGAAGCGATCCGCCGTGAAGTCGGCATGGTGTTCCAGCACTTCAACCTGTTCCCGCACCTGACCATTCTGCAGAACTGCACGTTGGCGCCGATGTGGGTGCGCAAGATGCCCAAGCGCAAGGCCGAGGAAATCGCCATGCACTATCTGGAGCGCGTACGTATTCCGGAGCAGGCGCACAAGTTCCCGGGACAATTGTCCGGCGGTCAGCAACAGCGTGTGGCGATTGCCCGCGCGCTGTGCATGAAACCGAAAATCATGCTGTTCGACGAACCGACCTCGGCACTCGACCCAGAGATGGTGAAGGAGGTTCTCGACACCATGATCGGCCTGGCCGAAGACGGCATGACCATGCTTTGCGTGACCCACGAAATGGGCTTCGCCCGCACTGTGGCCAACCGGGTAATCTTCATGGACAAGGGCGAAATCGTCGAGCAGGCGGCACCGAACGACTTTTTCGACAATCCGCAGAATGATCGGACCAAGTTGTTCCTGAGTCAGATTCTGCATTGATCCGATTCAGGCATTGAAATAAACCCGGACTCAGTTCCGGGTTTATTTTTGCCCGGATTTTACCGATTGCCCTGTTTAAAAAATCTGACTACCCTGTCAGCAAATTCATCCCATGATTGGATGACAGGGCGAATTACATGTCTGAAAACTCTTTATTGATCAAACGATCCCTGGTCGATCAGGCCCTGGATCAATTGCGCCAGCGCATCACCGACGGCACGTGGCAGGTCGGACAGCGTTTGCCGACTGAACCCGAGCTGTGCGCTGAGCTCGGCATCAGCCGCAATACCGTGCGCGAGGCGATGCGGGTATTGGCGTTCTCCGGGCTGATCGAAATCCGTCAGGGTGACGGCAGTTACTTGCGGGCGGTGGTCGACCCGATGGACACGCTCAAGGCGCTGTCCAAATGCTCACTGGATCAGGCCCGGGAAACCCGGCACATCCTTGAGGTCGAGGCCATCGGCCTGGCGGCGTTGCGTCGTACCGATGAGGATCTGGCGGGCCTGCGCGAGGCGCTTGGTGTTGCCGGCAGCCACTATCACGGCGATCTCGACAGCTACATCGCCTGTGACCTGGTGTTTCACCGTCGTCTGGTGGACGCCGCGCACAATCCAACCCTCAGCGAGCTGTATCGCTATTTCTCCAGCATCGTCGGTGCGCAATTGCGCCAGACCCTGAACATCGTCCCTCGTCGACAGGAAGTCTTCGATTTGCACATCGCCCTGTTCGAAGCCGTCGAACAGCGTGATCCGGAACGGGCCAAAGCCCTGTCGAGGCAACTGATCAATGAACCCTGAAACCGAGAAAACCATGTCCCGCCCTGAAGCCATCAACGCCCCGAAGCGCACCGCCGAACTGGAGGAGTTGCTGATCGATGCCGAGGCTGACGATGAACAGGTGCAACAAAGCCATCCGCTGGTGCGCCGTCCGTGGCTGTTGCTGCTGGGGCTGATTCTGGTGGCGTTGAACCTGCGCCCGGCGTTGTCGAGCATGGCGCCGCTGCTCAGTGAAGTCTCGAAAAGCCTCGGCTTGTCCGCCGCTCAGGCAGGCTTGCTGACGACGTTGCCGGTGCTGTGTCTTGGCCTGTTCGCCCCGCTGGCTCCGGTGCTGGCGCGGCGTTTCGGTGCCGAGCGGGTGGTGCTGGGGATTCTTCTGACACTGGCCGGCGGCATCATCCTGCGCAGCAACTTCGGTGAAATCGGTCTGTTCGCCGGCAGCATTCTGGGTGGTGCGAGTATCGGCATCATCGGCGTCTTGCTGCCCGGTATCGTCAAACGCGACTTCGCCAAACACGCCGGCACCATGACCGGTGTCTACACCATGGCCCTGTGCCTGGGTGCGGCGATGGCGGCGGGCTCAAGCGTGCCCTTGAGCGAGCACTTCGATCATAGCTGGGCCATGGGGTTGGGGTTCTGGGTCATTCCAGCGCTGGTCGCGGCGGTGTTCTGGCTGCCGCAAATTGGCCAGAAGCACGGTGCACACAATGTTGCGTATCGAGTGCGCGGGCTGCTGCGTGATCCGCTGGCCTGGCAGGTGACCTTGTACATGGGCCTGCAATCGTCGCTGGCCTACATCGTGTTCGGCTGGTTGCCGTCGATCCTCATCGGTCGCGGGCTGACACCGACCCAGGCCGGCCTGGTGCTGTCCGGTTCGGTGATCATTCAGCTCGCCAGCTCCCTGGCAGCACCGTGGCTGGCCACACGCGGCAAGGACCAGCGACTGGCGATCGTGGTAGTGATGGCGCTGACCCTCGGCGGACTGTTCGGTTGCCTCTTTGCGCCGATCGAAGGCCTGTGGGGCTGGGCGATCCTGCTGGGGCTGGGGCAGGGTGGTACGTTCAGCCTGGCGCTGACTCTGATCGTGCTGCGCTCGCGGGATTCTCACGTCGCGGCGAACCTGTCGAGCATGTCCCAGGGCTTCGGCTACACCCTTGCATCCATGGGTCCGTTCGCGGTCGGCGTAGTGCATGACTGGACCGGTGGCTGGAACGCCGTGGGCTGGATCTTCGGCATCGTCGGTGCGGGTGCGATCCTCGCCGGCCTCGGTGCCGGGCGCGCGTTGTACGTGCAGGTAGTAAGCGAAAAGGTCTGATACGCACACACTGTCGGTATTCGGTATTCGGAATGCGAATGCCGATAGTGTTTCGGGCGTTTGCGGATTATCGTGCTGGCAATCTGTACCTTTCCTGGAGATTGCCCATGAGTGAAGAAGCCCACAGCGCGTTGATCACCCGTTTCTATCAGGCTTTCCAACGCCTCGACGCCGAGGCCATGGCCGCCTGCTACACCGACGACGTGGTGTTCAGCGACCCGGCCTTCGGCGAGCTGCGCGGGCGCGATGCCGGCGACATGTGGCGCATGCTCACCACGCGGGCCAAGGACTTCTCCCTGACCTTCGACAACGTCCGCGCCGACGAGCGCAGCGGCGGCGCCCACTGGGTAGCGACCTACCTGTTCAGCCAGACCGGCAACGTCGTGATCAACGACATCCAGGCACGCTTCGTCTTCCGCGACGGCAAGATCTGTGAACACCGCGACCACTTCGACCTGTGGCGCTGGTCCCGTCAGGCGCTGGGTTTCAAGGGGCTGCTGTTGGGCTGGACGCCGCTGGTGCGCAACGCCGTCCGCGCCCAGGCGCTGAAAGGGCTGAAGGCATTTCAGGCAAGTCGCTGATAAGATCGCGACCTGTTTTCCTTACGCCTGAATTGTCCCGTGACCAGCCTCAGCGAAAATCCTCTCGATGCCGACGTTCCAGTGAGCAAATCCTGGTTCGTCTACCTCGTACGCGCCGCCAACGGTTCGCTGTACTGCGGGATCAGCGATGATCCCGTGCGCCGCTTTGCCAAGCACCAGAGTGGCAAGGGCGCGCGATTCTTTCTCTCGAGCCCGGCGATGGCGCTGGTTTATACCGAGCGTTGCCGTGACAAGAGTGATGCGTTGCGCCAGGAGCGGTTGATCAAGAAACTCAGGAAGAGTGCGAAGGAGTGTCTGGTGGCGTCTTATCGGTCTGATTGATCAGGTGCGAACGATAGAAACCCCTGCACATCGAAGCGGCGCTTTCAGGCAAACGACAGGCGAAAAAAAACCGCCTTTGCGGGGCGGTTTTTCTGTAAACCTCGGTTTGCGGCCGGATTTACTGATCTCACAGGAGATATTGACGTAGCCCGAGAGTATTCCTCTTTGCTTCACTGAGCAAGCCTGGAGACACGCCTACCCAAAAAACTCAATTTTGAGTTTATTTGTTTAAGCGAAGGTTCAGAAACCCGATTACGATCCGTCTGCTCACATGACAGTGCAACCAATGAGGTCTGGCCGATCGGCGTAACGGTTTCATGCCCTCTGACACGGAGTTGCTCCCGTGCCGAAATGATTTTTCAGGGGGTATCACAACCGGCCGCCTCACAGTGGATATTGACGTGTCTTCCGAAGGCGTACGTGGTCCGGTAAGCACGCTGGAGGTTTGGCCCCCAACCGGAGGCCAAAACGTATGAAGCTTTTGCTGCGTACTCTGAGCCTCGTATGGAGGTCGTTCAAAGCGTTTCGCTTTTACGAGTTCCTGCGAGATCACTTCGATGACCTGATGTAAGGTCATTGATGTGGGGAAACCGTCTTGGCTTCGGCTGAGGCGGTTTTTTTCGAGAACTTTCGAGTGCCTTATCAACCTGACTGATCGGTTCCCATCAGCCGGATTCGTAGGCTGCGAACGAATTGCGCGCTAAGCTGCTGGTTCACTTCCTGTGCGGCGGAGCCGAGCATGTCCGAGTTGATCCTCCATCATTACCCGACCTCTCCATTCGCCGAAAAGGCCCGGCTGCTGCTGGGTTTCAAGGGCTTGTCCTGGCGTTCGGTGCACATCTCGCCGGTGATGCCCAAGCCTGACCTGACTGCCCTGACCGGTGGTTACCGCAAGACCCCGGTGCTGCAGATTGGCGCCGATATCTATTGCGACACCGCGCTGATCGCCCGTCGTCTGGAGCAGGAAAAGGCCCAGCCTTCGTTCTTCCCGGAAGGGCAGGAAATGATCGCCGCCAGTTTCGCCACCTGGGCCGATTCTGTGGTGTTCCAGCACGCAGTGAGCCTGGTGTTTCAGCCGGAATCGGTGGCAGTGCGTTTCGGCAAGTTGCCGCCGGAAGCCATCAAGGCGTTCCTCGCCGATCGTGCCGGACTGTTCAGCGGTGGCAGCGCGACCAAGTTGCCAGCCGAACAGGCCAAACATCAATGGCCAACCATCATGGCGCGCCTGGAACAGCAGCTGCAGCGTGAAGACGGGGACTTCCTGCTCGGTGAGCCGTCGATAGCCGACTTTGCCATGGCGCATCCGCTGTGGTTCCTCAAGGCAACTCATGTAACCGCACCGTTGGTGGATGACTATCCGGCGGTGTCCGCGTGGCTCGGGCGGGTGCTGGGCTTCGGTCATGGTGCAGCCAGTGCGATGAGCTCCGAAGAGGCGCTGGAGATTGCGCGCGATTCGACGCCGGCGGCGTTGCCTGATGAGCATTTTGTCGACCCGAACGGATTCGAAGCGGGCCAGCAGGTTGTGATCGCGGCCACTGACTACGGTGTTGATCCGGTTGCCGGGGAGCTGGTATTTGCCGGTCGTGAAGAGCTGATCCTGCGCCGTGAAGACGAACGCGGTGGCGTGGTGCATGTGCACTTCCCGCGGTTCGGTTTCCGAATCGAGAAACGCTGAAACAAACGAGGGAGCCGATTGGCTCCCTCGTTCATTTCAGTGCGGCGAGAATGTCGTCCGGATCAAACCCGCGAATCAACGTGCCATTGACGTCGATCAGCGGGATTCCGCGTCCGCCCAGCGCTTCGTACGCCTTGCGCGCCTCGGCGTCCTTCTCAATGTCGAATTCCTTGAACGGAATGCCTTTCTGATCGAGAAAACGCTTGGTCTGCTTGCAGTAGCCGCACCAGTCGGTGGTGTACAGCACCACTTTGGCGTTGGCGCGGACCTGCTCGGACGCCATCTGCGATGGGTTGAACACCCGTTCGATCTTGCCCCAGTTCTGGTAGACCACGACCACCAGCAACACCAGCGCAACCTTCTTCAGCACATTGCCGAGCATCAGTTACGGCGCTTCAACTGGTCGGTGAGCGAGGTGGGCAAACCTTTGATGACCAGGGTGCCGGCCTCTTCGTCGTATTCGATCTTCGAGCCCAGCAAGTGCGCCTCGAAGCTGATCGACAGGCCTTCGGCGCGGCCGGTGAAACGACGGAACTGGTTGAGCGTGCGCTTGTCTGCCGGGATCTCCGGCGACAGGCCGTAATCCTTGTTACGGATGTGATCGTAGAACGCTTTCGGACGTTCTTCGTCGATCAGCTCCGACAGTTCTTCCAGGCCCATCGGTTCGCCGAGCTTGGCCTGGCTGCTGGCGTAGTCGACCAGGGTCTTGGTTTTCTCGCGGGCGGAATCTTCCGGCAGGTCTTCGCTCTCGACGAAGTCGCTGAAGGCCTTGAGCAGCGTGCGGGTCTCGCCCGGACCGTCGACGCCTTCCTGGCAACCGATGAAGTCACGGAAGTATTCCGAGACTTTCTTGCCGTTCTTGCCCTTGATGAACGAGATGTACTGCTTGGACTGCTTGTTGTTCTGCCACTCGGAGACGTTGATCCGCGCTGCCAGGTGCAATTGGCCGAGGTCGAGGTGGCGCGACGGGGTCACGTCCAGTTGATCGGTCACCGCCACGCCTTCGCTGTGGTGCAGCAGGGCGATGGCCAGGTAATCGGTCATGCCTTGCTGGTAGTGGGCGAACAGCACGTGGCCGCCCACCGACAGGTTCGACTCTTCCATCAGCTTTTGCAGGTGCTCGACCGCGACTTTGCTGAACGCGGTGAAGTCCTTGCCGCCCTCCATGTATTCCTTCAGCCAGCCGCTGAACGGGAATGCACCGGACTCCGGATGGAACAAGCCCCAGGCTTTGCCCTGTTTGGCGTTATAGCTCTCGTTGAGGTCGGCGAGCATGTTTTCGATGGCGGCGGACTCGGCCAGTTCAGAGTCACGGGCGTGCAGGACTGCGGGCGTGCCATCGGGTTTTTTGTCGATCAGGTGGACGATGCAATGACGGATCGGCATGGGCTTCTCGGCAAGTGAAAGGGAGGAGGGCGGGCTCCCCCGAAAAAGCGCTCAGTGTACCGCAACCACTGGTTTTGGCGCGGGTTGAAGGGCAATTCGGGGTCATGGGGCGGCGCGTATGCATTTATTTACCGATTTAGCGCAATAAACCTGACCATTTGGCTAGCTAGAGGCGGATATTTCCTTGTCTCTGTGCTAGTTTTGCCCGGTCTTACGCGTAGTCACTGCGTTAAGCGTGCATTCAGCATTTGTCAGGTCGAACCAAACCCTGATTTCGGCATCTATAACCCCGACTCGTCGTGGTTATCGCCGAGGGTGCCAGATCCAGAAGATCGGGCTCGATGGCTGACACTGCACTCTGCAATCCATATGAATTTGATAGGGAAGGAACACTACATGGCTCTTACTAAAGACCAACTGATCGCCGACATCGCTGAAGCTATCGACGCGCCGAAAACCACCGCGCGTAACGCTCTGGACCAACTGGGCCAAATCGTTGCTGATCAGCTGGAAAATGGCGGCGAAATCACCTTGCCAGGTATCGGCAAGCTGAAAGTGACCGAGCGTCCTGCCCGCACTGGCCGTAACCCATCGACTGGCGCTGCCATCGAAATCCCTGCCAAGAAAGTGATCAAGCTGGTTGTGGCCAAAGGCCTGACCGACGCTGTGAACAAGTAAGACGCAGCGATAAAAAAAACCGTGCGCCGGAGTGATCCGGGCACGGTTTTTTTGTGCCTGCCGATTGTGTTTCAGCAGTAGTGGCGGCTGCTTGCGATCAAGCGCCGCCTCAGGTGAAACGTATTACTTGCGAACCCAGCGTTCACGCCGCCAGATCTGCTGCTCGGACTTGGTCTGGAAGGTCCAGGCGACGAAGCGGCTCTGCTTCTGCCCCTGGGACATTTCCACCACCTGGCTTTCCAGCGCGCCGGCCTTTTTCAGCGCGGTTTCGATGGCAGGCAGGTTCGAGGCTTTCGAGACCAAGGTGCTGAACCACAACACCTTGTGTGCAAGGTTCGCACTTTCGGCGATCAGTTGCGTCACGAAACGCGCCTCGCCACCTTCACACCACAGCTCGGCCGACTGGCCGCCGAAGTTCAGCACCGGCAGCTTGCGCTTCGGATCAGCCTTGCCCAAGGCGCGCCATTTACGCTCGCTGCCCTTGGTGGCTTCCTCCATCGACGCGTGGAACGGCGGGTTACACATGGTCAGATCAAAGCGCTCACCGGGCTCCAGCAGGCCGATCAGGATGTGCTTGCGGTTTTCCTGCTGGCGCAGCTGGATGACCTTGTTCAGGTTGTTGGACTGGACGATGGCCCTGGCGGCGGCCACGGCGGTCGGATCGATCTCCGAGCCGAGGAAGTGCCAGCGGTATTCGCTGTTACCGATCAGCGGATACACGCAGTTGGCGCCCATGCCGATATCCAGCACATTGACGATGGCGCCGCGCGGAACCACGCCATCGTTGTTGCTGGCCAGCAGGTCAGCCAGGAAGTGGATGTAGTCGGCGCGGCCCGGCACCGGCGGGCACAGATAATCGGCCGGGATGTCCCAATGCTGGATGCCGTAGAACGACTTGAGCAACGCCCGGTTGAACACACGCACCGCATCGGGACTGGCGAAGTCGATGCTTTCCTTGCCGTACGGGTTGGTGATCACGAACTTCGCCAGTTCCGGCGTGGTCTTGATCAGCGCCGGGAAGTCGTAACGACCCTGATGGCGATTGCGCGGGTGCAGGCTGGCTTCTTTACGCGGTTCCACGGGTTTGGCCGGGGTGGCGGAGTCAGGCTTCTTGCGCGCAGGTTTCGGTGTACGTGGGGCGTTCATGGGCGTGGTCGATTCGGGTAGGGCTGAAAGTGGCGGCTATTGTCCCACAGGGCGCTGCGTTGTTGGCCGGAAAAGTGCCGGGCACAAAAAAGGGAGGCCGTTGCGGGCCTCCCTTTTTCAGTGCGATTTGCCGTTACAGGCTGGCAATCCGCGCGTGCTGCTCGGCCAGCTTGGCCAGAGCCTGTTCGGCTTCGGCCAGTTTGGCGCGTTCCTTCTCGATGACTTCGGCCGGAGCCTTGTCAACGAAACCGGCGTTGGACAGCTTGCCGCCAACCCGCTGGACTTCGCCCTGCAGACGCAGGATTTCCTTGTCCAGACGCGCCAGCTCGGCGTTCTTGTCGATCAGGCCGGCCATCGGCACCAGCACTTCCATCTCGCCAACCAGCGCGGTGGCAGACAGCGGCGCTTCTTCGCCGGCCGCCAGCACGGTGATCGATTCCAGACGCGCCAGCTTCTTCAGCAGCGCTTCGTTTTCGGTCAGGCGGCGTTGATCTTCGGCGGTGACGTTTTTCAAATAGATCGGCAGCGGTTTGCCCGGGCCGATGTTCATTTCGCCACGGATGTTGCGTGTGCCGAGCATCAGGCCCTTGAGCCACTCGATGTCGTCTTCGGCCGCCGGATCGATGCGCTCTTCGTTGGCCACCGGCCAGGGTTGCAGCATGATCGTCTTGCCCTGAATGCCGGCCAGCGGCGCGATGCGCTGCCAGATTTCTTCAGTGATGAATGGCATGAACGGATGCGCCAGACGCAGCGCCACTTCCAGTACGCGAACCAGCGTGCGGCGGGTACCGCGCTGACGCTCGACCGGCGCGTTTTCGTCCCACAGCACAGGCTTGGACAGTTCCAGGTACCAGTCGCAGTACTGGTTCCAGATGAACTCGTACAGCGCTTGCGCCGCCAGGTCGAAACGGAACTGATCCAGTTGACGGGTCACTTCGGCTTCGGTGCGTTGCAACTGCGAGATGATCCAGCGGTCCGCCAGCGACAGCTCATAGGCTTCGCCGTTCTGGCCGCAGTCTTCGCCCTTGTCCAGAACATAGCGCGCAGCGTTCCAGATCTTGTTGCAGAAGTTGCGATAGCCTTCGACGCGGCCCATGTCGAACTTGATGTCACGACCGGTGGACGCCAGCGAGCAGAAGGTGAAGCGCAGGGCGTCGGTGCCGTAGCTGGCGATGCCGTCGGCGAACTCTTCGCGGGTCTGCTTCTCGATCTTCTTCGCCAGTTTCGGTTGCATCAGACCGGAAGTGCGTTTCTGCACCAGGGTTTCGAGCTCGATACCGTCGATGATGTCCAGCGGGTCCAGGACGTTGCCCTTGGACTTGGACATCTTCTGGCCCTGGCCATCACGCACCAGACCGTGCACGTAAACGGTCTTGAACGGAACCTGCGGCGTGCCGTCCTCGTTCTTGATCAGGTGCATCGTCAGCATGATCATCCGGGCGACCCAGAAGAAAATGATGTCGAAACCGGTGACCAGTACGTCGGTGGAGTGGAATTTCTTCAGGAACTCGGTCTTTTCCGGCCAGCCCAGGGTAGAGAAGGTCCACAGGCCCGAACTGAACCAGGTGTCGAGCACGTCGTTGTCCTGTTGCAGCGCAACGTCCGGGCCGAGGTTGTGCTTGGCGCGCACTTCGGCTTCGTCGCGACCAACGTAGACCTTGCCCGACTCGTCGTACCAGGCCGGAATCCGGTGGCCCCACCACAGCTGACGGCTGATGCACCAGTCCTGGATGTCGCGCATCCACGAGAAGTACATGTTTTCGTACTGCTTCGGCACGAACTGGATACGGCCGTCTTCAACGGCAGCAATCGCAGGCTCGGCCAGCGGTTTGGTGGACACGTACCACTGGTCGGTCAGCCACGGTTCGATGACGGTGCCGGAGCGGTCGCCTTTCGGCACTTTCAGGTTGTGATCGTCGACACTGACCAGCAGGCCGGCGGCGTCGAACGCGGCCACGATCTGCTTGCGCGCTTCGAAACGCTCGAGACCGGCGTACTCGGCCGGAATCTTGCCGTCGATGCTGTCGTTCAGCGTGCCGTCGAGGTTGAACACCTGAGCCGCAGGCAGCACGTTGGCGTTCTTGTCGAAGATGTTCAGCAGCGGCAGGTTGTGGCGCTTGCCGACTTCGTAGTCGTTGAAATCGTGGGCCGGGGTGATTTTCACGCAACCGGTGCCGAATTCAGGATCGCAGTAATCGTCGGCGATGATCGGGATGCGGCGGCCGACCAGCGGCAGCTCGACAAATTTGCCGATCAGGGCTTTGTAGCGCTCGTCGTTCGGGTTCACCGCAACGGCGGAGTCGCCGAGCATGGTTTCCGGACGGGTGGTCGCGACGATCAGGAAATCGTTGCCTTCAGCGGTTTTCGCGCCGTCGGCCAGCGGGTACTTCAGGTTCCACAGGAAACCTTTCTCGTCGTGGTTTTCCACTTCGAGGTCGGAAATCGCCGTGTGCAACTTGGTGTCCCAGTTGACCAGACGCTTGCCGCGATAGATCAGACCGTCTTCGTGCAGGCGCACGAACGCTTCCTTAACGGCTTCAGAGAGGCCGTCGTCCATGGTGAAGCGCTCGCGGCTCCAGTCCACGGACGAGCCGAGGCGGCGGATCTGACGGCTGATATTGCCGCCGGACTGATCCTTCCACTCCCAGACTTTCTCGAGGAATTTTTCCCGGCCCAGATCGTGGCGATTCTGGCCTTGGGCTTCGAGTTGACGTTCCACCAGCATCTGCGTGGCGATACCGGCATGGTCGGTGCCCGGCTGCCACAGGGTGTTGCGACCCTGCATGCGGCGGAAACGGATCAGGGCGTCCATGATCGCGTTGTTGAATCCGTGACCCATGTGCAGGCTGCCGGTGACGTTCGGCGGCGGGATCATGATGGTGTAGGAGTCGCCCGCGCCTTGCGGGGCGAAGTAGTTCTCGGACTCCCAGGTGTTGTACCAGGAAGTTTCAATGGCGTGCGGCTGGTAGGTCTTATCCATGCGCGGCGGGACCCTATTGGCATTTATTCAGGAAAAGCCGGGAAGTATAGCGGGGCATGGGGCGCAGGGCGAGCGGGGCGGGCCGGGTGGAGATCTAAAAGTGGGAGCGACCGTGCGACGGCTCCCACCGTCGATTATTCGTACTGGCTCAGAAGCCGTTCCATCCGCGCCTCGAGGCGACGTTTGATTTCATTTTCAATGTGCGGGGCGAAGTCGTCGATCACGTCTTGCATGATCAATTGCGCGGCGGCGCGCAGTTCGCTGTCCAGGTGCAATAGGGCGTCGGGGCCTTTATCCACAGGTGCGGCGGGCGCGGTGGCGGGTTTCGCGACGGGGGCTGGCGGCGGTTCGACGGCCGGTGGCTCAGTGGCGACCGAGTCGAACAGCATCGGAATCTGTTCCTGTTCGCCATCATCGACCGTGTCGGTCAAAAGCGGCGGTTGCAGGTTGTCATCGCCGAGCAACTGGCGGATCGACTCGAGGTCATCCAGCAGGTGTGCGGGTTTTTGCAGCGGTTTTGGAGTGTCCATCGGCGTACTCAGAGTCGCTGTAAACGGTGGTCTTGCAGAGGATAGCCCTGTTCCCGGTAGAAACGGAAACTCTCCCGCGCAGCCGCACGGATCACCGGATCTTCCACCACCACTTCTGCCAATCGGGCGAACTTGTTGGCGAAGGCCGGGACTTTCAGGTCGAGGTTGACGAGCAAATCCTGATGCTGGCCGCAGTCATTACCCAATCCGAGCACGATCAAACCTTCCGGTTCGCTCTCGGCCGGGCCATGAGGCACGAAGGTTTCGCCCTTGAATGCCCACAGTCGCGCATCGAGATCATCACGCTGGGCGGCGTCGCTGCAATGCAGGTAAATGCGGTGGCCCATGCGCCAGGCTTTTTCGGTGAGCTTGCAGGCAAAATCCAGGCGCGCCGAAGGATCGGCACTGGGCAGGATGTAGAAGTCGACTTTGGTCATTGCGGTTCCTGAGCTGCAAGCAGCGCCCCTCGCAAGAGGCGTCGCTCGCAGTCATCGGTTTCAGGCTTTGGCGCGATCCAGCAGGTACTGGGTCAGCAGGGGAACCGGACGGCCGGTGGCGCCCTTGTCCTTGCCGCCGCTGGTCCATGCGGTGCCCGCGATGTCCAGATGCGCCCAGTTCAGGTTCTTGGTGAAGCGCGACAGGAAGCACGCAGCAGTAATGGTGCCGGCCTTCGGCCCGCCAATGTTGGCGATGTCGGCGAACGGGCTGTCCAGTTGCTCCTGGTACTCATCGAACAGCGGCAGTTGCCAGGCGCGGTCGTCGGCAGCCTTGCCGGCGCTCAGCAGTTGCTCGATCAGTTCGTCGTTGTTGCCCAGCAGGCCCGACGTGTGGGCGCCCAGAGCAACGACGCAGGCGCCGGTCAGGGTGGCGATGTCGATCACTGCTTGCGGCTTGAAGCGCTCGGAGTAGGTCAGGGCGTCGCACAGTACCAGACGGCCTTCGGCGTCGGTGTTGAGGATTTCCACGGTCTGGCCGCTCATGGTGGTCACGATGTCGCCCGGACGCGAAGCGGTGCCGCTCGGCATGTTTTCGGCGCAGGCCAGGATGCACACCAGGTTGATCGGCAGCTTCAGTTCCAGCACGGCACGCAGGGTACCGAACACGCTGGCGGCGCCGCCCATGTCGTACTTCATCTCGTCCATGCCGGCGCCCGGTTTCAGGCTGATGCCGCCGGTGTCGAAGGTGATGCCTTTACCGACCAGCGCGTACGGTTTTTCGGACTTCTTGCCACCGTTGTATTGCATGACGATCAGGCGCGGCGGCTGGGCGCTGCCCTGGCCGACGGCGTAGAACGAGCCCATGCCCAGGGATTTGATCTTCTTCTCGTCGAGGACTTCGACTTTCAGATCCTTGAACTCTTTGCCGAGGTTCTTGGCCTGTTCGCCGAGGAACGTCGGGTGGCAGATGTTCGGCGGCAGGTTGCCCAGGTTACGGGTGAACGCCATGCCGTTGGCGATCGCGTTGGCGTGGTTCACGGCGCGTTGCACTTCAGCCTGAGCGGCCTTGATGGTCAGCAGGGTGATTTTCTTCAGCGCGCGCGGTTCGGCTTTCTGGCTCTTGAACTGGTCGAAGGTGTATTCGCCATCGACCAGGGTTTCGGCCAGCAGGCGGGTCTTGCCGTAGCTGTCGCGGCCCTTGACGATGATTTCATCCAGCGCCAGCACGGCATCGCTGCCACCCAGCCCCTTCAGGGTGTTGAGGATGCCGGCAACGATCTTGCGGAACGGGCGGTCGCCCAGTTCTTCATCCTTGCCCACGCCGACCAGCAGCACGCGCTCGGCTTTCAGGTTTGGCAGGCTGTGCAGCAACAGGCTCTGACCGACCTTGCCGGCCAGATCGCCACGCTTGAGCACGGCGCTGATGGCGCCGCCGCTCAGTTCGTCGACCTGCCTGGCCGCGACGCCGAGTTTGCGGCCTTCGCCGACGGCAACCACCAGGGTGGCGGTTTTCAACGTTTCTGGGCTAACGCTTTTTACAACCAGTTCCATGTCCGGATCCCTGAATGAATGGTCAACACGCAGGCGTTCGACGGTGTTCGCCGTCGCCTGCTTATAGAGAGAAGAGGCGCAGGCCAGTGCCTGCGACAGAGGCGGCAGTTTGAACCTCGCTCACCGCGCCTGACAACCCTCGGTTGTTCGATCTTCAACGGATTGCACGCTTGCGTGAGTGTGCGCAGTGACAGGCGCCCTCAATCACAGGATAATGCCGCATCTTTTTTCGACGGCTCTGCCTTGCGGGCCTGTCGATACGTTTGCTTGTTTGGCCGCCTTAGCCTGACAACCCTGGAGTGTCTGGTTTGATCGTCTTCCGTTATCTGTCCCGCGAAGTCCTGTTGACCCTGAGTGCGGTAAGCGCCGTGCTGCTGGTCATCATCATGAGCGGTCGCTTCATCAAATACCTTGCCCAGGCCGCTGCGGGCCAGCTCGATCCGGGATCGCTGTTCCTGATCATGGGCTACCGTCTGCCGGGCTTCATGCAGTTGATCCTGCCGCTGGGCCTGTTCCTCGGGATCCTGCTGGCGTACGGCCGGTTGTATCTCGAAAGCGAAATGACCGTGCTGTCGGCCACTGGCATGAGCCAGCAGCGCCTGTTCCGCATGACGCTGTTCCCGGCCACGCTGGTTGCACTGGTGGTTGCCTGGCTGAGCCTGAGCCTCGCCCCGCAAGGCGCCAATCAGTTCCAGCTGCTGCTGAACAAGCAGGACGCCCTGACCGAATTCGACACCCTTGAGCCCGGCCGCTTCCAGGCATTGCGCGACGGCACCCGGGTGACCTACACCGAAAACCTGAGCGACGACCGGGTCAACCTGGGCAGCGTGTTCATCTCGCAGAAAAACCTCGGTGCCAATCAGGCGGATCGCGGGATTTCCGTGCTGGTGGCCGAAAAAGGACGGCAGGAAATCCGTCCTGACGGCAATCGCTATCTGATCCTGCACAATGGCTACCGCTACGACGGCAGCCCGGGTCTGGCCAACTACCGTGCCATTCATTACGAAACCTATGGCGTACTGTTGCCCAAGCCCGATGTCAGCGAGGAAGTCACCGACCGTGACGCCATGCCGACGTCGACCTTGATGGCCAGCGATGACATCCGCGCCAAGACCGAACTGCAATGGCGCCTGTCGCTGCCGCTGCTGGTATTTATCGTGACCCTGATGGCGGTGCCGCTGTCGCGGGTCAATCCGCGCCAAGGGCGCTTCCTCAAGCTGCTGCCGGCGATTCTTCTTTATATGGCTTACCTGACCATCCTGATTGCCGCTCGCGGCGCCCTCGAAAAAGGCAAGATCCCGGCGAGTCTGGGGCTGTGGTGGGTACACGGGATCTTCCTGGTCATCGGTATCGGCCTGCTGTACTGGGAACCGCTGCGCCTGAAAATGGCCAGCCGTCGCAGCGCTGCGCTGGAGGTGGCTCGTGGTTAAACTCGACCGCTACATCGGCAGCAGCGTGTTCATGGCGATCATCGCCGTGCTGGCGATCATCCTTGGTCTGGCTACGCTGTTCGCCTTCATCGACGAAATGGGCGATGTCAGCGATACCTACACGCTGGTCGACGTACTGAGCTTTGTCGCGCTGACCGCACCGCGCCGGCTCTATGACATGTTGCCGATGGCGGCGCTGATCGGTTGCCTGATCGGCCTCGGCAGCCTGGCGAGCAGCAGCGAGCTGACCGTGATGCGTGCGGCGGGTGTGTCCATCGGGCGCATCGTCTGGGCCGTCATGAAGCCAATGCTGGTGCTGATGCTGGCTGGCGTGCTGATTGGCGAATACGTTGCTCCGGCCACCGAGAGCATCGCTCAGGCCAACCGTTCGCTGGCGCAAGGCAGTGGCGACGCGCAGAGCGCCAAACACGGTATGTGGCACCGTCAGGGCGACGAGTTCATCCATATCAACGCCGTTCAGCCCGATGGTTTGTTGTATGGCGTGACCCGCTATCACTTCGACAAGGAGCGTCACCTGTTGAGCTCCAGCTTCGCCAAGCGCGCCGATTTCGATGGCAAACGCTGGCAGCTCACCGATATCACCACCACGTTGTTTCACGAACGCAGCACCGAAGTCGTCAACACGCCGACTGAAGACTGGGATGTTTCCATCAGTCCGGAGCTGTTGAATACCGTGGTCATGGCGCCGGAAGCGCTGTCGATCAGCGGCCTGTGGGGTTATATCCATTACTTGGCGGATCAGGGGCTGAGCAATGGCCGTTACTGGCTGGCGTTTTGGGTCAAGGTGTTGCAGCCGCTGGTGACCGCTGCGCTGGTGCTGATGGCGATTTCCTTCATTTTCGGCCCGCTGCGCTCGGTGACCCTCGGTCAGCGGGTGTTCACCGGTGTGCTGGTGGGGTTCACCTTCCGCATCGTCCAGGATCTGCTCGGTCCATCCAGTTTGGTGTTCGGTTTCTCGCCGCTGTTCGCGGTGCTGGTGCCGGCCGGCGTCTGTGCGCTGGCGGGTGTCTGGTTGCTGCGTCGAGCCGGTTGATGAACAAGGTTTCACCCTTGCTCCAGCCTTGAAAACGCCCCGGTCGCAAGATCGGGGCGTTTTTGCATGCAATCCGGGTGACAGGCGAACGTGACGCTTGCGCCGTGTATCAGGTACAATTCCCGGCTATTTTTCGGCGGGCCAAGCCTGCAGCCTTTTTGAGTGTTGATCCGTGAGTGATTTGAGTCATATCCGCAATTTCTCCATCATCGCCCACATTGACCATGGCAAGTCGACGCTGGCTGACCGTTTCATCCAGATGTGCGGTGGCCTGGCCGAGCGTGAAATGGAAGCCCAGGTACTGGATTCCATGGAGCTGGAGCGCGAACGCGGGATCACCATCAAGGCCCACAGCGTTACCCTCTATTACAAGGCCAAAGACGGCGTTACCTATCAACTGAACTTCATTGACACCCCGGGCCACGTCGACTTCACCTACGAAGTCAGCCGTTCCCTGGCCGCGTGTGAAGGTGCCTTGCTGGTGGTTGACGCGGGGCAGGGCGTTGAAGCCCAGTCCGTGGCCAACTGCTACACCGCCATCGAGCAGGGCCTCGAGGTCATGCCGGTACTGAACAAGATCGACCTGCCGCAGGCCGAGCCTGACCGCGTCAAGGACGAGATCGAGAAGATCATCGGCATCGACGCCACCGACGCCGTTACCTGCAGCGCCAAGACGGGCCTGGGTGTCGACGAAGTACTCGAGCGTCTGGTCGCCACCATTCCTGCGCCGACCGGCAACATCGAAGATCCGCTGCAAGCGTTGATCATCGACTCCTGGTTCGACAACTACCTGGGCGTTGTCTCCCTGGTACGCGTGCGTCATGGCCGCGTGAAGAAGGGCGACAAGATCCTGGTGAAGTCCACCGGCAAGGTGCACCTGGTCGACAGCGTCGGCGTGTTCAACCCGAAACACACCGCCACCGCTGACCTGAAGGCCGGCGAAGTGGGCTTCATCATCGCCAGCATCAAGGACATTCACGGTGCGCCGGTCGGTGACACCCTGACCCTGAGCTCGACGCCGGATGTTCCGGTACTGCCAGGCTTCAAACGCATCCAGCCACAGGTTTACGCCGGTCTGTTCCCGGTCAGTTCCGACGACTTCGAGGATTTCCGCGAAGCGCTGCAGAAACTGACCCTGAACGACTCGTCGCTGCAGTACACCCCGGAAAGCTCCGACGCCCTGGGCTTCGGTTTCCGTTGCGGCTTCCTCGGCATGCTGCACATGGAAATCATCCAGGAGCGCCTGGAGCGCGAATACGACCTGGACCTGATCACCACGGCGCCGACAGTAATCTTCGAACTGGTGCTGAAAACCGGTGAAACGATTTACGTCGACAACCCGTCGAAGCTGCCGGACGTCTCGTCGATCGAAGACATGCGCGAGCCGATCGTGCGGGCCAACATCCTGGTACCGCAAGAGCACTTGGGCAACGTTATCACTCTGTGCATCGAAAAACGCGGTGTTCAGGTCGACATGCTGTTCCTCGGCAACCAGGTCCAGGTGACCTACGACCTGCCGATGAACGAAGTGGTCCTCGACTTCTTCGACCGTCTGAAATCCACCAGCCGCGGCTATGCTTCGCTGGACTACCATTTCGATCGTTACCAATCGGCTAATCTGGTGAAACTGGACGTGCTGATCAACGGCGACAAGGTCGATGCCCTGGCGTTGATCGTGCACCGTGATAATTCGCACTTCAAAGGTCGCCAGTTGACCGAGAAGATGAAAGAACTGATTCCTCGTCAGATGTTCGACGTGGCCATCCAGGCTGCCATTGGCGGTCAGATCGTCGCCCGGACAACCGTCAAGGCACTCAGAAAGAACGTATTGGCCAAATGCTACGGCGGTGACGTCAGTCGTAAGAAGAAACTGCTCGAGAAGCAAAAGGCCGGTAAGAAACGCATGAAGCAGGTCGGCAACGTGGAAATTCCACAAGAAGCCTTCCTGGCTGTGCTCAGGTTGGAATAGTCAGGTCCTATGTCACTAAATTTCCCGCTGTTGCTGGTTATCGCCGTGTTCGTCTGCGGCCTGTTGGCGTTGCTCGATCTGTTGATCCTGGCACCGCGTCGGCGCGCCGCCATCGCTTCCTATCAGGGCAGCGTCAGCCAGCCCGATGTGCTGGTGGTGGAGAAGCTTAACAAGGAACCGCTGCTGGTCGAATACGGCAAGTCGTTCTTCCCGGTGCTGTTCATCGTGCTGGTGCTGCGTTCGTTTCTGGTGGAACCGTTCCAGATTCCGTCCGGCTCGATGAAACCGACCCTGGACGTCGGCGACTTCATTCTGGTGAACAAGTTTTCTTACGGGATCCGCCTGCCGGTGATCGACAAGAAAGTCATCGAAGTCGGTGATCCGCAACGCGGCGATGTGATGGTGTTCCGCTACCCGAGCGACCCGAACGTCAACTACATCAAGCGTGTAGTTGGCCTGCCGGGCGACACGGTGCGTTACACCGCCGACAAACGTCTGTTCGTCAATGGCGAGTCGATTGCCGAGCAACTGGTCGGCTCCGAGCCGGGCACCCTCGGCAGCGCGGAACTCTACAAGGAAAAACTCGGCGCCGCCGAGCACCTGATCCGCAAGGAAATGAGCCGCTACCGCGCCACGCCGGACCATACCTGGACCGTGCCGGCCGGGCACTACTTCATGATGGGTGACAACCGCGACAACTCGAACGACAGTCGCTACTGGGATGATCCGAACATTCCCAAGGATCTGCTGGGCATGGTTCCCGACCAGAACATCGTCGGCAAGGCCTTCGCGGTCTGGATGAGCTGGCCGGAACCGAAACTCAGCCACCTGCCGAATTTCTCGCGGGTCGGCCTGATCAAGTAAACAATCACGGCGCTGTTGACCACAGCGCCGAATGCATTTCTGGCGTCGGCACAACCGGCTCCGGGGCATGAAGCCACGATATTCAGGACGTCATTTTTGAACACAGCGTTAATTGTCCCAGGCCTGCGCCGTATCCCGGCGATGGCGGTGGAATCCAGCCACGAACTCAGCGTGGTCAAACCGTGAGCGTTTCTCTCAGCCGTCTCGAGCGTCAGCTCGGTTACACCTTCAAGGACCAGGAACTGATGGTCCTGGCCCTCACGCACCGCAGTTTTGCCGGACGCAACAACGAGCGTCTGGAGTTCCTCGGCGATGCGATCCTCAACTTTGTCGCCGGCGAGGCCCTCTTCGAGCGCTTCCCGCTGGCGCGCGAAGGCCAGTTGTCGCGCTTGCGTGCGCGTCTGGTGAAAGGCGAGACCCTGGCGGTATTGGCCCGTGGTTTCGATCTGGGCGAATACCTGCGCCTGGGTTCCGGTGAGCTGAAAAGCGGCGGTTTCCGTCGCGAGTCGATTCTGGCCGATGCTCTGGAGGCGCTGATCGGCGCGATCTACCTCGATGCCGGCATGGAAGTCGCCCGCGAGCGCGTCCTGGCCTGGCTGGCCGGCGAATTCGAAGGTCTGACGCTGGTCGACACCAACAAGGATCCGAAGACCCGCCTGCAGGAATTCCTGCAATCGCGCGGTTGCGAGCTGCCACGCTACGAAGTCGTGGATATCCAGGGCGAGCCGCACTGCCGTACCTTCTTCGTCGAGTGCGAAGTTGTCCTATTGAATGAAAAAAGCCGGGGTCAGGGTGTGAGCCGTCGCATTGCCGAACAGGTAGCGGCCGCCGCAGCACTGATTGCCCTGGGTGTGGAGAATGGCAATGACTGATACAAACGCAACTCGCTGTGGCTACGTTGCCATCGTCGGCCGTCCGAACGTGGGCAAGTCCACGCTGCTGAACCACATCCTCGGCCAGAAGCTCGCGATCACCTCGCGCAAGCCGCAGACCACTCGCCACAACATGCTTGGGATCAAGACCGAGGGCGACGTGCAGGCGATCTACGTCGACACCCCGGGCATGCACAAGGGTGGCGAAAAGGCCCTGAACCGTTACATGAACAAGACCGCTTCGGCGGCGTTGAAAGACGTCGACGTGGTGATCTTCGTGGTCGACCGCACCAAGTGGACCGAAGAAGATCAGATGGTGCTGGAGCGCGTGCAGTACGTAACCGGCCCGCTGATCGTCGCGCTGAACAAGACCGACCGCATCGAGGACAAGGCCGAGCTGATGCCGCATCTGTCCTGGTTGCAGGAACAGCTGCCGAATGCGCAGATCATTCCGATCTCCGCGCAACACGGGCACAACCTTGATGCCCTTGAAAAAGTAATCGCTGACCATCTGCCGGAAAACGATCACTTCTTCCCGGAAGACCAGATCACCGACCGCAGCAGCCGCTTCCTCGCAGCCGAACTGGTTCGCGAGAAGATCATGCGCCAGCTCGGCGCCGAGCTGCCGTACCAGATCACCGTGGAAATCGAAGAGTTCAAGCAGCAGGGCGCGACTCTGCACATCCATGCGTTGATTCTCGTCGAGCGTGACGGCCAGAAGAAAATCATCATTGGCGACAAGGGCGAGCGCATCAAGCGCATCGGCACCGAGGCGCGCAAGGACATGGAGCTGCTGTTCGACTCCAAGATCATGCTCAACCTGTGGGTGAAGGTGAAGGGCGGCTGGTCCGACGACGAACGTGCGCTGCGTTCGCTGGGTTACGGCGACCTGTAAAGCGTCTGGCATTACATCGATCCATTGTGGGAGCGAGCGTGCTCGCGAAGACGATGTAACATTCAGCATTGATGTTGATTGTTGCACCGCTTTCGCGAGCCAGCTCGCTCCCACATTGGTTTTGGGTGATGAGTAAAACCGCGTTTCCCTCAACGAGAAATCCATGTCTCAAACGCCTCCCGCCCAACCCGCCTACGTCCTGCATTCGCGCGCCTACCGCGAAACGAGTGCCCTGGTGGACTTCCTCACGCCACAAGGTCGGCTGCGTGCGGTGTTGCGCAGCGCGCGGGGCAAGGCAGGAACACTGGCGCGACCATTCGTGCCGCTGGAAGTGGAGTTTCGCGGCAAGGGCGAGTTGAAGAATGTCGGGCGCATGGAGAGTGTTGGTAACGCGACGTGGATGGTCGGCGAAGCCCTGTTCAGCGGTCTCTACCTCAACGAGTTGCTGATCCGCCTGCTGCCGGCCGAAGATCCGCATCCCGCAGTGTTCGATCATTACGCCGCCACGCTGCTGGCCCTCGCCGAAGGCCGGCCCCTGGAACCGCTGCTGCGCTCCTTCGAATGGCGCCTGCTCGACGACCTCGGTTATGGCTTCTCCCTGAGCACCGATATCAATGACGAGCCCATCGCTGCGGACGGCCTCTATCGCTTGCAGGTGGATGCCGGACTCGAGCGGGTCTATCTGCTGCAGCCGGGCCTGTTCAACGGCACCGAGCTGCTTGCCATGGCCGAAGCCGACTGGTCAGCCCCCGGCGCGTTGTCCGCCGCCAAACGCTTGATGCGTCAGGCATTGGCCGTGCATCTGGGCGGACGTCCTCTCGTAAGTCGCGAACTGTTTCGCAAACCGTAGCCCCGTGTATGCTGTGCGCCGAATCTTTCCCTTCAGGAGCGCATCCGTGACCACCAGCAATCGCATTCTTCTTGGCGTGAACATCGACCACGTCGCCACCCTGCGTCAGGCTCGGGGCACGCGCTATCCGGATCCGGTCAAGGCTGCGCTGGACGCGGAAGAGGCGGGCGCCGACGGCATCACCGTGCACCTGCGCGAGGACCGTCGCCACATTCAGGAGCGCGATGTGCTGCTGCTCAAGGATGTGCTGCAAACCCGCATGAACTTCGAAATGGGCGTCACCGAAGAAATGATGGCGTTCGCCGAGCGCATCCGTCCGGCCCACATTTGTCTGGTGCCGGAGACGCGTCAGGAGCTGACTACCGAAGGTGGTCTGGACGTGGCGGGGCAGGAAGAGCGGATCAGAGCTGCAGTCGAGCGTCTGTCGAAGATCGGCAGCGAAGTGTCGCTGTTCATCGACGCTGACGAGCGGCAGATTGCAGCCTCGAAACGAGTCGGCGCACCGGCCATCGAATTGCACACCGGGCGTTATGCCGATGCGGAAACACCGACCGAAGTGGCTGAAGAGCTAAAGCGCGTAGCGGACGGCGTGGCATTTGGTCTGGCCCAAGGCCTGATCGTCAATGCCGGTCACGGTCTGCACTACCACAACGTTGAAGCCGTGGCCGCGATCAAGGGCATCAACGAACTGAATATCGGTCACGCGCTGGTGGCGCATGCCTTGTTCGTCGGCTTCAAGTCGGCAGTGTCGGAGATGAAGGCGCTGATCCTGGCGGCTGCAAAAGCCTAAGCGTCAACGCAGATCCTGTGGGAGTTCGCTCCCACAGTGCTTATCAGAGCGGCGGGTTTTCCTGCGCCGGCTTGGATTTGTCGATCCCCGGCACATGCAGATTGCCTTCGGCGACCTGATCGCCTTCAAGCTGCGGCTGGGTCACCCAGGTCAGGATGTCGTAGTAGCGACGGATGTTCGCCACGAAATGCACCGGTTCGCCGCCACGGGCGTAGCCATAGCGAGTCTTGCTGTACCACTGCTTCTGCGACAGGCGCGGCAGCATCTTCTTTACATCCAGCCATTTGTCCGGGTTCAGGCCTTCCCGGGACGCCAGTTTGCGCGCGTCATCCAGATGGCCGCTGCCAACGTTATAGGCGGCCAGTGCAAACCACGTACGGTCCGGCTCCTGGATCGAATCGTCGAGCTGATCCTTCATATAAGCCAGGTACTTGGCGCCGCCCATGATGCTCTGCTTCGGATCGAGGCGATTGGACACGCCCATGGCCTGGGCGGTGTTCTGGGTCAGCATCATCAGACCGCGCACGCCGGTCTTCGAGGTGACGGCCGGTTGCCACAGCGACTCCTGATAGCCGATGGCTGCAAGCAGGCGCCAGTCGACTTTCTCTTTCTTGGCGTAAGTCTTGAAGTGCTGTTCGTATTTGGGTAGCCGCTGCTGCAAATGCTGGGCAAAGGTCGTGGCGCCCATGTACCCGAGGACGTCGACGTGGCCGTAGTAGCGGTCCTTCAGGCGTTGCAGGGTGCCGTTCTTCTGTACCTTGTCCAGATAGCTGTTGATCTCGTTGAGCAGGCTGTTGTCTTCGCCGGCGGCCACCGCCCAGCTCTGGCTGCGCGCATCGCCGAGGTCGAAGGCGACGCGGATGTTGGTGAAGTACACCTGGTTCATCGCCACTTCGTTGGAGTCGACCAGCGTCAGGTCGATCTGGCCTTCATCGACCATGCGCAACAGGTCGACCACCTCGACGGCGTCGGACTCTTCGTACTCGATCCCGGGATATTTCTGTTTCAGCTCGGCGAGCTGGTCGGCGTGGGTGCTGCCCTTGAGCACCATGATCTTCTTGCCGACCAGCTCACTGGCGTCGGTCGGCCGGGACTGGCCGTTGCGATAGATGATCTGCGGGGTGACTTCGAGGTAGGAATGGGAGAACCGCACCTGCTTCTTGCGCTGTTCGCTGCTGACCAGGCCGGCGGCGGCCAGTACCGGGCCGTTGGGTTTGCCGATCTGATCGAACAGATCGTCGAGGTTGTCGGCGGTCTCGATCTTCAGTTCCACCCCCAAATCGTCGGCAAAGCGCTTCACCAGCTCGTATTCGAAGCCGGTCTCGCCGCTGCGATCCTGAAAGTAGGTGGCGGGGCTGTTACGGGTGATCACCCGCAGCACACCATCCTCCTTTACGCGCTCGAGTGTGTTGGGTTTATCAACACAGCCACTGAGCATCAGGAAGAGTCCGGTAGCGATCAGCCATTTGGCGTACCGCGGACGCAAAGCCGTTGGGGAAAACATGTGCGCAGTATACGCAAAGCGCAACGGGCGCCATATCTCGACAGTGGAGGGGTAGTCTGCTAGCGATTGGAAAAGCGCTCGCAACCCCGCAGGAATGGGGCCGGACAGCATTTTGTGACAGAAAAAATAAGCGGCTGTCCCGCAGGCTCTAAATCTGACTTCAGAGGCAGAAACACAGATTGAGGTCCGAGTGCAACCGTGCGTAGCGTTTCGGGTGATGTTGAGGGCGGTTTAGGCTAGAATGCACGGCCTCAAAGCACACCCCTTCCCGAGGCTGTCCCGAAGATGTTGATCCTGCGCGGCGCTCCTGCCCTTTCTGCCTTTCGCCACAGCAAACTCCTTGAGCAACTGAGCCAGAAGGTTCCAGCTGTCAGTGGCCTGTATGCTGAATTCGCTCACTTCGCCGAAGTCACCGGCGTCCTGACCGGCGACGAACAGCAGGTGCTTGCGCGCCTTCTGAAGTACGGTCCAAGCGTTCCGGTTCAAGAGCCGACCGGTCGTCTGTTCCTGGTGTTGCCGCGTTTCGGCACCATCTCGCCATGGTCGAGCAAGGCCAGCGACATCGCCCGCAACTGCGGCCTGAGCAAGATCCAGCGTCTGGAGCGCGGCATTGCGTTCTACGTGGCCGGTCAGTTCAGCGAAACCGAAGCGCAGCAGATTGCAGACGTACTGCATGACCGCATGACCCAGATCGTTCTGGGCAACCTCGAACAGGCCGCCGGTCTGTTCAGCCACGCCGAACCGAAGCCGCTGACCGCCATCGACATCCTCGGCGGTGGCCGCGCCGCGCTGGAGAAGGCCAACGTCGAGCTGGGCCTGGCCCTGGCCGAAGACGAGATCGATTACCTGGTCAACGCCTTCAACGGTCTCAAGCGCAACCCGCACGACATCGAACTGATGATGTTCGCCCAGGCCAACTCCGAGCACTGCCGCCACAAAATCTTCAACGCCAGTTGGGATATTGATGGCGAGAGCCAGGAAAAAAGCCTGTTCGGCATGATCAAAAATACCTATCAGATGCACAGCGAAGGCGTGCTGTCCGCTTACAAGGACAACGCTTCGGTGATCGTCGGCAACGTCGCCGGCCGCTTCTTCCCGGATCCGGAAACCCGCCAGTACGGCGCGGTGCAGGAGCCGGTGCACATCCTGATGAAGGTTGAAACCCACAACCACCCGACCGCGATCGCTCCATTCCCGGGCGCGTCCACCGGTTCCGGCGGCGAGATCCGCGACGAAGGTGCAACCGGTCGTGGCGCCAAGCCGAAGGCTGGCCTGACCGGTTTCACCGTATCGAACCTGCAGATCCCGGGCTTCGAACAGCCGTGGGAAGTGCCGTACGGCAAGCCTGAGCGCATCGTCAACGCGCTGGACATCATGATCGAAGGCCCGCTGGGCGGCGCCGCGTTCAACAACGAATTCGGTCGTCCGGCCCTGACCGGCTACTTCCGTACCTTCGAACAGTCGATCACCACTCCTCACGGTGATGAAGTTCGCGGTTACCACAAGCCGATCATGCTCGCTGGCGGCATGGGTAACATCCGTGAAGAGCACGTCAAGAAAGGCGAGATCGTCGTCGGCTCCAAGCTGATCGTCCTCGGCGGCCCGGCGATGCTGATCGGTCTGGGCGGCGGCGCTGCCTCCTCCATGGCCACCGGCACCAGCTCGGCGGATCTGGACTTTGCTTCCGTGCAGCGTGAAAACCCTGAAATGGAACGTCGCTGCCAGGAAGTCATCGACCGTTGCTGGCAGTTGGGCGACAAGAACCCGATCAGCTTCATCCACGACGTGGGTGCTGGCGGTCTGTCCAACGCCTTCCCGGAACTGGTCAACGACGGCGACCGCGGTGGCCGTTTCGAACTGCGCAACATTCCAAACGACGAGCCGGGCATGGCCCCGCACGAAATCTGGTCCAACGAATCCCAGGAACGTTACGTTCTGGCAGTCGGCCCGGCCGACTTCGAGCGCTTCAAGGCGATCTGCGAACGTGAGCGTTGCCCGTTTGCCGTCGTCGGTGAAGCCACCGCCGAGCCGCAACTGACCGTGACCGACAGCCACTTCGGCAACAACCCGGTGGACATGCCACTGGAAGTGTTGCTGGGCAAGGCACCGCGCATGCACCGTTCGGTGGTTCGCGAAGCCGAGCTGGGTGATGATTTCGATCCGTCGAACCTCGACATCGCCGATTCCATCGAGCGCGTCCTGCATCACCCGGCCGTGGCGAGCAAAAGCTTCCTGATCACCATCGGCGACCGCACCATCACCGGCCTCGTGGCCCGTGACCAGATGGTCGGCCCATGGCAGGTTCCGGTGGCCGACGTTGCCGTCACCGCCACCAGTTTCGACGTCTACACCGGTGAAGCGATGGCAATGGGCGAGCGCACTCCGCTGGCACTGCTGGACGCTCCGGCGTCGGGGCGCATGGCCATCGGCGAAACCCTGACCAACATTGCTGCCTCGCGCATCAACAAGCTCTCCGACATCAAACTGTCGGCGAACTGGATGTCCGCCGCCGGCCACCCGGGCGAAGACGCGCGTCTGTACGACACCGTGAAAGCGGTCGGCATGGAACTGTGTCCTGAGCTGGGCCTGACCATTCCGGTGGGCAAGGACTCCATGTCCATGGCTACCCGCTGGAACGACAACGGCGAAGACAAGACCGTCACTTCGCCGATGTCCCTGATCGTGACCGGTTTCGCGCCAGTGGCTGACATCCGTCAGACCCTGACCCCGGAACTGCGCATGGACAAGGGCACCACCGACCTGATCCTGATCGACCTCGGTCGCGGCCAGAACCGCATGGGCGCCTCGATCCTCGCGCAGGTTCACGGCAAACTCGGCAAGCAGGCTCCGGACGTCGACGACGCCGAAGACCTGAAAGCGTTCTTCGCCGTGATCCAGGGCCTCAACGCTGACGGTCACCTGCTGGCGTACCACGACCGTTCCGACGGTGGTCTGCTGACTTCCGTGGTGGAAATGGCCTTCGCCGGCCACTGCGGTCTGAGCCTGAACCTGGACAGCGTTGCTGAATCCTCGGCAGAAATCGCCGCCATCCTGTTCAACGAAGAGCTGGGTGCCGTGATCCAGGTTCGCCAGGACGCCACCCCGGACATCCTCGCCCAATTCAGCGCTGCCGGTCTGGGCGACTGCGTGTCGGTGATCGGTCAGCCGATCAACAACGGCCAGATCAACATCACCTTCAACGGTGACACCGTGTTCGAAGGCCAGCGTCGTCTGCTGCAGCGTCAGTGGGCCGAGACCAGCTACCAGATCCAGCGTCTGCGCGACAACGCCGACTGCGCCCAGCAGGAATTCGACGTCCTGCTGGAAGAAGACAACCCGGGCCTGAGCGTCAAGCTGAGCTACGACGTCAACCAGGACATCGCTGCGCCTTACATCAAGAAAGGCATTCGCCCACAGGTTGCCGTGCTGCGTGAGCAGGGCGTCAACGGTCAGGTGGAAATGGCAGCCGCGTTCGACCGCGCCGGTTTCAACGCGATCGACGTGCACATGAGCGACATTCTGGCCGGCCGTGTCGACCTGAACGAGTTCAAAGGTCTGGTGGCCTGCGGTGGTTTCTCCTACGGCGACGTTCTCGGCGCCGGTGAAGGCTGGGCCAAATCCGCACTGTTCAACAGCCGTGCCCGCGATGCGTTCCAGGGCTTCTTCGAACGTAACGACAGCTTCACCCTCGGCGTGTGCAACGGTTGCCAGATGATGTCCAACCTGCACGAGCTGATCCCGGGCAGCGAGTTCTGGCCGCACTTCGTGCGCAACCGCTCCGAGCAGTTCGAAGCACGCGTGGCGATGGTGCAGATCCAGGAATCGAACTCGATCTTCCTGCAGGGCATGGCCGGTTCGCGCATGCCGATCGCCATCGCTCACGGTGAAGGCCATGCCGAATTCGAAAGCGAAGAGGCACTGCTCGAAGCCGACCTGTCCGGTTGCGTGGCGATGCGTTTCGTCGACAACCACGGCAAGGTCACCGAAGCCTACCCGGCCAACCCGAACGGTTCGCCGCGCGGGATCACCGGCCTCACCAGCCGCGACGGTCGCGTGACGATCATGATGCCGCACCCGGAACGTGTGTTCCGTGCCGTGCAGAACTCGTGGCGTTCGGAGGACTGGAACGAAGACGCTCCTTGGATGCGTATGTTCCGTAATGCTCGTGTGTGGGTGAACTAAGCGCTGTGTACAAGCTCGCGTTTTTTGTTCCCGACAGCCATGTCGAGGTGGTCAAAGATGCTGTATTCGCTGCCGGTGGCGGGCGGATCGGTGACTATGACCACTGTGCGTGGCAGGTGCTTGGATCTGGTCAGTTTCGGCCTCTGGACGGCAGTCAGCCGTTCATTGGTCAGGCGGGGCAGGTTGAGCGGGTCGAGGAGTGGAAGGTTGAGCTTGTGGTTGGTGATGAGTTGATTCGCGCGGTAGTGGCTGCTCTTAAGTTGAGCCATCCATACGAAACGCCGGCTTATGAAGTGTGGCGACTGGAGGATTTTTGATCTTCCTTGGCTGCTGAAATGAAAACCCGCTGAGAGTGATTTCAGCGGGTTTTTTGGTTTTTTGGGGGGTGGGATTGAGTGAATATCCGTTTCTTCGGGTGTTGCTGCTGGCGGTTTCGCCCTTACGGCGAGTCACTTTTTTCAAACGCCAAAAAAGTAACCAAAAACGCTGGGCCCCTGCGTTCGGCACCTCGCTTTGGCTCGGTGTTCCTTCGTTCCGGGATTCATCCGGGGGCATCGCCTACGGTTTGCTTCGCTGCACCTCCTCTCGATGCATGCGGCTTCGCCGCACGGTCGCTGCGCTCCCACCCCCGGATGAATCCCTCCACTCAGCCTTCCGATGGGGCCAAAAGATCGAGAGCCTTACTTGAGCTAACGCTCATCGTGTTGAGTGGTGGATTTAAACCTTCGCACTCACTTCACTCCGATTAACCAACCCCTCAAGCGCGGCACTCAAGCTCTGCGCCCGCTCGCCCACCAGCAAGTGCCATACGCCATCTTCCAGTGCGCTCACACCCAGACATCCAAGCTCTTTCAATCGGCTTTCCGACAGCGACTTGCCATCGGCCAGTTGCAGGCGGATCCGGCTCATGGCGATGCAGTCCAGTTGCAGCACGTTGTCGCTACCACCCAGGGCGGTCAGCCATTGCTGTGCCAGCGGTGCAGCGACTGCAACCGGTTCACTGGTTTCGATGACAGCGACAGGAGCAGCTACTACGGCACGCCCCAACGCCGGCATCGCCAGTCGAATCTCATCGGCAATGCTGTCGGCCATCGGCCCGACAACCACCTGCAAACTCCCACCCTTGCCCGGACGCACAACGGCCATTGCGCCCAGCGCTTTCAAATCGGCATCAGAGGCTTTGTTGCGGTCGACCATTTCCAGTCGCAGACGTGTGGTGCATGCGCCAACTGTCACCAGATTCTCCGCACCACCGAGTGCCTTTATGTAAGCGCCGGCACGTTCGTTCTCGGTCAGAACCGCTTTGTCGGCGGTGGCAACGTCTTCACGCCCCGGTGTCTTCAGGTTGAAGCGGCGAATACAGAAATCGAACACCGCGTAATAGATGACCGCATAGGCCAGGCCCACCGGAATCACCAGCCAGCCATTGGTGGACTTGCCCCAGCCCAGCACCATGTCGATGAAGCCGCCGGAGAAGGTGAAGCCCAGATGAATGTTCAGCGCGTTGGTGATTGCCATCGACAGGCCGGTCAGCAGCGCATGCACCAGATACAGCAGCGGTGCGAGGAACATGAAGGCGAATTCGATGGGTTCGGTGACGCCGGTCAGGAATGAAGTCAGGGCCATCGACAGGAAGATCCCGCCCATCACTTTGCGTCGTTCCGGCAGGGCGTTGCGGTACATCGCCAGGCACGCGGCTGGCAGACCGAAGATCATCATCGGGAACATGCCGGTCATGAACTGGCCGCCCTTCGGATCGCCGGCGAAGTAGCGTGACAGATCACCCGTGACCAAGGCTCCGGTGGTCGGGTCGGTGAAGTTGCCGAACACGAACCACGCCATGTTGTTGAGGATGTGGTGCAGTCCGGTGACGATCAGCAAGCGGTTGAACACACCGAAGACGAAGGCGCCGAAGCTGCCGCTTTCCATCATCAGGCTGCCGAAGCTGTTGATGCCGTGCTGGATCGGCGGCCAGATGTAGCCGAACACCACGCCCAGACCGACCGCCGCAAAACCGGTGACGATCGGCACGAAGCGCCGGCCACCGAAGAACGCGAGGTACTCCGGCAGCTTGATGTCCTTGAAGCGGTTGTACAGCGCGCCGGCCATCAGCCCGCTGACGATCCCGGCGAGCATGCCCATGTTGATGCTCGCATCGAGCACCTTGAGCGTGGAGATCATCACCAGGTAACCGATCACCCCGGCGAGGCCGGCGGTGCCGTTGTTGTCCTTGGCGAAGCCGACCGCGATACCGATGGCGAAGATCATCGCCAGGTTGGCGAAGATCACCTGGCCGGCGTCGTGGATGATCGCGATGTTCAGGAGGTCGGTGTCGCCCAGGCGCAGCAACAGGCCGGCGATCGGCAGGATCGCGATCGGTAGCATCAGCGCACGGCCGAGGCGTTGCAGGCCTTCGATGAAGAGTTGGTGCATGGCGTTTGTCCTTGTTGTTTTTGTTAGCGCAGAGGCCAATGTTGATGACAGGCATGACGCACTGCGGCGGCGCTGCTCAGCTTGAGCAAGTCCCGGGCGAGGCGTTGGCATTCGGCTTCGTGCAACTGGCGCACGCGATCCTTGATTTCACCAATTTGTACCGGGCTCACTGACAGTTCGGTCACGCCCAGACCGATTAACACCGGCGTCGCCAGCGGATCGGAAGCCAGGGCGCCGCACACGCCGACCCAACGCTTGTGCACCGCCGCACCTTCGCAGGTCATGGCGATCAGTCGCAGCAGCGCCGGGTGCAAGGCATCGACCCGAGCGGCGAGGCCCGCGTGGTCGCGGTCCATGGCCAGGGTGTATTGCGACAGGTCGTTGGTGCCGATGGACAGGAAGTCCGCATGCTCGGCCAGTTGATCGGCCTGCAACGCCGCGGCCGGGACTTCGATCATCACGCCGATTTCCGGTCGTTGATTGATGCCCAGTTCCAGGCACAGCGCATCGACCCGTTGGCGGATGTGCAGCAGTTCGTCGACTTCGGTGACCATCGGCAGCAGGATCCGGCAGCGCTGCAGCGGGCTGACTTGCAGCAGGGCGCGCAGTTGCTGATCGAGGATTTCCGGACGGGCCTGGGCCAGACGAATACCGCGCAGGCCGAGCACCGGGTTGGCTTCCACGGGTAGTGGCAGGTAATCGAGCTGTTTGTCGCCACCGACATCGATAGTGCGGATGATCACCGACTTGTCGCCCATGGCATCGATCACCGCTTGATAGGCGGCGCGCTGCTCTTCGACGTCCGGTGCGGTGTGGCGATCGACGAACAAAAACTCGGTACGCAACAGGCCGACGCCGTCGGCACCGTTGGCAAGCGCATCCGCCGCTTCGTGGCTGGAGGCGACGTTGGCGACCACTTCGATGGATACGCCGTTGCGGGTTTCAGCCGGGAGATGGGCCTGGGCTTGCTGGGCTTCGCGACGTTGTTGGCGGTCGATTTGCGCTTGTTGGACTTCGGCCAGACGATCGGCATTCGGCGTCAGTTCGAGGCGTCCGCCGTCGGCATCGAGCACCACCGATTGGCCTTGAGTTTGATCAAGCAGCGCCGAGCCCAGTGCAACCATGCACGGCAGGCCTTTACCCCGGGCCAGAATCGCCACGTGGGAAGTTGCGCCACCTTCGGCCATGCACAAGCCGGCGACGCCTTGCGCACTCAGTTGCAGCAGATCCGACGGCGTCAGTTCGTGAGCGGCGACGATGGCGCCGGCCGGCACTTCGTAATGCCAGGCTTCGCCGAGCAATGCGCGCAGCACCCGTTGTTTCAAGTCGCGCAGATCGTTGGCGCGTTCGGCCAGGAGCGGGCTGCCGGTGTTTTGCAGCACTTCGCATTGCACTTCGATGGATTGGCTCCAGGCGTAGGTCGCTGCGGTGCCGGTTTCGATCGATTGCTGCGCGGCGTCGAGCAGGGCCGGGTCTTCCAGCAGCGCCAGATGCGCGGCAAAGATCGCTTCTTCGTCGGCATTGCGCTGTTTTTTCGCCTGGGCGAGGGTGCCGTTGATTTCGCTGCGAACCTGATTCAGTGCTGCGTCGAGGATCTGCAATTGGTGCTCGGGCTGATGATTGCCAGCGTCTGCCGGCAGGCTGATCGCGTTCAAGCGAAACAGCGGCCCGCCGACCAGACCCGGTGCAGCGCAAACACCGTGCAACACGCCAGCCTCGGCCGGACGATTGCGTGGCGCGGCAGCAACCGGTGCAGCGGCGTGATGATCCTCCGGCAGGGCGGTGGCCAGTGCAGTGAGCAAGGCTTGCAACGCCGCTTGCGCGTCGGAACCCTGGCAACTCACTTGCACTTCGTCCTGCTCACCAATCGCCAGGCCCATCAAGCCGATGAGGCTGTTGCACGGCGCCGATTTACCGGCGAAATGCAGCTGCGACTGGCTTTTGAACCCTTGCGCAGTCTGGCGGATCAACGCCGCCGGACGTGCATGCAGACCACCGCGATGGGCGACCCGCACGTGACCGTGAACTTCCGGCCCGCCGAGTTCTTCTGTGTTCGCCGCTGCACTGTGACGAGCGACGATGTGCAGCAGCGGCTCGCCGACCTTCACCGTTTTCAGGGTGATGGGGCGCGCCTGGAAATCCTGGCTGTTGGTCAGGATCAACAGGCTGACCAGGCTTTTGCACTGGAGGCCGACCTTGTCCAGGTCATAGCGCAGCAGCGGCTGGCCACTGCTGACCCGCGCTCCTTCCTTGACCAGCATCGAGAAACCTTCGCCCTGCAACTCGACGGTATCGAGCCCCAGGTGCAGGAGGATTTCCGCGCCGTTGTCGGCTCGCACGGTCAGGGCGTGGCCGGTGCGGGCGACATGGATCACCACGCCAGCGCACGGTGAATACAGGGTGTCGTTCAGCGGATCTATGGCAATGCCGTCGCCCATCGCACCGCTGGCGAACACCGCGTCCGGAACTTTGGCGAGCGTGAGCACCGGGCCGCTGAGCGGGGCGCTTAAAGTCAGCTCTTTATTGTTGTTGTGCATGGCTCGGTCTCATCAGGAAAACGTTCGGTTCGGACTCAGTGCGTACGGGTGACTTTGCTCAGGTGGCGCGGCTGATCCGGGTCCATGCCACGGGCCACGGCCAGGTTGGCGGCCATCACGTAGAAACTCTGGATCGCCAGAATCGGATCAAGCGCCGGGTGTTCAGCACGGCTCAGGGTCAGGTTGCGTTCGAGCACATCGTCCGGCGCCGCCAGCAATACACGGGCACCACGCTGACGCATTTCCGCCGCCAGACTCAGCAGGCCGGCCTGCTCGGCGCCGCGCGGGGCAAACACCAGCAGAGGGTAGTTTTCGTCGATCAGCGCCATCGGGCCGTGACGGACTTCGGCGCTGCTGAAGGCTTCGGCCTGGATGGCTGAGGTTTCCTTGAATTTCAGCGCGGCTTCCTGGGCAATGGCAAAGCCGGCGCCACGGCCGATTACCATCAACCGTTCGCAATCGCGCAGGGCATCGATGGCCGGGCTCCAGTCCTGTTGCGCGGCGTCGCGCAAGCCTTCGGGCAGGGCGTTGTGTGCCTCCAGCAATTCACTGTCTTCTTTCCAGTGCGCGATCAAGCGGGCGCTGGCGCTGAGGGTGGCGATGAAGCTCTTGGTCGCGGCGACGCTGCTTTCAGTACCGGCCAGCAGCGGCAGGCTGAATTCGCATGCGGCCTCCAGCGGCGAATCGGCAGCATTGACCATCGACACGCTGAGGGCGCCGCGCTTGCGCAGCAGACGCAGGCTGTTGACCAGATCCGGGCTCTGGCCCGACTGGGAAAACGCGAACGCGACCTGACCGCTGACTTTCAACGGCGCCTGTTGCATGGTCACCACCGACATCGGCAGCGACGCCACCGGAATCCCCAGTTGCTGCATGGTCAGGTAGGCGAAGTAGCTCGCTGCGTGGTCGGAACTGCCACGGGCGACGGTCATCGCCACTTGCGGTGGCTGACGGCGCAGGCGCCCGGCGATCTCGATCATCGAGCCATCGAGCTGTTGCAGTTGCGCTTGCACGGCCTCGAACGAGGACAGCGCCTCCTCAAGCATTTTTGAAGTCAATGTCTTCTCCTTCGACCATGACGGCGGTCAGTGTGAGTGAGCGATCCAGCCGCACGCAGTCGGCCCAGGCGCCCGGTTGCAGGCGCCCGCGTTCGGTGATGCCGAGGTAGTCGGCGGGGAATTGCGAAAGACGTTGCGAGGCCTCGGCGATCGGCAGGCCGATCTTCACCAGATTGCGCAGTGCCTGATCCATGGTCAGGGTGCTGCCGGCCAGCGTGCCGTCCGGCAGGCGCACGCCGCCCAGGCATTTGGTGACGGTGTGGCTGCCGAGCTTGTACTCGCCGTCGGGCATGCCGGCGGCGGCGGTCGAATCGGTGACGCAATACAGGCACGGGATCGAGCGCAGGGCCACGCGGATCGCGCCGGGGTGCACATGCAATAAGTCCGGGATCAACTCGGCAAACTTGGCGTGGGCGAGGGCGGCGCCGACGATGCCCGGCTCGCGGTGATGCAGCGGGCTCATGGCGTTGTACAAATGCGTGAAACTGGTGGCGCCGGCTTCGAGTGCGGCGACACCTTCCTCGTAACTGCCAAGGGTGTGGCCGATCTGCATGCGGATGCCACGGCGGCTCAGTTCGCGAATCAAGCCGTCATGGCCGGCGATTTCCGGGGCGATAGTGATCACCCGGATCGGCGCCAGTGCCAGATACTCTTCAACTTCGGCCATCAGCGCGGTGTGGGCGAAGTTCGGTTGGGCGCCCAGTTTGCCGGGGTTGATGTACGGCCCTTCGAGGTGAACGCCGAGGACCCGGGCGGCACCTTTCGGACGCTGTTCGCAGAACTCGCCGACATCCTTGAGCACGCTGGAAATCTCGGCACTTGGCGCGGTCATCGTGGTGGCGAGCAGCGAGGTGGTGCCGAAGCGCACGTGGGTCTTTGTGATGGTTTCGAAAGCGCTGGTGCCTTCCATGATGTCTTTGCCGCCACCGCCGTGAACGTGCAGGTCGATGAAACCCGGCAGCAGGTAAGGCAGGTCGTTGTCCGCCGGATCGCAAGGCACGCCTTCGATCGACACGACTCTGCCGTGTTCGTGGATCAGCCGGCCGCGAATCCAGCCGTCAGCGGTGAGGATGTTGTCTTCGGACATTTCGCTTCTCTCGTTTGGCCTGGCTGCTGATCAGCGGCGAAGCTCTGCAACAAAGTCGTAGTAATCGTTGCGGCAATAGGTGTCGGTGACTTCGATCGGCGTGTTGTCTTCCAGGTAGCCGACCCGGGTCATCAACAGCATCGCGGTGCCGGGGGCGATGCCGACCAGTGCGGCGAACTCGTCCGAGGCGTTGATCGCCTGGATGTGCTGCAAGGCGCGCACGATCGGTTTGCCGATGCTGTCGAGGTGTTCGTAGAGGGAATCCCCCACCACTTGTGGCTTGGGCATGATCGAGGCGGGCAGGGTGCTCATCTCGATGGCCATCACGGTGTCGTCGGCCTTGCGCAGGCGTTTCATGCGCGCAACCTTGTCGTTCGGCGACAGGCCGAGGCGGATCAGTTCTTCGTGGGTGGGCAGGGTGATTTCGCGCTCCAGCCATTGTGAGCTGGGCACGAACCCCTTGAGACGGAGCATTTCGCTGAAGCCCGACAGGCGCGACAGCGGTTGTTCAAGGCGTGGGGTGATGAAGGTGCCGGAACCTTGCAGGCGGCGAATCAAGCCTTGATCGAGCAGGACTTCCAGCGCCTTGCGCGCGGTGACCCGGGAAATCCCCAGCATCTCGCTGAGATTGCGCTCCGACGGCATCGCCTGTTCGGCTTTCCACTGCCCGGCATGAATCGCCGCTTCCAGGTTGCGCGCCAGTTGCAGGTACAGCGGCGTCGGCTGGGAGTCGTCAGGGCGCAGGGCGTGGAGATCGTTCATGCAGGCACTTCCGGAGCTGATATTGGATTGTTGTCGCTCGCTGTTTCGGCGAAAACTAATACCACTTGAATACCATGTCAACGCAACGGAAATGCCTCTGGTCCTTTGAAATCGGGTGTTTAAGGGCGGGTGGTTTCAAGTGGTATTAGAGGTGGGGGCTGGAACGCAAAAGATCGCAGTCTGCGGCAGTTCCGGCGGGTGAAAGTGGTATCACCGTTCAGGCGTTGCCGCAGGCTGCGATCTTTTGCATTTATTTTTTTGCGGGCGACCAATGGTCAGGGGAAAGGGCCGCTTCGCGGCCCGGAGAAAGCAGGTGCCCTGGTGACAGAATCAGGGGCGGATTTCGATCATCGTGCCGTCCGGCACCAGGTTCCAGACTTCGCGCATGTCGACGTTGCGCATGGCGATGCAGCCGTCGGTCCAGTCCAGGGTGTGGAACAGGTTTTCCGGGTTGTCTGCGGAATCCGGCGTGCCGTGGATCATGATCATGCCACCAGGCTCGACGCCTTCGCGGCGGGCGCGGGCGGAGTCGCTGATGTTCGGGTAGGAGATGTGCATCGACAGGTTGAATTTGTCGCTGGTCTTGCGCCAGTCGATCCAATAGAAACCTTCAGGTGTGCGTTTATCGCCTTCAATCAGTTTCGGGCCTTTCTTCGCGCCCTTGCCCAGGGAAATGCGATAGCTCTTGAGCGGTTTGCCGTCGGCGATCAGCTGCAGTTGATGAGCCGATTTGAGCACCAGTATTTTTTCGATGAGCGGGGTGTTCGAAGGCGTCACGGTGGTCACGAACGACGCTTGGGAGACGGTGACGAACGACAGGCAAAACAGGGCAAGCAACCAGCGCATTGAAACGATTCCCCAGAAGGTGATGCAGATAATTTATTTATAGATCTTATGCAGGCGCTGTCGCGGGCTGCGCACGCGGGTTATCGGCCGGCTGGCGCTGAAATCAAGTGATGGTCGGTTGAGCGAGCGGCGGGATTGATTCCGAGCGAACCGGGTAAGTCTCGGCGCGGCGGTCAGCGAAGAAGCATTCTAAGGTACGGCCCACTGTGCGGAAAGCCAGCTCGTCCCATGGAATCTGCGCTTCGTCGAACAGTTGCACTTCGAGGCTTTCGGGACCGGCGGAAAAGTCCAGGTCTGCGAGCTCGGCGCGAAAGAACACATGCACCTGACTGATGTGCGGCACGTCGATCAGGGTGTAGATGCTCAGGTTGCGCACCCGGGCGCAGGCTTCTTCGGCGGTTTCGCGGATGGCGGCCTGCTCGATGGTCTCGCCGTTCTCCATGAACCCGGCGGGCAGCGTCCAGTAACCGAGGCGTGGTTCGATGGCACGACGGCAGAGCAGGACTTTGCTGCCCCAGGTCGCCACACAGCCGGCCACGATATTGGGGTTCTGGTAGTGAATGGTCTGACAGCTGTCGCAGACAAATCGCAGCCGCGAGTCGCCTTCGGGAATACGCTGGTTCACCGGGTTGCCGCACTGGCTGCAAAATTTCATGCTGGAGTTCCTGAATGCTGCGCCTATCTTGGCGTGCAGCGGTGTCAGTCGGCAAGTTGTCGTTTCGCGACATGTCCCTTGTTCGGGGCTTGGGCGGTCGCATTGATTGGTGCATGATGCAGGACAAGGCACAGATCGAGAACACTTATGCTGGACGAGCTACTGCACCGGGTAAGCAATCACACGCCGCGCACGCTGGAGACCGACACGCGTTTCCCCGAGGCCGCTGTCCTGGTGCCGATTACTCGCAGTGACGAGCCCGAACTTGTTCTCACCCTGCGCGCCAGCGGGCTCTCGACTCACGGCGGCGAAGTCGCCTTCCCCGGTGGACGACGGGATCCGGAAGACCCGGACCTGACTTTCACCGCCCTGCGTGAAGCCGAAGAGGAAATCGGCCTGCCGCCAGGCCTGGTCGAAGTGATCGGCCCGCTCAGCCCATTGATCTCCCTGCATGGCATCAAAGTCACGCCCTATGTCGGGGTGATTCCCGACTTCGTCGAATATCAGGCCAACGATGCCGAGATCGCTGCGGTGTTCAGTGTGCCGCTTGAGTTTTTCCGCAAGGATCCGCGCGAACACACCCACCGCATCGACTATCAGGGTCGCAGTTGGTACGTGCCGAGCTATCGATACGGCGAATACAAGATCTGGGGGCTGACGGCGATCATGATCGTCGAGTTGATCAACCTGCTCTATGACGCCAAAATCAGCCTGCATCAGCCGCCGAAAAGCTTTATCAACACCTGAAGCCATCGTTCGAATAGCCAGCCATCGTGAGCCCTGAGGAAAACAAGATGAAATACCGCCTGGGCGACGCCCGTGTCGAAACCCATCCGCAGAGTTGGGTCGCCCCCAACGCCGTGCTGGTGGGCAAGGTCAGACTGGAAGAAGGCGCCAACGTCTGGTTCAACGCCGTACTGCGCGGCGACAATGAACTGATCCTGATCGGCAAGAACAGCAATGTGCAGGACGGCACGGTGATGCACACCGACATGGGCTACCCGCTGACCATCGGCACCGGCGTGACCATCGGCCACAACGCCATGCTTCACGGCTGTACGGTTGGCGACTACAGCCTGATCGGCATCAACGCCGTCATCCTCAACGGCGCTAAGATCGGCAAGAACTGCATCATTGGCGCCAATTCGCTGATTGGCGAAGGCAAGGAAATTCCTGACGGTTCGCTGGTGATGGGCTCGCCGGGCAAGGTGGTGCGCGAACTGACCGAGCAACAGAAGAAGATGCTCGAAGCCAGCGCCGCGCACTATGTGCATAACTCACAGCGCTATGCGCGCGATCTGGTCGAGCAGGAAGAATGAATACGGTTGAGCGGCCGGTGGCCTCGCCCTGCGTGAATATTTGCGCGCTGGACGATGACGATATTTGCACCGGTTGCCAGCGCACGGTCGAGGAGATTACGCGCTGGAGCCGGATGACCAACGATGAGCGGCGGGTGGTGCTGGGGTTGTGTCATGAGCGGGCGAAGTCTAGTGGGCTGGTCTGGATGATCGGCAAAACGCCTGGGCAATAGCGATTTGATTGGCGTCATCGAAGGGCTGAAGTAACCTGTGCGCCAAATTGACAGGTCACGCCCATGATTTTCCTCATCGCTTACATCAGCAGTGTCGTGCTGATCAACTTCGCCTTCTCTACTGCGCCGCACCTGGACATCATCTGGTCGGCCTGGGGCGGGCTGGTGTTCGTGTTGCGCGACATGGTGCAGATCCGTTTCGGCCACGGCGCGATTGTAGCGATGCTGGCGGCGCTGGTGCTGTCCTATGTCACCTCCGATCCGTCGATTGCGATGGCCAGTGCCACGGCATTTGCAGTGTCCGAGTGCATCGACTGGCTGGTATTCAGCATCACCAGACGCCCGCTGCGTGACCGCTTGTGGATCAGCTCGGCGCTGAGCATTCCCCTTGATACCTTCATCTTCTTCGGCATGATCGACCTGCTGACACCGCCGGTGATCATCACCGCCCTGGCCTCGAAGTTCGCCGGTGTGACTGCGGTTTGGCTGATCATGGCCTGGCGCGAACGCAAACAGGCTGTCGCCGGCTGAAGCCAAACCCTCAGGTTCATGTAAAATGCCGCGCTTTCTCCCCATGGAAAGCGCGTCTGGCGTTGCTTTCCTCGATGATCCGCTTCTTTGAGGACCTGAGATGACCCGTATCGGAACTCCATTGTCGCCGACCGCGACCCGCGTATTGCTGTGTGGCTGTGGTGAGTTGGGCAAGGAAGTGGTGATCGAGCTGCAGCGCCTGGGCGTTGAAGTGATCGCCGTTGACCGTTACGCCAATGCGCCGGCCATGCAGGTTGCCCATCGCAGCCACGTGATCAACATGCTCGACGGCGCAGCCCTGCGTGCGGTGATCGAAGCCGAGAAGCCGCACTTCATCGTGCCGGAAATCGAAGCCATCGCCACCGCCACGCTGGTGGAGTTGGAGTCCGAAGGCTTCACCGTGATCCCGACCGCTCGCGCCGCTCAACTGACCATGAACCGCGAAGGCATCCGTCGTCTGGCAGCCGAAGAGCTGGACCTGCCGACTTCGCCGTACCACTTCGCCGACACCTTCGAGGACTACAGCAAAGCCGTTGAGGACCTGGGCTTCCCATGCGTTGTCAAACCGGTGATGAGCTCGTCGGGCAAGGGCCAGAGCCTGCTGCGCAGCGTCGATGACGTGCAGAAAGCCTGGGATTACGCGCAAGAGGGCGGTCGCGCCGGTAAAGGACGGGTGATCATCGAAGGCTTCATCGATTTCGACTACGAAATCACCCTGCTGACCGTTCGTCATATCGGCGGCACCACGTTCTGTGCGCCGGTCGGTCACCGTCAGGAGAAGGGCGACTACCAGGAGTCCTGGCAGCCACAAGCCATGAGCCCGATCGCACTGGCTGAATCCGAGCGCGTTGCCAAAGCGGTAACTGAAGCCTTGGGTGGCCGCGGCCTGTTCGGCGTCGAGCTGTTCATCAAGGGTGATCAGGTGTGGTTCAGCGAAGTGTCGCCGCGCCCGCATGACACCGGTCTGGTGACCCTGATTTCCCAGGACCTGTCGCAATTCGCCCTGCACGCGCGCGCAATCCTTGGCTTGCCTGTGCCGCTGATCCGTCAGTTCGGCCCATCGGCTTCGGCGGTGATTCTGGTGGAAGGTCAGTCGACCCAGACCGCATTCGCCAATCTCGGCGCTGCACTGAGCGAACCGGATACCGCGCTGCGTCTGTTCGGCAAGCCTGAGGTCAATGGCCAGCGTCGCATGGGCGTGGCCCTTGCGCGTGACGAGTCGATTGAAGCGGCTCGTGCCAAGGCGACCCGTGCTTCTCAGGCGGTCGTTGTGGAGCTGTAATCTCGCTATCTGATCGCTCCCGCCCGTGCGGGAGCGATCATTGCGCCTACGACACCTGATTCAGGTCGTTATGGCGCGTTTCCTTCAGGCACAGCACAGCGATCAAGCTGAGCGCTGCGGCCGCAGACACATACCCGCCTACGTAACTCAAACCACCCATCGCTACCAGTTTCTGCGCAAAGAACGGCGCCGCCGAGGCTCCAACGATGCCGCCGAGGTTGTAGGCCGCCGACGCGCCGGTATACCGGACGTGCGTCGGAAACAGTTCCGGCAGCAGTGCACCCATCGGGGCAAATGTCACGCCCATCAGGAACAGCTCTATGCACAGGAACAGTGCCACGCCCCAGGTCGAACCCTGAGTCAGTAACGGCTCCATCAGAAATCCGGAAAGAATTGCCAGTACACCGCCGACGATCAGCACCGGTTTGCGCCCGTAACGATCGCTGGCCCAGGCTGACAATGGCGTGGCGGCCGCCATGAACAACACCGCGAAGCACAGCAGCCCGAGGAATGTCTCGCGGCTGTAGCCCAGCGTCGACACGCCGTAGCTCAGGGAAAACACAGTCGAGATGTAGAACAGTGCATAGCAAACCACCATGGCGGCGGCCCCCAGCAGCGTCGGCGCCCAGTATTGGCTGAACAGCTCGACCAGCGGCACCTTCACCCGTTCTTGACGGGCGATGGCGTTGGCGAATACCGGGGTTTCATGCAACTTGAGGCGCACATACAGCCCGACCATCACCAGTACCGCACTGAGCAGGAACGGAATCCGCCAGCCCCAACTGCGAAACTGTTCATCATTGAGCGTCATGGCCAGGGTCAGGAACAGGCCGTTGGCCGCCAGAAAACCGATCGAAGGGCCCAGCTGCGGGAACATGCCGAACCAGGCTCGCTTGCCCTTCGGAGCGTTTTCGGTGGCCAGCAGCGCCGCGCCGCCCCACTCACCCCCCAATCCCAGGCCCTGGCCGAAGCGCAGCACACATAATAGGATCGGTGCCCATGCCCCGATGCTGTCGTAACCCGGCAGCACGCCGATCAGGGTGGTGCAGACGCCCATCAGCAAAAGCGAAGCCACCAGTGTCGATTTGCGTCCGATACGGTCACCGAAGTGGCCGAACAGTGCCGAGCCCAGCGGGCGAGCGAGGAAAGCGATACCGAAAGTGAGGAATGCCGAGAGCATCTGCGCCGTGCCGGATGTCTGCGGAAAGAACACCGGCCCGATCACCAGTGCAGCGGCGGTGGCGTAGACGTAGAAGTCGTAGAACTCGATGGCCGTGCCGATGAAGCTCGCCGTAGCCACGCGGGTGGCGGAGTTGGTCGGTTGGGCAGGCGCGGTGTCGCTATAAGCGGTACTGGTTGTCATGCGGTGATCCCTGACAGTCATGAGCTCCGTTGGAGCGAATTATTATGGTCGAACACCCAGGGATGTGGGATAGGGCGCGAGCGCTGTTTCAGGTAGGAACAGTCGTCGGTGTGATGCGGAAAGCGGCGATGAACTGGCCGGAACCTTTGGGGTGCGGGGTAAGCACGGGGTTCGGCGGGGCTTGGGTAAGCACCGCGATTATAGGAAGGTGGCTAACGATTGAACAAGGGGCGAGCTAGCGGACGGGCGTGAGCGCCGGTGCCGAGCTGGTGTGCCAGATGAGCACTTTGCTCACGCGGTTTTCCTCGGTTTCGAGGATCTCCAGGCGATAGCGCCCGATCTTCAGGCAGACCGCGCTTTCCGGAATGGTTTCCAGTGCTTCGGTCACCAGGCCGTTGAGAGTCCGGGGGCCGTCGCTGGGCAGGTGCCAACCCAGGCATTTGTTCAGCTCGCGGATCGAGGCGGCGCCGTCGATCACCATGCGGCCATCGGCTTGCGGGTGGATGTGCGGGTTGTCGAGACTGTGCTGGCTTTCGAATTCGCCGACGATTTCTTCGAGAATGTCCTCCAGCGTGACAATCCCCAGCACTTCGCCGTACTCGTCCACCACCATGCCCAGCCGACGCTGCTGCTTGTGGAAGTTCAGCAGTTGCAGCTGCAGAGGCGTGCTTTCCGGGACGAAATACGGCTCATAGCTGGCGGCGAGGAGCGCCTCGCGGGTCAGGGCGTGATTGTCCAGCAGGTGGCGGATCTGCCGGGTATTGAGAACGGCCTCGACCTGGTTGATGTCGCTGTGGAAAACCGGCAGGCGCGTGCGCTTGTTGTGGCGCAATTGCTCGATGATTTCTTCGATCGGGTCATCAAGATTGATGCCGTCGACATCACTGCGAGGCACCAGGATGTCGTTGACCGTGATGTTGTCCAGCGCATGGATGCCGGAAACGGGGTGCGGGCGAAGCGGGTGTTCCGGGTCGTCATGGCGATCGGCTGAGACGTCGTCTTCGCTCTGCTGTACGACCTGAGGTTTGCGCACCAGTGGACGCAACAGCAAACCACTGATGCTGCTCAGCAGCCATGCGAGCGGGTAGATCACTTTCAGCGGCACAGCCAGCAACGAATTGCCGAAGGACAGCACGGCGTCCGGATAACGTTGGGCGAGGGTGCGCGGGAAATAGTCGGCAAACACCAGCAAGACGGCGCCGGCACCCAGAGTGGCTGCCCATGGACCGTTTTCTTCACAGAGGAAAATCGCCAGCAACGTGGCAAGCACCACGGCGAGGGCGCGGCACAGGGTGTTGCACAGGATCAGGCTGTTGAGCGGGAAGCTCAGCTTTGCCAGTGGTTTGTCACTGGCACGCGACGCGGTGCGTTGCGCCAGCAGATGCTGTTGCGCGACTTCGATGGCGGTAAACAATCCCGACCAGAGAATCAGCAGGACAAATACCGCGAGCATCGGCCCTATGGGCAAACCGTCCATTTTTGCCGCCCGTCAGATGTGCAGGATGTATTCACGGACCAGTTTGCTGCCGAAATACGCCAACATCAGCAGGCAGAAACCGGCGAGGGTCCAGCGGATCGCTTTGTGGCCGCGCCAGCCCAGGCGGTTGCGGCCCCACAGCAGCACGCTGAACACGATCCAGGCAAGGCAAGCCAGCAGGGTCTTGTGCACGAGGTGCTGGGCAAACAGGTTCTCGACGAACAGCCAGCCGGAAATCAGCGACAGCGACAGCAGCGTCCAGCCTGCCCAGAGGAAGCCGAACAGCAGGCTTTCCATGGTTTGCAGCGGCGGGAAGTTCTTGATCAGCCCGGATGGGTGCTTGTTCTTGAGCTGGTGATCCTGCACCAGCAGCAGCAACGCCTGGAACACGGCGATGGTGAACATGCCGTAGGCGAGGATCGACAGCAGGATATGCGCGAGGATGCCCGGCTCTTCGTCGATGATCTGCACGGTACCGGTCGGCGCGAACTGCGCCAGCAATACGGTGATCGCACCCAGCGGGAACAGCAGGATCAGCAGGTTTTCCACCGGGATCCGAGAGCAGGCCAGCAGGGTCAGGGCGATGACCGCTGCGGCAATCAGGCTCGAAGCACTGAAGAAGTCCAGGCCCAGACCGATCGGTGTCAGCAGATGAGTCAGCAGGCTGGCACTGTGGGCCAGCACGGCGAACACGCCAAGCGTGACCAGCAGGCGCTTGTTGGCCTTGGCGCCAGTGGCCAGGCGGGTGCCCTGATAGAGGGTCGCAGCGGCATATAGAAGGGCGGCGGCGAGGGTGGTCAGCAAACTCGGTGACAAGGGGAGCATAAATCCTGTTAGGCAAGCCCGAAAGGCGCTGAGTTTGGCATAGAACCGCCATGGCACGAAAGACCGGCAAGCTGACAGCGAGGTGTCCGCCAGCCGCAGTCTTCGCTATAATCCGCGACCTGCCCACGCCGCAGGCTCGCCGAGCACATGTTGATTCCGGTCTGGGCCGCCATTATCCCGGTCTACACAGGGCCTGAAAGGATCGCGCAATGTTTGAAAACTTAACCGAACGTCTCTCGCAGACGCTGCGCCATGTCACCGGCAAGGCGAAGCTGACCGAAGACAACATCAAAGACACCCTGCGCGAAGTGCGCATGGCGTTGCTCGAAGCCGACGTCGCCCTGCCGGTGGTCAAGGACTTCGTCAACTCGGTCAAGGAGCGCGCTGTCGGCACCGAGGTGTCGCGCAGCCTGACGCCGGGTCAGGCGTTCGTGAAGATCGTCCAGGCCGAACTCGAAACCCTGATGGGCGCGGCCAACGAAGATTTGAACCTGAGTGCCGTGCCGCCAGCCGTCGTATTGATGGCCGGTCTGCAGGGGGCCGGTAAAACCACTACCGCCGGCAAGCTGGCGCGCTTCCTTAAAGAGCGCAAGAAGAAGTCGGTCATGGTCGTGTCGGCGGACGTCTATCGTCCTGCCGCTATCAAACAGCTGGAAACCCTGGCCAACGACATCGGCGTGACGTTCTTCCCGTCCGACCTGAGCCAGAAACCGGTCGACATCGCCAACGCGGCTATTAAAGAAGCAAAACTGAAATTCATCGACGTGGTCATCGTCGATACCGCCGGTCGTCTGCACATCGATGAAGAGATGATGGGCGAGATCAAGGCGCTGCACGCCGCGATCAACCCGGTCGAAACCCTGTTCGTGGTCGACGCCATGACCGGTCAGGACGCCGCCAACACGGCCAAGGCCTTTGGCGATGCACTGCCGCTGACCGGTGTGATCCTGACCAAGGTCGACGGTGACGCCCGTGGGGGTGCCGCGCTGTCCGTTCGTGCCATCACCGGCAAACCGATCAAGTTCATCGGTATGGGCGAGAAGACCGAGGCCCTCGATCCGTTCCACCCTGAGCGTATCGCTTCGCGAATCCTCGGCATGGGCGACGTGCTCAGCCTGATCGAACAGGCTGAAGCGACCCTCGACAAGGACAAGGCCGACAAGCTGGCCAAGAAGCTGAAGAAGGGCAAGGGCTTCGACCTCGAAGACTTCCGCGATCAGCTGCAACAGATGAAGAACATGGGCGGCCTCGGCGGCCTCATGGACAAGCTGCCGAGCATCGGTGGTGTGAACCTGTCGCAGATGGGCAATGCCCAGAACGCCGCAGAGAAGCAATTCAAACAGATGGAAGCCATCATCAACTCCATGACCCCGGCCGAGCGCCGCGACCCTGAGCTGATCAGCGGTTCGCGCAAGCGCCGGATCGCCATGGGTTCCGGCACCCAGGTGCAGGACATCGGTCGCTTGATCAAGCAGCACAAGCAGATGCAGAAGATGATGAAGAAATTCTCCGCCAAGGGCGGAATGGCGAAAATGATGCGCGGCATGGGCGGTATGTTGCCCGGCGGCGGCATGCCAAAGATGTAAAGCCTTCGCCGGTCGTCGCACCGGCGCAGACCCTGCAAGGACGCAGGATCAACAGCAAACCCGCATTCGGCGGGAGCTGACCGGCCGTTTTAAGCGACGGCTCTATATGCAAATCTGCACGGCCTGCCATAGGCGCCGGAAAAAGTCATTTGCAAAAGTCCGGATATTCCTTAGAATATGCGGCCTTTCGGGCACCCATGCCCGCTGTGCATTTAGATTTGCAGCACCGACTACAGGAACGATGTTCACATGCTAACAATCCGTCTTGCCCTTGGCGGCTCCAAAAAGCGCCCGTTTTACCACCTGACCGTAACCGACTCGCGTAACCCGCGTGACGGCTCCCACAAAGAACAGGTTGGTTTCTTCAACCCTGTTGCCCGTGGTCAGGAAATCCGTCTGTCCGTGAACCAAGAGCGCGTAGCCTACTGGCTGAGCGTTGGTGCACAGCCTTCTGAGCGTGTTGCTCAGTTGCTGAAGGAATCGGCTAAGGCTGCGGCCTGAGCAATATGAACGCGACGCCTGCTGTTGCCGATGATTTGATCGTTATTGGCAAAATTTATTCTGTTCACGGCGTTCGCGGCGAAGTGAAGGTTTATTCCTTTACTGATCCGACTGAAAACCTGTTGCAGTACAAAACCTGGACGCTCAAGCGCGAAGGCAATGTCAAACAGGTCGAGCTGGTCAGTGGACGCGGGAGCGACAAGTTCCTGGTCGCAAAGCTCAAGGGTCTTGATGATCGTGAAGAAGCTCGTCTTCTGGCCGGTTACGAGATCTGCGTGCCACGCAATCTGTTCGCTGAATTGACCGAAGGCGAGTACTACTGGTACCAGCTGGAGGGTCTGAAGGTCATCGATACGCTTGGGCAATTGCTCGGGAAAATCGATCATCTTCTGGAAACCGGCGCCAATGATGTAATGGTAGTCAAGCCTTGCGCTGGCAGCCTGGATGATCGCGAACGCCTGTTGCCCTATACGGAGCAATGCGTGTTGGCAGTCGACCTCGCAGCGGGCGAGATGAAGGTGGATTGGGACGCGGACTTCTAAGCGTGGCTAACTTGCGCGTAGAAGTGATCAGTTTGTTTCCCGAGATGTTTTCCGCCATCGGCGACTACGGCATCACCAGTCGAGCGGTCAAACAGGGGCTCTTGCAGCTGACCTGTTGGAATCCGCGGGATTACACGACGGATCGGCATCACACTGTGGACGATCGCCCGTTTGGCGGTGGTCCGGGCATGGTGATGAAGATCAAGCCCCTGGAAGATGCTCTGGTTCAGGCCAAGGCAGCAGCCGGGGAGGCGGCGAAGGTGATTTACCTGTCCCCCCAAGGCCGTCAACTGACTCAGTCGGCGGTACGCGAACTGGCTAAATCGGATGCATTGATCCTGATTGCCGGTCGCTATGAAGGCATTGACGAGCGTTTTATTGATGCTCATGTCGATGAAGAGTGGTCGATTGGTGACTATGTGTTGTCTGGCGGCGAGCTGCCGGCCATGGTCATGATCGATGCGGTTACACGACTGCTGCCCGGAGCTTTAGGGCATGCGGATTCCGCTGAGGAAGATTCCTTTACGGATGGTCTGCTGGATTGCCCGCACTACACCCGACCTGAGGTGTATGCGGATCAGCGTGTTCCCGACGTGTTGCTGAGTGGCAATCACGCGCATATCCGGCGTTGGCGTTTACAGCAGTCCCTCGGAAGGACCTATGAACGACGCGCCGATCTTCTGGAAAGCCGCTCGCTTTCTGGAGAAGAGAAGAAGCTGCTCGAGGAATACATCCGCGAGCGGGACGATAGTTAACAACGTATCGATGGTAGATCAGACGATTTACCTTAGGAGCACAGCATGACCAACAAAATCATCCTTGCACTCGAAGCAGAGCAGATGACCAAAGAAATCCCTACCTTTGCCCCAGGCGACACCATTGTCGTTCAGGTGAAAGTGAAGGAAGGCGATCGTTCCCGTCTGCAAGCGTTCGAAGGCGTTGTAATCGCCAAGCGTAACCGCGGCGTGAACAGTGCGTTCACCGTTCGTAAAATCTCCAACGGTGTTGGCGTAGAACGTACTTTCCAGACCTACTCCCCGCAGATCGACAGCATGGCTGTCAAGCGTCGCGGTGACGTACGTAAAGCCAAGCTGTACTACCTGCGCGACCTGTCGGGTAAAGCAGCTCGCATCAAGGAAAAACTGGCTTAAGTCCAGCTTCCGATGCAGAAGAAAGCAGCCTACGGGCTGCTTTTTTGTTGCCTGCAATTTATCCACCGCACTATTGCTTCAGGCCGTATCCATGACATCTCGTGAACAAGAAATCGAACGTCGCACCGAACTCTCGGTGACCCGCGTGACCAAAGCGGTTTTCCCGCCGACCACCAACCATCACAACACGCTGTTCGGCGGCACTGCGCTCGCCTGGATGGACGAAGTATCCTTCATCACCGCCACCCGGTTCTGCCGTTTGCCGCTGGTGACTGTGTCGACCGATCGTATCGATTTCAAGCACGCGATCCCGGCAGGTTCCATCGTCGAACTGGTCGGGCGGGTGATCAAGGTCGGCAACACCAGCCTCAAGGTCGAGGTGGAAGTGTTCGTTGAAAGCATGAGCTGCGACGGGCGCGAAAAGGCGATTCACGGGCAGTTCAGCTTTGTCGCGATTGACGACGACAAGCGCCCGGTGCCGGTTCTGCCTGGTTTTGCCGCCTGATGGTTCCGTGAGCGGGCGGGCTATGAAAGACTGTCCGCCATCTCTGCCTTGCCTGAGCTTTTATGCCCGCCATCGACCACCCGCTGATTGACCAGTTTCTCGACGCCCTCTGGTTGGAAAAAGGTCTTTCCGACAATACCCGCGACGCCTATCGCAGTGATCTCGCACTGTTCAACGGTTGGTTGCAGGAGAAAAATCTCGAGCTGATCAATGCCGGTCGCGAGCTGATCCTCGATCACTTGGCCTGGCGTCTGGAACAGAACTACAAACCGCGATCCACTGCGAGATTCCTCTCGGGCGTACGTGGCTTTTATCGCTACCTGCTGCGGGAAAAACTGATTTCGGTTGATCCGACCTTGCGCGTTGATATGCCGCAACTCGGTAGGCCATTGCCCAAATCCCTGTCGGAAGCTGACGTTGAAGCCTTGCTGAAGGCGCCAGATCTGAGCGAAGCCATCGGCCAGCGTGACCGTGCCATGCTTGAAGTCCTTTATGCCTGCGGCTTGCGGGTGACCGAGTTGATCAGCCTGACCCTGGAACAGGTCAACCTGCGTCAGGGCGTGTTGCGGGTGATGGGCAAGGGCAGCAAGGAGCGGTTGGTGCCGATGGGCGAGGAAGCGATTGTCTGGGTCGAGCGCTACCTGCGCGATGGTCGCGGCGAGCTGCTGGGCGGGCGCCCCAGCGATGTGCTGTTTCCCAGCCAGCGCGGCGAGCAGATGACTCGCCAGACTTTCTGGCACCGCATCAAGCATCAGGCCAAGGTCGCCGGCATCGGCAAATCGCTCTCACCCCATACGCTGCGTCACGCCTTCGCCACGCACCTGCTCAACCATGGCGCCGATTTGCGGGTGGTGCAGATGTTGTTGGGCCACAGCGACCTGTCGACCACACAGATCTACACTCACGTCGCCCGGGCGCGGTTGCAGGATCTGCATGCCAAACATCACCCTCGAGGCTGAGCGCAGCCTGTCTTGCGACAGGCGCATTCGGTCACGCGAACCTTATGTGGTAGGCTTTGCCGGTTTGCACGATGGACGGTTATGACCCGGTGTTCCGGCACGGGCGTTCTGATCGTTCCATTTGTCCGCCTTCAGGAGTTCTCATGCGTCTGACCCAGATTTTCGCCGCCGCAGCCATTGCGTTGGTCAGCACCTTTGCCGTCGCCGATGATGCGGCCGACAAAGCCATCCGCCAGAGCCTGGAAAACCTCCAGCTCGATGTGCCGGTGGACACCATCACTGCCAGCCCGCTGCCAGGCCTGTACGAAGTCAAGCTCAAGGGCAGTCGCGTGCTCTACGCCAGCGCCGACGGCCAGTACATCGTTCAGGGCTACATGTTCCAACTCAAGGACGGCAAACCGGTCAACCTGACCGAGAAGACCGAACGCTTGGGCATTTCCAAACTGATCAACGGGATTCCGGTCGCCGAGACCGTGGTTTACCCGGCCGTGGGCGAGACCAAGTCGCACATCACCGTGTTCACCGACACCACGTGCCCGTACTGCCACAAGCTGCACGCCGAAGTGCCGGAGCTGAACAAGCGTGGCATCGAAGTGCGCTACGTGGCGTTCCCGCGTCAGGGCCTGGGCTCGCCGGGTGACGAGCAACTGCAAGCCGTGTGGTGCTCGAAAGACAAGAAAGCGGCCATGGACAAAATGGTCGATGGCAAGGAAATCAAGGCCGCCAAGTGCGAGAACCCGGTTTCCAAACAGTTCGCCCTCGGTCAGTCGATCGGCGTGAACGGCACGCCGGCCATCGTTTTGGCTGACGGACAAGTCATTCCGGGCTACCAGCCTGCGCCACAAGTCGCCAAACTGGCGCTGGGCGCGAAGTAATTCGCATCGTCGTGCCAAGGCGTGACGAGCGTGGCCCGGCGGCAACATGGCCGGGCCATCAATAGAGAGCCGCGATTGCGCGGTTGTTTTCACGGCCGGCCTCGCGTCGGCCGTTTTATGGGGAGTTCACAGTGAAACCGGTCAAAGTAGGCATCTGTGGGTTAGGGACCGTCGGTGGCGGTACCTTCAACGTACTTCAGCGCAACGCCGAGGAAATTGCTCGTCGTGCCGGGCGTGGAATCGAAGTGGCACAAATTGCCATGCGCACGCCAAAGCCTCAGTTCCAGACGACCGGTATTGCGATTACCAACGATGTCTTCGAAGTGGCCACGAACCCTGAGATCGACATCGTCATAGAGCTGATGGGCGGCTACACCGTTGCCCGCGAGCTGGTACTCAAGGCCATCGAGAATGGCAAGCATGTGGTCACCGCGAACAAGGCTCTGATTGCCGTTCACGGTAATGAAATTTTCGCCAAGGCACGCGAGAAGGGCGTGATCGTGGCGTTCGAAGCGGCGGTCGCCGGCGGCATTCCGGTGATCAAGGCGATCCGTGAAGGCCTGTCCGCCAACCGTATCAACTGGGTGGCCGGGATCATCAACGGCACCGGCAACTTCATCCTCACCGAGATGCGCGAGAAGGGACGCACCTTCGAAGACGTGCTGGCTGAAGCACAAGCACTGGGCTACGCCGAAGCCGATCCGACCTTCGACGTCGAAGGCATCGACGCGGCGCACAAGCTGACGATCCTGGCGTCCATCGCGTTCGGTGTTCCGCTGCAGTTCGACAAGGCCTACACCGAAGGCATCACCAAGCTGACCACCGCCGACGTGAACTACGCCGAAGCGCTGGGCTACCGCATCAAGCACCTGGGTGTGGCACGCAGCACCGCCGCCGGTATCGAGCTGCGTGTACACCCGACGCTGATCCCGGCCGATCGCCTGATCGCCAACGTCAACGGTGTGATGAACGCGGTGATGGTCAACGGTGACGCTGCCGGTTCGACCCTGTTCTACGGCGCTGGCGCCGGCATGGAGCCGACCGCGTCGTCGGTAATCGCCGATCTGGTGGACGTGGTTCGCGCCATGACCTCCGACCCGGAAAACCGCGTGCCGCACCTGGCCTTCCAGCCGGACTCGCTGTCGGCCCATCCGATCCTGCCGATCGAAGCCTGCGAAAGCGCCTACTACCTGCGCATTCAGGCCAAGGACCACCCGGGCGTACTCGCTCAGGTGGCGAGCATCCTCTCGGAGCGCGGCATCAACATCGAGTCGATCATGCAGAAGGAAGTCGAGGAACACGACGGCCTGGTGCCGATGATCCTGCTGACCCATCGCGTGCTGGAGCAGCACATCAACGATGCGATCGCCGCCCTCGAAGCCTTGGCGGGCGTGGTCGGTCCGGTTGTGCGGATCCGCGTCGAGCACTTGAACTAAGTTGATCTCCTTCACAGGGCCCGCCTGCGGGCCCTGCGTTGCGAACACTGTCCATTGGAGTCAGTCATGCGTTACATCAGTACCCGCGGCCAGGCACCGGCCCTGAATTTCGAAGACGTCCTGCTGGCCGGTCTCGCCACCGACGGCGGTCTGTACGTCCCGGAAAACCTGCCACGCTTCACCCAGGAAGAAATCGCTTCCTGGGCCGGCCTGCCGTATCACGAGCTGGCTTTCCGGGTCATGCGCCCATTCGTCACCGGCAGCATTCCGGACGCCGATTTTAAAAAGATTCTTGAAGAAACCTACGGTGTGTTCGCCCACAACGCCGTTGCGCCGCTGCGTCAGCTGAACGGCAACGAATGGGTGCTGGAGCTGTTCCACGGCCCGACCCTGGCGTTCAAGGACTTCGCCCTGCAACTGCTCGGTCGCTTGCTCGACTACGTGCTGGAAAAACGCGGCGAGCGCGTGGTCATCGTCGGTGCCACCTCCGGTGACACCGGTTCGGCCGCCATCGAAGGCTGCAAGCACTGCGAAAACGTCGACATTTTCATCCTGCACCCGCACAACCGTGTGTCTGAAGTGCAGCGTCGGCAGATGACCACCATCCTCGGTGAAAACATCCACAACATCGCCATCGAAGGCAACTTCGACGACTGCCAGGAAATGGTCAAGGCCAGCTTCGCCGACCAGAGCTTCCTCAAGGGCACGCGCCTGGTGGCGGTGAACTCGATCAACTGGGCGCGGATCATGGCCCAGATCGTTTACTACTTCCACGCAGCGCTGCAATTGGGCGGCCCGGCGCGTTCGGTGTCGTTCTCGGTGCCGACGGGCAACTTCGGCGACATCTTCGCCGGTTACCTGGCACGCAACATGGGCCTGCCGATCAACCAGTTGATCGTCGCCACCAACCGCAACGACATCCTGCACCGCTTCATGAGCGGCAACCAGTACGTCAAGGAAACCCTGCACGCCACCTTGTCGCCGTCGATGGACATCATGGTCTCGTCGAACTTCGAACGCCTGCTGTTCGACCTGCACGGTCGCAACGGCGCAGCGATTGCCGGTCTGATGGATTCGTTCAAGCAGGGCGGCGGTTTCAGTGTCGAACAGGAACGCTGGACCGAGGCGCGCAAACTGTTCGACTCGCTGGCCGTGGACGATGCGCAAACCTGCGAAACCATTGCCGAAGTCTTCGAACAGACCGGTGAGGTACTCGATCCGCACACGGCCATCGGTGTGAAAGCCGCACGCGAATGCCGTCGCAGTCTGGATATCCCGATGGTGATCCTGGGCACGGCGCATCCGGTCAAATTCCCGGATGCAGTGGAAAAAGCCGGCGTAGGAAAAGCTCTCGAACTACCTGCACATCTTTCTGATTTGTTTGAGAGAGAAGAACGCTGCACAGTTCTGGCAAACGAGCTGAAAGCCGTGCAGGCCTTTGTCAGCCAGCATGGCAATCGTGGCAAGCCACTTTAAGCCCTGAAAGCTGTCACATTTTGAAGCCCGTCTCCTGACGGGCTTTCTTGTTTTTGCATGCCACACTGCTCGGGTTTTCGCCCACGAAGGACGGGTGATCCGATCACGAAGGAAAGTGGCAATGTTGTTTTATCGAGGACTGAAGCCAGCGCTGGTCTGGTTGTTTTTTTGGGGCCTGTGGGGATTCATGCAAGGGGTTTGTGCTGCGCAACTGGCCATGCGGACTGACGCGTCGAAACTGGAAATCCCGGCCGTTGAACTTAATGCCGAGGAGCAGCAATGGATTCGCGACAATCCCCGCGTCATTGTCGCTTCGCTGCAATATCCGTTGTATCTGTTCCAGGATGAGCGCGGCCAATGGAGCGGTTTGAACGACGACTTGCTCAAGCGTATCAGCGTAATGACCGGGCTGCAGTTCGTGCATCAGGAGTCGTTTTCCACTCATCACATGCTTGAGCAGTTGCAGAGCGGAGTGGCTGACATCAGCACGACGCTTGCGGTAAACGAGGAGCGTAAGGCGTTTCTGGATTTCAGTCATGCATTTGGAGGCGCTGGCTGGGTGTTTGTCTGGCGTGCGGGAGAGCCAGCCTTTCAGTCGCTCGCCGAACTGGAAAATCGGGTGTTGGTACTGCCGGCCAGGCATGCGCTGGAGGGCAGTATTCGGCGCGAGTATCCGTCGATCACAATTCTCTCGGTCAAAACGCACGCCGAAGCTCGGGCGCTGGTCGAGAGCGGTGAAGCCTATGCCACGATCGAAAACGAGATCGGTGCGCAGCTGTTTCCATCAGGCTTGCTCAGGGTCGGTGGTCTCGTCGAGGGTAAGTGGGAGGCGGATCATCTGGCGGTGCGCAAGGGCCTGCCTGAGTTGCGCAGTATTCTCAACAAGGCCCTTGGAGCCTTCTCGGCTGCCGAATTGCGCGCCATGCGCTTGAAGTGGCTGGAGGGTGTTTCACCGGCACCGGCCCCGTCGTTCGGGGCGCGAGTGATCAAATGGGGATGTTGGGGAATGGGCGCACTCGGGGTATTCGGACTGCTTTCGCTGCTATGGAATCGCCGGCTGGCCGCCGAGATAAAACAGCGACGGGAAGCCGAAAAGATCCAGGGCGATCAATTGGCCTTTCAGCATGCACTGATCGATGCAATGCCTGACCCGGTATTTGTACGTGATCTGCTGGGAAGGTTGATCATGTGCAATCGCAGCTATGAAGAGGCGCTCGGCGTGCGTCTCGAGCAGGTGCAGGGGCGGACTCTGTATGAGGTCGACGCACTTCCACAGACCACCGCACTCATGTTGCATGACGAATTCATGATGCAGTTGCGTACACGCAGGACACGCTTTAGCAAACGACAATTGTTGTTCAAGAGCGGTTCACGGCACATCTATCAGTGGACGGTGCCTTTTTACGGTGTAGATGGGAAGTTGCGCGGCTTGTTGGGTGGCTGGACTGATATCACCCAGCGGCGGACTGAGAGCGGGTGCCGATGTCCGCAGTGAAGATCGGAAATATCCTATAAAACGTGACTACTTTTCTGATGGGAGGCTTAGGACGACTGCCCTAGAGTGACAAACCACTGCGGCGAGAAACCGCGATTGTCGTTCCAGAGGTCGTCCAATGCGCTCGCTCAAAATCCTGCTTCTCGAACCCAACCCGTTCCAATTGATGGCGTTGCACCAGATGCTCAACGCCATCGGTATATATGACGTGTTGACCGCGCCTTCGCTGAGCGCGGCAAAGCGTTCGCTGGTACGCCGTGGGACTGTCGATATCGCCATATGCAATCCGCAGCTCAAGGGCGGCGACGGGTTGGCACTGATCAGGCATCTGGTGGCCCGGCAGGAAGCGCGTGCGCTGATTCTCTTGGGGGTAGTGGTGCCCGGCGTATTGGCTGACCTGGAATCTTTGCTGCGCGATGACGGAATGAAGCTACTGGGGCGACTGCACACGCCGGTCTCGGCGGTACTGATGCGCAATCTGCTCGACAGCTACCTGTCGCCCCCCCGACGTCCGGTCATTGCCTGAGGCCATTGGTTATTTTCTGTCATCTTCGCCATGCATGCTCAGAACAGGTCGGTGACGTTCCGGGAGGGGCCGCCGACAGGCAGAACTTTCTTCTCGGGTCGGTGGTCATTTACTGTGGACACGCCCCAGACACTGTGTTTTCGGACTATTGAGTGGAGATCGAGATGGAAAGTATCAGTCTATTGCTCGGTGAGGCTCTGAGCCCGTATCAGGTAACGCTGACCCCTCGCGGTCTGCAGGGTGAATGCCTGGTGACACTGAAGAACGGCAGTGGCGCCATCATGGTGGAGCGCGAATTCAATCGGGCGCAATTGAGTGACAAGCGCCAACTGACAGATGTGGTCGACGGTTTGCATCGCGACATCCTGATCGCCGAAGGCCGGCTGGAGCCTTGTGTGATTGCTGCGTTGCGCAACGCTGCCCGCGACAAGCACCCGGGTCTCTGAAACTGATTTGTCTTTTGTGGGAACCTTCCTGCACCCGGGTCAGTCAGACCCCATAACAGCAGGATCAAGCATTGTGCTCCGGTGCTTGTCGCTTGCTGCTACGGGTCTTTGATACAGACCACGTTTAACCCCGAGTCGTCTCCCCACTTCTCGGGGTTTCTTTTGTCCGGGATTTACTGCGTGGCCTGCTGCTGGAAGAAGATCCGCGTCTGCTCCAGATAGTCCTGACGCCTTTCAGGGTCCAGCCAGTCGGCGTAGAGCAGGTCGAGATGTTCGTGGGGCAGGGTACGCAACAGTTGATCGATTTCACGGATCGCCTGTCGGCCCTGAGTGGTGTCGGTGCAGCCGACGTGGCCCGAAATGTACTTGCCTGACCCGCGAATCGGGTAAAACTCCAGCTCGTCTTCAGCGATCTGTGCCTGACGGGCCTGATAACGGATTTCCGGCCAGTAACCCAGCACTACCTGCAATCGCCCGAGCCGCTGCATTGACAGCAGACTGCTTAACGCGTCATTCCCGTAATGCGGTGTCAGCGCGCCGCCCGGAGCCTGTCGGAGCAGGCCGTCGATGTATTCGCCATAACTGCGCTCGGCCACCACGCCGACTTTCTTGTCGCTGTTGGCCAGGAATGCGGACATATCGACTTCACCGTCGGAAATGAACGGCGCCAGCACTTCGCGATCTTTCTGACGAACCACCAGGCCATTGCTGACCGCCCGAAATGCGGGGATGGAGAACGCGATCCACTGCGCGCGCTCCTTGTTCCAGATCAGCGAAGGATCACAGGCGAACGGGTGTTCATGGAGCATCTGGATGCCGCGGGCGCGGTTGACCCGCATCAAGGTGTGTTCGTATTGCGGCATGCCGGCAATCAGCATCGGCATAAGTTGATCGATGACGCCCTGGCCCTTTTTCGGACCTTCGAAAATGGTCAGCGGCGGCAGGTCGCGCAGCAGCCAGATCAGCGTCGGCTTCGCTTGCGCCCAGGCTGGCAGCACCAGCAGAAAAAGCAGGCCGAACAACCGCCACGTCCACCAGTGGTGGGCGCGGTTGGAAGCAGAGGCCGGTCGGCGCTTCAGCTCAGATGACTCCGTCTTCGCGCAACCGGGCGATCTGCTTCTCGTCGTAGCCAAGATCGTGGAGTACCTGCGCATTGTGTTCACCGAGCTGCGGTCCGACCCATTCGGACGTGCCGGGTGTTTCAGAGAGTTTCGGCACGATGCCCGGCATCTTGAAGGGTTTGCCGTCCGGCAGTTTGGCCTGCAGGAACATTTCCCGGGCCAGGTACTGCGGATCGTTGAACATGTCTTCGGCGCTGAAGATCCGGCTGGCCGGGACTTCGGCCTGATTCAGCAGATCAAGCACGGTTTGCAGCGGCAGCGAATTGACCCACCGATCGATCACGCCGTACAACTCGTCACGTCGGCTGTCGCGCCCGTCATTGCTTGCCAGCGCCGGGTCATTGGCCAGATCTTCACGGCCGATGATCAGCATGAAACGCTTGAAGATTGCATCGCCATTGGCGCCGATCTGCACGTGTTTTCCGTCGGCGCTGGTGTGGATCGAGGAGGGCGTGATACCCGGCATGATGTTGCCGGTGCGTTCACGAATGAAGCCGAACACATCGAACTCCGGCACCATGCTTTCCATCATCGCGAAGATCGCTTCGTACAGCGCGACATCGACCACTTGGCCGAGGCCGCCGTTGACCTCGCGATGACGCAGGGCCATCAACGCGCCGATCACACCCCACAACGCGGCAATCGAATCACCGATGGAAATCCCGGTACGCACCGGCGGGCGGTCTTCGAAACCGGTGATGTAGCGCAGGCCGCCCATGGATTCGCCGACTGCGCCGAACCCAGGCTGATCCTTCATCGGCCCGGTCTGGCCGAAGCCGGACAGGCGCACCATCACCAGTTTGGGGTTGAGGGCGTGCAAGGTTTCCCAGCTCAGGCCGAGTTTTTCCAGGACGCCGGGGCGGAAGTTCTCGATCAGGATGTCGGCTTCACCCAGCAGCTTTTTCAGGATCGCCAGGCCGTCGGGGTGTTTCAGGTTCAGCGTCAGGGACTTTTTGTTGCGTGCCTGGACGAACCACCACAACGAGGTGCCTTCATATAACTTGCGCCATTTGCGCAACGGATCACCGCCGTCTGGCGATTCGATCTTGATCACTTCGGCACCGAACTCGCCGCAAATGCGCGAGGCAAACGGCCCGGCAATCAAAGTACCCAATTCAATGACTTTCAGACCGCTGAGCGGTTTGTTGGCGAACGGCATGCGAGATCCTGTAGGACAAGGCTGAGCAGATACAGCGTTTTAACATAGCCGGCTGTCAGTCGCGCAAGGTTGATCGCCATCAATTCGTGGATTGCCTACAGCATCGGTTAGACTTGCCGACTTTCCTCGTATCAAGAAGCCCGTTCATGGCCCAGCCGTCCACCACCTACAAATTCGAACTGAACCTCACCGATCTCGACCGCAGCGTCTACGAGAATGTGAAGCAGACCATCGCCCGTCACCCTTCGGAAACCGAAGAACGCATGACCGTGCGCCTGTTGGCCTACGCGCTCTGGTACAACGAGCAACTGTCGTTCGGTCGTGGTCTGTCGGACGTGGATGAACCTGCGCTGTGGGAAAAGAGCCTGGATGACCGTGTCCTGCACTGGATCGAAGTCGGCCAACCCGACGCCGATCGCCTGACCTGGTGTTCCCGTCGCACCGAACGCACCAGCCTGCTGGCCTATGGCAGCCTGCGCGTCTGGGAAGGCAAGGTGATCCCGGCGATCAAAAACCTGAAGAACGTCAACATTGCTGCCGTTCCGCAGGAAGTGCTGGAAACCCTTGCCAAGGACATGCCCCGCGTCATCAAGTGGGACGTGATGATCAGTGAGGGCACGATCTTCGTCACCGACGACCGTGGTCAGCACGAAGTCCAGCTGACCTGGCTGCAAGGCGAGCGCGGTTAAGTCCGCGCTACTCCTGAAAAATCCTACGTACCCAAGAGAAGCTCCTGTCACCCCATGCGTATCGATCCTCGTCCGTTGCCCGCCACTCTGCCGTTTCTCGGTGATCTGCCACCGCTACTGACCCGCCTGTACGCGGCACGGGGCGTGCAGTCCGAGGCGGAGCTGGACAAGAGCCTGGTGCGGCTGATTCCGTTCCAGCAGCTCAAAGGAATCGATGCGGCGGTGGATCTGCTGGTGACGGCGCTGGAGCAGCGTCAGCGGATCCTGATCGTCGGTGACTTCGACGCCGACGGCGCGACCGCCAGCACCGTAGGCGTGCTTGGCTTGCGCCTGCTGGGTGCGACGCACGTCGACTATCTGGTGCCGAACCGCTTTGAATACGGCTACGGCCTGACTCCGGAAATCGTCGAAGTCGCGATGACCCGCGAGCCGCAACTGTTGATCACCGTCGACAACGGTATTTCCAGCGTTGAAGGTGTGGCGGCCGCGAAGCGTCACGGCCTGAAGGTTTTGATCACCGACCACCACTTGCCCGGCGATGAACTGCCGCAAGCCGATGCACTGGTCAACCCGAACCAGCCGGGTTGCGAGTTCCCGAGCAAGGCTCTGGCTGGGGTCGGGGTGATTTTCTACGTATTGATGGCCTTGCGCGCGCGTCTGCGCAGCCTCGGCTGGTACGAGAGCAAGCCACAACCGAACATCGGCGAACTGTTGGATCTGGTGGCGCTGGGCAGCGTTGCCGACGTGGTGCCGCTGGATGCCAACAACCGGATTCTGGTGCATCAGGGCCTGGAACGAATTCGTGCCGGACGTGCGCGGCCGGGGATCAAGGCGATCCTGGAAGTAGCCAAGCGTGAAGCTTCGCGTATTACTTCCACCGATCTCGGTTTCATCGTCGGCCCGCGTCTGAATGCGGCGGGGCGTCTGGATGACATGAGCCTCGGGATTGAGTGCCTGCTGACTCAAAATACCGAACTGGCCCGGGAAATGGCCGCGCAACTGGACGGCATGAACCAGGATCGCAAATCCATCGAGCAGGGCATGCAGCGTGAGGCACTTGCCCAGCTCAAGGACTTGCCGGTCGAGTCGATGCCGTTCGGGTTGTGTCTGTTCGATCCGGAATGGCACCAGGGTGTGATCGGTATTCTGGCTTCGCGGATGAAGGAGCGTTATTTCCGCCCGACCATCGCCTTCGCCGATGCTGGTGACGGATTGCTCAAGGGCTCTGGACGCTCGGTGCAGGGCTTCCATATTCGCGATGCGCTGAGTGTCGTGGCAGCGCAGCACCCGGACCTGATCAGCAAGTATGGCGGCCACGCCATGGCGGCCGGTCTGACCTTGCCGCAGGAGAATTTTCCGTTGTTCGCCGAGGCATTTGACGCCGAAGTGCGTAGGCAGCTTCGCGAAGAAGACCTCACCGGGCGCCTGCTGTCGGATGGCACGCTGGCAGTCGAGGAGTTTCATCTGGAACTGGCCCGCGCCCTGCGCCACGCCGGACCCTGGGGGCAGCATTTTCCGGAGCCGTTGTTTCACGGCGTGTTTCAGTTGGTCGAGCAGCGAGTGGTCGGTGAGCGGCACCTGAAAGTGGTGCTGAAAACCGAATGTGGATCGGTGAAGCTCGATGGCATTGCCTTCGGCATCGATCGCGATATCTGGCCGAACCCGACGATCAAATGGGTTGAACTGGCCTACAAGCTCGATCTCAACGAGTTTCGCGGCAATGAAACCGTGCAATTGATGATTGCTCACATCGAACCGCGTTGACACTTTCGCGAGCTTGCTCCGGGCGGCGTTCCGACGAAAGCGGACTTACACACTCACAGAATCACTCTGAACCCTCCCTCATCCCCGGATGTCGACTAGGCTCTAAGCACTGCTTGATTGGCCTTGTGACGTCTTGTCGAATTTTTTGCCCGCGGGGGCGGGTGCTGCACCTTTTTCCTGTCACTCGTCGACTTTTCAAACAGAACCCTGGAGCCTGCCCACTGATTTGAGAGGTGCCCCATGAGTCTGCTGCTTGAACCCTTTACCCTTCGCCAACTGACCCTGCCTAACCGCATCGCCGTATCGCCCATGTGCCAGTATTCCAGCGTCGATGGCCTGGCCAACGACTGGCACCTGGTGCATCTCGGCAGCCGGGCAGTGGGGGGCGCGGGCCTGGTATTTACCGAAGCCACGGCGATCACGGCCGACGGGCGGATCACCGCCGAAGACCTGGGCCTGTGGAACGATGAACAGATTGCACCGCTGCAACGCATCACCCGATTCATCAGTGCGCAGGGCGCCGTGGCCGGCATTCAACTGGCCCACGCCGGGCGCAAGGCCAGCACCCATCGGCCGTGGATCGGCAAGCATGGCAGCGTCAAACCGGAGGATGGTGGCTGGACGCCGGTCGGGCCGTCGCCGATTGCCTTTGATCCGCAACACACCCAACCCAAACAACTCGATGAGAGCCAGATCGCCCAGGTCATTCAGGACTTCGTGGCCGCCGCCGAACGTGCGTTGGCAGCCGGTTTCAGCGTGGTTGAGGTGCATGCGGCGCACGGTTATCTGCTGCACCAGTTTCTCTCACCGCTGAGTAATCAGCGCCGTGATCAATACGGTGGTTCGTTTGAAAACCGTATTCGTCTGGTGCTACAGGTGACCGAGGCGGTGCGTGCAGTCTGGCCGGAAGAGCTACCGGTGTTTGTGCGTCTGTCGGCCACTGATTGGGTCGAAGACGGCTGGAACCCGGATGAAACCGTGGAACTGGCCCGGCGTCTGAAAACCTTGGGCGCCGACCTGATCGACGTGTCCTCGGGGGGCACGGCGGCCAACGCTGAAATCCCCGTTGGACCGGGTTATCAGACGCGCTTCGCCGAGCGGGTGCGCAAGGAGTCGGGCATCGCCACCGGCACCGTGGGAATGATTACCGAGCCGGCCCAGGCCGAGCACATCCTGCGTACTTGTCAGGCCGACATTATCTTCCTCGCGCGTGAGCTGCTACGTGACCCTTATTGGCCGTTGCATGCCGACGACGATCTGGGCGGACGCAAAGCGGTGTGGCCGGCGCAGTATCAACGGGCGACCCATCGGGATCAGCCGATTCACGAGTCTGATTTGCGGGATTGATTCCGACCTGCCGCAAAGCCTATAAAACCCGCCATTGAACTGGCGGTTTTTTTCTTGCCTGTCGTTTGGAATTGCAAAGGCATGGACCGCAATGTTGATCGAACGAGCGCTGACTGAATCGGACTTGCCACTGCTGGCGCTGATCGACCGCAGTGAGTTGGTCGAGGAGTGCTATCGCTTAGAAAACGGTGAGCTGATTCTGTATCCGGCGCGTTTTGACATGCGCGGCTGGCCCGAAGGGGAGGCGGAGGAGAATGCGCGGGTATTGGAAAAATGCTGGCGCAGCGGCGGGTGGCTACACGGACTTTTCGATGGCGAAACACTGGTGGCTGCGGTGGTTGTGGATAACCGGGTTATTCACAATCAGGGCCTGAACATGCGGCAGTTGAAGTTTCTGCACATCAGCCGTTCCTGGCGCGGGCAGGGATTGGGCGGGCGGTTGTTTGCCTTGGCGTGCGCCCATGGCCGGGAGATCGGCGCCGAGGCGTTGTATGTCTCGGCGACCGAGTCGCGCAATACCGTGGAGTTCTATCAGCGCCAGGGTTGCCGGTTGCTGAAACAACCGGATCCCGAACTGTTTGATCTGGAACCCCACGATATCCACCTGTACTGCCCGTTGGCCTGACGGTTCAAAGCATCAAGGGTACTTGCGCTTGTCCGGTGCCGGCGGGAAGTACTGGTACAACCAGGTCTCACTCAATGTGCGGTCGTTGGTGCGGATGAACAACCGCAGTTCCACCGGCTCCACGCTGTCGTTGGTCGGGTACCAGTCGAACAGGATCCGGTAACCCTTGATGTCCTCCAGCACGAGCACGCTGAAGTCCTGCACCTTGCCGTTGGAGCAAGTGACCACCGGTTCGATCCCGGTGCCCTGCGGCAGGCGATCCAGGCCGCCACCGGTGAAGTCCACGGCAAAACGACGGGCCCAGACTGGCGGATAATGCTCACCCGGTGCCCAGCCTTCGACGAATCCACCCATGCCGGAACGGGTTGCATGCACTCGCGCCAGCGGCGTGCCGACCGGCGGCAGGGCGCTCCAGTAGAGCTTGTAGCCGTAGTTCAGCGAGTCCCCGGCCGCTACCGGTTTCTTCGGCGTCCAGAACGCAACGATGTTGTCGAGGGTTTCGCCGGTCGTAGGAATTTCCAGCAGGTCGATAGAGCCTTCGCCCCACGCGGTTGTAGGTTCTACCCACAGGCTCGGACGCTTGCTGTACCAGTCCACAGTGTCCTGATAGTTGGCGAATTCGTGGTCGGTCTGCACCAGACCGAAACCTTTCGGGTCGGTGTCGGCGAAGGCGTTGAACTGAAGGGTGGCCGGGTTGTTCAGCGGGCGGCAGATCCACTCGCCGTTGCCGCGCCACATGGCCAGACGATCCGAGTCATGGATCTGCGGGTGGATGGTGTCGCACATCCGGCGCTCGTGGGTGCCGCAACTGAACATGCTGGTCATCGGCGCGATGCCCAATTGCTCGATGGCGGTGCGGGCATTGATGTGGGCGTCGATCTCCATCACCACGCGCTCGGCCTGGCAATCGATGTCGAAGCGATAGGCGCCGGTCGCGCTCGGCGAGTCGAGCAGGGCGTAGACCACGAAACGGGTCGCGTTCTGATCCGGGGTCTCGAACCAGAACTTGGTGAAGTCAGGGAATTCTTCGCGTTTTTTGGCGTAGGTGTCGACGGCCAGGCCACGGGCGGAGAGGCCATATTGGCCAGTGGCATCCACCGCGCGGAAGTAGCTGGCGCCGAGGAACGACACCACGTCATGCCGATCCAGTTCCGGCGCCTTGAACAGCTTGAAGCCGGCAAAACCCAGGTCGCCCTTGAGCTGCTGAGTGTCGACCGAGGTGTTTTCATAGTTGAACAGCTGAGGGCGGAAATGCACCTCGCGGGCCGTGCGGGTCTTCGGATCGACGCTGTACATGCGCACCGGCTGACGGAAACCCATGCCAACGTGGAAGAACTGCACATCGAGCTGACCCTTGTTCTCCTTCCACAGCGAATGCTCGCCGTCGTAGCGGATCGCGTTGAAGTTCTGCGGGGTCATGGTCGCCAGGGTCGGCGGCAGCACCTGTTTGGTGTCCTGATACGCGTTGCCGGCCAGTTGTTTGGCCTGGCGCTTCAGCGTTTCAAAGTCGAAGGCCTGGGCTTCACCGTCGGCGGCACCGCCAGAGGCGGCCCAGGCGCGAGAGGCCAGCAGGCCTGTGGCCGATAGGCCGGTATAAGCCGCAATGGCCATGGACGCTTTGAGCAAATTCCTGCGGTGCATAGATACAACCTGTCGTGGACAATCCCGCGCCGTTCCTGGCACGTACTGGATCAGAAATTACGGTTCGGACAAGCCTTCGGCCAAACGCTACGGACTAGTAACAGATGCGCGCTAGCTTAATCCGTTCGCTGATTTTGCAAAATTCCCTGATAGCACGGCGCTAGCCTCTCAATGAAACAAGACGTTACGGTTACTTATCCCACAGCCTTTTCTGATTTATAGGGCATATCTGCTTTTTTCGACTAATTACTCTAAAAACAGCTTTTCAGCGCCGATTTAATTTCTATTCTATGGGCATCGCCGGTCACGACCCATCCGACCGGCAGGGCTCAAATCGCTGCTTAAGGAGCAGGGCGATGCGGTTTTCGAAAATTTCTGACGTACTGGAAAAGGACATCGTCCATGACAAAAGGACAAGGCATCACCGAAATGTTGGGCATCTTTCCCTGCCTCACCAACGTCCGGCGAAGACGCCGGCTCAGTCCTGATGAGCTGAAACTGGTGGAGCGTTACCGGGAGTTGTCGGAAAGCGACCGGATTGCGATGCGGTATCTGGTGGATGCGATGAGGAGTGTTTCGCGGTTTTGAAGTAAAAAACCAAAGGGGCGGACTGTGAAGTCCGCCCCTTTTTCATTCTTGAGGTTTACCGGGGACGCTGTGCCAGCATCAACTCAGGCATGTCCCGCCATTTCACCCAGGCCTGTTGTTGCCAGTGGAGCAGCGGCACGGTGACGCCAGCCCAATGCACGGAGCTCAGGCTCGGGCAGGTTTCCGCTGTTGCTGAGCTGGTTTCCCGCAGGATGGGAATCACCTCATTGCTCAGCCATTGGCGCAGGTTGCGGTTTTCCGGGATGAAATGGTGAACCAGCAGCGCGTACATGCCGGATTCGCTGACCATTGGCGTCTCGACAACTTTGCCGTACTTGCGCAGGCGGACGGTGCGGCGTTGGTCGGGGTCGAGTTTGAGCGTGACGCGTGGGTTCAAAGGATGGCCCATCATGCGGCCCAGATCCTGAGAGCAGAACCAGGCTTGGTGATCGAGCAGGAGAGCGTGGAGGAAGCGGTTGTGGCGGGTGAAAACCGTAGGGATAAAGTGCGTCTGGGTCTCAGGTGAATTTTGCGCGTGCATAGTCAATTTCTACTCCATGTTGAAATGAGAGCCGCCACTAATCCTTCGACAGATTTGGGTGGCGAACCGCGCGGCGTTCGAAGTCGGAACATTCTCGATCAACATGGAAGCCGAGAGGCCCGCGCCACACGGTCCGCCATAACGCTAATCCGAAAGGCAAAAAAAGCCTCGGTTTCTATGGAGGACGCAGTTGCGCCATGTTGATGATGTACCGGCTTCGACCCCGGGCCGCTGATTGGGCAGCGACGGGATAAAGCCTATCGGTCAGGCGCTAGCGGCGCCAAGTCTACTCTGCCGACGCCACTCGTAGGAAAGGGGACTTAATGCTGAGGGTTCGTTCCGCAGGAAACGAGCAACTGACGCTGAAAGAAATCAGCCCCGAAATTTTGATAAGTCCGGGGCTGTTTTTCTTAGCGACTCACCTTCCAGGCATCCCCAGCCGGCGCCTTCCCATGGTCATACGGCTTGCCGATCCACATGTAAATCAACCCCAACCCAATCACGATCGCCGTGCTCAGCACCATCGCGTAGTTGATGTACCACGCGGCATCCGGCGTGCGGGGCCAGGCCATGTTGATGATTGCGCCGACGCCGTACACCAGCGCGCCGATGTTCACCGGCCAGCCCCAGGCGCCGAGGGTGAATTTGCCGCTGGGTTTCCAGCCTTTGCTGCGGGCGTACAGGGCGGCGAAGACGATCATCTGGAACGCGAGGTAAATGCCGATGGCGGCGAAGCTGACGATGGTGGCCACGGCGTCTTGCAGGAAGAAGCCGAGGGCGATGATCAGGCCGGGCAGTACGCCGGACACGAACAACGCAGCGACCGGAACCTGGGTCGTAGGAGAAATCTTTTTCAGCAGTCGGCTGCCGATGACCATTTCATCGCGGGCGTAGGAATACAGCAGACGACTCGCCGCCGCTTGCAGGCTGATGACGCAAGAGATGAAGGAAATCATCACCACGCCCATCACCACTTTCGAACCGACCGGGCCGAAGGCGTTGTTGAGGATGGTGGTGACCGGATCCTTGTCGGTGCCGTTGATCACCGCTTGCATGTCCGGCACGGCGAGAATCAGCGCCAGGCAAGCGAACATCGCTGCGATGCCGCCGATGTAGATGGTCATGCGCATGGCCACCGGGATTTTCTTGCTCGGGTTCGGAGTTTCTTCGGCCACGTCGCCGCAGGCCTCGAAGCCGTAATAAAGGAACATCCCCGCCAACGAAGCGGTGAGGAAGGCCGGCAGGTAGGAGCCGTCGACGCTGATATCGAAGGTGTTGAACAGCACGCTGATCGGCTGGTGACGCTCGAAAATCAGCAGGTACACGCCGACGATCACCGCACCCACCAATTCGCAGAGGAAGCCGAACATGGCGATCCGCGCCAGCACTTGGGTGCCGCTGAGGTTGACCAGTGTGGCGAACAGCGTCAGCACCAGGGCGATGACGATGTTGGTGTTGTTGCTCGGCTCAAAACCCAGCATGGCGGCGAGGTACGGGCCGGCGCCGACCGCAACGGCGGCGATGGTTACGCACAGGGCGATGGAGTAGATCCAGCCGACCATCCATGCCCATTTCTTGCCCACCAGACGCCGCGCCCAAGGGTAGACACCGCCGGAAATCGGGAACTGCGACACCACTTCGCCGAAGATCAGGCACACCAGCAATTGGCCGCAACCGACCAGCAAGTAGGCCCAGAACATCGGAGGCCCGCCGGCCGCCAGACACAGGCCGAACAGGGTATAAACCCCAACGACCGGTGACAGATACGTGAAGCCCAAGGCGAAGTTTTCCCACAGGCTCATGCTGCGGTTGAAGTTGGACGTGTAGCCCAGTTGGCGCAGTTGTTCGGCATCGCTGTCGGCAACGGCGGCTGAGAGCTCGGGTGATGCACTCATGTGTGTTTGCTCCGTGAAATCGGCAGATTTCGGATGGCCGAAACCGTGGCGGGGCTTGGTGAGCGCCGCCCGGATCGGTAGTTATTGTTTTGAATGCCTGGTGGTGCGGATAACCGGCTTCTGCCATGAAACCGGGGGGATGCCTTTAGTGCTTGAACATCACATGCCGAACCGTGGTGTAGTCCTCCAGCCCGTACATGGACATGTCCTTGCCGTAACCGGACAGTTTCTGACCGCCATGGGGCATTTCGCTGACGAGCATGAAGTGGGTATTCACCCAAGTGCAGCCGTACTGCAACCGTGCGGACAGGCGATGGGCGCGTCCTACATCCGCCGTCCACACCGAGGACGCCAGGCCGTAGTCCGAATCGTTGGCCCATTCCAGCGCCTGGGCTTCATCGGTGAATTGAGTCACCGACACCACCGGCCCGAACACTTCGCGGCGGACGATTTCGTCGTCCTGCTGGGCGTCGGCCAGCACCGTCGGTTCGAAGAAGAAACCATTGCCTTCGACAGCCTTGCCGCCGGTGATCAAGCGAATGTGAGGTTGCGCCACGGCGCGCTCGACAAACCCGGCCACGCGGTCGCGATGCTGGGCGGTGATCAGCGGCCCCAGCTCGGTCGACGGATCATCCTGCAAGCCATACTTGATGCTGCTGACCGCCGCGCCGAGCTTCTCGACGAACTTGTCGTAAATGCCTTGCTGCGCATAGATCCGGCACGCAGCGGTGCAATCCTGGCCGGCGTTGTAAAAGCCGAAAGTACGAATGCCTTCGACGGCGGCATCGATATCGGCGTCGTCGAAGATGATCACCGGAGCCTTGCCGCCCAGTTCCATGTGCATGCGTTTGACGCTGTCGGCGGTGCTGGAAATGATGTTCGAGCCGGTCGCTATGGAGCCGGTCAGCGAGACCATGCGCACTTTCGGATGGGTCACCAACGGGCTGCCCACGCTCGGCCCACGACCAAACACCAGATTGAGTACACCGGCCGGGAAAATATCCGACGCCAGTTCGGCTAGACGCAACGCGGTCAGCGGGGTTTGTTCCGACGGCTTGAGCACCACGGTATTACCGGCGGCGAGGGCCGGGGCGATTTTCCAAGCGACCATCATCAGCGGGTAGTTCCACGGCGCGATAGAAGCGATCACGCCCACCGGGTCGCGGCGGATCATCGAGGTGTGGCCGGGCAGGTATTCGCCACCGGCCGAACCGCTCATGCAACGGCTGGCGCCGGCGAAGAAACGGAAAACGTCGGCAATCGCCGGAATCTCGTCGTTCAGCGCAGCGCTGTAGGGTTTGCCGCAGTTGTCGGATTCCAGTTTCGCCAGTTCTTCGCCGTGGGCTTCGATGGCGTCGGCGAGTTTGAGCAACAACAGCGAACGGTCTTTCGGCGTGGTCTGCGACCATTCGGCGAAGGCACTGTCGGCGGCGCGCACGGCGGCATCGACCTGGGCCTCGGTGGCCTCGTTGATTTCCACCAGCACTTCGCCACGCGCCGGGTTGAGCACCGGTTGCGCCGGGCCTTCGCCGTTGACCAGTTGGCCGTTGATCAAGAGTTTGGTTTGCATGTTGTTGTCCTCTTTGCAGCCATCGTTATTTTTCAGAAGAAACCGAAAATCCTGTGGGAGCGAGCTTGCTCGCGAAAGCGGTGTGCCAGTCGACATCAATGTTGGATGTCATGGCCTCTTCGCGAGCAAGCTCGCTCCCACAGGGGAAAGTGGTGTCTGTTATGAGTTCATTTGCCGCCGCTGCCGGCCACGCTCTCGCCACCACGGGTCAGGTAGTAGGCGCCGAGGATCGGCAGCATGGTCACCAGCATCACGAGCATCGCCACGACGTTGGTCACCGGCACGTCCCGTGGGCGGCTCAACTGATTGAGCAACCACAGCGGCAAGGTGCGTTCATGCCCGGCGGTGAAAGTGGTGACGATGATTTCGTCGAACGACAGCGCAAACGCGAGCATGCCGCCGGCGAGCAGCGCCGAGCCGAGATTCGGCAGGATGATGTAGCGGAAGGTCTGCCAACCGTCGGCGCCGAGATCCATCGACGCTTCGATCAGGCTGTGTGAGGTGCGGCGCAAGCGGGCGATGACGTTGTTGTAGACGATCACCACGCAGAAGGTCGCGTGACCAACGATGATGGTGAACATCCCCGGCTCGATCCCCAGTGTCTTGAAGGTCGCCAGCAGCGCAATCCCGGTGATGATCCCCGGCAACGCAATCGGCAGGATCAGCATCAGCGAAATGCCTTGTTTGCCGAAGAAGTCCCGGCGGTACAACGCCGCTGAAGCGAGGGTGCCGAGCACCATGGCAATCAGCGTGGCGATGGCCGCGATCTGCAGCGACAACTTGATCGCTTCAAGCACGTCCGGCCGCGAAAACGCCACGCTGAACCAGTGCAGCGTGAAGCCTTTCGGTGGAAAGCTGAACGCCGCGTCTTCGGTGTTGAAGGCGTAGAGGAAGATGATCAGGATCGGGAAGTGCAGAAACACCAACCCGCCCCAGGCTGCGATGCGCAAGCCTATTGAAGCCTTTTCAGAGTGCATCGAAGGCCCCCAGACGTTTGACGATGGACAGGTAAATGGCGATCAGCACGATCGGCACCAGCGTGAACGCCGCAGCCATCGGCATGTTGCCGATCGCGCCTTGCTGCGCGTAGACCATGCTGCCGACGAAGTAGCCCGGCGGGCCCACCAGTTGCGGCACGATGAAGTCGCCCAAGGTCAGCGAGAACGTGAAGATCGAACCGGCAGCAATCCCCGGCACCGACAGCGGCAGAATCACCTGCATGAAGGTCTGGCGAGGCTTGGCCCCGAGGTCGGCGGAGGCTTGCAGCAACGACGGCGGCAGGCGCTCCAGCGAGGCCTGGATCGGCAGGATCATGAACGGCAGCCAGATGTAGACGAACACCATGAACCGCCCCAGATGCGAGGTCGACAAGGTGCTGCCGCCGACCCCGGGAATCCCCAGAATGAACTGCAGCACCGGCTCCAGCCCCAGGTGCTGAACGAACCATTGCGCCACGCCGCCCTTGGCCAGCAGCAGCGTCCAGGCGTAGGCCTTGACGATGTAGCTGGCCCACATCGGCATCATCACCGCGATGTAGAAAAACGCCTTGGTCTTGCCGGTGGTGTAGCGCGCCATGTAGTAGGCAATCGGGAACGCGACGATGGCGCTGGCGATCGACACCACGACGGCCATGCTCAGGGTGCGCAGAATGATGTCGAAGTTCGACGGCTGAAACAGCGCGGCGAAGTTGGCCAGGGTCAGGTCAGGCGTGACTGCCATGGTGAAGTCGTCGAAGGTGTAGAAACCTTGCCACAACAGCACCAGCAACGAGCCCAGATAGATCGCGCCGAACCACAGCAGCGGCGGCACCAGCAGCATCGACAGGTACAGGTTCGGCTTGCGATAGAGCAGGTTGGAAAACCTGCGCAACGGCGCCGATTGAGGGAGGGCGAGGGCGGTCATGTCACACCCCGCTCGCAACGGTGTCGTGCAGCGCAATCATCGCTTCCCGCGCCCAGCGAGCGCTGATGCGCTGGCCGGTCTGGTGCTGCGCACTGCTGTCGATCCATTGATTGTTGGCCTGGCTGATGCTCAGGGTCTGGCCGTTTTCCAGCTTCAGTTCGTAGCGCGTGGCGCTGCCCTGATACTGGATGTCGTGCAGCAGACCGCTGACTTCGATTTCATGGCTGGCCAGCGGGCCTTCGGCGAAACGCACGTGTTCCGGGCGGATCGAAAACGGCTGCGGATGGCCGCTGAGCTGGCGCGCCAGATCACCGCGAATCACGTTCGAGGTGCCGACGAATTCGGCGACGAAGGTCGTGGTGGGTTTCATGTACAGAGTGCGCGGCGTGTCGACCTGTTCGATGCGACCCTTGTTGAACACGGCCACGCGGTCGGACATCGACAGCGCTTCAGTCTGATCGTGGGTGACGAAGATGAAGGTGATGCCGAGCTGGCGTTGCAGCTTCTTCAGTTCGCTCTGCATCTGTTCGCGCAGCTTCAAGTCGAGAGCGCCCAACGGCTCGTCGAGCAACAGCACTCGCGGGCGATTGACCAACGCGCGGGCGAGGGCGACACGCTGGCGCTGACCGCCGGACAACTGCACCGGTTTGCGTGCGCCGTAGCCGCCGAGGGCGACCATGTCCAACGCCTCTTCGGCACGCTTGTGGCGCTCGTTCTTGTTCACGCCTTTGACTTTCAAACCGTAGGCGACGTTGTCCAGCACGTTCATGTGCGGGAACAGCGCGTAATCCTGAAACACGGTATTTACGTCGCGTTGATACGGCGGCAGACCGGCGGCTTCGGCGCCGTGAATGCGGATCGAGCCTGCGCTCGGTTGTTCGAACCCGGCGATCAGGCGCAGGCACGTGGTCTTGCCCGAGCCGGAAGGGCCGAGCATGGAAAAGAACTCGCCGTCCTGGATGTCGATGGAAACCCGGTCAACGGCCTTCACCTCGCCGAACTGCCGGGAAACGTTGGTGAACTGGACTGCAAGCGTCATGGTGCGGTGCTCCAAAAAGGCGAGGGCCGTCGCAGCGGCCCTTCCTGGACTTCTGAAAAACAGTGTTCGAATTGATCGTTCCCACGCTCTGCGTGGGAACGCTGCCCGTGACGCTCTGCGTCAGCTCATGCGAATGGACGCGGAGCGTTCCCACGCAGACGGTTCGACGCCTCGACGTGGGAACGATCGGGCTGGAGCGGCGTGTCAGCGGCCGCCCATAATCGCAATGTAGTCCTGCGTCCACCGGCTGTACGGCACAAACTTCCCACCCTCGGCCTGCGGGGTTTTCCAGAAAGCGATCTTGTCGAACTGATCGAATCCGTTGGTCTTGCAGCCTTCAGCCCCGAGCAACTCACTGCCCTGGCAAGCCGCCGGAACCGCCGGCAACGAACCAAACCACGCTGCCACGTCACCCTGGACTTTTGGCTGCAGCGACCAGTCCATCCACTTGTAGGCGCAGTTCGGGTGCTTGGCCTCGGCGTGCAGCATGGTGGTGTCGGCCCAACCGGTGGCGCCTTCTTTCGGCACGGTGGAGGCGATCGGCTGTTTATCGTTGATCAGGCCGTTAACCTGATAAGGCCAGGCGCTGGACGCGACCACGCCTTCGTTCTTGAAGTCGCTCATTTGCACGGTGGTGTCGTGCCAGTAGCGGTGGATCAGCTTCTGCTGGGCGCGCAACAGTTCCAGCACAGCCTTGTACTGATCTTCAGTCAGTTGGTACGGATCCTTGATCCCCAGCTCAGGCTTGGTGGATTTCAGATAGAGCGCTGCGTCGGCGATGTAGATCGGGCCGTCGTAGGCCTGCACGCGGCCCTTGTTCAGCTTGCCGTCGGGCAGGTTCTGTTCCTCGAACACCACATTCCAGCTGGTCGGCGCGGTCTTGAACACATTGGTGTTGTACATCAACACGTTCGGGCCCCACTGGTACGGGGTGCCGTAGGTCTGTTTGTTGACCACGTACCACGGCGCGTCTTTCAGGCGTGGATCGAGGGATTTCCAGTTCGGGATCAACGCGGTGTTGATCGGTTGCACACGCTTGCCGACGATCAGCCGCAGCGAGGCATCGCCCGACGCAGTCACCAGGTCGTAACCGCCCTTTGCCATCAGGCTGACCATTTCATCGGAGGTGGCGGCGGTTTTCACATTGACCTTGCAGCCGGTTTCCTTCTCGAAACCGGTCACCCAGTCGTAGGCCTTGTCGCTTTCACCGCGTTCGATGTAACCAGGCCAGGCGACGATATCCAGCTGACCTTCGCCGGCGCCGACGGCTTTCAGCGGTTCGGCGGCCTGCAGGCTGGCGCTGGCCAGCAGGGCCGTGGTGATTGCACTGAACAGTGCGGTCTTGTGCACGAACATGGTGAACCCTCTTCTTTAAATTATGGTCGGGGCAGTTGTGAACGCGGTGGAGCATGCCGTCAGCGGCTTGTTATTAGCGTAGTCAGAGATGCTGGCCGTGGCGGGCCATGATGTGCCGCACCACGCTGTAGTCCTGTAGCGAATCGCTGGATAAGTCTTTGCCGTAACCGGAGCGTTTCAGCCCGCCGTGGGGCATTTCGCTGACCAGCATGAAATGGCTGTTGATCCAGGTGCAGCCGTATTGCAGACGCGCGGCGACCTGCATCGCCTTGTCCAGATTCTGGGTCCAGACCGACGAGGCGAGGCCGTATTCCGAGTCGTTGGCCCAGTCCACCGCTTGCGCCAGTTCGTCGAAGCGGGTCACGGTCACCACCGGGCCGAACACTTCGCGCTGGACGATTTCATCGCTCTGTTTGCAACCGGCCAGCAGCGTCGGTTGATAGAAAAAACCGGCACCCGAATGCACCGCTGCGCCTGTGACCCGCTCGATATGCGGCTGACCGAGGGCGCGTTCGACGAAGCTGGCCACGCGATCGCGCTGGCGCGTACTGATAAGCGGGCCGATTTCGTTGTCGGCGTCACGCTTGCCGGCGAAACGCAGGTTGCTGACCGCTGCGCCAAGTTCAGCCACCAATTTGTCGTGAATCCCGGCCTGGGCGTAGATCCGGCAAGCCGCCGTGCAATCCTGCCCGGCGTTGTAATAACCATAAGTGCGCACGCCTTCGACCACCGCTTTAATGTCGGCATCGTTGCAGACGATTACCGGAGCCTTGCCGCCGAGTTCGAGGTGCGTGCGTTTGAGGGTTTTGGCGGCGGCCTGGAGGATTTTCTGGCCGGTCACGATATCGCCGGTCAGCGAAACCATTCGTACTTTCGGGTGGCCGACCAGATGACTGCCGACGCCTTCTCCGCCACCGCAGACAATGTTGATCACCCCGCGCGGCAGGATTTCTGCCAGTGCTGGCGCCAGTGCCAGGATCGACAGCGGCGTGTGCTCGGACGGCTTGAACACCAGCGTATTGCCCGCAGCGAGGGCCGGGGCGATCTTCCACGCGGCCATCATGATCGGGTAGTTCCACGGCGCAATCGAGGCGACGACGCCAATCGGATCGCGGCGCACCATGCTGGTGTAGCCCGGCACGTATTCGCCGCTGAGCTGGCCGGTCTGACAGCGCACCGCGCCGGCGAAAAAGCGGAATACATCGACGGTCGCGGTCAAATCGTCCTGCCGCGCCAGATGCAGCGGCTTGCCGCAGTTCAGGGCTTCGAGTCGGGCGAGGTGGTCGGCATGTTTCTCGACGGCGTTGGCGATTTCCAGCAGCAGGTTGGAGCGTTGTTGCGGGGTGGTGCGCGACCACTCGGCAAAGGCGCGGTGGGCGGCGAGGATGGCGGCTTCGACTTGTTCGGTGCTGGCTTCGGCGATCTGGGTCAGGACTTCGCCAGTGGCCGGGTTGAGGATCGGTTCGACAAAACCCTGCCCGGCGACCAGTTCGCCGTCGATCAGCAACGCGGTATGCATGTGGGTCTGCGCGCCAGCCATTTTCCGTGATCTCTTTTCTTGTATGGCCATGTTGCTCCCTGTTCCGGGAGCCGACCGTCTTATAGATGCAGCAAGACTAGTGCGCGGCTCCGGGGTCGACAAATTCTAAATACTGAAGGTGGCATTCGATTAAATAGATGGCTTGCGTCCGCCGTGAGGCTGCTCGCGGGCCACGGTCAGGAACGGATCGACCAGCGCTGGGCGAGCAGTGCCACGACGCCAGGCCAGACCGACGTCGAGGGTCTGGTTGAGGTCGGCAATTGGCCGCGCTTCGATGATGTCGCCTTCCAGCGACCATGGGCGGTAAGTCATGTCGGGCTGGATCGAAACGCCGAGACCCGCTGCCACCAGACTTCGCACTGCCTCGGTGGACGCGGTTCTGAGGGTGATCTTCGGTTGCAGCCCGGCGCCGCGCCACAGGCGTTGGGCATTGCGATCCATCTCGTCGACGTTCAGCTGAATCAACGGCTCCCGGGCAACATCGGCGAGGTTGATGCTGTCGTGTTCCAGCAGCGGATGCTGGGCCGGCAGCCACAAACGGTGCGGCGAGTGTGTCAGCACTTCGGTCTGCAAGGCATGGCGGTCTTCGAGGTTGGAGAGGATCAGTACCCCGACATCGATCTCGCCGCTGACCAGCAGATGCTCGATGTACGGCCGTTCGTCCTCCATCACCCGTATCTCGACGTTGGGATAGGCGCGCTGGAAACGGGTCAGCAAATCCGCCAGGTAATAACCGGCCACCAGGCTGGTTACGCCGACAATCAACTGCCCCGCGACCTGATCGGTGCTTTGCTGCAGGCTGCGTTTGGCGTTGTCCACGGTGGCCAGAATCAGGTGCGCCTGGCGCAGGAACTGGTGGCCCTGATGGGTAAGGGTCATGCCCTTGGCGTGGCGGTTGAACAGGCTGACGCCGATTTCTTCCTCCAGTTGCTGGATGGCCAGGGTCAGGGTCGATTGGGAAATGAACGCGGTTTGCGCGGCGGCGGAGATCGAGCCGGTCTCGGCCACGGCGATGAAATGGCGGATCTGACGCAAGGTCATCATGGAAGGTTTACCCGGTGGGCGGTTTTTATAGATTGCCTCGAGTGTATATCTATTTTCACGAATGACCGCTGCGGGCCAGGCAACATCTGGAAGCACACTCGCGGCCAAGCGCGGGGCACTTTCGAACTAGGCTGAGGGCCTTATTGATCCGGATAACCCCTGTTTGGAGACGGAACATGAACACCCGTGGATTGCTCGATCAACTCCTCAAGTCCGGCCAGGAACTGCTGCAGAACAAGGCGGGCGGGGCGCAGAACAAACCGGCTGCCGGTGGTTTGGGCGGCTTGCTGGGCGGATCTTCCAGTAACGGCGCACTCGGCGGCTTGCTGTCAGGCGCAGGCGGCGGTGCCCTGGCGGCCGGCGCCATGGGCCTGCTGCTGGGCAGTAAAAAGGCCCGCAAGGTTGGCGGTAAAGTCGCCCTCTACGGCGGCCTCGCCGCACTGGGCGTGATCGCCTACAAAGCCTACGGCAACTGGAATGCCCAGAAAGGCACGGCCCCGCAAAGCGAACCGCAAACCCTGGATCGCTTGCCACCGGCGCAAGTCGAACAACACAGCCAGGCCATCCTCAAGGCCCTGGTTGCCGCTGCCAAAGCCGACGGCCACATCGACGACCGCGAACGCCAATTGATCGAAGGCGAATTCACCAAGCTCGACAACGATCAGGAACTCAAACACTGGCTCCACGCCGAACTCAACAAACCCCTCGACCCCACCGATGTCGCCCGCGCAGCGAGCACGCCGGAGATGGCGGCCGAGATGTACGTGGCGAGCGTGATGATGGTGGATGAGGAGAACTTCATGGAGAAGAGCTATCTGGACGAACTGGCGCGGCAGCTCGGGCTTGAGCCGGGGTTGAAGATCGAGCTGGAAAAGCAGGTGCGGCAAACGGTCCTGTAACTTTCCAGGTCGTCATAGCGTCGAGGTCAATGTCGACAAGCCATTGGCCTCTGCGAATGCAATGCTCGTTGGTTGCTCAAGGGTTGCGACTGTTGTGCCAGGACCGGGTTTTTGCACTATGAACCAGAACCTGTGGTCACGAGGTGAATCCTCAGTTTAACTTCCGTCGCTTTTTTGCGCTCATCAGGTAACATGCCAACTCAGTTAACGGAGCAATTCTTCATTGGAGAGGGAATCTTCAAATACATGATTAGCACCAATAGATTGATTTACCTCGACTCTGTTCGAGCGCTGGCAGCATTGGCAGTCGTCATTTCTCACTATATTGAAAGAACGCCACTGTTCAGTTGGGTGATTTTTGATTACTTCCGCCCTGGGCAGTTCGGTGTTGTGGTGTTTTTCATGATCAGTGGCTTCGTGATTCCGTTCAGTTTCAAGGAAGGTCCTGGAAAAACAAGACGCTTCATACTTTCAAGATTCTTCAGGCTGTACCCGGCCTATTGGTTCTCGATAATACTGGCCTGCTTCGCGATTACCTGCTTTGTCCAGGGTGAACTGGCTATGGGAAGAGTGTTGGCGAATATCACCATGGTTCAAACGATGATGGGTTATTCCAACCTGTTCGGCGTGTATTGGACCTTATTTGTAGAGCTGGTTTTTTACGCGCTGTGCGTTGCCCTGTGCTGGATGGGGTTGCTGGGGCATCTCAAGGTTCGGTTCTGGTTAGCGATAACATTGCTGGTGCTTTCGCTGGTGGGGGCTGCGAGCAGGTATTATTATTCGGTCCCGGCCCCTGTCGGAATATTGTCATCACTTTCATTGATGTTGTTCGGAGGGGTGTGGCGGAACTATCTGATCGATCACGAGCCGATGGCAAAAAAATACAGTGTCATCTGGATTATTGTATTTGTTATTGCATTTCCGATAATTGCGTTGTTGGCCTACGATGTTGATCAAGGTCTGGGAGAAAATGCCTGGAACTATACAGGCAGCTATTTTTCTGCACTGGTGTTCTTTATGGTGACCACGACTGTATTGAAACTGGACAATCGGGTGCTTGTTTTCTTGGGGGCGATCAGCTATTCGATCTATTTGATCCATCCATTCTTCCTGGAGTTGGCTGACTCGACGGTTAACTTGCAGGACGGTTTCGATTTTTCTGTTTTTATTCTTTATTGCTTGGGTACGCTTGTCCTCTCGACGCTTTGTTACTTCCTGATCGAGAAACGTTCCATAGGGTTAGGGAGGCGTATCAATGCTGCCCTGGATGCGCGGTTCGCGAGAAAGAGTGCCAGCAATGGAGCCAACTTGTCGTCGGCGGAGATGAGCGCTTGAGCCCATTGAAAACATTATCCTTCGCCGGACAGCATCGACTGATGCATCTGGATGCCTTGAGGGGCATCGCGGCGATGCTGGTCGTGGTTGCTCACTTCATCGAGAGAACACCGCTCAAGGACACATTGTTCTTCACCTACGTGAACCTTGGGCAAGTCGGGGTGGTGATTTTCTTTCTGCTCAGCGGGATGGTCATCCCCTACAGCCTGAAGGAGGGGCGGCGTGCGCTGACGGCTTTCGCTGTTTCGAGGTTTTTCAGGTTGTACCCGGCCTACTGGTTTTCCATCCTGCTGGCAGTCCTGAGCTCGCACTGGTTTCTGTCGACCGAGGTTCCGCTGGCGACGCTGCTGATCAACATGACGATGTTCCAGGCGATCCTCAAGACCCCGGATCTATTCGGCGTCTACTGGACGCTGATCATCGAAATGCTCTTCTATATCGCCTGCGCAGCGTTGTTTGGCGTGGGGCTGCTGGGGCGTGTCAGCGTGCGTTTCACGGCAGCGGTCGGGTTGTTGGTGCTGGCATTGATCTTCGCCATTGCCCGGTTCTACCTGGCGAAGAAAATCCCCGTAGCACTGCCCTTGTGCCTGTCGATCATGTTCTTCGGCAGTTTTTGGCGGGAGGCCAGTCTGGGTCAGGCCAGCTCGCAGGTGCGCCGTTTCATCTGGTGTTGGGTCGCGCTGTTCATTGTGTTGCTGCCGTTCATTTGCGTGCTGGCTTATAACATCGGCTATGGGCACAACGAGAATCCGTACGCCTATCTGCTGAGCTATCTGGCGGGAATGGCTTTCGCCATGACCACCAGCCTGTATATGCGCAATACCATCAGAAGCCTGACATGGCTGGGCACTGTCAGTTATTCGGTGTATCTGGTGCATCCGTTCTTTCTGGAGTGGGCTGCTCATATCACCAACCTGCAGGCTGGATTCAGCGTGTGGGTGTTTCTGATCTACGTGCTGGCGACACTCACTCTGGCCGGCGTCAGTTACTCACTGCTGGAGAAACCCTGCGTCACTCTGGGGCGAGCCATCAATTCACGATTGCAGGGTTCTTTGAAAAACACGCGACCTGCGGTGTGAGGCGGCCGCACTGAAGCAGGCAATGAGGCGAAGGATTTGTCGGGAATGTCCAATCCATCGCCCCTTTTTGCCATTGCGCCACTGGCACCCCGCCTACCGATTCCTTGAAAGTCCTTATCCAGAGCCTATCCCGTTTACCATCGGAAGACCTGAGCGCGGCAAACCGTCTTATAAATGAAACACCGCCCTCAGCTATACTCCCCCGCATTTCGACCTGGCCCCGAGGACTGACTGTGAAGAACTGGACGTTGCGCCAACGCATTTTGGCGAGCTTTGCGGTGATTATCGCCATCATGTTGCTGATGGTGGTCGTCTCTTACTCTCGGCTGCTGAAGATTGAAGCCAGTGAAAACAGCGTCCGTGACGACGCGATTCCCGGCGTCTATTACAGCTCGATGATTCGTGGCGCCTGGGTCGACAGTTACCTGCAAACCCAGGAACTGCTGGGGCTCAAGGAGGGGCAGGGCGTCAGCAGTGAAGATGCGGCGGACTACCAGTCCTTCGAGAAACGTCTTCAGGAGCAGATGGCCAACTACCGCAACACCGTGAGCACCGACGAGGACCGGATCGAGTTCGCCGCGTTTGAAAAGGATCACGACAACTACATGAAGATCCAGGACGCCGTGCTGGATCTGCACAAGCGCAATCTGGAAGCCGATGCGGTCAAGCTGTTCAACGAAAAACTGACCCCGGCCTGGGTCGGCGGGCGCATGAAACTCAACGACATCATCGGCGAGAACAAGAAAGTCGCCGACCAGGCCATGGCCAACATCGACGACGCGGTGGCGGCAGCCAAGGTCAGCATGTTCGTCTCGCTGCTGGTGGCCGTGCTGGCCGCCGGATTCTGCGGTCTGCTACTGATGCGCGCAATCATGGCGCCGATGAATCGCATCGTAGAGATCCTCGAAATCATGCGCACCGGTGACCTCAGCAGCCGCTTGAACCTCGAGCGCAAGGATGAGTTCGGCGCGGTGGAAACCGGCTTCAACGACATGATGACCGAGCTCACCTCGCTGGTGTCCCAGGCCCAGCGCTCGTCGGTGCAGGTCACCACGTCGGTGACCGAGATCGCCGCCACCTCCAAACAACAGCAGGCCACCGCCACCGAAACCGCCGCGACCACCACCGAAATCGGCGCGACGTCCCGCGAGATCGCGGCGACCTCCCGCGACCTCGTGCGCACCATGACCGAAGTGTCCACCGCTGCCGATCAGGCCTCGGTGCTGGCCGGTTCCGGGCAGCAAGGCCTGGCGCGCATGGAAGACACAATGCATTCGGTGATGGGCGCGGCGGATCTGGTGAACGCCAAACTGGCGATCCTCAACGAGAAGGCCGGCAACATCAATCAGGTGGTGGTGACCATCGTCAAGGTCGCCGACCAGACCAACCTGCTGTCCCTGAACGCCGCGATCGAAGCGGAGAAGGCCGGCGAGTACGGTCGCGGTTTTGCCGTAGTCGCCACCGAAGTCCGACGTCTGGCGGATCAGACGGCTGTTGCAACTTATGACATCGAACAGATGGTCCGCGAGATCCAGTCGGCGGTGTCCGCCGGGGTGATGGGCATGGACAAGTTCTCCGAAGAAGTGCGTCGCGGCATGGCCGAAGTGCAGCAGGTCGGCGAGCAGCTGTCGCAGATCATTCATCAGGTGCAGGCGCTGGCGCCGCGAGTGTTGATGGTCAACGAAGGCATGCAGGCCCAGGCCACCGGTGCCGAGCAGATCAATCACGCGCTGGTGCAACTGGGTGATGCCAGCAGCCAGACGGTCGAGTCGTTGCGTCAGGCCAGTTTCGCCATCGACGAACTGAGCCAGGTGGCCGTGGGCCTGCGCAGCGGCGTTTCGCGATTCAAAGTCTGATGAGCGAAATCATCGCCAAACGCAGCGCTGCACCGGTGGCGAAGCAGGCGTTGTTCCTGCTGTTTCGCATCGGCAACGAACGCTACGCTCTGCGCGCAACGGAAGTGGCGGAGGTGCTGCCACGCCTGCCGCTGAAACCGATTGCCCGGGCGCCGCACTGGGTGGCGGGGGTGTTCGCCTATCGCGGCTCGGTGGTGCCGGTGATCGACCTCAGTGCCCTGACGTTCGGCCAGCCTGCCGAAGCGCGTACCAGCACGCGACTGGTGCTGGTGCATTACCGCGCCGACGATTCGCAACCCTCGCAATGGCTCGGCCTGATTCTCGAACAGGCCACCGACACCCTGCGTTGCAACCCGGATGATTTCCAGCCGTACGGCCTCGACAATCGTCAGGCGCCGTACCTGGGTCCGGTGCGCGAAGACGCTCGCGGCCTGGTGCAATGGGTTCGAGTCAATGATCTGTTGGACGAGTCGGTGCGCCCGCTGTTGTTCCCGACGCCGCCGCTGGATCCGGCGCGGCTTGAGGAGCAGCCATGAGCAGCGACCAGCGCTTCTTCGATTTCCTCAAGGAACGCATCGGTCTCGATGTTGCTTCGGTAGGGCCGGCGATCATCGAGCGAGCGGTGCGCCAGCGCATCATCCTGTCGCAGATGGTCACGGCCGATGAATATTGGCAAACGCTGCAAGGTTCGCGGGACGAACAGCAAGCGCTGATCGAGGCAGTGATCGTCCCCGAGACGTGGTTTTTCCGTTACCCGGAATCCTTCGCCACCTTGGGCAAACTGGCGCGCAAACGCCTGGCCGAACTGAACAACATGCGGGCGCTGCGCATCCTCAGCTTGCCGTGTTCCACCGGTGAAGAACCTTATTCGATTGCCATGGCGTTACTCGATGCGGGCCTCAAGCCCCATCAGTTCAAGGTTGATGGCATGGACGTCAGCCCTCTGTCGGTGGACAAGGCGCGGCGGGCGCTGTACGGCAAGAATTCGTTTCGCGGCCAGGAACTGGCGTTTCGCGAACTGCATTTCATGCCGGAGGACGAAGGCTATCGCCTGAATGAAAACGTGCGTGAACAGGTGCGTTTGCAGGTCGGCAATGTGCTGGATCCGACGCTGCTGGCCAGCGAGCCACCGTTCGATTTCGTGTTCTGCCGCAACCTGCTGATCTATTTCGATCAGCCGACCCAGCAACAGGTGTTTGCCGTACTCAAGCGCCTGACCCATGTCGATGGCGTGCTGTTTATCGGCCCTGCCGAGGGCAGTCTGCTCGGACGGTTGGGCATGCGTTCGATCGGGATTCCACAGTCTTTCGCGTTCAGTCGCCACAGCGATCCGCAACCCGCGCCGTTGCCAATGCCGGTTGCCATCCCGACGCCTTTGCCCGTGCGCCAGCCGGTGCGCAGCACGCCACCGCCGCCCGTGCGCAACCGGCCGTTTGCCGCTGTGACACCGTTGCCCGCCACCGTCAAAAGCCCGAATCCCGACGCCACGACCTTGCTGGCCAATATCGCCGCCCTGGCCAACGAAGGCAAAAGTGCCGAGGCCCGCGTTGCGTGCGAACAGTATCTGCGCAGCCATGAGCCGGTGGCTCAGGTTTTTTACTGGTTAGGCCTGCTCAGCGACGTCGCCGGCAGTGCTCTCGAAGCTCAGGGTTTTTACCGCAAGGCCTTGTACCTCGAACCGCAACACGCCGAAGCTTTGATGCACCTGGCCGGGTTGCTGCAGGCCCAGGGCGACACGGCCGGTGCCAGACGATTGCAGGAGCGCGCCGCCCGCAGCGGCCGCACCGCCGACAGTGAGCGTAAACGATGATCCCGTCCGACACCTTGAACGTCACCCACGAAGACGCCCGGGCCATCGACGATTGCTGGAATCGCATCGGCATCCACGGCGACAAGTCCTGCCCGCTGTTGGAAGAACACATTCACTGCCGCAATTGCGCGGTGTATTCCGCCGCCGCCACACGGCTGCTCGACCGCTATGCGTTGCAGCAGGACGAACGCGATCCGGTGGCGATCCAGGTCGAGACCGAGCTGAAAACCCGTTCGCTGCTGATGTTCCGCCTCGGCGAAGAATGGCTCGGTCTGGCCACCCACAGTCTGGTGGAGGTCGCGCCGTTGCAGGCGATTCACTCTCTGCCGCACCAGCGCTCCCGGGCCTTGCTCGGCGTGGCGAACGTGCGTGGGGCGCTGGTGGCGTGCCTGTCACTGGTCGAACTGCTCGATCTCGACGGTAGCGCCACCCCGGCGACCGGTGCGCGGATCATGCCGCGCATGCTGATCATCGCGGCCAAGGGCGGGCCGGTGGTGGTGCCGGTGGACGAAGTCGACGGGATTCACGCCATCGACGAACGAATCCTCGATGCAGCGTCGCGTTCCGGGGCGCAGGCCAGTGCCAAATACACCCGAGGCGTGTTGCCTTTCAAAGGTCGCAGCCTGCGTTGGCTGGATGAAGAACAGCTGTTGTCCGCCGTCTCCCGGAGCCTCACATGACCCCCGAGCAAATGCGCGACGCCTCCCTGCTGGAGCTGTTCAGCCTTGAAGCCGAAGCCCAGACCCAGGTCTTGAGTGCCGGGCTGCTGGCGCTGGAACGCAATCCGACCCAGGCCGATCAGCTTGAGTCGTGCATGCGTGCGGCGCACTCGTTGAAAGGTGCGGCGCGGATCGTCGGCATCGACAGCGGCGTCAGCGTTGCCCACGTGATGGAGGATTGTCTGGTCAGCGCGCAAGAAGGGCGGCTGTTCCTGCGCCCGGAGCATATCGACGCGCTGTTGCAGGGCACCGATTTGCTGATGCGCATCGCCACCCCGGCCAATGGCCCGCAACCAGCGGACATCGAGGCCTACGTGACATTGATGGGTGGTTTGCTCGATCCGGCGGCTCCGGCCGTGGTTGTCACCGCTCCGAGCGCGCCACCGATGGCCGAGTTGCAGCTTCAGCCACCGCCAGTGGTTGAGCCGACGCCCGTTGAAATCCCCGTCGAGGTAGTCGAGCCAGAGCCTGCGCCACGCAAGAGCAAACGCACTGCCGAAGGTGGCGAGCGGGTGCTGCGGGTCACCGCCGAACGTCTGAACAGCCTGCTCGATCTGTCGAGCAAATCCCTGGTGGAAACCCAGCGTCTCAAACCGCACCTGGCCACGATGCAGCGCCTCAAGCGCATGCAGAACAACGGTCTGCGGGCGCTGGAAAGTCTCAACGTGCATCTCAAGGAACATGCCCTGAGCCTTGAAGCTCAAGAGGCGCTGGAAGATGCGCGGCGACTGCTCGCTGAGTCCCAACAATTGCTGGCGGAAAAAAACGCCGAACTCGACGAGTTTGCCTGGCAAGCGAGCCAGCGCGCGCAAGTGCTCTATGACACCGCGCTGGCCTGCCGCATGCGGCCGTTCGCCGATGTGCTGTCCGGTCAGGTGCGGATGGTGCGCGACCTCGGTCGCAGCCTCGGCAAGCAGGTGCGGCTGGAGATCGAGGGCGAGAAAACCCAGGTTGACCGCGACGTGCTGGAGAAACTCGAAGCCCCGTTGACTCACCTGCTGCGCAACGCGGTCGATCATGGCATCGAAACACCGGAAGAACGCCTGCTCAAAGGCAAGCCCGAGGAAGGGTTGATCCGTCTCCGGGCCTCGCATCAGGCCGGCCTGCTGGTGCTGGAGTTAAGCGATGACGGCAACGGAGTGGATCTGGAAAAGGTCCGCCGCAGCATCGTCGAACGTCAGTTGTCACCGGTCGAAACCGCCGCTCAACTGAGTGAAGAAGAGCTGCTGACCTTCCTGTTCCTGCCGGGTTTCAGTCTGCGGGACAAAGTTACCGAGGTGTCCGGTCGGGGCGTCGGCCTCGATGCCGTTCAGCATATGGTCCGCCAGTTGCGCGGCGCGGTGGTGCTGGAGCAGAGGGCGGGTGAGGGCAGTCGCTTCCACCTCGAAGTCCCGCTGACCCTGTCGGTGGTGCGCAGTCTGGTGGTGGAAGTCGGCGACGAGGCCTACGCGTTCCCGCTGGCGCACATCGAGCGCATGTGCGACCTGGCGCCGGACGACATCGTGCAGGTCGAAGGCCGCCAGCATTTCTGGCACGAAGGTCGACATGTCGGGCTGGTTGCGGCCAGTCAGTTATTGCAGCGTCCGGCCAGCCAGAACAGCGGCGACACCTTGAAAGTCGTGGTGATCCGCGAGCGCGATGCGATCTACGGCGTGGCGGTCGAACGCTTCATCGGCGAGCGCACGCTGGTGGTGCTGCCGCTGGACGAGCGGCTGGGCAAGGTGCAGGACATTTCCGCCGGGGCCTTGCTCGATGATGGTTCGGTGGTGTTGATCGTCGATGTCGAAGACATGCTGCGCTCGGTGGACAAGTTGCTGAACACCGGGCGCCTTGAGCGTATCGCCCGCCATGGCAATCAGGCCGCAGAGGCCACGCGCAAACGGATTCTGGTGGTTGATGACTCGCTGACGGTACGCGAGTTGCAACGCAAGTTGCTGCTCAATCGTGGCTACGACGTCGCCGTCGCGGTAGACGGCATGGACGGCTGGAACGCGTTGCGCTCCGAGGATTTCGACTTGCTGATCACCGACATCGACATGCCGCGCATGGACGGCATCGAACTGGTGACGCTGCTGCGCCGCGACAATCGCCTGCAATCGCTGCCGGTGATGGTGGTGTCCTACAAGGATCGCGAAGAAGATCGGCGCCGTGGACTGGATGCCGGGGCGGACTATTATCTGGCCAAGGCCAGTTTTCATGACGATGCCCTGCTCGACGCAGTGGTTGAGCTCATCGGAGGAGCGCGGGCATGAAGATCGCAATCGTCAACGACATGCCCCTGGCGGTGGAGGCCCTGCGCCGGGCGCTGGCTTTCGAGCCGGCGCATCAGGTGGTGTGGGTTGCCAACAATGGCGCCGAAGCGGTGCGCCTGTGCGCGGAGAACACTCCGGACCTGATCCTCATGGACCTGATCATGCCGGTAATGGATGGTGTCGAGGCCACCCGTCGAATCATGGCCGAGAGCCCCTGTGCCATCGTCATTGTCACGGTCGACCGCCAGCAGAACGTGCACCGGGTGTTCGAAGCCATGGGCCACGGAGCGCTGGACGTAGTCGACACCCCGGCCCTCGGCGCCGGCAATGCCCAACAGGCGGCCGCGCCACTGTTGCGCAAGATTCTGAATATCGGCTGGCTGATCGGCGAGAAAACCGCTCGCGCCCGCCCGGCCCAGACAATGCCGCGCAGTTCGGCGTCGCGCCAGCGGCTGGTGGCGATCGGCTCGTCAGCGGGTGGGCCGGCGGCGCTGGAAGTCTTGCTCAAGGGCCTGCCGCGCAATTTTTCCGCGGCCATCGTGCTGGTGCAGCATGTCGATCAGGTGTTCGCCGCCGGCATGGCCGAATGGCTGGCCAGCGCCAGCGGCCTGGACGTGCGCCTGGCCCGGGAAGGCGAGCCGCCGCAGGCTGGCGCAGTGTTGCTGGCCGGCACCAATCATCACATCCGATTACTCAAGAACGGCACGCTGGCCTACACCGCCGAGCCGGTCAACGAGATCTACCGCCCCTCGATCGATGTGTTTTTCGAAAGCGTCGCCAACTACTGGAACGGTGACGCAGTAGGGGTTTTATTGACGGGGATGGGACGCGACGGGGCGCAAGGGCTTAAGCTCATGCGCCAACAGGGTTATCTGACCATCGCGCAGGACCAGCAAAGCAGTGCGGTGTACGGCATGCCCTAGGCAGCCGCGGCCATCGATGCAGCCGTAGAAATCCGTCCACTGGAAAAGATAGCGCCACGATTGCTGGAGATTTTCCCCAAATGAACACGTCCATCCGCAATCCTGGCCCCCGCAGCACTCAGGTGACCGCCCATGAATGACTTACAGATCGATGACATCAAAACCGACGAGAACGCCGCCATGGTGTTGTTGGTGGACGATCAGGCGATGATTGGCGAGGCCGTGCGCCGTGGGCTGTCGAATGAAGAGAACATCGACTTCCACTTCTGCTCCGACCCGCATCAGGCCGTGGCCCACGCAGTGCGGATCAAACCAACCGTCATCCTGCAGGATCTGGTGATGCCCGGCCTCGACGGCCTGAGCCTGGTGCGCGAATACCGCAATCACCCGGCGACCAAGGACATCCCGATCATCGTCCTGTCGACCAAGGAGGATCCGCTGATCAAGAGCGCGGCGTTCTCCGCCGGGGCCAACGATTACCTGGTGAAACTGCCGGACAACATCGAACTGGTGGCGCGCATCCGTTATCACTCGCGCTCCTACATGACCCTGCTGCAACGGGACGCGGCCTATCGCGCGTTGCGGGTCAGCCAGCAGCAATTGCTCGACACCAACCTGGTGCTGCAGCGGCTGATGAACTCCGACGGCCTGACCGGGCTGTCCAATCGCCGGCACTTCGACGAGTACCTGGAGCTGGAGTGGCGCCGCTCGCTGCGTGACCAGAGCCAGTTGTCGCTGCTGATGATCGACGTCGATTACTTCAAGTCCTACAACGACACCTTCGGCCACGTCGAAGGCGACGAGGCCCTGCGCAAGGTCGCTACGGCGATCCGCGAGGCCAGCGCCCGCCCATCCGACCTGCCGGCGCGTTATGGCGGCGAAGAGTTTGCGCTGGTGCTGCCCAATACCTCGCCGGGCGGGGCACGACTGGTGGCGGAGAAGCTGCGCCAGACCGTGGCGGCGCTGAAGATTCCGCACAATGCTCCGGCCGAGGGGGCGAGCCTGACTATCAGCATCGGCCTGGCAACCATGGTGCCGGAGGCGGGCAGCGACTGCCGGTTGCTGATCTCGGCGGCGGACCGTGGCCTGTATCTGGCGAAGAACAACGGGCGCAACCAGGTGGGGATCGAATGAACCATCGGGTTCATTCGCCTCAAGAGCCGCCAGACGGGCTGCCGTGACAGCTTGATTACGTTATACTCGCCGGCTTTCAAAAGTTCGCCAACGAGTGCTGCCCGTCATGGAAATCAATCCGATCCTGAACACCATCAAGGACCTGTCCGAGCGCTCCGAATCTATTCGGGGGTATCTTTGACTACGATCAAAAGCATGAGCGTCTGATCGAAGTCAATCGCGAGCTTGAAGATCCTGCAGTCTGGAACAAACCTGAATACGCCCAGGAACTGGGCCGCGAGCGCTCGGCGCTGGCGCAGATCGTCGACACCCTGGACGAGCTGGCCACCGGCCTGGCCGATTCCCGCGAGCTGCTCGACATGGCCGTGGAAGAGAACGACGAAGGCGCCGTGAACGACGTCGTCGAAGTCCTTCAAGGTCTCGAAGAATCCCTGGCCAAACTGGAATTCCGTCGCATGTTCAGCGGCGAAATGGACCCGAACAACGCCTACCTGGACATCCAGGCCGGTTCCGGCGGCACCGAAGCCCAGGACTGGGCCAACATCCTGCTGCGCATGTACCTGCGCTGGGCCGACAAACGCGGTTTCGACGCGACCATCATGGAGCTGTCGGCCGGTGAAGTTGCCGGTATCAAAGGTGCGACCGTGCACATCAAGGGTGAATACGCCTTTGGCTGGCTGCGTACCGAGATCGGTGTGCACCGTCTGGTGCGCAAGAGCCCGTTCGACTCCGGCAACCGCCGCCACACCTCGTTCTCCGCTGTTTTCGTCTCGCCAGAGATCGACGACAAGGTGGAAATCGAAATCAACCCGGCAGACCTGCGGATCGACACCTATCGTTCCTCCGGTGCCGGTGGTCAGCACGTAAACACCACCGACTCGGCCGTACGTATCACCCACGTACCGACCAACACCGTGGTCAGCTGCCAGAACGAACGTTCCCAGCACGCCAACAAGGACACCGCCATGAAAATGCTGCGGGCCAAGTTGTACGAGCAGGAAATGCAGAAGCGCAACGCGGCGTCCCAGGCGCTGGAAGACACCAAGTCGGATATCGGCTGGGGTCACCAGATCCGTTCGTACGTGCTCGATGCCTCGCGGATCAAGGATCTGCGCACCAACATCGAACGCAGTGACTGCGACAAGGTGCTCGACGGCGACATCGACGAATACCTGGAAGCCAGCCTGAAATCGGGGCTGTAAGCTTTCACCCGACCTCAAGTCCCCCGTCCTCGGCGGGGGCAACGAACCTGTGATGGAAAATTTAAAGACATGAGCGACCAACAACTCGATTCGCAAGCCCTGCAACAGGAAGAAAACTCCCTGATCGCCCTGCGCAAGGAAAAGCTTGCTGCCGAGCGCGCCAAGGGCAATGCCTTCCCGAACGACTTCCGCCGCGACAACTACTGCGAAGCACTGCAGAAACAGTACGCGGACAAGACCAAGGAAGAGCTTGCAGAGGCTGCGATCCCGGTCAAGGTTGCAGGTCGCATCATGCTCAACCGTGGCTCGTTCATGGTGATCCAGGACATGACCGGTCGCATCCAGGTCTACGTCAACCGCAAGACCCTGTCCGAAGAAACCCTGGCCGCGGTGAAAACCTGGGACATGGGCGACATCATCGCCGCCGAAGGCACCCTGGCCCGTTCCGGCAAGGGCGACCTGTACGTCGAGATGACCAGCGTGCGCCTGCTGACCAAATCCCTGCGCCCGCTGCCGGACAAGCACCACGGCCTGACCGACACCGAACAGCGCTACCGTCAGCGTTACGTTGACCTGATCGTCAACGAAGACGTGCGTCAGACTTTCCGCGTGCGTTCGCAAGTGATCGCGCACATCCGCAGCTTCCTGATGAAGCGCGACTTCCTCGAAGTCGAAACGCCGATGCTGCAAACCATCCCTGGTGGCGCCGCCGCCAAGCCGTTCGAAACCCACCACAACGCGCTGGACATGGAAATGTTCCTGCGTATCGCGCCAGAGCTGTACCTCAAGCGTCTGGTGGTTGGCGGCTTCGAAAAAGTGTTCGAGATCAACCGCAACTTCCGTAACGAAGGTGTTTCGACTCGTCACAACCCTGAATTCACCATGTTGGAGTTCTACCAGGCTTACGCCGACTACGAAGACAACATGGACCTGACCGAAGAACTGTTCCGCGAACTGGCGCAACTGGTTCTGGGCAGCACCGACGTGCCGTACGGCGACAAGGTGTTCCACTTCGGCGAGCCGTTCGTGCGCCTGTCGGTGTTCGACTCGATCCTCAAGTACAACCCTGAGCTGACCGCCGATGACCTGAACGACATCGACAAGGCTCGCGCCATCGCCAAGAAGGCCGGCGCCAAGGTGCTGGGCTTCGAAGGTCTGGGCAAGCTGCAGGTGATGATTTTCGAAGAGCTGGTCGAGCACAAGCTTGAGCAGCCGCACTTCATTACCCAGTACCCGTTCGAAGTGTCGCCGCTGGCCCGTCGCAACGACGACAACCCGAACGTCACCGATCGCTTCGAGCTGTTCATCGGTGGCCGTGAAATCGCCAACGCCTACTCCGAGCTCAACGACGCGGAAGACCAGGCCGAGCGTTTCATGGCGCAGGTGGCTGACAAGGACGCCGGCGACGACGAAGCCATGCACTACGACGCCGACTTCGTTCGCGCGCTGGAGTACGGCATGCCGCCAACCGCCGGCGAAGGTATCGGTATCGACCGTCTGGTGATGTTGCTGACCAACTCGCCGTCGATCCGCGACGTGATCCTGTTCCCGCACATGCGGCCGCAAGCGTAAGTGTTTCAATAAAAAAGCCGCCTGAAATGGGCGGCTTTTTATTGCCTGTCTGGTACAAACGTATCAAATGGTTACTTTTGAAAAAAACAACAGAGGAAGTCCTGTCGTGATCGGTGCAATGGCTCAAGAGGGTGCAGCGGATATCGCCACTGCGGTCGCTGAAAGTGTTCAGTACCAGGGTCGCAAGGCCAGCCGACAGGGCAGCGAGCAGCGTCGGCAGGACATTCTCGATGCGGCGATGCGCATTGTCGTGCGCGACGGCGTGCGAGCCGTGCGCCACCGTGCGGTGGCGGCCGAAGCCGGTGTGCCGTTGTCGGCGACCACCTATTACTTCAAGGACATCGATGACCTGCTCACCGATACCTTTGCCCAGTACGTCGAACGCAGCGCGGCCTACATGGCCAAGCTGTGGATCAACAACGAAGGCCTGCTGCGCGAGATGGTGGTCAGCGGCGATGGCAGCCCGGAGTCGCGTTCGCAGCTGGCTGACGACATCGCCCGGTTGATGGCTGATTACGTGCACCGGCAACTGGTCAACCGCCGCGAGCATTTGATGGCCGAACAGGCGTTCCGCCAGGAGGCACTGCTCAACCCGCGACTGGCGGAACTGGTGCGTTCCCATCAGCAGATTCTATTGCAGGGCACCTGCCAGTTGTTCCAGGTATTGGGCTCCCGCGAGCCGCAGCAGGATGCCAAGGTGTTGACGGCGATTATCGGACGGATGGAATATCAGGGCCTGCTCAACGACGCCGAGCCTTTGGCCGAAGAGGACATGCTCGGCATTCTGACGCGCTATATGCATCTGGTACTCGCGTCGGTGTAACGCTCCCACAGGTCCGGTGGCGAGTTCGGTTCATAGGGAGTGTTGAATGAAAGCCTGGCGTAGCGCGTTGATCGCGCTGTCGTTCCTGCTGCTCAGCGGTTGTCTGGTGACCTTCAAGGATCCGCTGCCCGCCCGTGAGCCGGCGCCCAAGGGCCTGCTCGGCGAATGGGCAAGCACCAATGCCTGGGGCGAGCCGATGACTCTGGAGCTGACGCGCCTGGGCAATGACCGCTATCAGGCGGTCGCCTGGTTCAAGGCCCGTCCCCACGAGCGGGAAGCCTACCCGTTTACCGTGTCGCGTCATGGCAATCGCTGGTATCTGTCGGCGAAGGTGCCGGCGCAGTATGGCGGGCACTTCACCATCGCCGGATTCGAGATTACCGATAAGCACGAACTGGTGATCTACAACCTCGACCTCGAACAGATCAACCAGGCCATCGCCCAGAAAACCCTCGACGGCCAGGGTTTCCAGACCGATGACGGCGAGGGCGTGCAAGTCGACAGCGCTCTCGAAAAGGTCTTTGCTTACCTCGACGACCCGGCCAACTCCGACGTTTTCGTCGAAGCGGCGCGCTATCAGCATCAGGCCAAAGCCAACGCTAAATAATTCAGTTCGTCACGTTTTCTACAGGAGTTTCGGGTGGACGATTACCAGCAGACGATACGCACGCTGTCCGATCGCATTGTGCTGGCACAGACGCCGATCCGCGTGCTCGACGCGGTCAAGTGGGACGAGAACATTCGCAAGGGTTTCCTCAAGGCCAAGGGCAAGGAATTGCCGGCGGTGGATCGCGACTACTACCTCAACCGGCCGCTGTCCTTCGACTCAAGCAGGGTCAAGCTGGAATTCCAGAACATCGAGCGCGACATCACCCGTCAGCTCGGTCAGTTCAACCCGGTCGGCCAGATCATGCGGCGCATGTGCAAGGAATACCGGATGGTGGTGCGCATGCTCGAAGCGCGCGGCACCGAAGATTTCGGCCTGATTTCCCAGGAACTGTATGGCGCCGCGTCCGATGCATTCCACGCCGGTGACCCGACGCTGGCCGACCTCGGCCTGATGATGTCGGACTACCTGAACAACATCGACGGCCGTGGCGACTTGAAGGACGAACCGAAGATCCTCACCGCCAAGGATGCCGTGCACTTGCTGCAAACCCGTCTGAACAAAGTGTTCGGCGAGGCCGAGGAAACCATCCGCGTGTTTGAGTCCGACGGGATCGTCGCCGACGCGGCAGCGGGCGCCGACTACATCAAAATCCGCACCGACGCGATGTTCAACGACCGCGACGTGCGCGCTTTGGAAGTCCACGAAGGCCTGGTGCACGTTGGCACCACGCTCAACGGTCTGAACCAGCCGATCTGCACCTTCCTGTCCAAGGGCCCGCCCTCGTCGACCGTGACTCAGGAAGGTCTGGCGATCCTGATGGAAATCATCACCTTCGCCTCCTACCCGAGCCGCCTGCGCAAACTGACCAACCGCACCCGCGCCATTCACATGGTGGAGGAGGGCGCGGACTTCCTGCAGATCTTCGAGTTCTTCCGCGAGCAGGGCTTCGAGATGGCGGAAAGCTACGGCAACGCCAGTCGGGTTTTCCGTGGATCGACGCCGACCGGTCTGCCATTCACCAAAGACTTGTCCTACCTCAAGGGCTTCATCATGGTTTACAACTACATTCAGTTGGCCGTGCGCAAGGGCAAGCTCGAGCAGGTTCCGCTGTTGTTCTGCGGCAAGACCACGCTTGAGGACATGCGAACCCTGCGTCAGCTGGTGGACGAAGGCCTGGTGGTGCCGCCCAAGTACCTGCCGGAGCAGTTCCGTGACATGAATGCGTTGTCGGCGTGGATGTGCTTCTCCAACTTCCTCAACCACTTGAGCCTGGACCGGATCGAGGCGGATTACTCCAACATCCTGTAGGCCCATTGATCATTCCCGCGCTGCGCGCGGGAATCCGAACCTTGCGAGGTTTCACCGGATGAGACTCCTCGGCATCCTCTGCCTGCTCCTGACCCTCGGCGGTTGCAGTTCTTTGCTGTTCTACCCCGAGCCGGGCCAGATATTCACCCCGGAGAAGGCCAAACTTGAATACCGCACCGTCACCCTGACCACCGCCGACGGCCTCAAGTTGAACGCGTGGTGGCTGCCGGCCAAACCCGGCGTCGAGGTCAAGGGCACGGTACTGCACCTGCACGGTAACGGCGGCAACCTGCCGATGCACCTGGGTGGCAGTTGGTGGTTGCCGAAAAACGGTTATCAAGTGTTGTTGGTGGACTATCGCGGTTACGGTCTGTCCGAGGGCGAGCCGAGCCTGCCGGCGATCTATAAGGACATCGACGCGGCGTTCGCCTGGCTGGACAAGGCGCCGGAAGTCAAAGGCAAACCGTTGATCCTGCTCGGTCAAAGTCTCGGGGGGGCGATGGCGGTGCATTGGTTGGTGCAACATCCGGAAAGACAAAAACAGCTCAAGGCTTTTGTGCTCGACGGGGTTCCGGCCAGTTACCGCAGCGTCGGTCAATACGCCCTCAGCACCTCATGGATGACCTGGCCATTCCAGGTTCCGCTGTCGTGGCTGGTGCCGGACAGCGACAGTGCGATCAACTCGATGCCGCAGCTCAAAGGCGTACCGAAACTGATCTTCCACAGCATCGACGATCCGCTGGTGCCTCTTTCCAACGGCATCCGCCTGTATCAAGCTGCGCCGCCACCGCGCGTGCTGCAGCTGACCCGGGGCGGGCATGTGCAGACCTTCGGCGACCCGGTGTGGCGCCAGGTGATGCTGCGCTACCTCGACGACCCCGAGCATTTCAACGGCTTGCGCCGCCTCGGCGAGATCCCGAATTATCCGACACCTCCGAATTCTGAAGACGAACCACCAGAGAGTCCGCAATGACTGAAGAACGCAACGCCATCCCGCTGATCATCACCGGTATCTGCAGCATCCTCGGCACCGTCGGTGCCCTGTGGTGGTATGGCTACCTGCACTTCGCCAAACCCGAGGATGCGTTGCTGCTCAACGAATTCACCATGCTCAAGACCATTCCCGGCGAAGACTACAAAGTCTCCCTGGAGCCAGCGGCGCAAGTGGCGCAGTGCATTGATGGGGTGTTGGTGTTGTTTGATACCGAGCAAAAGGGGCTGACTGGCGTGCTGGTCAACGACCGCAAGAAAGCCGTGCGGTGCATGGGGCAGGAGACGCCGCAGAAGCTGGCGCAGTAAAACAGGGTCTGTACGGGCGCCTTCCCTTTTTCAGATGAAAAATCAGGAGGCGCCCGTGTTTTTACAATGCTGCTTACAAAGAACAGTTGGCGAATTGGAAGCTCAAGGGGCTACGTCAAAAGATCCTATTCTTGGTGGTGCAAAGGTACTGCTTACCTGATGATATATAACTGAAATATATTTCCCTGGTGATAAATGAGGGAAGTTAGTTTTCCAGTTACCTAGCGCATCAGCGATGACTGTTAGTTCATGAGAGGTATTTTCACCGCTTTTTTGGTAGGAGATCTTTGTTGTTGCGCCAGGAATACCCTTCCCTGAGAAATTAATCGGATTTGGAGCAGCTGGCCCCTCTAAGGCCGGGGATGTAATTTTGGGTAACGGAAGTGGTGATGTGCATTTAGGCGCCGTCTCATGATTTACAGCGACGGCAATTGTCGCACCCTGCGAATCTGCACTACATGTTGTAACGGTGATACCTACCCCTGGATCTCTTAGAGTCTTGCCGGGGAGTAATGTCGGATCATCCGTCGTGGCTGTTTCCGGTGTGCCATCGAGCTGGGTGTTTAAAACTGTGCCCCCCATCGTGGTGTATCTCACCCAAACGCCGTTTACCCGGTTATCGGTTGCAGGAAAATTATCGAATGGAGTGGGTTTTCGGTATTCCAAAGCCAATTGTGCCGGAGTGGTTTCAGGTCGATTGATGAGATAAAGCTGAGGTCCGGCATCGCCCAGTTTTGCCAAGCGATAAAGACCGCTGCGTTCGATGACTGCCACCTGTGAGTTGTCCAGCCATCCCGAGTACCACCGATTGTTGGCGGGATAGAGGGTTCCACCCCCAGAGACAGAGTCACCACTGTCGCCATAGCCAATCACCGCACACTCAATGGGGGCCATTTCCAGTGGGGCTAATACGGTATCGCCGTGTTTTGGGCACTTGATGTAGGTGCTTCCATGGCTGTATCCAAGATTGTGCCCGAATTCATGCTTGTAAACGTGAGGGCCTCCCGATTGTCCATATACACCAATGAATTTCCCGGGTGTCCAGGCTGAAGCTGACCCGCCACAGTCAATTACGCTGATGCGGTAATCGTAGTTATTAGCGTCCAGTCCATGCGCCTGCGCGGCTTTTATCCCCTCTGAATCTGCCAGGTTAATCGGCATTGGTGCCGAGTCTCCGGGTTTGAATGTGCATAGTTCAGGGCGAGGGCCGGATGTATGCTCAATGATCTGTCCGGTGAGTGTGAGCTTTCCGTTCGAGGCTGCGTGAATGTAAGCCGGCAGTGCGTTGGGATCCGTAGAAACTGTATGTTGCCTGATCAATGGAAAATCCAGAGCGTCGCCATCCTGCCAATGGGTTACGGTGACCAGTAGTGTTTTGGTTCCCACTACCGGACGCTGATTGACTTCCGGTTCAGGCAATGGAACCTCATTTGGGATGGAATCTCGTTCGTCATACCCAAAATCATTTGCAGTTGAGGCGTTCGATGGTGGTGCTACGCAGCCTGCAACGAGCATGGCTGCACACAGTGTTGTCAGAAAGGCCCGAGTTCGCATGGTAACGCTCCTTGATTTCCAGCATTTGGTTTGGAGCTAAAGTGTTACGCGCACTCATTTGTTTCGCCTACTGTTATAAATGACAGGTCAAGACGAGTGGTAGTCAATCTCCGCTGCAAAAAAAAGCCCCGTCGGAGCAGATCCGGCGGGGCTTTCATGTTGCTTCGCGAATTATTTGGCGCTAACCGCCGAACGCGGCATCACTGGCTGGTTGTCGTTGGAAATGGTCACTTCCACCCGACGGTTCATTGCACGGCCCGAAACGCTGCCGTTATCCGCCACCGGGTATTCCTTGCCATAGCCCTGAGTCACGATGCGCGACGGATCGACGCCCATCTTGATCAGTGCGACCTGTACGGAAGTGGCACGACGCTCGGACAACGACTGGTTGTAGTTCGCCGAACCGGTGCTGTCGGTATAACCCTCGACGATCACTTTGCGATCAGGGTTTTCCTGAAGGAACTGCGCCAGTTTATTGATGTTCACCAGACCGCTGGATTTCAGATCGGCCTTGTTGGTGGCGAACAGCACGTCACCGAAGGTCACCAGCGTACCGCGATCGGTCTGTTTGGCGTTGAGGCTGTCCTGAAGCTGTTTGATCTGCTGATCGCGAGCGTCCAGACGGGCCTGGGCACGTTGGGCGGCGGCGTTCTTCAGGTTGTTTTCAGCAGTACGCAGGGCGATGGTCTGCTTGGCTACTTCCACGCGCTGGTTGGTCAGGTAGGCCAGTTGGTCGACCTTGCGCTGATCTTCCTTGTCCAGATAAGCCTTGTCGGCCTTGTCCAGATAATCACTGGCGTCCTTGGTTTCCAGCGCCGCGACTTTGCTGGCCTGCGGGTTGGCCTGCAGACCGGCGTAGTTGGTGCGCGCCTGTTCCAGATTCGGGTTCGGCGGTGTCGAGCAGGCAGCCAGGGCAACGCTTGCGGCCAGAAGAGCGGGGATCATCAGTTGTTTACGCATAATCGTTCGTCCTTTCTATCGATAAGAGTTTCAGCCTTGCGATCGGGATGCGCGCTTACTGCACAGTGCGCTGACTTTCCTGACGCAGTTCCTGAACACCTTTCTGGGAATCCTTCAGAGCCTGTTCGGCTTTCATCGCCTGAGCCTTGCGTTCGGCAACCCGGGCATCCCACTCGGCTTGTTCGGCGAGCGTGCGGGCTTCGTCATACTTCTTGTCGTGCATGGCGATTTCGGCTTGTTTGAGCTTGTCCTGAGCCTGCTTCATTTCCACGGCGGCGAATTCGGTTCCGCCGGCGCTGACCGCGCTGCTGACCGCCGATTGAGTCACTGCGTATTGCTCGGTCGGTGGATTGCCGGCGCAACCGGCCAGCACGAAGCTGGTGCCGATGGCCAGGGCGGCCAGTTTCAGACCGCGCAGGTGGGAGAACGAGGTTTGGGTCTTCATGGTCTTCAACTCCATTGGTTAACTCCTTGGAAGCTTCGAAATCCATCCTGGTAGCGGAGCCGCAACCGTCATGTTCAAGTGCGTTTTGAAACGCTCGTTCCAGGCTTGGTTACCTGTTCCGACCGAAGGCATTTTTTAAAAGTTCAGAAAAGATGGCCCATCGCCAAAAAATATTTTGACCGAATGGACAGGGCTCTAAACCGGGAACTTTGGCGGGGAAGAGTGGTACGCGCGGGCGAAAAATGGCGCAAAAGCGGAGGGGGAACAAAGTCCATGTGGGAGCTGGCTTGCCAGCGATGAGGTCACCCAATTCAACACATTTGCGGCTGAACCAGCGCCATCGAGGGCAAGCCATTTTCCACAGTTTGAAGTGTCAGAGATCAGTGTTTTTGCTTGCCGGCAGCCGTCGACAGGTCCTGCAGATGCCGCCGCGACAACGCGAGAAAACGCGGCGTCGGGCCAACGTCTTCATACAGCGGATCACCTTCCTCGTCGGTGGCAACCACGGTCGAACCTTTCACGTACGGCAGGCTCGCCTCGAACTCTTCAAGCGCCGCGCCGATCAGTTCGCCTAGCAGTTCTTCGGCATGGCGCTTGGGGTACATCTCGGCAATCGCCGCCAGCCGTGCGGCAGCTTCCACATCCAGATGAATCGTGTAGCCGGTATCGGTCAGGCGACCCTTGGCGGTTTCTTCCCAATGCTGGGCGAGTTCACGGATTTTCATAATGACCTCATGTCGCACCTGCTCGTGGCAGGTCTGGGTGAGTATCCGCCGTCAGCCGGCGGCAAGCCGTTGTGCGGCTTACTGTTGAGACTAGCTTCAGGGCGCAAGGTTTAAAGTCCCTTCGTCGTCTGCTTGTAAGAAGCGTCCCAGAGCGGCACTCTCTGTTCATCCACTCACTTGCGATCCGTCACCGATTACTGCTGGAGAGATGCTGATGACCGATATTGATGCACGCTTGCGCGAAGACGTTCACCTGCTCGGTGAACTGTTGGGCAACACCATCCGTGACCAGTACGGCGAGGCGTTTCTCGACAAGATCGAGCAGATTCGCAAGGGCGCCAAGGCCGATCGGCGCGGCTCGATGGACGCCGAACTCAGCGCCAGCCTCAATCAATTGAGCGAAGACGAGCTGCTGCCGGTGGCGCGGGCCTTCAACCAGTTTCTCAACCTGGCGAACATCGCCGAGCAGTACCAGCTCATTCATCGCCGCGAAGAGTCGCAAGCCGCACCGTTCGAGTCCCGCGTACTGCCGGAATTGCTCGCCCGTTTGCGTGAGGAAGGGCACAGCGCCGACTCCCTCGCCCGGCAGTTATCGCGACTGGAAATCGAACTGGTGCTGACCGCGCATCCGACCGAAGTGGCCCGGCGCACGCTGATCCAGAAGTACGACGCGATCGCTGCGCAACTGGCCGCTCAGGATCACCGCGATTTGACCAGTGCTGAACGCCAGCAGATCCACAACACATTGCAACGCTTGATCGCCGAAGCCTGGCACACCGAAGAAATCCGCCGAACCCGGCCGACTCCGGTGGACGAAGCCAAGTGGGGATTTGCGGTGATCGAGCATTCGCTGTGGCAAGCGATTCCCAACCATATGCGCAAGGCCGATCAGGCGCTTTTCGCCGCCACTGGCCTGCGTTTGCCGCTGGAAGCTGCGCCGATCCGATTTGCTTCGTGGATGGGTGGCGACCGCGACGGCAACCCGAACGTGACCGCTGCCGTGACCCGCGAAGTGCTGTTGCTGGCGCGCTGGATGGCGGCGGATCTGTACCTGCGTGACGTCGATCACCTGGCGGCCGAACTGTCGATGCAGCAGGCCAGCGATGCGCTCAAGGCCAAGGCCGGTGACAGCGCCGAACCCTATCGCGCGGTGCTCAAGCAATTGCGCGAACGCCTGCGCGCTACGCGCAACTGGGCCCATGCCTCCTTGACCGCAACTACCCCGGCACCGGCCGATGTGTTGCACAACAACCGCGACCTGCTCGATCCGCTGGAGCTGTGCTATCACTCGCTGCACGAATGCGGTATGGGCGTGATCGCCGACGGACCGTTGCTCGATTGCCTGCGCCGCGCGGTGACCTTCGGTCTGTTCCTGGTGCGCCTCGATGTGCGTCAGGATTCGTCGCGACACACCGCCGCCATGACCGAAATCACCGATTACCTCGGCCTCGGTCGCTATGAAGACTGGGATGAAGAACAGCGCATCAGCTTCCTGACCCGTGAACTGCAAAATCGTCGGCCGTTGCTGCCGGCGCATTTCAAACCCTCGGCCGACACCGCCGAAGTGCTCGCCACCTGCAAGGAAATCGCCGCCGCGCCGGGGGCTTCGCTGGGTTCCTATGTGATCTCCATGGCCGGCGCTGCCTCCGATGTGCTGGCGGTGCAACTGCTGCTGAAGGACTCTGGTGTGCTGCGGCCGATGCGCGTGGTGCCGCTGTTCGAAACTCTTGCCGACCTCGACAACGCCGGCCCGGTGATCGAGCGCCTGTTGCTGCTGCCGGGTTACCGCGCACGTCTGCAAGGTCCGCAGGAAGTGATGATCGGTTATTCCGACTCGGCCAAGGACGCCGGCACCACTGCAGCGGCCTGGGCGCAATACCGGGCTCAGGAGCGACTGGTGGAAATATGTCGCGAGCAGCAAGTCGAACTGCTGCTGTTCCACGGTCGCGGTGGCACCGTGGGCCGTGGCGGCGGCCCGGCTCACGCGGCGATTCTGTCGCAGCCGCCGGGTTCGGTGGCAGGGCGGTTCCGCACCACCGAGCAGGGGGAAATGATTCGATTCAAATTCGGCCTGCCGGACATCGCCGAGCAAAACCTCAATCTCTATCTGGCTGCCGTGCTCGAAGCGACTTTGCTGCCACCGCCGCCACCGACGCCCGAATGGCGGCATTTGATGGATGAACTGGCTGCTGATGGTGTCAGCGCCTACCGTGCCGTCGTGCGGGAAAATCCGCAGTTCGTGGAGTATTTTCGCCAGTCGACGCCGGAGCAGGAGTTGGGGCGTTTGCCGTTGGGCAGCCGTCCGGCCAAGCGCCGCGCCGGTGGCATCGAAAGCCTGCGGGCGATTCCGTGGATCTTCGGCTGGACCCAGACGCGCTTGATGCTGCCTGCGTGGCTGGGTTGGGAAACCGCGTTGAGCAAGGCGCTGGAGCGCGGCGAAGGCGAATTGCTGGGGCAGATGCGCGAGCAGTGGCCGTTTTTCCGAACTCGCATCGACATGCTGGAGATGGTGCTGGCCAAGGCAGATGCCGACATTGCGCTGTCCTACGACGAGCGACTGGTTGAGTCGGACTTGTTACCTTTGGGTGCGCACTTACGCGACCTATTGTCGCAGGCATGTTCCGTGGTCCTCGGCCTGACCGGTCAGTCGCAGCTGCTGGCACATAGCCCGGACACCCTCGAATTCATCCGTCTGCGCAACACCTATCTCGACCCGCTGCATCTGTTGCAGGCCGAACTGCTGGCGCGCTCGCGGCAGCAGAATGTCGAGCAGGGCAGCCCGGTAGAACAGGCGTTGCTGGTGTCTGTGGCGGGGATTGCCGCCGGTTTGCGAAATACCGGCTAAGGTTTTCTGCGTGGGGCGGGGCACCCGGGGCAAACGTCGGGTGCCGTTTATCGAGCGTGGGAAAAATGCGGGCAAGCGACAGTTAATGATGGGGTTGCGACTTGGGGGACCGCGTCGCAAGGTCGCGGCAGGCGCGGGTTTCTCCGACTTTTGGCGTCTTGTGTGGGCGCAGCCTGCTGTGTATCTTGGTCAGCCTCTGGCCGTTTGGGCGGTCACGACCCTATTTTCAGGATTTCGCCCCATGAGGCGAATCCGTTGTTTTGCAAAAGCTTTTTATAAAAAAATTGAGGAGCACATCTAATGCGCGTCATTCTGCTGGGAGCTCCCGGGGCCGGTAAAGGTACTCAGGCTAAGTTCATCACCGAGAAATTCGGCATCCCGCAAATCTCCACCGGCGACATGCTGCGAGCTGCGGTCAAGGCCGGCACTCCGCTGGGCGTTCAAGCCAAGAGCATCATGGATGCCGGCGGCCTGGTGTCGGATGACCTGATCATCGCACTGGTCAAGGACCGCATCGCTCAGGCTGACTGCGCCAACGGTTTCCTGTTCGACGGTTTCCCGCGCACCATTCCTCAGGCTGAAGCGCTGGTGACTGCCGGTGTCGAGCTGGATGCCGTGGTTGAAATCGCTGTTGAAGACGAAGAGATCGTTCAGCGTATCGCCGGCCGTCGTGTTCACGAGGCCAGCGGCCGTGTGTACCACATCGTCTACAACCCGCCGAAGATTGCCGGCAAAGACGACATCACCGGTGAAGAGCTGGTGCAGCGCAAGGACGACACCGAAGAAACCGTGCGTCATCGCCTGTCGGTCTACCACTCGCAGACCAAGCCGCTGGTGGACTTCTACCAGAAGCTGTCGGCTGCCAACGGCAAGCCGAAGTACAGCCACATCCCGGGCGTCGGTTCGGTTGAGGCGATCACCGCCAAGGTTCTTGAAGCACTGAGCTGAAAAACCTGATCCGCTGCATCATCCACGGCCCGCTTGCGGGCCGTAGTTGTTTATACTGGCGCACTTTTTCCCCACCTGATTTACGGACACATCGATGAGCACCTTGCTGGCCCTGGACACCGCGACTGAAGCTTGCTCCGTTGCCTTGCTGCATGACGGCAAGGTCACGAGCCATTACGAGGTGATCCCGCGCCTGCACGCGCAGAAACTGCTGCCGATGATCCAGCAACTGCTGGCCGACGCCGGCACCACGCTGCAAGCGGTGGACGCGATCGCGTTCGGTCGTGGCCCGGGCGCGTTCACCGGTGTGCGCATCGCCATCGGTGTGGTGCAAGGCCTGGCGTTTGCCCTGGATCGTCCGGTGTTGCCGGTATCGAACCTGGCAGTGCTGGCGCAACGGGCTTATCGCGAGCACGGCGTGAGCCAGGTCGCGGCGGCGATCGATGCGCGCATGGATGAAGTGTATTGGGGCTGCTATCGCGAGACGGCCGGGGAGATGCGGCTGGTCGGCGTCGAAGCTGTGTTGCCGCCGGAAGTCGCCGCGCTGCCGGACGATGCGACTGGCGACTGGTTCGGTGCCGGCACCGGTTGGGGCTACGGCGAGCGCATCGCGGTCAATCTGATCGGTTCCGACGCAACCATGCTGCCCCATGCCGAAGACCTGCTGACGTTGGCCCGCTTCGCTTGGGCGCGCGGTGAGTCGATCCCGGCAGACGACGCTCAGCCGGTTTACCTGCGCGATAAAGTGGCCACCCCGAAATCCCGCTGAAGACAATCTCCCTGTGGCACTCGCCACAGGGTCCCGCCAGCTCCTGCCAATCGTCAGTTTCCAACGCCCCGCTTTAAACCTTTTGTCTTTTATGTGTTCTAGTTATCACTCGGCGATTTGCTAAGTCGGTCAGGTGCCGCTAAATTGCCATCATCGATACCGAGCATGACTTTATGCGTATAGACGGCGTTTCCACTCATTCCTACCCCATCAAGCGCAAGCCTCGCAAAGGCAATCCGGCGCTGGATGAATCCGTCGAGGATATTGAAGGCGAGCTGGAATTCCCCACCGAAGCGCAACTGGCTGCCCGCGCCGCCAAGGCCTCTGCGCAACGCCTGAGCAATCTGCCCGCCCGCCAACAAGACATGATTTATCACCGTGCGATGAAGAAAAGCGTGGCCATGGCCCTGGCCAGCTACCTGAGCACCGCCGGTTTTGTCGATTGGGACGCAGACGTGCTGGGCCTCGATCTGTACATCTGATGGATCTGCCTTACTACCTCGGTTGCCCGTCCTGGAGTGAAAACGCCTGGCGCGAGTATCTGTATCCGGCAGACGCCAAGACCTCCGATTTCCTCGGTCTGTATTCGCAAGTGTTCAACGCCGTGGAAGGCAACACGACTTTCTACGCCAGCCCTTCGCCGGCCACCGTGGCGCGCTGGGCCGAGGTCATGCCCGAACACTTTCGTTTCACCGCCAAATTCCCCGGCGATATCAGCCACGGCGGTGACCTGCGCGATCAACTGACCGCCACCGAAACCTTCATTCAATTGCTCAGCCCGCTCGGCGAACGTGTATCGCCACTGTGGCTGCAACTGTCGAAAAGCTTCACTCCGCAACGCTTGCCAGAACTCGCAGCCTTCATCGACGCGTTTGATCGACCGCTGGCGGTGGAAGTGCGCCATGAGCAGTTCTTCGCCAAGGGCGAGAGTGAACGCCTGCTCAATCGCCTGTTGCTGGATCGCGGCGTTGAGCGCATCTGCCTCGATCCGCGCGCGTTGTTCAGTTGTCTGTCCACCGAGTCTTCGGTGATCCACGCGCAATCGAAAAAGCCCCGCGTGCCAACCCGTCCGGCAGCGTTCACCCAATTCCCGCAGGTGCGCTTCATCGGCCATCCCGAGCTTGAGGCCAACGATCCGTTTCTGGTGCCGTGGGTGGCGAAGATTGCCGAGTGGATCGAAGAGGGCCGTACGCCGTACATCTTCCTGCACACCGCCGATAACATCCTGGCAGCAAAGCTTGCGCAGCGTTTTCACGCACAGCTGATGCAACGTTTGCCTGGCCTGCCACCGCTGCCTGAGCTATACAGAGAACCCGCCGCGGAGCAACTTGGCTTGCTCTGAGGCGATTTTTTTCTGCCCAGGAGCCTGCCGATGGACGCCCAAGCCCGCAAAGAACAAGTCCGTAAAGCCGAAGCCTTCAAAGCCCTGCATGAACGTCCAGGGATATTCGTGATTCCCAATCCGTGGGATGCAGGTTCCGCGAAGATGCTTGCCAGCCTGGGTTATCAGGCGCTGGCGACCACCAGTGCCGGTTATGCGTTTTCCCAGGGTAAGCCCGATGGTGCCCTTGGCCTCGAAGAAACCTTGAACAACGTCCGGGCGATTGCTGCCGCCACGGATTTGCCGGTGGCGGTGGATCTGGAAAACGGTTTTGCCGACGCTCCGGCCGAGTCCGCGCAAAGTCTGCTGCGAGCGGCCGAAGCTGGCGCAGTGGGTGGTTCCATAGAAGATGCCACAGGGCGCCCGGACGCACCTGTCTACTGTTTCGAACATGCCGTGGCGCGGATTGAAGCCGCAGTAGCAGCGGTGCGCACGTTGCCTTTTCGCTTCACCCTGACGGCCCGTGCGGAAAACTACCTGCACGGCAATCCGGATATCAACGACACCATTCGCCGCCTGCAGGCGTTCGCCGAAGCTGGCGCCGATGTGCTCTACGCTCCGGGTCTGAGGACAGCTGAAGAGGTACTGGCGGTGGTGCGCGCAGTCGCGCCGAAACCGGTCAACGTGTTGATGTCCGGTGGCCTGAAACTGACCGTGCAGCAACTGGAAGAAATGGGTGTGAAACGCATCAGTACCGGCTCGGCGCTGGCGCTGGCGGCGTTTGGTGAGTTCTTTCGGGCTGCTGAAGAAATTCAGCAATCGGGCACGTTCGGCTTCACTTCGCGTTCGATGCCGTACGCGAAGGCCAATCAGTTTTTCAAGGGCTGAAGCAGAAGGGAATCAGGCGGCGATGCGCAGGTTCTGCTGAACGATCGGGCGCACCCAGCCGTTATCGAAGTCCAGGGCTTTCTGCTGTTCGACGATTTCTTCCGGCGGGAACGGTGGGTAAGGCTGCAGCAGATCCAGGTCGAACTCGGCAATCGGCAGGTACAGCGGCTTTTTCTGCGGGGCAGGGCCCGGTTCCGGAATTGGCTGACCGTTGTTGATCACGACCGGACGAACCCAACTGCTGTCGAAATCCTGCTGCTTTTGCTGAGTCTTGATTGCTTCCGGCGGGAACGGAGGATACGGCTCGGCCAGGTTCATATCGATTTCGGCAATCGGCAGGAACAGCGGCTCAGGCGGGCGAACCGGGGTTTCCACCACGTTGCATTCGCGCTGGTCGATGATGTGGGCGTGCAGTTCGCTGCCGACAGTCGGTTCTTCAGGGCTTTCGAGATCGACCGGCGGGAAGGTGCCACAGGCCGGCACCACATCACTCGATTGTTCGGCCAGGGCCTGGGCAAAGAAATCCTGCCACAGGTGGCTGACGCCGCCCAATGCTTGAGTGTTATGACGGCTGAAATCGCCTGTGGGCGAAATGTAGCCAATCGATGTGGGAAGAATGCCTGACATTTTTTTCGGTCGACGCTCAGCTCTGGCAAAATGCGCGTTGATTGGGTTATCGGCGGATTTTGCCGATCCTTAACTTTTTTGAGCGTGTTTTCCATGATTGAGCAACCCGCGGCCTGCCGCATCCATGTCGAAGCCCTCGGCCCGACGTTCGAAGCGCAGGCCGAGCAGTGGGCGCAGCGCCTGAACCTGCCGTTACAGGTGGCCGACGGCGAGTTCGCCTTGCAGGTCGGCGAGCAGGGTTTGCAACTGCAACAGCTTGGGCCGGATGCGCCGGGGCCGGTGCGGGTCGACTTCGTCGAAGGTGGCGCGGCCCATCGCCGGCTCTACGGCGGTGGCAGCGGGCAGATGATCGCCAAGGCGGTCGGTATCGCCCAAGGCGTGCGTCCGCGGGTGCTGGATGCCACGGCGGGGCTGGGCAAGGATGCGTTCGTGCTGGCGAGCCTGGGCTGCGAGATGAGCTTGATCGAGCGTCAGCCGCTGATCGGCGCGTTGCTTGAGGATGGTCTGGCCCGCGCGGCGGAAGATTTCGACGTGGCACCGATCGTGGCGCGGATGACGCTGCTCAAGGGCAACTCGATTGACGTGATGCGCAACTGGGAAGGCGAGCCACCGCAGGTGATCTACCTCGACCCGATGTTTCCGCACCGTGAGAAAACCGCCCTGGTGAAGAAGGAAATGCGCCTGTTCCGCCCGCTGGTGGGCGATGACCCGGATGCACCGGCCTTGCTGGAAGCGGCGTTGGCGCTGGCCACGCACCGGGTGGTGGTCAAGCGCCCGCGCAAGGCTCCGTGCATCGAAGGGCCGAAGCCGAGCCATGCGCTGGATGGCAAATCCAGTCGCTATGACATCTACCCGAAGAAAGCGCTCAAGGCCTGATCCGTCACACAAGAAAATCCCACGCATGGCGTGGGATTTTTGTTTTCAAGGGCGATAGGCGCGCATGAATAACTCGACCACTTCCTGCACATGGCTTTCCGCCGCCTCTCCGGTCAGTGGTTCACCGCAGCCATACAGCAACCGGAAATTCCCCGCGCCCTTGATCAGGCAGAAGAAGTGTTCGGCGGCGTTGTGCGGGTTGTGGATGCGCAGCGCGCCAGTCTCATCGATCCGCCGCAAAAGCCGCTCCATGCCTTGCACCATGCGCTGCGGGCCGGCCTCGAAGAAGATCAGCGACAGCTTCGGATCCTGGCTGCCCAGCGCCATGATCAGGCGATGCAGGTTCACCGATTCATCGCTGTTGATCAGGTGATGAAAGCCTCTGGCAATGTTCAGCAACACATTTTCCACCGCGATGCCGTCCGGCAATTCGAAGAACAGCGGTGGCAATTGCTCCTCGCATTTGGCAACGACAGCGGCGGAAAACAGCGTCTCCTTGTCATTGAAATGGCTGTAGACCGTCAGCTTCGACACGCCAGCCTCGGCGGCCACCGCGTCCATGCTGGTGTTGGCATAGCCATGACTCAGGAACAGGATTTTCGCCGCTTCGAGAATCGCCTGGCGCTTGGCCGGATCCTTCGGGCGGCCGGGGCCGTTTGGAGCTGAAAGATTGTTCGACATTCTTCGCTTTTAATACTGGACTGGTGAGTTTGCTATTAATAACATACCGGCCAGTATAATTATTCCAAGCCTCCTTAGCGAAAGGTCCTTCACCATGTTCCGCCATGCGTTGTCCTTTGCGGTGCCAGTCAGTCTGGCGTTTTTATTGTCGGCATGTGGCAAGGAAGAGGTGACGCCAGTCAGCGTGCGACCGGCCATGGTGGTACAGCCAGAGCCTTCGGCGCAGGCGATGGAAAGTTATCCGGGCGAGGTGCGAGCCCGCTATGAACCCGATCTGGCGTTCCGCATCGGCGGCAAAGTCAGCCGACGACTGGTCGAGGAAGGCCAGCGCGTGAAGGCCGATCAGCCCTTGGCCGAACTCGATCCGCAGGACGTACGCCTGCAGCTGGAAGCCACCCGCGCCCAGGTCACTGCCGCCGAAGCCAATCTGAATCTGGTGCGCGCCGAGCGTGATCGCTACAAGACCCTGATGGAACGGCAGATGGTCAGCCGCTCGGCCTACGACAATGCCGAAAACCTCTACCGCTCCGGCGAAGCCCGCCTCAAACAGATCAAAGCCGAATTCAACGTCTCGACCAATCAGGCCAGTTATGCCGTGCTGCGTGCGCCTCAGGACGGTGTAGTCGCCAAGCGTTCAGTCGAAGTCGGGCAAGTGGTCGCCGCCGGGCAGACTGTTTTCACCCTCGCCACCGATGGCGAACGTGAAGTGCTGATCAGCCTGCCGGAGCAGAGCTTTGGCCGCTTCAAGGTCGGCCAGCCAGTGTCGGTTGAGTTGTGGACTCAACAGAACCAGCGCTTCGCCGGGCGGATCCGCGAGCTGTCGCCGGCCGCCGATCCGAAATCCCGCACCTTTGCCGCCCGCATCGCCTTCACCGCCGGCAAAGTGCCTGTCGAACTCGGCCAGAGCGCCCGAGTATTCGTGCAGACCGCTGATGTGATCCCGCTGTCGGTGCCGCTCTCGGCCCTGACCGCCGAAAACGGCGCGACCTATGTCTGGGTCGTCAGCGCCAACAACACCTTGAAAAAGACGCCCGTGCGTATCGGCCCGTTCGGCGAGAAAACCGTGCCGGTGCTCGAAGGCCTCAACGCCAGCGACTGGGTCGTGGCCGCCGGCGTGCATGTGCTGCTGGAAGGGCAGCAGGTGCGTCCCGTGGATCGCTCCAACCGTGTGGTCAATCTGGCGGACAAGGAGTAAGGCCCGATGCGCTTCAACCTTTCCGAATGGGCGCTGCGTAATCGCCAGATCGTACTGTTCCTGATGCTTTTGCTGGCCATCGTCGGCGCATTGTCCTACACCAAACTCGGACAGAGCGAAGACCCGCCGTTCACCTTCAAGGCCATGGTCATACAAACCCGATGGCCGGGCGCCACTGCGCAGGAAGTTTCGCGTCAGGTCACCGAGCGCATTGAAAAGAAATTGATGGAAACCGGCGAGTACGAACGCATCGTCTCGTTCTCCCGCCCCGGTGAATCCCAGGTCACGTTCATAGCCCGCGACTCGATGCATTCGGTGGAAATTCCGGACCTCTGGTACCAGGTGCGCAAGAAGGTCAGCGATATCCGCCAGACCTTGCCACCGGGGATTCAGGGCCCCTTTTTCAACGATGAATTCGGTACCACGTTCGGCAATATCTATGCGCTGACCGGCGACGGTTTCGACTACGCTGTGCTCAAGGATTACGCCGACCGCATCCAGATCCAGCTGCAGCGGGTCAAGGACGTGGGCAAGGTCGATCTACTCGGGCTGCAGGACGAGAAGATCTGGGTCGAGCTGTCCAACGTCAAACTCGCCACCCTCGGCTTGCCATTGGCAGCGGTTCAGCAGGCTCTGGAGGAACAGAACGCAGTATCCACCGCCGGATTCTTCGAAACCGGCAGCGAGCGATTGCAGCTACGGGTCTCGGGGAATTTTCAGACAGTCGACGAGATCAGGAACTTCCCGATCCGGGTCGGTGATCGTATGTTCCGTATCTCCGATGTCGCTGACGTGCGGCGTGGTTTCAACGATCCGCCGGCGCCGCGCATGCGCTTCATGGGCGAAGACGCGATCGGACTTGCGGTGGCGATGAAGGACGGCGGCGACATTCTGGTGCTGGGCAAAGCCCTGGAAACCGAATTCTCCCGCCTACAGAAAAACCTCCCGGCCGGCATGCAACTGCGCAAGGTTTCCGATCAGCCTGCGGCGGTGAAAAGCGGTGTCGGCGAGTTCGTCCAGGTGCTGGTCGAAGCGCTGGCCATCGTGTTGCTGGTGAGCTTCTTCTCCCTTGGCGTGCGCACCGGCATGGTGGTGGCGCTGACCATTCCGCTGGTGCTGGCGATGACCTTCGCCTGCATGTATTACCTCGGCATCGGCCTGCACAAGATTTCCCTCGGTGCGCTGGTGCTGGCGCTGGGCTTGCTGGTGGACGACGCGATCATCGCCGTGGAAATGATGGCGATCAAAATGGAGCAGGGCTTCGACCGGATCAAGGCGGCCAGTTACGCCTGGACCAGCACCGCATTCCCGATGCTCACCGGCACGTTGATCACCGCCGCCGGCTTCCTGCCGATTGCCACCGCGCAGTCCGGCACCGGTGAATACACCCGCTCGATTTTCCAGGTCGTCACCATTGCGTTGCTCGCTTCGTGGGTGGCGGCGGTGATGTTTGTGCCGTACCTCGGGGAAAAACTCCTGCCGGACCTGGCGAAAATTCACGCGGCCAAACACGGCAGTGGTGACGGTCATCCGGACCCTTATGCCACACCGTTTTATCAGCGGGTTCGACGTCTGGTGGAATGGTGCGTGCGTCGGCGCAAGACGGTGATCGTGCTGACGGTGGGGCTGTTCGTCGCCTCGGTGATGCTGTTCAAGTTCGTCCCGCAGCAGTTCTTCCCGGCCTCCAACCGACTGGAGTTGATGGTTGATCTGAAACTGGCCGAAGGGGCTTCGCTGGCCAACACCACTGCCGAGGTCAAGCGACTGGAGGCGATGCTCAAGGATCATGCCGGCATCGACAACTATGTGGCCTACGTCGGTACCGGCTCGCCGCGTTTCTACCTGCCGCTGGATCAACAGCTGCCGGCGGCCAGCTTCGCCCAGTTCGTCGTGTTGGCGAAAACCATCGAGGAACGCGAAGCCCTGCGCACCTGGCTGATCGATACCTTGAACGAACAATTCCCGGCCCTGCGGTCGCGGGTTACGCGACTGGAGAACGGCCCGCCGGTTGGCTATCCGGTGCAGTTCCGTGTTACGGGGGAGCATATCGAGGAGGTCCGCGCTCTGGCCCGGAAAGTCGCGGCCAAGGTGCGTGAGAACCCACATGTCGTGAATGTGCATCTGGATTGGGAAGAGCCGAGCAAGGTTGTGTACCTGAACATCGATCAAGACCGCGCCCGGGCCCTGGGGGTGAGCACTGCGAACCTGGCGAAATTCCTCCAGAGCTCGCTGACCGGCTCCAGCGTCAGCCAGTACCGCGAGGACAACGAACTGATCGAAATCCTTCTGCGCGGCACCGTGCATGAACGCACGGAATTGACCCTGCTGCCGAGCCTGGCGGTGCCGACCGACAATGGCCGCAGCGTGGCGCTTTCGCAGATTGCAACGCTGGAATATGGCTTCGAGGAAGGCATCATCTGGCACCGCAATCGCCTGCCGACCGTCACCGTGCGCGCCGATATCTATGGCAAGGAGCAACCGGCGACGCTGGTGAAACAGATTCAGCCGACGCTCGATCCGATTCGTGCCGAATTACCTGACGGTTATCTGCTGGATGTCGGCGGTACGGTAGAAGACTCCGAACGCGGGCAGAAGTCAGTGAATGCAGGCGTGCCGATGTTCATTGTCGTGGTGCTGACGTTGCTGATGGTGCAGTTGCGCAGTTTCTCACGCACGGCGATGGTGTTTCTGACGGCGCCGCTGGGTTTGATCGGCGTCACGCTGTTTCTGCTGGTGTTCCGTCAGCCGTTCGGGTTTGTGGCGATGCTCGGGACGATTGCGCTGTCGGGGATGATCATGCGCAACTCGGTGATTCTGGTGGATCAGATCGAGCAGGATATTACGGCGGGGCTCAAGCCCTGGCAGGCGATCATTGAGGCGACGGTGCGCCGGTTCCGGCCGATTGTGTTGACGGCGCTGGCGGCGGTGCTGGCGATGATTCCGTTGTCGCGCAGTGTGTTTTTCGGGCCGATGGCGGTGGCGATCATGGGCGGGTTGATTGTGGCGACGGCTCTGACGCTTTTGTTTTTGCCGGCGTTGTATGCGGCTTGGTTCCGGGTGCGTAAGGAGGCTTGATTTGGTTTGGTGAGCGTGGCGGCCTTCGGGCCGACCAGGCTCTGGGTGTTCTTTGTGAATATCCGTTGCTTCGGGTGTTGCCGCTGGCGGTTCCGCTCTTACAGCGGCTCACTTTTCCAAACGCCGAAAAGTAAGCAAAAGGCTTGGCCCCTGCGTTCGGCCCCTCGCTTTGGCTCGGTGTTCCTTCGCTCCGGGATTCATCCGGGGGCATCGCCTCCGGTTTGCTTCGCTGCACCTCCTCTCGATGTGTTCGACTTCGTCGAACGGCGCTTCGCGCCTACCCCCGGATAAATCCCTACACTCAGCCTGCCGATGGGGCCGGCACGTCAAAAGCTTTACTCGAGCTAACGCTCATTGTGTTTGAGTGGCTATGGGCTATGGGCTATGGGCTATGGGCTATGGGCTATGGGCTATGGGCTATGGGCTATGGGCTATGGGCTATGGGCTGCGGTGTCTCCTACAGCTTTTTCAGAATTCTCTGATATTGAGGTCGTCTGGTCTGGGGTGTTGTACTCGGTCATCTGTGTTTATGAGTGATCGAGAGGTTTTTTGTGAAGAAGCCGCCAGTGTTTAAAGGACGGACCGATCCGGTGTTCGACCTATTGGCGCGGGCGCCGCACAAGCAGCATCTGGTGGATTATCTGGCGCTGCTCAAGCCTCTCGATGATCGGGGGCGTTATTTGCCTTTCGAGGATTTGCGCTATCGCTGGGCGCCGAGGCTGGACGCTCGTTTGTGTTGGGCGCTGGTGAAGAGGGCGAGGGCTGCGCAGTACATCAATCTCCTGCCATTGGGTGAGCCGCCGCAGTGGGGCAAGTACTTGCTGACACCCTCGGTACGGAAAACCCTTTCGGCCGTCGATCTGCAGACGACTTCCGCTTCGCTGGAATGCATGACCGGGCAGATTGGCGAACGGTCGCATTTCAGTTATTTGCTCAATGATCTGATCGAAGACGAAGTGATCGCCAGCAGCCAGTTGGAAGGTGCGGCAACGACCACGCGGGTTGCCAAGGACATGCTCAAGTATCAACGGCAGCCGCGCACGCCGGATGAGCGCATGGTCATGGGCAATTACAGGATGATGAATTTCGCCTGGGAAAACCGTTATCAACCCTTGAGCGTCGACTTGATCGCGGCAATGCATCGGGTGGGCGTTGAGGGGATCGATGACGCGCAATACAGTCCCGGTTTTTTCAGGACGAACGATGAAGTGGTGGTACAGGACGGCGAGGGCAATACGGTGCATACACCGCCGCCCGCTGTCGGGCTGGTGATGCGTTTGCAGAGGCTCGTGCGCTGGATCAATCAGCCACTCGGTTCACCTCAAGAAAAGGACTACCTGCACCCGTTGATCAAGGCGATTACGCTGCATTTCTCTCTGGGCTACGAACATCCGTTTCGCGATGGTAACGGACGGGTTGCGAGGGCGTTGTTCTACTGGTTCATGTTCAATCACGAGTTTTCGGCATTTCGCTACATTGCGATCAGTCCTTTGCTGCGCAATGCGCCGGTGAAGTACGGGCGGTCGTATTTGCATAGCGAGGCCGATGAGCTGGATCTGACGTATTTCATCGAGTTTCAGTGTTCGGTGATTCAGCGTGCAGTCAGTCGCTTCACGGATGTCTACCGTAAAAGCCTGGCGTACACGGAAGACCTTGAGCGCTGGCTGATGGCGTCGGTTTTTTTCGAGCGGCTGACGCAAAGGCAGCGGGCGCTGTATCAGGCGGCCAAGAGCGGAGTGGCGAAGGAATTTACGGCGAGCAACGTGAGGGAACACTTGGGTTGTTCTTGCAGCACCGCGATGTCAGCCCTGAATGGACTGGTCGAGTTGCAGGTCTTCGAGAAAAGGAAAATGGGCAGCGAGTGGGTGTTCTTTTTACGCAGTCCAGCCAGTGTGTTGAAGCACGGGAGCGAGTTGTCTCGCTCCCGTGCAGCGTCGGCCTAGAGGCTGCCAAACACCTTCTTCGCCAGACTCGTCGCCGCAGCGGCCGGGTTCTTGCGGATGGTTTCTTCCTGTTTGCCGATCATCTCGAACAGGCCGTTCAGCGCTTGTTCGGTCACGTAGCTTTCGATGTTGGCGCTCTTCGCATCGACCACCCCGAAGGTCGCAGCCTGGCCGGCGAATGAGTTGTACTTCTGCGCCACGCCTACCTTGTCGGTCGCCTGTTTGACGATCGGCAGGAACTTGGTGCGGATCTGTTCGCGGCTGGATTTGTCCAGGTATCGGGTGGCGGAGTCGTTGCCGCCGCTGAGGATGCCTTTGGCGTCTTCCACGCTCATTTTCTTCACGGCGTCGACGAGGATCGGCTGGGCTTGGGTCACGGCGGTTTCCGCGGCCTTGTTCATGGCGGTTTCCAGTTCCTCGACCTGGGCGCCCATGCCGAAGGCTTTCATCTTGCCGGCGACTTTGCCGAGTTTGCCCGGCAGTTCGATCTTCACGTCAGGGTTGTTGCTGAAGCCGCCCGGGGTGCCGAGTTGTTTGACGGCCAGTTGCGCGCCCTGGGTCAGGGCATCCTTGAGGCCGCCGGTGGCGTCGCCTTGCGACAGGTCGCTGAGGGACAGGGCCAGTGCGCTGGCGGAGATCATCAGGCCCGCGCACAGGCCGGCGAAGCGAAGGGTAGGGCGGAGCATGAAGGCTTCCTTATTCATAGGTGCGTTAGCGGGCAGCGTCGACGCGTATCTTCAGCGGCTGCGGATCCTTGCCATCGAGCTGCACGGCATGGTTTTCGGTGGTGATGAACATCAGCTCGCCGTTGACTTCGATGCGTGCGCTGACCGAGTAGCGGTGGCCGGGTTTGACCTGGGCCGGATCGTAGCTCAAATGGAACGGCAGCGGGACTTGTCCCTTGATCGGGCCTTTCTGTTCATCGAGCACGACAGCCGGCGCATCGGCCAGCGAAATGTCCTGCAGGCTCACGCTGAGTGTCGCGCTCGGTGGCAGAGCGATGCGCTGCAGGTAGAACACTTCGCCGTCGAGGCTCACTTTGCCGCTCGGTGTGGTGGACTGGCAGGCGCTCAACAAGGTGGCGGCGGCGAGAAGAGAAAGTTTTTTCATGGGGACCTCAAAAGACTTGGGCGCCAGAGGGGCGCCCAGAGAAATCTAGCGGATTTTGGAAAGTGAGTCAGTGAACAAACGTAACGGTTCATTCAGCCACTGATCGATGACCCGCAACAGGCGTGATCGGGGCGGATGTGTCGCTGGTACAAGTTCGATACCTTCAGGAAATACGGACAGCCGTTGGTGATACCTGTTTTCTATCCCCGTCAGTACATACCGTTTGCCCGGCAGCACATGCTCCGGATCATATTCAAGATAAAACGAAGTGGCAGTTCTCTCATCGTGAGAGACGCGCGCGAGTTCGACATCGGGACTTTCGTTTTCATGCAGGCTGATGGTGATTGCCTGTTCGGGGGGAATCATTTCGGGTTCCTGCACTTCAACGTACAAGTAACCGACTGGACTCAAATGCAGCGTCTGGCGGTGGGGGAACTGATGAACAATGACGAAGTGATCCTGTTCCAGCAACAAGGGCTGCCCGTTATGAAACAGCTGGATGGTGACGCGGTATTTGACGCTCCCATCGCTATATCGATGGGGAAACCTGAAATTCCACTGGCCGTCGACAATGGCGGGATGTTTCCAGTGTTTGATGCTTAACGTTTGCCAGGTATTGATCACCTGTACGTCTACAACGGTTTCATTATCTCCGTCGAGAGGGGCACTGAACTCTGGTGGAAGGCTGAACGTTACGGTGATGTTATGAGGAGGCTCGTTTAATAAGCTCATATCGATTTCCTTATCGATTAAAAAGAACCCATTAATTCATAAAACAACTAGCCGGAATACGATCCGGTCTTCCGGTTAGTTGTCCTCAAGTTTCAGGAACTCGGCGAGGTTGCAGTTTCCGCCGCATCCTCACTGCGATGTAGCGCCACTTGGCGGATCGACAATCGAATCTCCGCAGGCAACACCCGTTTCGCTGCACCTTCAGCCAGTTCACCGAGCAGTTCGTGATAACTCAACTTGCCCGCTTCGTCGCGACGCAGAACGTCAAGATCAAGCATCGTCTGGATAAAGTGACGGAACAGGCTCTTGTCGAAAAATTCCGGCGCATTCAGGCCATGCAGGATCGACAGGCGCTGGGCCATGACCGTGCACAGGTCTTCCAGTTCTTCGGCGCTGATGGTGTTCTGGCCAGCGTTGAGCAGTAACGACACGGTCATGTAGAAGCGTTGCAGGGTCTGGGCGATGCTCTTCGACAGCAGAGTCAGCAGCACGAAATGCCGTGAGCTCGGCGCCGGGCGCAGGAACACGTCTTTCTCGAAACGCAGCAGGCCTTGTTCGACGAACGCCTCCAGCCACTGGTCGATAACCGCATCCAGCTCGTCCAGGTTCCAACGGATGAACAGTTCCGCCTGCAGATACGGATACAGCGCACGGGTGTAGCGCAGGATCTGCTCGCGGCTCATGCGCGAAGTGCTTTGGAAGAAACTCGCGAGCAACGCCGGAAGGGCGAAGATGTGCAGCACGTTGTTGCGGTAGTAGGTCATCAGGACGGCGTTCTGCTCGTCCAGATAGAGAATCTTGCCCAGTGCATCATTCTGCTCGGACAGCAGATCCATGTCTTTGACGTGTTCGATCAATGCCCGGCCATCGCCTTCCGGCAGGGTGGTGTGCGGCGAGTACGGAACCTTGCGCAACAGCGCCAGATACAGATCCAGCACCCGCGCCATGGCGCGATCATCCAGCGCCAGACGAGTGGTCGACAGCAACGCCAGCGCCACCAGATTGACCGGGTTGATCGCCGCCGCTTCGTTCAGATGCTGTGCGACTTTCTCGCCGAGGCGATTGGTGGTTTCGTTGAGCCACGCCGGTTTGAACTGCGGGCCGAGTTCCTGCTGGCGCCAGCCCGGCTGTTCACTGTCGAGGAATTCCGCGAGTTTGATCGGCTCGCCGAAGTTCACCGCCACCTGGCCGAAACGCTGCTTGAGCGCGCCGATGACTTTGAAGATGTCGAAGATCGATTCTTTCTTCTTGCTCGCGCCACGCAGCTCGCCGAGGTAGGTCCGCCCTTCGAGCACGCGCTCGTATCCGATGTACACCGGCACGAACACGATCGGCATCCGCGACGAACGCAGGAAACTGCGCATCGTGATCGCCAGCATCCCGGTTTTCGGTTGCAGCATGCGGCCGGTACGCGAGCGACCGCCCTCGACGAAGTATTCGACCGGGAAGCCTTTTGTGAACAGGGTGTGCAGGTATTCGTTGAACACCGAGGTGTACAGCGGGTTGCCCTTGAACGTGCGGCGCATGAAGAACGCACCGCCACGGCGCAGCAGGCTGCCGATCACCGGCATGTTGAGGTTGATCCCGGCGGCGATGTGCGGCGGAGTCAAGCCGTTGCGGAACAGCAAGTACGACAGCAGCAGATAGTCGATGTGGCTGCGGTGGCACGGTACGTAGATCACTTCGTGACCCTGGGCGACCTTCTGCACGCCCTCGATGTGATTGACCTTGATCCCGTCGTAGATCTTGTTCCAGAACCAGCTCAACACCACTTCCAGAAAACGGATCGCGGTGTAGGTGTAGTCCGAGGCGATCTCGTTGCCGTAGCGCAGGGCCTGGGCCTTGGCTTTTTCCGGGGAGATGTTTTCGCGCTCGGCTTCGTCGAGGATCGCTTGCTTGACCAGCGGCTGGTTGAGCAGGCCCTTGACGAGGTTACGGCGGTGGGAGATGTCCGGGCCGATCACTGCGGCTTTGAGATTGCGGAAGTGCACCCGCAGGATCCGCTGGGCCATGCGCACGGTGCGCTCGTGGCCCTTGTTGTGTTCGATCAGTTCGCGCAGATGGATCGGCGCGGAGAACTGCACGCGGGTCTTGCGGCCCAGAATCATGATGCTCAGCAGCCGACGCAGACGCCCGGTGACGGCCCAGCTGTCGGCGAACAGCAATTTCCACGGGCTGTTCTCGCTGTCCGGCGACTGGCCCCAGAACACGCTGACCGGAATGATCTGCGCGTCTTCGGCGGCATTCTGGGTGAGGGCGCTGACCAGTCGGGTCAGGGTCGGCGGCGCACCGCGCTTGTCCTGGCGGCCGAGCCAGTCCGGGTCCGGCGTCAGGTAGAAGAACGCCGCCGGTTCGATCAGCGAACCCACTGACACCGGCAGCACCGGGCGCGGCAGGCCGGCCTTGGTGCACTCGGTGTCGACCACCGCCAGATCCGTCAGCGATGGGTTTTGCAGGACGTAGAACACCGGACGACTGCGGTCGAGGTTGAGGGTGAACGACGACTGGTTGATCGTCTCGGAGCGAACCCAGAGATACAACAGTCGGCGCAAGGTGCCAAACACAAGACGGCGGAACGGGGAACGGGTCATACGGCTTCTGCATGAGTGGATAAACCGAGCGTTTGCTCGGGCGGTCGATAGTGTGCCGGATTCATGGAAAATCGGCAAAAAAGCGGCGAAGTAATCTCCTGTTGAGAGTTTTGTTGCCTGTCATATACTCGGCGCTCTGTCGCCGGGGCCCTTTTATGGACGTCGGACGCAGGCTGACGTTCCGCAAAGGCTTTCCTGCGAAAAGCCTGTTCAATAATAAAAAAGGAGTATGAACAGATGGCAACACGTGAAACCGGCAACGTGAAGTGGTTCAACGACGCCAAGGGCTACGGCTTCATTCAGCGCGAAGACGGGGTGGACGTATTCGTGCACTACCGCGCGATCCGCGGTGAAGGCCACCGTTCGCTGACCGAAGGTCAGCAGGTTGAATACGCGGTGGTGGAAGGGCAGAAGGGGTTGCAGGCCGAGGATGTTGTAGGCCTGTAATGATCGTTCCCGCGTTCTGCGTCCACCGTGGGGCACAGAGCGCGGGAGTGTTCAGCGTCAGGCCGTTTTCCAGGTGATTTCTTCTTCACCGTCTTCGCTGATCCGGATCCAGCGGTCCGCCGTTTCCTCACCTTCTTCCTCGACCCACGTCCCCGGCGCGCAGCGCACTTCGACGTTCAGCGCGGCGAACGCGGCGCGGGCGCAGGCAATGTCGTCGTCCCATGGTGTCTGGTCGCTTTCCAGGTACAGGCTGTTCCACTTGCCCACAGCTTTCGGCAGCCAGGTGACCGGGATGTTGCCGGCCTTGCATTTGTAGGTCTGACCTTTCTGTACCCAGTCGCTGCACGGGCCGAGGGCGGCGCCCAGCCAGGCGGAAATGGCCTTGTGGTCGACGTCGGCGTCTTTCAGGTAAATCTCGATGTCCGGTTGGCGCATGGATATCCTCACTGCGGGTCTGAAAAATCCATTCGCGGATTTAGCCGGCCCCGGGCTGCTTGCCCGAGTCCAAAAGTTATTGAAGAACGAAATAATCGTAGCGCATCGACACGGTGGTCACGAACGGCTCGGCCTGTTCGATCACCGCCGCACGGCGCTCGGCACTGGCTCGCCAGCCGTGGGGTGTCATCGCCAGCAGGTTGGCGCGATCCTCGGGCTTGTCCAGCGTCAGCTTGAACTCCAGGGTTTCACTGTGCGCCAGCGCCATGCCTTCCGGCACCAGGGCCAGATGCTTGTCGTCGGTGTATTCGCGCACTTCATCGTACAGGCGTTCGCGCAGTTCCATCAGATGGCCGCTGGTCGGGCCGACCTTCATCAGACCACCACCGACGCTGAGCAGGCGCTTGGCTTCTTCCCAGTCCAGCGGACTGAAGACACTGGCCAGAAACTGGCAGCTGCCGGAAGCCAATGGCACCCGGGCCATGCTGGCGATCAACCAGGTCAGCGCCGGATTGCGTTTGCAGGCGCGTTTGACCGCTTCCTTCGAGATGTCCAGCGCGTAGCCATCGGCGTCCGGCAAGGCGTCGGCGATCTGCGCGGTGTAGTAACCCTCGCCGCAACCGATATCGACCCAGCGCGCCGGCGCATAACTGGCCGCCAGTTCCGCCAGACGCTTGGCTACCGGCGCGTAATGGCCGGCGTTGAGGAAGTCGCGGCGGGCCTCGACCATCGCCTGATTGTCGCCAGGATCGCGGCTGTTCTTGTGCTGCACCGGCAGCAGGTTCAGGTAACCCTGACGCGCACGGTCGAAGCGGTGGCCGGCAGGGCAGACCACGCCGTTGTCCACCGCGTTCAGCGGTTCACTGCAGATCGGGCACGCGAGCATCAGGCGAGCAACTTGATCAGGGTCTGGTAGTAGATCTCGGTCAGCACGTCGAGGTCGGCCGCCAGTACGCGCTCGTTGACCTGGTGGATGGTCGCGTTGACCGGGCCCAGCTCAACAACCTGCGTGCCCATGGTCGCGATGAAACGGCCATCGGAGGTGCCGCCGCTGGTGGACGCCTTGGTCTCGCGACCGGTGATCTGCTTGATGCTCGACGACACCGCGTCGAGCAGCGCGCCCGGCTCGGTGAGGAACGGCAGACCGGACAGTGCCCAGTCGATGTGCCAGTCCAGGCCGTGCTTGTCGAGGATGTCGGCGACGCGTTTCTGCAGGCCTTCGACCGTCGATTCGGTGGAGAAACGGAAGTTGAACACCGCTACCAGATCGCCCGGAATCACGTTGGTCGCGCCGGTTCCGGAGTTGACGTTGGAAATCTGGAAACTGGTCGGCGGGAAGAAATCGTTGCCGTGATCCCAGTGCTCGGCGGCCAGTTCGGCCAGGGCCGGGGCAGCGAGGTGGATCGGGTTCTTCGCCAGGTGCGGATAGGCCACGTGGCCCTGCACACCGCGCACGGTCAGTTTGGCGCCGAGGGAGCCGCGACGACCGTTCTTCACTACGTCGCCCACCAGCGTGGTGCTCGACGGTTCGCCCACGATGCACCAGTCCAGACGCTCGTTGCGGGCTGCCAGACGCTCGACGACTGCCTTGGTGCCGTGATGTGCCGGGCCTTCTTCGTCGCTGGTGATCAGGAACGCGACCTTGCCCTTGTGATCCGGGTAGTCGGCGACAAAACGCTCGGCGGCGACAGTCATCGACGCCAGGCTACCTTTCATGTCCGCCGCGCCACGGCCGCAGAGCATGCCGTGTTCGTCGATCACTGCGTTGAACGGGTCGATCTGCCAGGCGGTCACCGGACCGGTCGGCACCACGTCGGTGTGACCGGCGAAGCACAGCACCGGGCCGTCGCTTTTGCCGTGAGTCGCCCAGAAGTTATCCACATCTTCGATGCGCATCGGTTCCAGCTGGAAACCGGCATCGCCCAGGCGCTGCATCATCTGCTTCTGGCAATCGGCGTCGACCGGCGTCACGGACGGACGGCGGATCAGGTCGATGGCGAGTTGGAGGGTCGGCGAAAGGTCGGCGTGGGCCGTCATGGAAAACTCCGGATGCTTGAAATTGGGCAAGGGCCAATGGGGAGCCAGCCTGCTGGCGATGGCGGTGTGTCAGTCAACATAAAGGCTGATTGTTACATTGCCATCGCGAGCCAGCTCGCTCCCACAGGGTTGGATATCACGCCAAGCCCCGCAAAATGGCGGTTATCTTAAAGCAAAACGGCGACCATTGGCCGCCGTTTAGTGCTTCGTCGAGGAATTAGACGACAGGTGCCGGCTCAGGCGCCGCCGAAGGTTTTGGCAGCGACGACAGGAACGCCATGATCAGCGCCGCCACGTACGGCAGCGACTGCACCAGCAGCATCGCCACCCAGAAGCGCATGTCGTTGCTCGGAATCCCCTGCACCAGGAAAATCCCCAGCGCCGCGCCCCACAACAGCAGCATGATGAACAGCTCTTCCCGGGCCTCGGAAATCGCCACCCAGAAGCCATGGTTGTCGGCGTTTTTCGGGGTACGGAAGAATGGAATGCTGCTGGTGAAGAAGCCATACAGCACCGCTTTGGCGATGGTGTGCGACAACGCCAGGCCGGCCAGTGCCGCGCAGAACGCATCCTTGAGGTTCACGCCCACGGCGCGACGGTACAGGAAGATGATCTTGCCGACCTTGAACACGAACAGCGCCAGCGGCGGGATCGCGAAGATCAGCAGCGGCGGATCGACCCGCTGCGGCACGATGATCATCGCCGCCGACCACAACAGTGCGCCGACGGTGAAGAAAATGTTCATGCCGTCTGCCACCCACGGCAGCCAGCCCGCGAGGAAGTGGTAACGCTGGCCGCGGGTGAGCTCGGTGTCCTTGCCGCGCAGCAGGCTGCGGGTGTGGCGCTTGATGATCTGGATCGCACCGTAGGCCCAGCGGAAACGCTGCTTCTTGAAGTCGATGAAGGTGTCCGGCATCAGACCCTTGCCGTAACTGTCGTGGTAATACGCCGCCGACAGGCCTTTCTCGAACACCCGCAGACCGAGTTCGGCGTCTTCACAGATGCACCAGTCGGCCCAGCCCAGTTCTTCCAGAACCGAGCGACGGGTCATGGTCATGGTGCCGTGCTGGATGATCGCGTCGCGGTCGTTGCGGGTGACCATGCCAATGTGGAAGAAACCTTTGTATTCGGCGTAGCAGAGCTTCTTGAAGGTGCTTTCGTTCTGGTCGCGGTAGTCCTGCGGCGACTGCACCACGGCGATTTTCGGGTCGGCGAAGTGCGGCACCATGTGCTTGAGCCAGTTCGGGTGCACGCAGTAGTCGGAGTCGATCACCGCGATGACTTCGGCGTCCTTGGCGGTGTGCGGGATCAGGTAGTTCAGTGCACCGCCCTTGAAGCCGGCCAAGGGCGAAACATGGAAGAACTTGAAGCGCGGGCCGAGGGTTTCGCAGTAGTCGCGCACCGGTTCCCAGACCGCCGGGTCCTTGGTGTTGTTGTCGATGATCAGTACTTCGAAGTCCGGGTAATCGAGGTTGGCCAGGGCGTTGAGGGTCTGTTTGACCATCTCCGGCGGCTCGTTGTAGCACGGTACGTGGATCGAGACTTTCGGGCGGTAGTCCGAATCGCCGACCACCGGCAGGAATTCACGGCGACGCTTGTGAATCCACACCGCCTCCGCCAGTTCGTGGGCCTCGGTCAGCAACACGATGAACACCCCGAGCGCACCGAGTGCCAGCAGGAAGCCCACGGTCAGGCTGAACCACGTGCTGTATTGCTGGCTGTAGTCGTAGCCGATCCACACCAGCACCGAACCGCACAGGAACGCGATAAAGGTCAGGAAGGTACGGCCACGCTGGCGCAGGGCCGAGCCGTCGATCATCAGCAGGGTCAGCGACAAGAGTGCCAGCACCACCGAACCGATGGCCAGCACGCGCCATTGCGGGATCGCCACCACCGGGCCTTCGAAGTTGAATTTCTGCTGGCGCGCGGCATTGAACACGCCCCAGTAGGCGCCGACCGAACCTTCGTCGCTGGCTTTCCACGGCTGGTCAAACGCTTCGATCACGAAGTAGTTGAAGCCCTGGCGATTGAGTTTGTTGACCAGCGTGCGCAGGTAGATCGCCTGATCCGCCGGCGACGCATCGGCGCCACCGCGCATGCGGCCGTTGCTCGGCCAGCCCACTTCGGACAGCAGCAGCGGCTTTTTCGGGAACATCTTTTTCAGGTCGCGGGCGCGGTCGAAAACGAACTGCCCGGCCTTGTCCACCGGAATGAATTCCCAGTAAGGCAGAACGTGCGCGGCGATCAGGTCGACGTGCTTGGCCAGTTCCGGGTGTTCTTCCCAGACATGCCACTGTTCGGAGGTGGTCACCGGCACTTTCACCGCAGCACGCACGCGGTCGAGCAGCACGCTGAGTTCTTTGGCGGTGATTTCCTTGCGGAAGATCGCTTCGTTACCGACCACCACACGAACCACGCTGCGTGAGGTGTTGGCCAGTTCGATGGCGCGGGTAATTTCCCGTTCGTTGCGTTCCTGGTCGGGGCTGATCCAGATCCCCAGGGTCACGCGCAGGCCGAACTCTTCAGCCAGTTTCGGGATGTCTTGCAGGGAACCGTCGACCGAGTAGATGCGGATGTTGTCCGTCAGCTTGCTCATGATCTCAAGGTCGCGGCGCATTTCGTCGTCAGTCGGATACTGATCCTTCTGCGGGAACTGTCCTTGCTGGAACGGTGAATAGGAGAAACCGGAGATCTGCTCCGGCCAGTTCGGCGCGGAGACGGGGCGGTTGATCAGCGCCCAGAAACCGGTGAACAGGGCGGCGATTGCCAGAACCACCACCAGGTTGAGTCCAAATTTACGCGATGACATAGCTGTGTCGGGTTCCAAGGTCTGTGGAACGAAGGGTCGGCTGGTTGACGCCTGAGGGCGCGCATCCTACACCGGCAGTTCGCCGAGTCCTACAACAGACAGGGAAATGCCGGACGTTGGGCAATCCAACCCGACTTAAGTTCTTTCGTTTCAGCATGTAAGGCAAATCTTTGTTACGTGCAGCTTTAATTAAAGCAGGCAGGTTCGCCGTTCATAGCGCAAAGGTGCTCTTGGCCGCCGACGGCCCTATAATGCGCGCCGGTTTTTGGGGTAATGGTCATGAGTACAGAAGATCCGCGGTTTGCAGGCATCGCCCGTTTGTATGGCATTGAAGGGATGGAGCGTTTGCGCGCCGCCCACGTGGCGATTGTCGGCGTTGGCGGCGTCGGTTCCTGGGCGGCGGAAGCCATGGCCCGTTGCGGAGTGGGCGAGATTTCCCTGTTCGACCTCGACGACGTCTGCGTCAGCAACGCCAACCGTCAGTTGCACGCGCTGGACAGCACGGTCGGCAAACCCAAGGTCGAGGTGATGGCCGAGCGTCTGCGTGGGATCAACCCGGACTGCAAGGTGCACGCTGTGGCGGACTTCGTCACCCGCGACACTATGGCCGAATACATCACGCCGAACATCGACTGCGTGATCGACTGCATCGACGCGGTCAACGCCAAGGCGGCGCTGATTGCCTGGTGCAAGCGCCGCAAGATCCAGATCATCACCACCGGCGGTGCCGGCGGGCAAATCGATCCGACGCTGATTCAGGTCTGCGACCTCAACCGCACCTTCAACGATCCACTAGCTTCGAAAGTGCGTTCTACGTTGCGTCGCGACTACGGCTTCTCGCGCACCGTGACCCGCCATTACAGCGTGCCGTGCGTGTTCTCCACCGAACAACTGCGCTATCCGAAACCGGACGGCAGCATTTGCCTGCAGAAGAGTTTTGTCGGCGACGGCGTGAAGCTGGACTGCGCCGGCGGGTTTGGCGCGGTGATGATGGTGACGGCGACGTTCGGCATGGTCGCGGCGACCAAGGCTGTGGACAAGATTGTCGCGGGCGTCCGGCGCCCGGCGGATCGGGTCAAACCTCAGGCCTGAAGCAGAGGGCTGCGCAGCAGCCCTTTAATGCGCCAGCTCGTTCATCCGCTGCAGCACGGCATTCAGGCCATTGCTGCGCGATGGCGACAGCTGCCGCGACAACCCCAGTTGATTGAACCACTCCGGCAGATCGACCTGCTGTAACTCGCCGGCGGTCAAACCGTTGACCCGCAACAGCAACAACGCCACCAATCCGCGAATCATCCGCGCATCGCTGCTCGCCGCGAACTGCCATTGGCCATCGCGCAATTCGCCCACCAGCCACACCTGGCTTTCGCAGCCATGCACACGATTGGCCTCGCACTTGTCTGCATCGCTCAAGGGCGGCAGACGATCCCCGAACTGCATCAACAGCCGCGCCCGTTGTTCCCAACCGGCGGCGTTCTGAAAGGTTTGCAGCGCTTCGGCGGCCTCGACCGGCAGGCTCATCGCAATAACTCCAGCGCCTGATCCAGCGCTTCAAAGAACCGCTCCAGGTCTTCGGAATCGTTGTACAGCGCCAGCGACACACGGATCGCCCCGGCCAGTTCAAAGCGTTTGAGTAGCGGCATCGCGCAGTGGTGCCCGGCGCGTACGGCGATGCCCTGTTCGGTCAGCAAGTGCGCCAGATCGGCGTTGTGCACCCCTTCGACGACAAAACTGGCCAGCGCCAGTTGCGGCTTGCCCAACAGACGAATGCCGTTGCGGGCGGCGAGGCCACGCAACAGATAATCGTGCAATGCGGCTTCGTGGGCGGACACGGCACCCAGATCCAGACCCGCGAGGTAGTCGAGCGTCGCACCGAGGCCGATCACGCTGGCAATCGGCGGCGTTCCGGCTTCGAAACCCAGTGGTGCCGGGCGGAAACGTGCGTCGTGGTAATTGGCCTCCAGCACCATCTCGCCACCGAACTGCCATGGGCGCAGTCGCTCGAGCGCTTCGTTGCGCCCGAACAGCACGCCGAGGCCATCGGGGCCGTACAGCTTGTGGCTGGAAAACACATAAAAGTCACAACCCAGTGCCTGTACGTCATGCCGGCCGTGAACCACGCCTTGAGCGCCATCGACCACGGTCAGCGCGTTCTGCGCCTTGGCCATCGCCAGCAGGGCCGGCAAGGGCTGCCAGGCACCGAGCACGTTGGACAACTGACTGACCGCCAGCAACCGTGTACGCGGGCTGATCAGGTGAACCGCGGCGGCGAGGTCGATCACCCCGTCATCGTCCAGCGGCAGGATCACCAGTTGCAGGTCGCGACGTTGTGCCAGTTGCTGCCACGGCAGCAGATTGGCGTGATGCTCCAGGGCGCTGATGACGATTTCATCGCCCGGATGGAAAAGATGTTCCAGGCCGTTGGCCAGGAGATTCAGCGCACTGGTGGCGCCGTGGGTGAAGATGATCTGCCCGCTGTCACCGGCATTCAGCCACTGGGCAACCTTCAGGCGACTGTCCTCGAACGCCTGTGTAGCGTGAGCGCCGGGCAGATGCTGCGCACGGTGCACGTTGGCCGCACCATTGGCGTAGTAATGCGCCAGCGCGTCGAGCAGGGCCTGGGGCTTTTGCGTGGTGGCGGCGTTGTCCAGGTAAGTCTGGTCTTGCCGTTGCAGGGCGGCGATGGCTGGAAAATCGGCGCGCCAAGGGGAGGGAATCATCATGCTTTCGAGCCCTGGTGAACTTGGGCGGGTGTACGCCAAACTTTGTGGAAGCGAGCAGACTCGCTCCCACAGAAGGATGACGCGGCGCTTAGTTGTGAGCGTGCAGCGCTTCGTTCAGTTCGATCGCCGATTTGTGGGTTTTGCATTCCACAGCGCCGGTTTCCGAATTGCGACGGAACAGCAGGTCGGTCTGACCGGCCAGTTCACGGGCCTTGACCACTTTGACCAGGTTGTTGTGCTCGTCCAGCAGCGCCACCTTGGTGCCGGCGGTCACGTACAGGCCCGACTCGACGGTGTTGCGGTCGCCCAACGGAATACCGATACCGGCGTTGGCGCCGATCAGGCAGCCTTCGCCGACCTTGATCACGATGTTGCCGCCGCCCGACAGGGTGCCCATGGTCGAACAGCCGCCGCCCAGGTCCGAACCCTTGCCGACGAACACGCCAGCGGAGACGCGACCTTCGATCATGCCCGGGCCTTCGGTGCCGGCGTTGAAGTTGATGAAGCCTTCGTGCATCACGGTGGTGCCTTCGCCCACATAGGCGCCCAGACGCAGACGTGCAGCGTCAGCGATACGCACGCCGGCCGGAACCACGTAGTCGGTCATTTTCGGGAACTTGTCCACAGAGAACACTTCCAGCAGCTCGCCGCGCAGACGGGCTTCGAGTTGCAGCTCGGCCAGTTCGCTCAGGTCGATCGCGCCCTGGCTGGTCCAGGCAACGTTTGGCAACAGCGGGAAGATCCCGGCCAGGCTTACACCGTGCGGCTTGACCAGACGATGGGACAGCAGGTGGAGCTTCAGGTAAGCCTCTGGCGTGGAGGTCAGTTGCGCGTCTTCGGCCAGCAGGGTGGCGACCAGCGGCTTGTGGCTTTCGGCCAGGCGGGTCAGCAGCTTGCCTTGTACCGCGTCGATGCCTTTCACGGCTTCTGCCAGTTGCGCAGCCTGGGCTGTGGTGAAGGTGATGGCCTGATTGCCTTCGGTGTAGCCGAGGATCGGTGCAACAGCGGCGACCAGCTCAGCCGAAGGATTGAGCAGCGGCTGGGCGTAAAACACTTCCAGCCATGCGCCTTGGCGGTTCTGGGTGCCGACGCCGAAGGCGATACTGAACAGAGAGTTGGACATGTGAATACCTCTACAAAAAGTGACGGGCTGCTTACTTGAGGGCGGCCGCGTAGATATCTGGCTTGAAGCCAATCAGGGTTCGGTCACCGAGATCGAGCACCGGGCGCTTGATCATCGAGGGTTGAGCGAGCATCAGTTCGATGGCTTTCGACTGGTCGAGATCGGCTTTGCGTTCGTCGTCGAGCTTGCGAAAGGTCGTGCCTGCGCGGTTCAACACCGTTTGCCAGCCGTGTTCGTCACACCATTGGGTCAGGTGTTCACGGTCGATGCCGGCGGTTTTGTAGTCGTGGAAGTCGTAGCTGACAGCGTGTTCATCGAGCCAGGTGCGCGCCTTCTTCATGGTGTCGCAGGCTTTGATGCCGAAAAGGTGCAACGTTTTGCTTGAAACGGTCAAGGAATCGCCCCCTTTACAGGTGCTGGAGAAAAATGGTGTCGGATTATGCCATGACAAGACGGTTTCGCGGCGCCGAGGTTGCTTCTGCTGTGGGCGCCTGCGACATAGGTGCAACGGTCAGTCACAGCCTAAGCGGCTAATATGGCAGTTCAACGCTGTCGATTGTCCGGGATTTCCGCTTTATGCAAACCGCTTATACCGTCCTGATCCTGCTGATGCTGGTCAGTGTTTCGCGCCTGGTTGGACGGGTGATTCCGATGCCGCTGCCACTGGTACAGATCGCCGCCGGTGCCTTGCTGGCCTGGCCGACCCTCGGTCTGCACGTGGCCCTTGATCCTGAACTGTTCCTGTTTCTGTTCTTGCCGCCGCTGCTGTTTTCCGATGGCTGGCGCATGCCCAAGCGTGAACTGTGGCGCTTGCGCGGGCCGGTACTCACGCTGGCGGTCGGCCTGGTGCTGTTTACCGTGGTCGGGGCCGGTTACTTCATTCACTGGTTGCTGCCGACGATTCCATTGCCGGTGGCCTTCGCGCTGGCGGCGGTGCTGTCCCCGACCGACGCCGTGGCGGTCTCGGCGATTTCGCAGAACCGCTTGCCCACGCCGCTGATGCACATGCTGCAAGGCGAGGCGTTGATGAACGATGCCTCGGGTCTGGTGACGTTCAAATTCGCGCTGGTAGCGGCGGTCACCGGTGCGTTTTCTTTGGCCAACGCCAGTCTGACGTTCGTGCTGGTCGCGGTCGGCGGGCTGGCGGTCGGTGTTGCACTCAGTTGGCTGGTGGGGCGGCTGCGGGCGTGGATGATCGCCCGGGGCTGGGACGATCCGGCGACCCATGTGGTGTTCATGTTGCTGCTGCCGTTTGCCGCTTACGTGCTGGCTGAGCGGCTCGGCGCGTCGGGCATTCTCTCGGCGGTGGCAGCGGGGATGATGCAGAGCTGGCTCGACCTGCTGCCGCGCCAGACCAGCACCCGTTTGCTCAACCGCAGCGTCTGGTCGTTGCTGGAGTTTGCTTTCAACGGTTTGATCTTCCTGCTGCTCGGCCTGCAACTGCCGGACATCATCAAGGCTGTGGTCAGTCACGAAACGTCATTGTGGCCGACGCTGTTCTACCGCTGCCTCGACGTGGTGGCGATTTTCCTGGCGCTGGTGCTGTTGCGTTTCATCTGGGTACAAAGCATCTGGCGTCTGTCGGTGCTGCTGCGCCGCTTGCGTGGCAAGGGTGAATTGACACAAGTGCCGACTGCCCGTTCGTGCTGGCTGCTGACCGTCGGTGGGGTGCGCGGTGCGGTGACGTTGGCGGGAGTGATGTCGGTGCCGATGCTGATGGGCAGCGAGGCCTTTCCCGAGCGTGACTTGCTGATCTTCATCGCCGCCGGGGTGATCCTGATGTCGCTGGTCGCAGCCTGCATCGCCCTGCCGTTGCTGCTGCGTGGAATCCAGAAAAGCCCCGACGACAAGCGCCGACAGGAAGTCCGCGATGCCTGGCGCAAGACCGCCGAAGCGGCGATCCATGCGTTGGAAGTCGAGGAGGTCAACCCGCAGGATGCTGCGCAAGCGGCACTGTCGGCGGAGCTCAAGGCGCGGATCATGTCTGAATACCGTCATCAGCTTGAGGTGTTCAACGATTCGGCCGAAGCCCAGGCGCTGGCGTTCCAGATGGATCTGCTTGAACGCCGTTTGCGCCTCAAGGCCCTGCGCGCGCAACGCCTTGAACTGTACAGCCTCAGCCGTCAGCACCAGATTGGCGATGACGTGTTGCGTGAAGTGTTGGGTGAGCTCGACCTGAGTGAGGCCAACCTGGGGCAGGTCAAATAGAAAAAACGTTACTTGGGATAGAGCAATCTCATCAGCCGTTTGTCTTTTTTACTGATCCGGCGGTTGATCGGTACCTCCCAGTTGCCCACCGTCAATGCGTTTGCCACCGGGTGGTGCATGATCGATTTCCGATCGTAGGAGGTGTAGATCGCGTCCAGTGTGTCGAAGGACGCGAACAGGTTCCTGTCGACCTGCTCCTCGGTCAGCGGGTTCATTTCGCGATTTTTGTAGAACTCATAAACCCTTGGCTTATCCCACGGAATATTGGCCTTGGGGTGCTGATGTTCGTGCATCGCACCCAATGCGTGGCCGAATTCGTGGACCACGATTACCTCAAAATCTTCATGCTCCGGTTTGACCCCCAGGTTCATGGTGGGATGGTCGGGGTGGATCAACAGTGCATCGGTGCCCAGCATCGAGCTGTTGTTATTGTTCTTTGTTGCAATCCGGATATCGCCTTTCAAATGTTCGACAAATTCAAACTTCAGGTTGATGTACGGCAACCATTGGTTGGCCGCAGCAACTATCTTGTTCTTGTGGTCGGCGTCAGGTGCATCCATGAAAGCTATTTTCAAGGTTCGGCCGTTGGCCCATAGCTTTGAGTAGTTAATGACGGAGCGTTTACGTCGGCTGCCAGTATTTGCGCCTGCATTGGCGGGGTTTTCATTGATGGCTGCCGTGTAGGCAGTTTGATCATCGGGCCATTGAACAAGTTGGCAATCCAGCAGGTCGTTCATGTTTACTTCTTCCTTGAAGTTAAAGTCTTGAGTTTGTTTTAGGCGCAGAGATATGCGCGGCTCAAGACTAACGTCTGACCGGCCGGCAAGTGGGGTAAATAGTTGGAGGATCTGTAACCCGATGTATGAGGCGCCCGTGCCGGATTGCCCGACACGAGCGTTCAGGCATTACTTGTGGCGCAGGACGAAATCGCGAATGCGCTCGGCCGCTTCCACGCATTCCGCCAGCGGCGCGACCAGCGCCATGCGCACACGGCCAGCCCCGGGGTTGACCCCGTCGACATCGCGGGACAGGTACGAACCCGGCACCACGGTCACGTGCTCTTCGGCATACAGATCACGGCAGAACACCGCGTCGTCACCTTGCACGTTTGGCCACAGGTAGAAGCTGCCGTCCGGACGCTGCACATCCATCACCGGGCTGAGGATCGCCAGTACGGCATCGAACTTCTCGCGATACAGCGCACGGTTGGCGCGTACATGCACTTCATCATTCCACGCGGCAACGCTGGCCAGTTGGGTCTGAACCGGCATCGCGCAGCCGTGGTAGGTGCGGTACAGCAGGAAACCCTTGAGGATATCGGCGTCGCCGGCAACGAAACCGGAGCGCAGACCCGGCAGGTTCGAGCGCTTGGACAGGCTATGGAACACCACGCAGCGCTTGAAATCCTTGCGACCCAGTTCGGCGCAAGCGCTGAGCAGGCCTGGCGGTGGCGTCTGTTCGTCAAAGTACAGTTCGCTGTAGCACTCGTCGGCGGCGATCACGAAGTCGTATTCGTCGGCCAGGGCGATCAGTTTTTTCAGGACGTCGACCGGAATCAGCGCGCCGGTCGGGTTGCCTGGCGAACACAGGAACAGGATCTGGCAGCGTTTCCAGATGTCTGGCGATACCGCGTCGAAGTCCGGGTTGAAGCCGTTCTCGTCCAGGCATGGCAGATAGTGCGGCTTGGCGCCGGCGAGGAACGCCGCGCCTTCGTAGATCTGATAGAACGGGTTCGGGCTGACCACCAGCGCGTCGTCGCCGCGGTTGACCACGGTTTGGGTGAAGGCGAAGAGCGCTTCACGGGTGCCGTTGACCGGCAGCACGTTGCGCGCCGGGTCGATCCAGCCGCTTGGCACGTTGAAGCGACGCTCGCACCAGGCGGCGATAGCTTCACGCAGGGCCGGGATGCCGAGGGTGGTCGGGTACACCGCCATCTGATCCAGATTGTTGGCCAGCGCCTCGGCGACAAAGCTTGGCGAACGGTGTTTCGGCTCGCCGATGGACAGCGCGATCGGGCGCTTGTCCGGGTTTGGCGTGACGCTGCCGAGCAGGGCGCGAAGCTTTTCGAACGGGTAGGGCTGGAGCTGGGACAGAGCGTTGTTCATCGGTGCTGGGTCTCGTGCAAAGCGGTTGAATCCGGGCGCTCAGTCAAATGCTGATGCGCGACAATTTGATATCGGGTTCCTGATTGACGCTGAGCTGCTCGACGATGGCATCCTGCAAACGGCTGCACAGCAGCGGGTCGGACAGCGGCTGATTGTGGGCGTCGGTGATGAAGAACACGTCTTCCACCCGCTCGCCCAGGGTGGCGATCTTGGCATTCTGCAGCGACAGATCGAACTCCAGGAAAATCCCGCCGATCCGTGCCAACAGGCCCGGACGGTCGGGTGCGGTCAGTTCCAGCACCGTCACCGGACGCTGGGCGTCGTTGTGGATCGTCACTTGTGGTGCGAACGCAAAGTGCTTGAGCTGACGCGGCACCCGACGCTGGATGATGGTCGGGTAGTCGTCCGGGTTGCGCAGGGCTTCGGTCAGGCCGTCGCGGATCTGTTTGACCCGGGTCGGATTGTCGCCAATGGATTCGCCTTCGGTGTCGAGCACGATGTAGGTGTCGAGGGTGAACTGGCTGCTGGAGGTGATGACCCGGGCGTCGTGAATGTTCAGGTTGAGCTGATCCATCGCGGCCACGGTCACAGCAAAGAAGTCATGCTGGTCCGGGGCATAAATGAAGATCTGCGTACCGCCCTCGAATTCACGCTGGGTGGTTTCCTTGATCAGCACCAGCGGTCCGCCGTCGGCCGGCTGCTGGAGAATCGCATCACTGTGCCAGGCCACGTCGCCGGCAGTGTGACGCAGGAAATAGTCATCGCCCAGTTGCGCCCACAACTGCTCGACATCGTCCGGGTCGGTGCCGCCGCGCACCAGAATATCCAGCGCTGCGCTCTGGGTCTGGCGGATCTGTTCTTCGCGATCTACCGGGTTTTCCAGGCCGCGGCGCAGGGCGCGCTTGGTCTCGGTGTAGAGCTGGCGCAACAGGCTTGCGCGCCAGGAGTTCCACAAGGTCGGGTTGGTCGCGTTGATGTCTGCCACGGTCAGTACGTACAGATAGTCGAGGCGGGTTTCGTCGCCGACAATCTGGGCGAAGTCATGGATCACCTGCGGGTCGGACAAGTCCTTGCGCTGGGCGGTGGTCGACATCACCAGATGGTTCTGTACCAGCCAGACGATCAGGCGACTGTCCCACACCGGCAGTTGATGGCGCTGGCAGAACGCCTCGGCATCCACTGCGCCGATATCCGAGTGGTCGCCGTGCCGGCCCTTGCCGATGTCGTGATACAGGCCCGCCATATAGATCAGTTCGGGTTTCGGCAGCTTGGCCATGAGCTTGGCGGCCAGCGGGAATTTTTCCGACACCTGTGAGTACTGCAATTTGCGCAGGTGTTTGATCAGATTCAGCGTGTGGGCATCGACCGTATAGATGTGGAACAGGTCGTGCTGCATCTGCCCGACAATGAAACCGAATTCAGGCAGGTAGCGTCCGAGAATGCCGTAGCGGTTCATCCGCCGCAGGTTGCGGTGGATGCCGATCTTGCACTTGAACAGTTCGATGAACAGGCTGGTATTGCGGATGTCGTTGCGGAAGTTGTCGTCGATCAGGTGACGGTTTTCCCGCAGCAGACGAATGGTGTCGGCGCGTACGCCTTTGATTTCCGGCTGCTGGGCCATCAATACGAAGATCTCGAGCATGGCGAACGGCGTGCGGCGGAACACGTTGTCGTTGCGTGCCTCGATGTAACCGTCGTGTAGCTGGAAACGCGAGTTGATCGGCTGCGGCGGCGCTTCGTCTTCCGGGGCGAGGATGACTTCCTCGAAGTGCTGGATGATCAGGTCGCTGAGCTGGGCGATGCTCATCACGACGCGGAAATACTGCTGCATGAAGTTTTCGACGGCCTGCTTGGCGTCGTCACCTTCAAACCCCAGCAACCCGGCAATGGTGCGCTGGTGATCGAACAGCAGGCGATCTTCGGAGCGGCCGGCCAGCATGTGCAGGGCGTAGCGCACTTTCCACAGGAATTCCTGAGACGACGCCAGCAGGGCGTTTTCACTCTCGACCAGGAAGCCCTCGCCTGCCAAAGCGCGCAGGTTCAGGGTGCCGTACTGGCGCCGGGCGACCCACAGAATCGTCTGAATATCCCGTAGTCCGCCGGGTGAGCCTTTGACGTTGGGTTCCAGGTTGTATTCGGTATCGTTGTACTTGTGGTGGCGGGCCTTCTGTTCGGCGCGCTTGGCCAGGAAGAACTCCTTGCTCGGCCACATGTGAGCGGTGCTGGTAACGTCCAGCATGCGCTGGCGAAGGCGTTCGGGGCCGCAGATGGTGCGGCTTTCCATCAGGTTGGTGACCACCGTCAGGTCGGCACGGGCCTCTTCGGCGCATTCGTCAACCGAACGAACGCTCTGACCGACTTCCAGGCCGATGTCCCACAACAGCGTGAGAAAACGCTCGATGGAATCGCGGAAGATTTCGTGATCGGCGCTGTCCAGCAGGATCAGCAGGTCGATATCGGAATAGGGGTGCAACTCACCGCGACCGTAGCCGCCGACCGCGACCAGCGCGATGTCGGCGTCTTCGCTCCAGTTGAACTGGTCCCAGGCCTTTTGCAGGATGTTGTCGACGAACCAGGCGCGATCCTCAATCAGTCGCCGGATGTCGCGGCCGCTTCGAAAGCGTGCATCGAGCACTTCGCGGGCCTGGCGGATCGCCTTCTTGAAGGCGGCGATAGGGCTCGCTTTCAGGGCCAGTTCAGCCTGGAACTGGCCGCGGTCGAAGAGTTCGGGATCCACCTGCGGCATCGATTGGCATTCCTTCTATAGGCTGGGAGCAGTTCCGGATCAGGCCGATACGCGCGGTATCGTGTCGTCGCTGCGCAGGGTGAAGATTTCGTAACCGGTGTCAGTGACAAGCAAAGTGTGTTCCCACTGTGCCGACAGCTTGCGGTCCTTGGTGATCGCGGTCCAGCCGTCGCCCAGCACCTTGGTATCGGCCTTGCCCTGGTTGATCATCGGTTCGATGGTGAAGGTCATGCCGGCTTTCAGTTCCATGCCGGTGCCGGCGCGGCCGTAGTGCAGGATCTGCGGCTCTTCGTGGAACACCTTGCCGATACCGTGGCCGCAGAACTCACGCACCACGGAGAAACCGTTCTTTTCAGCGTGCTTCTGGATGATCTCGCCGATGTCACCGAGACGGCAGCCGGGTTTGACGATCTCGATCGCCTTGTACATGCATTCCTGGGTAACCTGGGACAGGCGCTCGGCCCAGACCGGCACGGTGCCGACGTGGAACATGCGGCTGGTGTCGCCGTGGTAGCCGTCCTTGATCACAGTGACATCGATGTTCAGGGTGTCGCCGTTTTTCAGCGGCTTGTCGTTCGGGATGCCGTGGCAGACCACGTGGTTGATCGAGGTGCAGATCGACTTCGGGTAGCCCTTGTAGTTGAGCGGGGCAGGGATGGCCTTCTGTACGTCGACGATGTAATCGTGGCAGATCTGGTTCAGCTCATCGGTGGTCACGCCCGGCTTGACGTGTTCGGCAATCATTTCCAGCACGTCGGCGGCCAGTTTGCCGGCGACACGCATGCCAGCGATGTCCTCGGGGGTTTTGAGGGTGACGGTCATACAGGTTCTCTCTGCGCTCGGCGCTTGCTGATACGAACAGGGGCGCGGCTGTTGATTTGGCGGCCCCGAAAAACGCGATTCTAACAGACCAAAGGCGCAAATCCGCGCCTGCGTGCATCGCTTCTATCTATACAATGCGGTGCATTGTCCCGATTCCAAGGGGCTGGCGCCCATGTCCCTGACGCTATTACAGATTCCGGGTTCCGTTTGCGCCCTTCCTGTGATATAAAATGCGCCGCTTTCCGGGGATAGCCTCGAGAGCATTAACCCACACACGTGTCGACACGATGACCTGGGTGCCTTCGATCCTCGGATCAGGGGTTGGTCATTGGGATACGTGGAGGCCCAACCCGACTTATCAAGGAACTATCATGTCCCAAGTCAACATGCGCGATATGCTGAAGGCCGGTGTGCACTTCGGTCACCAAACCCGTTACTGGAATCCGAAAATGGGTAAGTACATTTTCGGCGCGCGTAACAAGATTCACATCATCAACCTTGAAAAAACCCTGCCAATGTTCAACGAAGCTCTGACTTTCGTAGAGCGTCTGGCCCAGGGCAAAAACAAGATTCTGTTCGTCGGCACCAAGCGTTCCGCTGGCAAGATCGTTGCTGAAGAAGCAGCACGTTGCGGTTCGCCGTACGTCGATCACCGCTGGTTGGGCGGCATGCTGACCAACTTCAAGACCATCCGTGCTTCCATCAAGCGTCTGCGTGACCTTGAAGTACAAGCCGAAGACGGTACTTTCGCCAAGCTGACCAAGAAAGAAGCGCTGATGCGCTCCCGTGATCTTGAGAAGCTGGATCGCTCCCTGGGCGGCATCAAGGACATGGGCGGTCTGCCAGACGCACTGTTCGTGATCGACGTTGACCACGAGCGCATCGCGATCACCGAAGCCAACAAGCTGGGCATCCCGGTCATCGGCGTTGTCGATACCAACAGCAGCCCGGAAGGCGTTGACTACATCATCCCGGGCAACGATGACGCAATCCGCGCTATCCAGCTGTACATGGGTTCGATGGCTGACGCTGTGATCCGTGGTCGCAACAATGTTGCTGGCGGCACTGTTGAGTTCGCAGCTGAAGAAACTCAGGCTGCAGCTGAGTAATTGACGCCCTGGCGTTGACTCAGTAAGCAAAAAGGGGGCTTGGCCCCCTTTTTGCCACCTCGAAAACCATCTGTCGGCAGCGCAGCTACAGCATCTGTAACGTGCAGCGGCTACAAACAGGTTCGGGAAGAATTGATCGCCCGTTCGATCGGGTGGAATGGTTGAAAACCTATCCAAGAGGAATTTGAAAATGGCAGCAATTACTGCAGCGTTGGTCAAAGAACTGCGCGAGCGTACCGGCGAAGGCATGATGGATTGCAAGAAGGCCCTGGAAAAGGCTGGCGGCGACATCGAAAAAGCCATTGATGACATGCGTGCTTCGGGCGCCATCAAGGCTGCCAAGAAGGCTGGCAACGTTGCCGCTGAAGGCGCTATCGCTGTCAAGGCTGACGGCAAGTCCGCTGTTCTGCTGGAAGTGAACTCGCAGACCGACTTCCTGGCCCTGCAGGACGACTTCAAGAACTTCGTCAGCGAAAGCCTCGAAGAAGCCTTCGCTCAGAAGCTGACCGACGCGGCTCCGCTGATCGCTTCGCGTGAAGCAGCTCGTGAAGCCCTGGTTGCCAAGTGTGGCGAAAACGTCAACATCCGTCGTCTGGCGCGTGTTGAAGGTGACGTTGTAGGCGCTTACCTGCACGGCAACAAGATTGGTGCAGTGGTTGTTCTGAAAGGCGGCGACGTCGACCTGGCCAAGAACATCGCTATGCACGTTGCAGCTTCGAACCCAGAGTTTCTGGACGCGTCGGAAATCTCCCCCGAGGCCATCGAGCGCGAGAAGAACGTATTCCTGCAGCTGAATGCCGACAAGATCGCCGGCAAGCCGGAAAACATCGTTGAGAACATGATCAACGGTCGTATCACCAAGTTCAAAGCCGAAGCCTCGCTGAAAGAGCAAGCCTTCGTCATGAATCCTGAAGTCAAGGTTGGCGAGCTGGCCAAGAAAGCCGGTGCCGAAATCGTTTCCTTCACCTACTTCAAAGTGGGCGAAGGCATCGAGAAGCCAGTTGATGACTTCGCTGCCGAAGTTGCCGCTCAAGTGGCTGCCGCCAAGCAATAAGACGGTTTTTCAACTGTCGCCCGAAAGAGGCTGCCCGCTCACGCGCGCAGCCTCTTTTCAGATAGGGTTACCAATTTTTAATTGGTTTCCCCTTGGAACTGACTTACAAAGCCATGTTCCGATGGCGCTGAAGCAGCGCCACGCTAGAGTGAACGCAGCTGCAAACAGCTCGCAAAGAATTTTTAAATACGCCGCAGGAGAGATTCGCAATGGCTCAGCAGGGCAGTGGTTATCAGGCTCGCTATAAACGCATTCTACTCAAGCTTAGCGGCGAGGCCCTGATGGGCTCGGAAGAGTTCGGGATCGATCCGAAAGTACTGGACCGCATGGCGCTGGAAGTCGGCCAACTGGTCGGCATCGGCGTTCAGGTTGGACTGGTGATCGGCGGCGGCAACCTGTTCCGCGGTGAAGCGCTGAGCAAGGCCGGCATGGATCGGGTCACCGGCGACCACATGGGCATGCTGGCCACTGTGATGAACGCCCTGGCCATGCGCGATGCGCTGGAACGTGCCAATATCTCGGCCATCGTGATGTCGGCCATTTCCATGGTGGGGGTGACCGATCACTATGATCGTCGCAAGGCCATGCGCCACCTGAACTCCAAGGACGTGGTGATTTTCGCGGCCGGTACCGGCAATCCGTTCTTTACCACGGATTCGGCGGCCTGCCTGCGTGCCATCGAGATCGATGCGGACGTCGTGCTCAAAGCGACCAAGGTCGATGGCGTCTACACCGCTGACCCGTTCAAAGACCCGCATGCCGAGAAGTTCGATCATCTGACTTATGATGAAGTACTGGATCGCAAGCTGGGTGTAATGGATCTGACGGCCATTTGCCTGTGCCGCGACCACAAGATGCCGCTGCGCGTATTCAACATGAACAAGCCTGGTGCCCTGCTGAACATCGTTCATGGCGGCGCTGAAGGCACCCTGATCGAGGAAGGTCAACAATGATCAACGAAATCAAGAAAGACGCTCAAGAGCGCATGAAAAAGTCGATCGAGTCGCTGAGCCATGCATTCGGCCAGATTCGTACCGGCAAGGCTCACCCGAGTATTCTGGGTAGCGTGATGGTTCCTTACTACGGTGCTGATACCCCTTTGAGCGGTGTTGCCAACGTCACGGTGAAAGACTCCCGTACCCTGCAAGTCGTGCCTTTCGAGCGCAACATGCTCACGGCAGTCGACAAGGCGATCATGAACGCCGGCCTGAACCTGAACCCGACCAACCTGGGTGAGTTGCTGCTGGTTTCCATGCCGGCTTTGACTGAAGAAACCCGAAAGGGCTTCACCAAGCAGGCCCGTGCTGCCGCTGAAGACGCTCGTGTCGCGGTACGCAACATTCGTCGCGATGCGCTGGGCGATCTGAAGAAACTGGTCAAGGACAAGGAAATCAGCGAAGACGAAGAGCGCCGTGCAGCGGCTGATATCCAGAAACTGACCGATAAGGCTGAAGCGGATATCGACGCGGCTACCAAGGAAAAAGAAGCGGATCTGATGGCCGTTTAAGGGTCGAGTTTTAATGGACAAGACCAAGCAGACTGCGCCGTCCGCGGTGCCGCGCCATGTCGCGATCATCATGGATGGTAACAATCGCTGGGCGAAAAAACGCTTTATGCCGGGTGTCGCCGGGCATAAAGCGGGCGTGGACGCTGTTCGGGCGGTGATCGAGGTGTGTGCCGAGGCCGGGGTCGAGGTGCTGACCCTGTTCGCCTTCTCCAGTGAAAACTGGCAGCGTCCGGCTGATGAGGTCAGTGCCTTGATGGATCTGTTCTTCAAGGCGTTGCGTCGTGAGGCCAAGCGCCTCAACGACAACAACATCAGTTTGCGCATCATTGGCGACCGCTCGCGTTTTCATCCAGAGCTTCAGGCTGCCATGCGCGAGGCTGAGGCCATGACTGCAGGCAGCAATCGCTTCATTCTGCAGATCGCCGCCAACTACGGCGGTCAGTGGGATATCGCGCAAGCTGCGCAGCGTCTGGCTCGCGAGGTTCAGGCCGGGCATCTGCGTCCGGAAGACATCACGCCGGATCTGCTGCAAACCTGTCTGGCGACCGGTGACCTGCCGCTGCCGGATCTGTGCATCCGCACTGGCGGCGAGCACCGCATCAGCAACTTCCTGCTGTGGCAACTGGCTTATGCCGAGTTGTACTTCTCCGACCTGTTCTGGCCGGACTTCAAACACGATGCCATGCGTACTGCGCTGGCCGATTTCGCTTCGCGTCAGCGTCGCTTCGGTAAAACGAGCGAGCAGATCGAAGCTGGAGCCCGGGTTTAATGCTTAAACAACGAATCATCACTGCGCTGATCCTGCTGCCGATCGCTCTGGGCGGTTTTTTTCTGCTTGAGGGCTCCGGTTTTGCGCTGTTTATCGGGCTGGTCGTGACGCTTGGTGCCTGGGAATGGGCGCGTCTGGCCGGTTTTACCGCGCAACCGTTTCGTGTCGGCTATGCGACGGTAGTCGCGCTGATGCTGTTCATCATGTACATCTTGCCGGGGCTGGCACCTTGGGTGCTGGGTGCCTCGGTGATCTGGTGGGCGGTAGCGACGTGGCTGGTGCTGACGTATCCGCGCTCCAGTGAGCGCTGGGCCAGTGCCGCCAGCAAGCTGGTGATCGGTTTGTTGATTCTTCTGCCTGCCTGGCAAGGTCTGATCCAGATCAAGCAATACCCGCTCGGCAACTGGCTGATCATGGCGGTGATGGTGCTGGTCTGGGGCGCTGATATCGGTGCCTATTTCTCCGGCCGTGCTTTCGGCAAGCGCAAGCTTGCCCCGCAAGTCAGCCCTGGAAAAAGCTGGGAAGGCGTGTATGGCGGTCTGGCACTGAGTCTCGTGATCACGACACTGGTAGCCCTGTTTCGTGACTGGACGGTGGCGCAACTGTTCAAGGGGCTGATCGGTGCCGCATTGATCGTGTTCATCTCGGTGGTGGGCGATCTGACTGAAAGCATGTTCAAGCGTCAGTCCGGTATCAAGGACAGCAGCAATCTGCTGCCGGGCCATGGCGGCATACTGGACCGCATTGACAGCCTGACGGCCGCGATCCCGGTATTCGCCGTGCTGTTGTGGATGGCAGCACCGTGAGCCGCCCACAGCAGGTCACTGTTCTGGGGGCGACCGGCTCGATCGGTCTGAGCACGCTGGATGTCATCGCTCGTCACCCTGAGCGTTATCAGGTGTTTGCGCTCAGTGGCTTTACACGTCTGAGTGAGCTGTTTGCCTTGTGCGTGCGCCATGTGCCGCAGTTTGCGGTGGTGCCAGAAGTCGCTGCTGCTCGTGGTTTGCAGGACGACTTGCGTGCCGCTGGTTTGTCGACTCGGGTGCTGGTGGGGGAGGAGGGGCTGTGCCAGGTCGCGGCTGCTCCTGAGGTGGATGCTGTGATGGCGGCCATTGTCGGCGCCGCCGGCTTGCGTCCGACCCTTGCGGCCGTCGAGGCGGGCAAGAAGATTCTCCTGGCCAACAAGGAGGCGCTGGTGATGTCCGGCGCCTTGTTCATGGAGGCGGTGCGCAAGAGCGGTTCGGTCTTGCTGCCCATCGACAGTGAGCACAACGCGATTTTTCAGTGCATGCCGCAGGATTTCGCTCGTGGACTGAGCAATGTCGGCGTGCGTCGGATTTTGCTGACAGCCTCTGGTGGTCCTTTCCGGCAGACGCCGATGGCTGAACTGGCGCATGTTTCTCCCGATCAGGCCTGTGCTCATCCTAACTGGTCCATGGGTCGCAAGATTTCCGTGGATTCGGCCAGCATGATGAACAAGGGGCTCGAGCTGATCGAAGCCTGCTGGCTGTTCGATGCCCGGCCGTCGCAAGTCGAAGTGGTGATCCATCCACAGAGCGTGATTCACTCTCTGGTCGACTACGTAGATGGCTCGGTACTGGCGCAGCTGGGTAATCCCGACATGCGTACACCGATCGCCAATGCGCTGGCCTGGCCTGAACGCATTGATTCTGGCGTGGCGCCACTGGACCTGTTTGCCATCGCACGCCTGGACTTCGAGGCGCCCGATGAGGAACGCTTCCCGTGTCTGCGGCTTGCCCGTCAGGCAGCCGAGGCTGGCAACAGTGCACCTGCCATGCTCAATGCCGCGAATGAAGTCGCGGTGGCGGCGTTTCTCGACGGGCGGGTTCGCTATCTCGAAATCGCGAGTATCATCGAGGAGGTGTTGAATCTCGAGCCGGTGGTTGCGCTGAATGATCTCGATGCGGTGTTCACGGCGGACGCGGCAGCACGTACGCTCGCCGGGCAATGGCTGGCTCGTCACGGTCGATAGGCCCAGCGGTACATGGCTTCATGCGGCATAGAACAGGATTGCGGAGAAAGTAGATGAGCGCGCTCTATATGATTGCCGGCACCCTGATCGCCCTGGGTGTGCTGGTCACCTTTCACGAATTCGGCCACTTCTGGGTCGCGCGTCGCTGTGGCGTCAAGGTTCTGCGCTTTTCCGTGGGCTTCGGCATGCCGTTGCTGCGCTGGCATGACAAGCAGGGGACCGAGTTTGTCGTCGCAGCCATTCCGCTGGGTGGCTACGTCAAGATGCTCGATGAGCGTGAAGGTGAAGTGCCCGCTGATCAGCTTCATTTGTCTTTCAATCGCAAGTCCGTTCGCCAGCGTATTGCTATCGTGGCGGCTGGTCCGGTCGCCAACTTCCTGCTGGCCATGGTGTTCTTCTGGGTGCTGGCCATGCTCGGCAGTGAACAGGTCCGTCCGGTCATCGGAGCAGTCGAGTCCGGCAGCATTGCAGCGAAAGCCGGCCTTAATGCAGGTCAGGAAATCGTCGCCATCGACGGTGAACCGACTTCGGGCTGGGCGGCGGTCAATCTGCAGCTGGTACGTCGCCTGGGGGAAAGCGGCTCCCTGCAGGTGCTGGTGCGTGAGCAGGGCTCTACGGCCGATTCACCGCGTGAGCTTGCACTGGATCACTGGCTCAAGGGTGCCGACGAGCCGGATCCGATTCGCTCCCTGGGTATCCGCCCATGGCGTCCTGCTTTGCCGCCGATTCTCGCTGAGCTCGATCCGAAAGGCCCGGCCCAGGCAGCCGGGTTGAAGACCGGTGATCGTCTGCTGGCGCTGGATGGCAAGGCGCTGGATGACTGGCAACAAGTGGTCGACACCGTTCGTACGCGTCCTGATACCAAAATCATGCTGCACGTCGAGCGCGACGGTGCTCAAATCGACGTCCCCGTGACGTTGGCCGCACGCGGCGAGAGCAAGTCGCCAAGTGGTTATCTTGGGGCGGGAGTGAAAGCTGTCGACTGGCCGCCGGAGATGATCCGCGAGGTCAGCTACGGTCCTTTGGCCGCGATTGGCGAGGGTGCGCGTCGTACCTGGACCATGAGCGTCCTGACGCTGGATTCACTGAAGAAAATGCTGTTCGGCGAGCTCTCGGTAAAAAACTTGAGTGGACCGATAACCATTGCTAAAGTGGCGGGCGCTTCTGCCCAGTCGGGTGTCGCTGATTTCCTGAATTTCCTTGCTTATCTGAGTATTAGCCTGGGGGTTCTGAATTTGCTGCCCATTCCTGTACTGGATGGGGGGCATTTGTTGTTTTATCTGATCGAGTGGGCGCGTGGTCGTCCCTTGTCGGATCGGGTGCAAGGTTGGGGGATACAGATCGGTATCAGTTTGGTGGTCGGGGTGATGTTGCTTGCTCTGGTCAACGATCTGGGTCGACTGTAACGCTTCGCTGAATTGCGAATCTGCCGCATTTTGCGGCAGTTTGTTTATTGCCAGTTGGAATAAGAAAGGACTTCATGAAACGTCTGCTGCTAACTGCGGTTCTCACCGTATTGATGATCGCCGAAGTTCACGCCGAGTCCTTCACTATCTCTGATATTCGCGTCAATGGCCTCCAGCGGGTCTCCGCGGGTAGCGTCTTTGGTGCCTTGCCGTTGAACGTCGGCGAGCAGGCGGATGATCGTCGCCTGGTGGAATCCACTCGTGCGTTGTTCAAAACCGGTTTCTTTCAAGATATCCAGCTGGGCCGCGAAGGCAACGTTCTGGTGATCACCGTCGTCGAACGTCCATCGGTCGCGAGCATCGAGATCGAAGGCAACAAGGCGATCTCCACCGAAGACCTGATGAAAGGCCTCAAGCAATCCGGTCTGGCCGAAGGCGAGATCTTCCAGCGCGCCACCCTCGAAGGTGTGCGTAACGAGCTGCAGCGTCAGTACGTTGCGCAAGGTCGCTACTCGGCTACCGTCGATACCGAAGTGGTATCGCAGCCGCGTAACCGTGTCGGCCTGAAAGTGAAGATCAACGAAGGCACCGTTGCTGCCATTCAGCACATCAACGTGGTGGGCAACACGGTTTTCCCTGAAGAAGACCTGACCGACCTGTTCGAACTGAAAACCACCAACTGGTTGTCGTTCTTCAAGAACGATGACAAGTACGCCCGTGAAAAGCTTTCCGGTGACCTGGAGCGTCTGCGTTCCTACTACCTGGACCGCGGCTATATCAACATGGATATCGCTTCGACCCAGGTGTCCATCACCCCGGACAAGAAACACGTCTATATCACCGTCAACGTGACTGAAGGCGAGAAGTACACCGTTCGTGACGTCAAGCTCAGCGGTGACCTGAAAGTCCCTGAAGACCAGGTCAAGTCGCTGCTGCTGGTGCAAAAGGGCCAGGTGTTCTCGCGCAAGCTGATGACCACCACCTCCGAACTGATCACTCGTCGTCTGGGTAACGAGGGTTACACCTTCGCCAACGTCAATGGCGTTCCGCAGCCGCACGATGATGACCACACCGTGGACATCCTGTTCGCTGTCGATCCGGGCAAGCGTGCCTACGTCAACCGCATCAACTTCCGTGGCAACACCAAGTCCGAAGACGAAGTGCTGCGCCGTGAAATGCGTCAGATGGAAGGTGGCTGGGCTTCGACCTACCTGATCGACCAGTCCAAGACCCGTCTGGAGCGTCTGGGCTTCTTCAAAGAGGTCAACGTTGAAACCCCGGCTGTTCCGGGCGTCGACGACCAGGTTGACGTTAACTATGCAGTTGAAGAGCAGGCTTCCGGTTCGATCACCGCCAGCGTTGGTTTCGCCCAGAGCGCCGGTCTGATCCTCGGTGGTTCGATCACCCAGAACAACTTCCTGGGTACCGGTAACCGCGTCAGCGTCGGCCTGACCCGCAGTGAATACCAGAGCCGTTACAACTTCGGTTACGTTGACCCCTACTGGACCGCCGATGGCGTGAGCCTGGGTTACAACGCGTTCTATCGCACCACCGACTACAAAGACCTCGACGTCGACGTAGCAAGCTATGCCGTAGACAGCCTGGGCGCTGGTGTGAACGTTGGCTACCCGATCAGCGAGACTTCGCGTCTGACCTTCGGCTTGTCCGCACAACAAGACAAGATCAAGACTGGTCAGTATACCGTCGACGAAATCTTCGACTTCGTGAACCGTGAAGGTGATCAGTACCTGAACTTCAAGGCCTCGGCCGGCTGGTCCGAGTCGACCCTGAACAAAGGCGTGCTGCCGACCCGTGGTCGCTCCCAGAGCCTGACCCTGGAAACCACCATTCCGGGCAGCGACCTGTCGTTCTACAAACTCGATTACCGTGGCCAGCTGTTCCAGCCGATCACCGAGAACTACACCCTGCGTCTGCACACCGAGCTGGGGTATGGTGATGGTTACGGTTCGACCGATGGCTTGCCGTTCTATGAAAACTACTATGCTGGTGGTTTCAACTCGGTTCGCGGTTTCAAGGACAGCACCTTGGGTCCACGCAGTACACCTAGCCGGGGTAAAGATCAGACCGGTAACGTCGGCACAATCGCAGATCCGGACCAGGATCCGCTGCCGTTCGGTGGCAACGTCCTGATCCAGGGTGGTATGGAAGTCCTGTTCCCGATGCCGTTCGTCAAGGATCAGCGTTCGCTGCGTACTTCCGTGTTCTGGGATGTGGGTAACGTTTTCGACTCCAAGTGCCAGCAGACACTCAACACTGACGGCATCACCAAGTCCAAGACGCAGTGCAACGACGTCAGCTTCAGCAACATGGCCAGCTCTGTCGGTGTCGGCGTGACCTGGGTTACCGCACTGGGTCCTTTGAGCTTCGCGTTGGCCACACCGATCAAGAAGCCGGATAACGCTGAAACTCAAGTGTTCCAATTCTCCCTCGGCCAGACGTTCTAAGCGTCTGACCCAAGATAACGACAATGGATTTTGTAGGAGTGCATCGTGCGTAAGTTGACTCAATTGGTTCTCCTGGCCTCTGTACTGGTGGCAGGCCCGGCATTTGCCGACATGAAAATCGCTGTTCTGAACTATCAGATGGCTCTGCTGGAGTCCGATGCGGCCAAGAAGTACGCTGTGGATGCCGAGAAGAAGTTCGGTCCTCAACTGACCAAACTGAAGACGCTGGAAAGCAGCGCCAAGGGTATCCAGGATCGTCTGATGGCTGGCGGCGACAAGATGCAGCAGGGCGAGCGTGAGCGTCTGGAGCTGGAATTCAAGCAAAAGGCCCGTGACTTCCAGTTCCAGTCCAAGGAACTGAACGAAGCCAAAGCTGTTGCTGACCGTGAAATGCTCAAGCAGCTCAAGCCGAAGCTGGATAGCGCAGTGGAAGAAGTCATCAAGAAAGGTGGTTTTGACCTGGTGTTCGAGCGTGGCGCAGTGATCGATGTCAAGCCTCAATACGACATCACGCGCCAGGTTATCGAGCGCATGAATCAGCTGAAGTAACCCATGACCGTGACTATCAAACTCGGCCAGTTGGCCGAGTTCCTCGGTGCCACCCTGAGTGGCGATCCCGAGAAGCAAATTACTGGGCTAGCCACCTTGCAGGAGGCTGGCCCAGCTCAGTTGAGCTTTCTGGCAAACCCCCAATACCGCAAATACCTGGCTGGCTCGCAGGCGGCAGCATTGTTGCTCAAGGCCGCTGATGCAGAAGGTTATGCCGGTAATGCGTTGGTGGTGCCGGATCCTTATCTGGCTTACGCACGCATTTCCCACCTCTTCGATCCGAAACCGAAATCCGCAGCCGGTATCCATCCGTCCGCAGTGATCGCTCCGGACGCCGTGGTCGATCCGACTGCCAGCATTGGTCCCTTTGTCGTGATCGAGGCAGGTGCGCGGGTCGGTGCCGGCGTAACGCTTGGCGCGCATTGCGTTGTCGGCGCCCGCAGTGAAATCGGCGAAGGCGGCTGGCTTGCTCCGCGGGTCACGCTGTATCACGACGTGCGAATCGGCAAGCGTGTGGTGATCCAGTCCGGTGCCGTACTTGGCGGTGAAGGCTTCGGCTTTGCCAATGAAAAAGGCATCTGGCAGAAAATCGCTCAGATCGGTGGCGTCACCATCGGCGACGATGTGGAGATCGGCGTGAATACCGCCATCGACCGCGGCGCGTTGGCCGACACCGTGATCGGTAACGGCGTCAAGCTCGACAACCAGATTCAGATCGCCCACAACGTTCAGGTCGGTGATCACACTGCCATGGCCGCTTGCGTGGGGATTTCCGGCAGTACCAAAATCGGCAAGCACTGCATGCTCGCCGGTGGTGTCGGCCTGGTAGGGCACATCGATATTTGCGACAACGTATTCCTGACCGGGATGACCATGGTGACTCACTCGATTACCGAGCCGGGCGCCTATTCTTCCGGTACGGCCATGCAGCCGGCTGCCGAGTGGCGCAAAAGCGCGGCACGCATCCGTCAGCTCGATGACATCGCGCGACGGTTGAAACAGCTGGAAAAGCGGGCAGGGGAAGTGACCCCTGGCGGTAATGCTTCATCTGAAGGCTGATACCATTTCCATATCAAGTGTGCACAGCCTCTGGACTGCCTCCTTGATTTGCTAGAGGAGTGCGCGTCAGTCGCGCTCCCAATCTTTACATAGGCTTCCCCCCGAAATGATGGACATCAACGAGATTCGCGAATACCTGCCTCACCGCTACCCGTTCCTGCTGGTGGACCGGGTGGTGGAACTGGATACTGAAGGCAAGCGCATTCGCGCCTACAAGAATGTCAGCATCAACGAACCGTTCTTCAATGGCCACTTCCCTGCGCACCCGATCATGCCGGGCGTGTTGATCATTGAAGCGATGGCTCAGGCTGCCGGGATCCTCGGTTTCAAGATGCTCGATGTGAAACCGGCCGATGGCACCCTCTACTATTTCGTCGGTTCCGACAAACTGCGTTTCCGTCAGCCAGTGCTGCCGGGTGACCAGTTGATCCTCGAAGCCAAGTTCATCAGCTGCAAGCGTCAGATCTGGAAGTTCGAATGTCAGGCTTCGGTCGATGGCAAGCCAGTCTGCTCCGCTGAAATCATCTGTGCGGAACGCAAGCTATGAGTTTGATTGACCCTCGCGCAATCATCGATCCTTCGGCCGTACTGGCCGAAGGTGTCGAGGTCGGCCCGTGGTCGATCATCGGCGCAGGTGTGGAAGTCGGCGAGGGAACAGTGATCGGGCCTCACGTGATCCTCAAAGGTCCGACCCGAATCGGCAAGCACAACCGCATCTACCAGTTTTCCTCGGTAGGCGAAGACACGCCGGATCTCAAGTACAAGGGTGAAGAAACCCGTCTGGTCATCGGTGACCATAACGTTATCCGTGAAGGCGTGACGATTCACCGTGGTACGGTTCAGGATCGTTCCGAGACCACCCTGGGTGATCACAACCTGATCATGGCTTACGCCCACATCGGTCACGACAGTGTCATCGGCAACCATTGCATCCTGGTCAACAACACGGCACTGGCCGGCCACGTGCATGTCGAGGACTGGGCGATCCTGTCCGGCTTCACGCTGGTGCACCAGTATTGCCACATTGGCGCCCACAGCTTTTCCGGCATGGGAACGGCCATCGGCAAGGACGTTCCGGCGTTCGTCACTGTGTTCGGCAACCCGGCGGAAGCGCGCAGCATGAACTTCGAAGGCATGCGCCGTCGTGGGTTCAGCGAGGATGCCATTCATGCCTTGCGCCGCGCCTACAAAACCGTCTACCGCCAGGGATTGACAGTCGAGCAAGCCCTGGCCGAACTGGCTGAGCCTGCCGCCCAGTTCCCGGAAGTTGCGGTGTTCCGTGACTCCATCCAGTCGTCGTCTCGCGGCATCACCCGCTGATCATGGCCAATCTGCGTATTGCGCTGGTGGCGGGTGAGGCTTCCGGTGACATCCTGGGTGCCGGTCTGATGCGTGCCCTCAAGGCACAGCATCCTGCGGTCGAGTTCATCGGCGTCGGCGGCCCGTTGATGCAGGCCGAAGGCCTGAGCTCCTACTTCCCCATGGAGCGTCTGTCGGTCATGGGGCTGGTGGAGGTCCTCGGGCGATTGCGTGAACTGCTCAAGCGCCGCAAGGACCTGATCGCCATGCTGATCGCTGAAAAGCCGGATGTGTTCATCGGCATCGACGCCCCTGATTTCAACCTCAATATCGAACTCAAGCTGCGTCAGGCCGGAATCAAGACCGTGCACTACGTCAGCCCCTCGGTATGGGCGTGGCGGCAGAAGCGGGTGCTGAAGATTCGCGAAGGCTGTGACCTGATGCTCACGCTGCTGCCGTTCGAAGCCAGATTTTACGAAGAGAAAGGTGTACCGGTGCGGTTCGTCGGCCATACGCTGGCCGATACCATTCCACTGGAAGCCGATCGCAGCGCTGCGCGCGCCGAACTGGGTCTACCGGACGGTCCGCTGGTGGCGTTGATGCCCGGTAGCCGTGGTGGTGAAGTCAGTCGTCTGGGTGCACTGTTCCTCGATACCGCCGAGCACCTGCGCGCCATGCGTCCGGGATTGCGCTTCGTCATTCCATGTGCCAACCCAGAACGTCGTGCCCAGTTGGAAGAGCTGCTGGCCGGTCGTGACCTGCCGGTGACCCTGCTTGACGGCAAGTCCCATCTGGCGCTGGCAGCGTGCAACGCGGTCCTTATTGCGTCAGGAACGGCGACCCTTGAGGCGCTGCTCTACAAGCGCCCGATGGTCGTAGCCTATCGTCTGGCACCGCTGACGTTCTGGATTCTCAAACGCATGGTCAAGAGCCCGTACGTCTCTCTGCCTAACCTGCTGGCCCAGCGACTGCTGGTGCCGGAATTGTTGCAGGATGATGCGACGGTCGAGGCGCTCGCGCAGACCTTGTTGCCGTTGATCGACGGCGGTGAAGAACAGACTCGTGGCTTCGACGAAATCCACCGTACCCTGCGCCTGGATGCCTCCAATCAGGCGGCTGACGCCGTTCTGAACCTGATCGGTCAAACACGATGAGCAAGACAAGCATGCAGATGGGTCTGGATTTCACTTTGGTCGCCGAAGTCGAAGAATTGGTGGCCGGCGTTGATGAAGTCGGTCGCGGCCCTTTGTGCGGCGCGGTTGTCACGGCGGCAGTCATCCTCGATCCGAACCGGCCGATTCTTGGTCTCAACGACTCGAAAAAGCTGACCGAAGCCAAGCGTGAAAAGCTCTACGACGAAATCTGCGAAAAGGCTTTGAGCTGGTGCATCGCCCGCGCCGAAGTCGAAGAAATCGACGAGCTGAACATCCTTCACGCTACCATGCTGGCCATGCAGCGCGCCGTCGCGGGTCTGCATATCCAGCCGAAACTGGCGATGATCGACGGCAACCGCTGCCCGAAACTGCCGATGCGTTCCGAAGCAGTGGTCAAGGGCGATAGCAAGGTCCCGGCCATCGCCGCCGCGTCGATTCTGGCCAAGGTCAGCCGCGACCGCGAAATGGCAGCGTTCGAATTGATCTACCCGGGTTACGGCATCGGCGGTCATAAAGGCTACCCGACGCCCGTTCATCTGGAAGCGCTCGTGCGTTTGGGGCCGACGCCGATTCATCGGCGTTCTTTTGCCCCGGTTCGGCAGGCTTATGAAGCGCTGGAAGGCCTGACGCCGGTTTAGCGGCGAGGCTGATGTTTTATTCGGGGCCCGGTACAATCCGGGCCTTGTTGTCTCTATGTAACTGGACAGGATCACTATGCCGGCTTCATTCGTTCATCTACGCCTGCACACTGAATACTCCCTGGTCGACGGGCTGGTGCGGATCAAGCCGCTGGTTAAGGCCTTGACCGGCATGGGCATGCCGGCCGTTGCGGTTACCGACCAGAACAACATGTGTTCGCTGGTCAAGTTCTATAAAAACACCATGGGCGCCGGGATCAAGCCGATCTGCGGCGCCGACCTGTGGCTGTCGAACAAGGACCCCGATGGTCCGCTGAGCCGCATCAGCCTGCTGGTCATGAATGCCCAGGGCTATCGCAACCTGACCGAGCTGATTTCCCGTGGCTTCATCGAAGGTCAGCGCAACGGCATGATCATCATCGAGCGCGAATGGGTCGCCGAGGCCAACGAAGGCCTGATCATGCTGTCCGCCGCCAAAGAGGGCGAGATCGGCATGGCCATGATCGGCGGCAATCCCGCCGAGGCCGAAACCCTGACACGCGAATGGATGGCGGTGTTCCCGGATCGTTTTTATCTGGAAGTCCAGCGCACCAACCGTCCGAACGATGAAGAACAGCTGCACGGCGCCGTTGCTCTGGCCGACAAGCTTGGTGCTCCGCTGGTCGCCACCAACGATGTGCGCTTCATCAAACAGGAGGATTTCGAGGCTCACGAAACCCGCGTCTGCATCGGCGAAGGCCGGGCCCTCGACGACCCGCGTCGTTCGAAGAACTACAGCGATCAGCAGTACCTGAAAAGCGCCGAGGAAATGGCCGAGCTGTTCAGCGACCTGCCGGATGCGGTGGAAAACACCGTCGAGATCGCCAAACGCTGCAACATCGACGTGAAACTGGGCAAGCACTTCCTGCCGGACTACCCGATTCCCGATGGCATGACCATCGACGAGTATTTCCGCAAGGTGTCGTTCGATGGTCTGGAAGAGCGACTCAGCGTGCTGCTGCCCAAGGACACCACCGAAGATTACGAGGCCAAGCGTCAGGTCTATGTCGACCGGCTGAATTTCGAGCTGGATATCATCATTCAGATGGGATTCCCCGGTTACTTCCTGATCGTGATGGACTTTATCCAGTGGGCCAAGAACAACGGCGTGCCGGTGGGCCCGGGCCGGGGGTCGGGTGCCGGATCGCTGGTGGCCTATGTGCAGAAGATCACCGACCTTGACCCGCTGGAATATGACCTGCTGTTCGAACGTTTCCTCAACCCGGAACGGGTATCCATGCCCGACTTCGACGTCGACTTCTGCATGGATGGTCGCGATCGGGTGATCGATTACGTGGCCGAAAAATACGGCCGCAACGCCGTAAGCCAGATCATCACTTTCGGTTCCATGGCGGCGAAGGCTGTGGTCCGCGATGTGGCGCGGGCCCAGGGCAAGTCGTTCGGCCTGGCGGATCGCCTGTCGAAGATGATTCCGTTCGAAGTCGGCATGACCCTGGAAAAAGCCTACGAGCAGGAAGAAATCCTGCGCGACTTCATCAAGGTCGATGAAGAAGCGGCAGAAATCTGGGAGATGGCGCGCAAGCTCGAGGGCGTGGTGCGTAACGTCGGTAAACACGCCGGTGGTGTGGTGATCGCACCGACCAAACTGACCGACTTCTCGCCGATCTATTGCGACGAGGCCGGCGATGGTCTGGTGACCCAGTTCGACAAGGACGACGTGGAGGCGGCCGGTCTGGTGAAGTTCGACTTCCTCGGCCTGCGGACCCTGACGATCATCGACTGGGCGCTGAAAACCATCAATCGCGACCGCGCCAAGGTCAACGAGCCGCCGCTGGACATCGCGTTCATCCCGCTGGATGACAAGCCGACCTATCAGCTGCTGCAAAAAGCTGAAACCACCGCGGTGTTCCAGCTTGAATCCCGCGGCATGAAAGAGCTGATCAAAAAGCTCAAGCCCGACTGCCTCGAAGACCTTATCGCACTGGTGGCCCTGTTCCGTCCGGGCCCGCTGCAGTCCGGCATGGTGGATGACTTCATCAACCGCAAGCACGGTCGCGCGGAGCTTGCGTATCCGCACCCGGATTACCAGTACGAAGGCTTGCAGCCGGTGCTGGCACCGACGTACGGCATCATTCTGTATCAGGAACAGGTGATGCAGATCGCTCAGGTCATGGCCGGTTACACCCTCGGTGGTGCGGACATGCTGCGCCGGGCGATGGGTAAGAAGAAACCCGAGGAAATGGCCAAACAGCGCGGCGGTTTCATTGAAGGTTGTGCGTCGAACAATATCGATGCGGATCTTGCCGGTAACATTTTCGACCTGGTGGAGAAATTCGCCGGTTACGGCTTCAACAAATCCCACTCCGCCGCCTACGGCCTGGTGTCGTACCAGACTGCCTGGCTGAAGGCTCACTACCCGGCGCCGTTCATGGCCGCGGTGCTATCGGCGGATATGCACAACACCGACAAGGTCGTGACCTTGATCGAGGAAGTGCGCACGATGAAGCTGCGTCTTGATGCGCCGGACGTGAACACGTCGGAGTTCAAGTTCACGGTGAACGACGAGGGCCGCATCGTGTACGGCCTGGGCGCGATCAAAGGCGTCGGCGAAGGTCCGGTGGAAGCGATCACCGAGGCCCGTCAGGCCGGTCCGTTCAAGGATCTGTTCGACTTCTGCGCCCGGGTCGACCTCAAACGCATCAACAAGCGCACGCTGGACGGCCTGATCCGCAGCGGCGCACTGGATCGCCTTGGCCCGTATTTCCATGACGAGCAAAAGGCGTATCAGGCCAACATCGACCGCAACCGCGCGGTCTTGCTGGCGGCGATGGAAGAGGCGATCAAGTCTGCCGAACAGACTGCGCGTACCCGCGACAGCGGTCACGCCGACCTGTTCGGCGGGTTGTTCGTCGAGGAAGACGCAGACGTTTACGCGCTGCATCGCAAGGCCAAGGAGCTGACCCTCAAGGAACGCTTGAAGGGTGAAAAAGACACCCTCGGCCTGTACCTGACCGGTCACCCGATCGATGAATACGAAGGTGAAATCCGCCGTTTCGCCCGCCAGCGCATCATTGACCTGAAACCGGCCCGCGACACCCAGACCGTGGCGGGGATGATCATCGCCCTGCGGGTGATGAAGAACAAAAAGGGCGACAAGATGGGCTTCATCACCCTCGACGACCGCTCCGGGCGGATCGAGGCGTCGCTGTTCGCCGATGCGTTCCACTCCGCGCAATCGCTACTGCAGACCGATGCGATGGTGGTGGTCGAAGGTGAGGTCAGCAACGATGACTTCTCCGGTGGTCTGCGGCTGCGGGTCAAGCGGGTGATGAGCATGGAAGATGCGCGCACCAACCTCGCCGAGAGCCTGCGCTTGAAGCTGCAGACCCAGGATCTGAAAGGCGATCAGCTACGCTGGTTGGGTGATTTGCTCAAGCGTCATCGCGGGGCGTGTCCGATCACCATGGAATACACCAGTCCCGATGCGAAGACCTTGCTGCAGTTTGGCGAGACCTGGCGGATCGACCCGGCTGATGCCTTGATTCAAGCCCTGCGTGACCAGTTCGGGCGAGACAACGTCTTCCTCCAATACCGTTGACCGGCAGGTGACATCAAAGCGCCTGCCCACAACCTGAATTTTTAATCTCGACCTCAGCGCGCCTCTCCCTTAAGGTAGGGCGCGAATAGACAACCGGCCGGCCCAAGCTCATTTGGGACACGACCCAAGACGGACGCCTATGAACCCGAATTTTCTAGATTTCGAACAGCCGATCGCCGACCTGCAAGCCAAGATCGAAGAGTTGCGCTTGGTCGGTAATGACAATTCGCTGAATATCGGCGATGAGATCTCCCGCCTGCAGGACAAGAGCAAAACGCTCACCGAAGACATTTTCGGCAAGCTGACCAGCTGGCAGATCGCACGTCTGGCGCGTCACCCGAAACGTCCATACACCCTGGACTACATCGAACACATCTTCACCGAGTTCGACGAGCTGCACGGTGATCGTCACTTCTCCGACGACGCGGCCATTGTGGGCGGCGTGGCACGTCTGGAAGACCAGCCAGTGATGGTGATCGGTCACCAGAAGGGCCGTGAAGTGCGCGAAAAGGTGCGCCGCAACTTCGGCATGCCGCGTCCGGAAGGCTACCGCAAGGCCTGCCGCCTGATGGAAATGGCCGAACGTTTCAAGATGCCGATCCTGACCTTCATCGATACCCCGGGCGCTTACCCAGGCATCGATGCTGAAGAGCGTAACCAGAGCGAAGCGATCGCCTGGAACCTGCGCGTCATGGCTCGTCTGAAAACCCCGATCATCGCCACCGTGATCGGTGAAGGTGGTTCCGGCGGTGCACTGGCAATCGGTGTCTGCGACCAGCTGAACATGCTGCAGTACTCGACCTACGCAGTGATCTCGCCGGAAGGCTGCGCTTCGATTCTGTGGAAAACCGCAGAAAAGGCGCCGGATGCTGCTGAAGCCATGGGCATCACCGCCGAGCGTCTGAAAGGCCTGGGCATCGTCGACAAAGTGATTGGCGAGCCTCTGGGCGGTGCCCACCGCGATCCGGCGGCTGCCGCGGCCTTGATCCGCGCCGAGCTGAGTTCGCAACTGGCGATGCTGAAGAAGTTTGACAACGAAGCGCTGCTCAAGCGTCGTTACGATCGTCTGATGAGCTACGGCCTCTGATCGAACGCCGTTTTGGCTGACGGCAAAACACTGTGGGAGCGGGCTTGCCCGCGATTGCGATGTAACATTCAACGACTGTGTTGGCTGTTTCACCGCTTTCGCGAGCAAGCCCGCTCCCACATTTGGTTTGTGAAAAGGTAGAAAAATGGGTCAGCCCTCGATTGATTTGCCTTACAGGCTTCTGCGCAATCTCAAGCCCTGGCTCAATGCGGCCCATTGGCGCATCGCCTTCTCGGGTGGGCTCGACTCCACCGTTCTGCTGCACCTTCTGGCCAGTCTCGCCAAAACCGAATCCCTTCCGGCGCTAAGCGCCATCCATGTCCATCACGGCCTTCAGGCTGCGGCCGACGCGTGGCCGGCGCATTGCCAGGCTGTATGCGATGAGCTGGCGGTGCAGTTACAAGTGGTGCGTGTGCAGGTGCAACCGGGGGCGAGCCTGGAGCGGGCGGCGCGGGATGCTCGCTATGCAGCGTTCAGTGCGTCGACTCAGGTCAACGACGTCTTATTGACCGGGCAACACCGTGACGACCAGGCCGAAACGCTGCTGTTTCGTCTGTTGCGCGGCGCTGGTGTGCGTGGTCTGTCAGGCATGCCGGCCCTGCGCGCGCTGGGGCAGGGCAGTCTGGTCAGGCCCTTGCTCGATGTCACGCGTGCCGAGCTGGAAGCCTATGCGCAGGACCATGGTCTGCGCTGGGTAGAGGATCCGTCGAATCAGGATCGACAGTTTTCGCGCAATTACCTGCGCCATCAGGTCATGCCGCTGCTGACCCGGCGCTGGCCGCAGGCTCACGCCAGCATGGCCCGCAGTGCTGCACATTTGCGTGAGGCGCAAGGCTTGCTCGATGAGCTGGCGCAGATTGATCTGGCTCAAGCGACCTTGTCAGATGATTTCGAGTGGCTGGGTTTGCCATCACTGGCGTTTGCGGCAATCGCCGGATTGTCCGTTGCCCGTCAGCGAAATGCGCTCAGTCACTGGCTTGAACCGCTCACTCGACTGCCGGATACCGACCATTGGTCGGGTTGGATCGATTTGCGTGATGCCGGCAACGATGCTTCTCCGGTCTGGCGTCTGGCGGATGGCGAGTTGCACCGTAGCGCCGGTCGCCTGTGGTGGCTCGGTGGGCAATGGTTGTGCGCGCCAGTGGTCAGCGGCGACTGGCATGAGCCGTCGCTGGCACTACGCTTGCCCGATAACGGGCGTGTCATGTTCAGCGGTCAGACTCCCGCAGGGCCGCTGCGGATTCGCTATCGACAGGGCGGCGAGGTGATGCATCTGGCGGATCGCGGTCATCGTGATCTCAAGCGCTTGCTCAATGAACGCGCGGTGCCGGGCTTCGTGCGTGGCAGATTGCCGCTGCTGTTTCGCGGTGAGGAATTGCTCGCCGTGGCGAACCTGCCGGGGCTTGATGGCAATGCGTTGGAAGGCTGGCGTTTGCATTGGCAGCCTTCTGACGAAGATCAAGGTTTGAGATGAAGGGGGCATTCCGGTAGACTACGCTCCCTTCTTGATACAACTTCTGTGGATTCGCCTGAATTGCAGGAGTTGCCGATTACCAAGCAGTCTTTGCTGGGCGATTCCAAAAAATGTGTAGCGAGCAACGTACCGGTGTTTTCACTTCCGGTCTGTCCCAACGCGGCGGTTTTTTTGAAAGGTGCACTGTGATTCATGCAGGTGATCGGGGGCTTCGGCCTTCCTTCGCTTTCCCCGGCGGCTCGGACCGCTTTAACGCAGACTTCTAGGGTTTTTCATGACGCGCTACATATTCGTCACGGGCGGTGTTGTTTCTTCTTTGGGGAAAGGCATTGCATCGGCTTCATTGGCGGCCATCCTGGAGGCGCGGGGGCTTAAGGTCACCATGCTGAAGCTGGATCCGTACATCAACGTCGACCCGGGCACCATGAGCCCGTTCCAGCACGGTGAAGTGTTCGTCACCCACGACGGCGCCGAGACCGACCTGGATCTGGGCCACTACGAGCGGTTCATCCGCACGACCATGACCCAGAACAACAACTTCACCACTGGCCGTGTCTACGAGCACGTGCTGCGCAAAGAGCGCCGTGGTGACTACCTGGGTGCAACCATTCAGGTGATTCCGCACATCACCGACGAAATCAAGCGTCGCATCATCAAGGGCGCCGGCGATGCCGACGTGGCCCTGGTGGAAATCGGCGGTACCGTTGGCGACATCGAATCGCAACCGTTCCTCGAAGCCATCCGCCAGTTGCGTGTGGAAGTCGGTTCCAAGCGCGCGATGCTGATGCACCTGACCCTGGTTCCGTACATCGCCACCGCCGGCGAGACCAAGACCAAGCCAACCCAGCACTCCGTAAAAGAGCTGCGTTCGATTGGTCTGCAACCAGACGTGCTGATCTGCCGCTCCGACCATCCAGTGGATGTGTCGTCGCGTCGCAAGATCGCGCTGTTCACCAACGTTGAAGAGCGTGCGGTGATTTCCCTGGAAGACGTCGACACCATCTACAAGATCCCGGCCGTGCTGCACGCCCAGGGTCTGGACGATTTCGTCGTAGAGCGTTTCGGCCTGCAATGCAATGGCGCCGACCTGTCCGAGTGGGAAAAGGTCGTCGATGCCAAGCTCAATCCAGAGCACGAAGTCACCATCGCGATGGTCGGCAAGTACATGGAGCTGCTGGACGCCTACAAGTCGCTGATCGAAGCGATGAGTCACGCCGGCATCACCAACCGTACCAAGGTCAACCTGCGCTATATCGATTCCGAAGATATCGAGAACCAGGGCACCGCGCTGCTGGAAGGCGTTGACGCGATCCTCGTACCGGGCGGCTTCGGTCTGCGTGGCGTGGAAGGCAAGATCACTGCCGTTCAATACGCTCGCGAAAACAAGGTTCCGTACCTGGGTATCTGCCTGGGCATGCAAGTGGCGGTCATCGAGTTCGCCCGTAACGTGCTGGGCTGGAAAGACGCCAACTCCACCGAGTTCGATCGTGCCAGCGGCCATCCGGTTGTTGGTCTGATCACCGAGTGGGAAGACGCCACCGGCGCCGTTGAAGTGCGTACCGAAGCGTCCGATTTGGGCGGCACCATGCGCCTCGGCGCTCAGGAGTGCCTGCTCGAAGCCGGCTCCAAGGTGCACGATTGCTACGGCAAGGACGTGATTGTCGAGCGTCACCGTCACCGTTACGAAGTGAACAACAACCTGCTGCCGCAGATCATCGAGGCCGGCCTGAAGATCTCCGGTCGCTCTTCCGATGCCGCGCTGGTTGAAGTGGTCGAAGCACCGGATCATCCTTGGTTCGTCGCTTGCCAGTTCCACCCAGAGTTCACCTCGACGCCACGCGATGGCCATCCGCTGTTCAGCGGCTTCGTCAAAGCAGCATTGGCTCAACACCAGAAGAAGGCGTAACCCCGATGGCACAGAAGATCATCCGCGTCGGCGACATCGAGATTGCCAACGACAAACCCATGGTGCTGTTCGGTGGCATGAACGTGCTGGAAAGCCGTGACATGGCCATGCAGGTTTGCGAAGAGTATGTGAGGGTCACCGAAAAACTCGGTATCCCTTACGTGTTCAAGGCCAGCTTCGACAAGGCCAACCGTTCTTCTGTGACCTCCTATCGCGGTCCTGGCCTGGAAGAGGGTATGCGCATCTTCCAGGACATCAAACAAGCCTTCGGCGTACCGATCATCACCGACGTCCACGAGCCTGAACAGGCCGCGGTCGTCGCTGAGGTCTGCGACATCATCCAGTTGCCGGCCTTCCTGTCGCGCCAGACCGACCTCGTGGTCGCTATGGCCAAGACCAATGCCGTCATCAATATCAAAAAAGCCCAGTTCCTCGCGCCTCAGGAAATGAAACACATCCTGAACAAGTGCGTGGAAGCGGGTAACGATCAATTGATCCTCTGCGAGCGCGGTTCGAGCTTCGGCTACAACAACCTCGTGGTCGACATGCTCGGCTTCGGCATCATGAAGCAGTTCGAGTACCCGGTATTCTTCGATGTGACCCATTCGCTGCAAATGCCTGGCGGTCGTTCCGACTCCGCCGGCGGTCGCCGCGCCCAGGTCACCGACCTGGCCAAGGCTGGCATGAGCCAGTCGCTGGCGGGCCTGTTCCTCGAAGCCCACCCGGATCCGGACAACGCCAAATGCGACGGCCCTTGTGCCTTGCGTCTGGACAAACTGGAGCCATTCCTGGCCCAGCTCAAAGCCCTGGACGAACTGGTGAAGAGTTTTCCGACGGTAGAAACCGCGTAAACCTCAATTCTCCGGTAAAGTACCGCACGATTTGTCGCTCATGCCCTCGGGTATGAGCGTTGTCGTCTGCAAGCTGCCCGTTGCACAACACTTGCCGACGGTAAAAAGATTTCCTCTAGCTGCGTCGTTTTCGTCAACTTTGGAGTGTTTACAACAATGGCAAAAATCGTCGACATCAAAGGTCGTGAAGTTCTCGACTCCCGTGGCAATCCCACCGTGGAAGCGGACGTGCTTCTCGACAACGGCATCATCGGCAGCGCTTGCGCGCCGTCCGGTGCATCCACTGGCTCGCGTGAAGCGCTCGAGCTGCGTGATGGCGACAAGAGCCGTTACCTGGGCAAGGGCGTGCTCAAGGCGGTAGCCAACATCAACGGTCCGATCCGCGATCTGCTGCTGGGCACCGACCCAAGCGACCAGAAAGCTCTGGATCACGCGATGATCAAGCTGGACGGTACTGAAAACAAAGCGACCCTGGGCGCCAACGCCATCCTCGCCGTCTCCCTGGCTGCGGCCAAGGCGGCTGCACAGGATCAGGACCTGCCACTGTACGCACACATCGCCAACCTGAACGGCACCCCGGGTGTCTACTCGATGCCGGTTCCGATGATGAACATCATCAACGGTGGCGAGCATGCCGACAACAACGTCGACATCCAGGAATTCATGGTGCAGCCGGTTGGCGCCAAGTCTTTCTCGGAAGGTCTGCGCATGGGCACCGAGATTTTCCATCACCTGAAAGCTGTGCTGAAGGCCCGTGGCCTGAGCACTGCTGTCGGTGACGAAGGCGGTTTCGCGCCGAACCTGGCTTCCAACGAAGACGCGCTGAAAGTGATCTCCGAAGCCGTTGCCAACGCTGGTTACAAGCTGGGCACCGACGTGACTCTGGCTCTGGACTGCGCGGCCAGCGAGTTCTTCGAAGACGGCAAGTACAACCTGTCTGGCGAAGGCCAGGTGTTCACCGCTGAAGGTTTCGCCGACTACCTCAAAGGCCTGACCGAGCGTTATCCGATCATCTCGATCGAAGACGGTCTGGACGAGTCCGACTGGGCTGGCTGGAAGATCCTCACCGACAAGATCGGCGCCAAGACCCAACTGGTTGGTGACGACCTGTTCGTGACCAACACCAAGATTCTGAAAGAGGGCATCGATAAAAAGATCGCCAACTCGATCCTGATCAAGTTCAACCAGATCGGCACCCTGACCGAAACCCTGGAAGCCATCCAGATGGCCAAGGCTGCCGGTTACACCGCGGTGATCTCGCACCGTTCGGGCGAAACCGAAGATTCGACCATTGCCGACCTGGCCGTGGGCACTTCGGCTGGCCAGATCAAGACCGGTTCGCTGTGCCGTTCCGACCGCGTGTCCAAGTACAACCAACTGCTGCGTATCGAAGAGCAGTTGAATGGCAAAGCCAAGTACAACGGTCGCAGCGAGTTTCGCGGCTGAGCAGTAAATGATAGAAAGACACCGGATTGTGTCGGAAAAGTCGTGACAGCGATGGATTTGCCACTAATCTGATGCCTTATATGCACAAGCCTGGATATTCCAGGCTTCGTGCTATCAGATGCTTCAAGTTTTTGCGTGGCTGTCTTTTTTCACTGGATACCTGATATTCGATGCGCAGTCCTTACTGGTTGTTTCTCGTCTTGCTCTTGCTGCTGGCCGGTCTGCAGTACCGCCTGTGGGTGGGTAATGGCAGTCTGGCGCAGGTTGCCGAACTGAATCAGCAGATCGCTGATCAACACGCCGAGAACGAAGCCCTGCTGGAGCGCAACCGGGTGATGGACGCTGAAGTCAGCGAGTTGAAGAAAGGCATGGAGACCGTTGAAGAACGGGCTCGTCACGAACTGGGCATGGTCAAGGACGGTGAAACCCTTTACCAGTTGGCCCAATGATCGATTCCCTGCCGGCCTTCTGGGCCGTGATCCCTGCCGCGGGCGTCGGTGCCCGTATGGCCGCGGACCGTCCCAAGCAATATCTGCAACTGGGCGGGCGTACAATTCTCGAACACAGTCTCGGCTGTTTCCTCGATCATCCGAGCCTCAAGGGGCTGGTGGTCAGTCTTGCTGTCGATGATCCTTATTGGCCGAACCTGGCCAGCGCCAGCGATCCGCGAATTCAACGGGTCGATGGTGGCGCCGAGCGTTCCGGTTCGGTGCTCAACGCCTTGCTGCATTTGCACGCGCAAGGTGCCGACGATGAGGATTGGGTGCTGGTACACGATGCGGCACGGCCCAATCTGAGCCGTGACGATCTCGATAAATTACTTTCAGAACTTGCCGATGACTCAGTGGGCGGTCTGCTGGCCGTGCCGGCGCGCGACACTCTCAAGCGGGTCGACAAGCACGGTCGTGTGATCGAAACCGTGGATCGCAGCGTGATCTGGCAGGCCTACACCCCGCAGATGTTCCGCCTCGGAGCATTGCACCGCGCACTGGCGGACAGTCTGGTGGCCGATGCGCTGATTACCGACGAAGCCTCGGCGATGGAGTGGGCCGGCATGGCGCCGCGTCTGATCGAGGGCCGTGCGGATAATCTGAAAGTTACCCGCCCGGAAGACCTCGAATGGTTGCGCCAGCGCTGGGCGAACCGTCGTTAAATCCGGTAATCAGGCCGTTCGGCCAAGCCCTCCTTGAGAAAATCCACCAGTTTGCGCACCTTCGGCGAAAGGTGCCTTTGCTGTGGGTACAACGCCCATACCGCTGTATTCGGCGGTTGATGCGCCTCCAGCAAAGAAATCAACGCACCGCTGTGCAGATGTTCAAGCACGTAATAGTCCGGCAACTGACACAAACCAACGCCTTGTAGCGCCGCATCCAGCACCGCTTGCCCACTGTTACAGCGCCAGTTTCCCTGTACTCGCTGGGAAAATTCCCGCCCGTTCTGTTCCAACTGCCAGATATCCGAGCTGCCGATCAGGCAATTGTGCCGGCTCAGTTCCGACAAACTGTGTGGCCGACCGTACCGTTCGAGGTAGGACGGCGACGCGCAGAGGTACATCCGCCGTGGCGCCAGGCGGGTCGCCACCAACCGAGAATCCTGAAGACGCCCGAGGCGAATCGCCAGGTCCAGGCCTTCATGCACCAGATCAAGTTGCCGGTTGGTCAGTTCGATATCGATGCGCAGTTGTGGGTAGTGCCCCATGAACCGGGTCACCAGCGGCACGATAAAGCGCTCGCCGTAGGCCACGGCGCAGGTCATGCGCAACATGCCTTTGGGTTCGCTGGTCAGATCACCGACCGCACGCAATGCCTCTTCGCGACCGTCCTGCAACCGCTGACAATGTTGCAGGAAGGTCTGGCCGGCTTCGGTCAGGGTGACGCGCCGGGTGCTGCGGTAGAGCAGACGCGTCTGCAAACGTTCTTCCAGTCGTACGATTTGTCGACTGATGTGCGAGGAAGAAACGCCCAGGCGTTCGGCAGCAGCGGTGAACTGGCTGCATTCGGCAACGGCAACGAACTCGTCGATACCTTCCCAGCGGTTTTCGGACATCGGGATTATCCCTGTGTGGCAATAATGTTTTGCTTTTGTCCGGATTATTCATCAAGCAGCGCTGGACTACACTCCTTGTCTGGTTTTTATTCAATGGATTCACTGGAGAGTCAGCATGATCAAGTCGCGCGCCGCCGTTGCCTTCGAGGCCAAGAAGCCGCTGGAAATCGTAGAAGTCGATGTCGCCATGCCCAAGGCCGGTGAAGTGTTGCTGCGCGTGGTGGCTTCCGGGGTTTGCCACACCGATGCCTATACCCTGTCCGGTGCTGACCCGGAAGGTATCTTCCCGTCGATCCTCGGCCACGAGGGTGGTGCCATCGTTGAAGCGATCGGCGAAGGCGTAACTTCCGTGGCCGTCGGCGACCACGTCATTCCGCTGTACACCCCGGAATGCGGCCAGTGCAAGTTCTGCAAATCGGGCAAGACCAACCTGTGTCAGGCGATTCGCGCCACCCAGGGCAAGGGCCTGATGCCGGATGGCACCTCGCGCTTTTCCTACAAGGGCCAAACGATTTTCCACTACATGGGTACCTCGACGTTTTCCGAGTACACCGTGCTGCCGGAAATCTCCGTGGCCAAGATCTCCAAGGATGCACCGCTGGAAAAGGTCTGCCTGCTCGGTTGCGGCGTGACCACCGGTATCGGTGCAGTGATCAACACAGCCAAGGTCAAACCGGGTGACACCGTGGCCATCTTCGGTCTCGGCGGTATCGGTCTGTCGGCCGTGATTGGCGCGGTAAAGGCCAAGGCCTCGCGCATCATCGCCATCGACATCAATCCGGCCAAGTTCGAAATCGCCAAACAACTGGGTGCCACTGACTGCGTGAATCCGAAAGACTTCGATCGTCCGATCCAGGAAGTGATCGTCGACATGACCGATGGTGGTGTCGACTTCTCCTTCGAATGCATCGGCAACGTGCAATTGATGCGCGCAGCTCTGGAGTGCTGCCATAAAGGCTGGGGCGAGTCGGTGATTATCGGCGTTGCCGGTGCCGGCCAGGAAATCGCCACCCGTCCGTTCCAGCTGGTGACCGGTCGCGTCTGGCGCGGTTCGGCGTTCGGTGGCGTGCGTGGCCGTACCGAGTTGCCAAGCTACGTCGACATGGCGCAAAGCGGCGAAATCCCGCTGGATACTTTCATCACCCACACCATGGGTCTGGAAGACATCAACAAAGCCTTCGACTTGATGCACGAAGGCAAGAGCATCCGCACCGTCATTCATTTCTGATCAATCGCGATGCCACGGTTGCGAATGTGCAACCGTGGTTGCGTAGGAGTCCTACATGAGTCTGGAAAATATCTCCTGTCAGAAGAGTTTCGGCGGCTGGCACAAGCGCTATCGCCATCGCTCCGAAGTGCTGGGGTGCGACATGGTGTTCGCCGTGTACCTGCCGCCGCAGGCAGAGCAGGGCGGCAAGTTGCCGGTGCTGTACTGGCTGTCGGGCCTGACCTGCACGGATGAAAACTTCATGCAGAAGGCCGGCGCCATGCGCATGGCGGCTGAACTGGGGTTAATCATCGTGGCGCCGGACACCAGTCCCCGTGGCGTCGATGTACCGGGTGATCCGGATGGTGCGTGGGATTTTGGCCTGGGTGCCGGGTTCTATCTGAATGCCACGCAGGAACCGTGGTCGCGGCACTATCGGATGCATGACTACGTCGTGCAGGAATTGCCTTCACTGGTTGAAGCGCATTTCCCGGCGTCGAATAAGCGCAGCATCAGCGGCCACTCCATGGGCGGTCACGGTGCATTGGTCTGTGCATTGCGCAATCCTGGACGTTACCAATCGGTGTCAGCATTTTCGCCAATCAACAACCCGATCGATTGTCCATGGGGTCAGAAGGCATTCTCCCGTTATCTGGGCGAAGACCGTTCGAAATGGCGCGAGTGGGATGCCTGTGCGCTGATTGCCGAGGCGGACGAGAAACTGCCGTTGCTGGTCGATCAGGGTGACCGCGACGACTTCCTGGCCACCCAGCTCAAGCCGGAAGCGCTGCAGCAAGCGGCCAAACAGGCGGGGCATCCGCTGACGTTGCGTCTGCAACCGGGCTACGACCACAGCTATTTCTTCATCGCCAGCTTCATTGACGACCACTTGCAGCATCACGCACGCGCTCTAAAGTGCTAATGCAGGTAGAATCACGCCCTGACAAAATTCGGGGCGTTTTTTTATGCGTATTGGCCACGGCTATGATGTGCACCGTTTCGCTGAAGGCGATTTCATTACTCTGGGCGGCGTGCGAATCGCACACGGCTTCGGGCTGCTCGCTCACTCCGACGGTGACGTCCTGCTGCATGCCTTGAGCGATGCCTTGCTCGGCGCGGCGGCGCTGGGTGATATCGGCAAGCATTTCCCGGACACCGACCCGCAATTCAAGGGCGCCGACAGTCGTGTGCTGCTGCGTCATGTGGTCAGCCTGATCCACGCCAAAGGCTGGAAGGTCGGCAACGTCGACAACACCATCGTTGCTCAGGCGCCAAAAATGGCCCCCCATATCGAATCGATGCGCGCGCTGATTGCCGCGGATCTGCAAGTAGAACTGGATCAAGTGAACGTGAAAGCCACCACCACCGAGAAGCTCGGTTTCGTCGGTCGCGAAGAGGGCATTGCCGTTCATTCCGTTGCCTTGTTGCTGCGCGCATGAACGAAGTGCAACTGCTCGGCCCGCGGGCCTATGGCGACGCCCTCGGCACCGCGGTACTGAAAGCCATCGCCGAAGATTTCCAGGTCGATGAAGTGCTCGACATCCCGTTCAGCGGTGATGGTGAGCATCTGTGGATCTGGGTGGAAAAGCGCGGTCTGAACACCGAAGAAGCGGCACGACGCATCGCCAAGGCTGCCGGCGTGCCATTGCGCACGGTCAGCTATGCCGGCCTGAAGGATCGTCAGGCGCTGACCCGCCAGTGGTTCAGCGTGCAACTGCCGGGCAAGGCTGATCCGGATCTGTCGGCGGCGGAAAACGATACGCTGAAAATCCTCAAGACCACTCGACACAAGCGCAAGCTGCAACGCGGCGCGCATTCGGCCAACGGTTTCACCTTGCGCCTGACCCAGTTCAACGGCGATAAAGCCGCCATCGACGAGCGTCTGCAGCTGATCGCCAAACAAGGTATCCCGAACTACTTCGGCGCCCAGCGTTTCGGCCATGATGGCGGCAACGTCGTCGATGCCCGTTCGTGGGCGGCGCGCAAGGCACTGCCGGAGCAGCGCAATGTGCGTTCGCGCCTGCTGTCGACTGCGCGCAGTTTTCTGTTCAATCAGGTACTCGCGGCGCGGGTGGCCGATGGCACCTGGCAACGTGCCCAGGTCGGCGATCTGCTGGCGTTCACCGACAGCCGCAGCTTTTTTCCGGCAGGTGTTGCCGAGTGCAGCGACCCGCGTCTGGCGATTCTCGATCTGCACCCGACAGGACCGCAGTGGGGCGAAGGTGACTCACCGGCCGCCGGCGCTGTCCATGATCTGGAGCAGGCAATTGCCGCACGCGAGGCGGATCTGCGCGATTGGTTGATTAATGCCGGTATGAGCCACGAACGTCGTATCCTGCGGCTGCCCATTGGCGGGTTGACGTGGCATTATCCCGAGCCTGACATTCTGCAACTGGAATTCGTCCTCCCGGCCGGATGCTTCGCCACCGTATTGGTGCGCGAACTCGTTGATCTGGTACCGGTGGGGCAGACGGACAGCCCATGCGTATTCTGATTTCTAACGACGATGGGGTGACTGCGCCCGGTCTTGCCGCGCTTTATGCTGCGCTGGCGGATTACACCGAGTGCGTGGCTATCGCCCCGGAACAGGACAAGAGCGGTGCCAGCAGTTCGCTGACACTCGACCGTCCGTTGCATCCGCAATACCTGGACAACGGTTTTATCAGCCTCAATGGCACGCCGACCGACTGCGTCCATCTGGGGCTCAACGGTTTGCTGGAACGCGAGCCGGACATGGTGGTTTCGGGCATCAACCTCGGCGCCAACCTGGGTGATGACGTGCTGTATTCCGGAACGGTGGCAGCCGCCCTCGAGGGCCGCTTTCTTGAGCGCCCGTCGTTTGCCTTCTCGCTGGTTTCGCGGCTGGTCGACAACCTGCCTACGGCGGCCTACTTTGCGCGCAAACTGGTCGAAGCCCACGCCGGGCTCGATCTGCCACCGCGCACGGTGTTGAACGTGAACATTCCTAATCTGCCGATCGATCGCATTCGCGGCATTCAACTGACCCGTCTCGGCCATCGCGCCCGTGCGGCGGCACCGATGAAAGTCGTGGACCCGCGTGGCAAGGCCGGTTACTGGATTGCGGCGGCAGGTGACGCGGAAGACGGCGGGCCGGGTACCGATTTCCATGCGGTAATGCAGGGTTACGTATCCATCACTCCGTTGCAGCTCGATCGCACCTTCAATGATGCCTTCAGAAGTCTCGACGGCTGGCTGGAGGGGCTCAATTAATGGCTCGTGAACAAGACGACAGGCTGCGCAGCGGCATCGGGATGACGTCCCAGCGAACCCGAGAGCGCCTGATCCAGCGTCTATACGAAGAGGGTGTTTCCAACGCCAGCGTGCTGGAAGTGATCCGTCGGACCCCGCGACACCTTTTCGTCGATGAAGCGCTGGCGCACCGTGCCTATGAGGACACCGCACTGCCGATCGGCAACAACCAGACCATTTCCCAGCCTTATATGGTGGCGCGCATGAGCGAGCTGCTGCTCGAGGCGGGACCGCTGGACAAGGTGCTGGAGATCGGCACCGGTTCCGGTTACCAGACGGCGGTGTTGTCGCAACTGGTCGAGCGTGTGTTCTCTGTAGAGCGGATCAAGGTACTGCAGGATCGGGCCAAGGAACGCCTGGTCGAACTCAACTTGCGCAACGTGGTGTTCCGCTGGGGCGATGGCTGGGAAGGCTGGCCGGCGCTGGCGCCGTACAACGGCATCATTGTCACTGCGGTGGCGACCGATGTTCCTCAGGCTTTGCTTGATCAACTGGCACCGGGCGGGCGGATGGTAATCCCGGTCGGCTCGGGTGAAGTCCAGCAATTGATGCTGATCGTGCGCGAAGAAAACGGCTTCTCCCGACACGTGCTCGGGGCTGTTCGTTTCGTGCCATTGCTCAACGGGCCGCTGGCCTGAGCATTTATTTGCTCACGCTGAATTCCTTGCCAGAGCGCCTGTCTTACAGCGGCACCGATTGTTTCAACAGGATTTATCGTCGATGAGCAAACGTGTGCGTCGAGCGATATAGCTTCATTAAAGGTAAACCCTGTTTCGCCCGTTATACTTGCGAAGCTACGTGCCGAAATCGGCATTCCACATTTTTTCAGCCACCACAAAGGGAGCGGCGGGTGAGTCTCACAGTCATTGCGCAGCGTATGGGTAACACGAGCTTTCAGCGCCTGGTGACTGGCCTTGTCTTGAGCACCTTGCTGGTCGGTTGCTCCAGCACCAAATCGAGCAACGTGCGGGTCGTCGATCGCAACAATGCGGTGGCCCAGCGTCCTACAGTGACGACCGGGCAGTATGTAGTCCGTCCGGGCGACACGATGTTTTCCATCGCGTTTCGCTACGGTTGGGACTACAAAGCCCTCGCTGCCCGGAACAATATTCCTACGCCGTATACGATCCACCCGGGTCAGACAATTCGCTTCGACGGGCGTCCTGGTTCAACGTCGACTGCCGAGGTGAGCAACAGCGGATCTGCACCGTCTTCGTCGAGCAAAACCACGATAATCCGGCGCCAGGCGAATGGTACGACGACCACCACAACCACCGGTTCCGGGGCGGCTTCTGCGGCTGTTGTACCGTCCGTCGCCAACAAGCCGGCGCCGGCTCCATTGCCTCCACCGGGCCCGGCCCCGACCGGCTGGGGATGGCCATCTAATGGCATTCTGATTGGTAAATTCTCTTCAAACGGTAGTTTGAATAAAGGAATTGATATCGCCGGAGATTTGGGACAGCCTGTTTTAGCTGCGTCTGATGGGACGGTGGTTTACGCCGGGAGTGGCTTAAGGGGCTACGGCGAATTGGTCATCATCAAACACAGCGAAACCTACGTCAGTGCTTACGGACACAACCGTCGGCTGTTGGTACGGGAGGGGCAGCAGGTCAAGGTCGGACAGACAATTGCCGAAATGGGGTCAACGGGTACAGACCGGGTGAAACTGCATTTTGAGATTCGCCGACAAGGTAAACCTGTGGATCCGCTGCAGTTCCTGCCAAGACGTTGATTTGCAGACCAGCCTGTTCCTTCACGTAGAGGGGACAGGCTCCAGCGTTGCCAAGGATAAAGGCGCCGCTTGAGCTTGGGGTCGAACTCACCAAAGGACTATAACAATGGCTCTCAGTAAAGAAGTGCCGGAGTTTGACATCGACGATGAGGTTCTCCTGATGGAGACCGGCATCGATTCGGATTCGATGTCGAATGATGAAGGGGCTGCTCCACCTTCCGTTCGTGCCAAATCCAAACACTCCGCTTCACTTAAACAACACAAGTACATCGATTACACTCGGGCACTCGATGCCACGCAGCTGTACCTCAACGAAATCGGCTTTTCCCCACTGCTCTCCCCGGAAGAAGAAGTTCATTTTGCGCGCTTGTCGCAAAGTGGCGACCCTGCCGGGCGCAAGCGCATGATTGAAAGTAACCTGCGGCTGGTGGTCAAAATCGCCCGGCGTTACGTCAATCGGGGGCTGTCGCTGCTGGATCTGATCGAAGAGGGCAACCTCGGACTGATCCGCGCGGTGGAAAAGTTCGATCCCGAGCGCGGCTTCCGCTTCTCGACCTACGCGACCTGGTGGATTCGTCAGACCATCGAACGCGCGATCATGAATCAGACCCGGACCATCCGGCTGCCGATCCATGTGGTCAAGGAGCTCAACGTGTACCTGCGGGCTGCACGGGAGCTTACGCAAAAGCTCGATCACGAACCTTCACCCGAAGAAATCGCCAACCTGCTGGAAAAACCGGTGGGCGAGGTCAAGCGCATGCTGGGCCTGAACGAGCGGGTTTCTTCGGTCGACGTCTCGCTGGGTCCGGATTCGGATAAAACCCTGCTGGACACCCTCACGGATGACCGTCCGACCGATCCATGCGAACTGCTGCAGGACGACGATCTGTCGCAGAGCATCGATCAATGGCTGTCGGAGCTGACCGACAAGCAACGCGAGGTGGTGGTCCGCCGCTTCGGCCTGCGCGGTCACGAGAGCAGCACGCTGGAAGATGTAGGCCTGGAGATCGGCCTGACCCGGGAACGGGTGAGACAGATCCAGGTGGAAGGCCTCAAGCGCCTTCGGGAAATCCTCGAGAAAAACGGCCTGTCGAGCGAGTCGCTGTTTCAATAAGCGCCGTGCATGATCGCCCGCAAAAAGCCCCGACTGGTTCGGGGCTTTTTGTTTTCTGCGGCAAAGCGGTTTGCTTCCCCGGGTTTTTAGTCTCGCGTTGTAAGCCCTGGCTTACTCTTTCGTAAGTGTTCGCTATTTTTACACTGCGGCAGACGTCCATTGCGCTTGCTGAAGATGCTCAAGCTATTGATTTATTTAATTATTTTTAAATATTTAGTGCATATGACAGCGTGTTTTAGCCGAGGAGGCCGGTTGCGGCTGTCAGGGAAATCTCTAGTATCTGGGTTGTGTCGACGGACAGACACGCCCTTCATGGAAGAGGGGAATGGACATCGCAGGACGCGATTCATCAGGACGATGAAAAGGAACACAGGGAATAGGGAAAAAATGTGGGCGGGTCAAACCGCCCCTTTTTTTTGCCCGAAGAAAAGCAGAACTCGAAAAAACAAAAAGGCCCGCAGGGGGCCTTTTCTTCAAACGCGGGACAGATCAGCGTTCGAGGTCTTTGATCTTGCCTTTGACGCCATCCCACTCTTCGGCGTCCGGCAGCGATTCTTTCTTCTCGGTGATGTTTGGCCAGATCTCGGCCAGTTCCACGTTCAGTTGAATGAACTCCTGCATTTCTTCCGGAACTTCGTCCTCGGAGAAAATGGCGACGGCCGGGCATTCCGGTTCGCACAGGGCGCAGTCGATGCACTCATCCGGGTGAATCACCAGGAAGTTCGGGCCTTCGTAAAAGCAGTCCACCGGACAGACTTCTACGCAGTCGGTGTACTTGCACTTGATGCAGTTGTCGGTGACGACGAAGGTCATTTCTAATTTTCTCCTCAGGCGGCGGCAGCGTTGCCCCTTCACGGTTGGGGTCGCCAGGTTCGGGAGCGATGTCTGCCAGCCAGGCTATTAGCCAGCAGCATCCCGAACCGCGCGAGATTCTAACAGCTTGAAGCCGTTTGCGTTATATCCGGTTCTTCGGTGCTTAGATCCGGTTCTTAAGTGCATATAACATTTCGAGTGCCCGGCGCGGCGTCATTTCATCGAGATCCAGTTTGGCCAGTTCGTCCAGTACCGGGTGCGGCAGGCTGGCAAACATGTCGCTTTGCTGCGGCGTAGCCGGTTTGCCTTTGGCGGCAGGCTTTGGCGCCTCATGGGGCAGTGCGGTGTCCTCCAGGCGACTCAAATGCTCGCGTGCGCGCACGATCACTTCGCTCGGTACACCGGCCAGTTGTGCTACCGCCAGGCCATAGCTCTGACTGGCCGGCCCCGGCAACACATGGTGCAGGAACACGATGCGTTCGTTGTGCTCGGTAGCGTTGAGATGCACGTTGGCTACCAGAGGCTCGGCTTCCGGCAACACGGTCAGTTCGAAATAGTGCGTTGCAAATAGAGTATAGGCACGCAAATGTGCCAGTCGCTCAGCCGCCGCCCAGGCCAGGGACAAACCGTCAAAGGTGCTGGTGCCGCGGCCGACCTCGTCCATCAGCACCAGACTGCGCTCGGTGGCGTTGTGCAGGATATTGGCGGTTTCGCTCATTTCCACCATGAAGGTCGAGCGCCCGCCGGCCAGGTCGTCGCTGGACCCGATCCGGGTGAAGATTCGGTCTACCAGCGACAGTTCGCAGCTGGCCGCCGGCACGAAGCTGCCGATATGCGCCAGCAACACAATCAGTGCAGTCTGGCGCATATAGGTGGATTTACCGCCCATGTTCGGGCCGGTGATCACCAGCATCCGCGTGTTGTCGTCCAGGCTCAGGTCGTTGGCCACGAAGGGCGTGGTCAGCACCTGCTCGACTACCGGGTGACGACCCTGGGTGATGCGCATGCACGGTTCGCTGACGAAAGTCGGGCAGTTCAGATCCAGATTCAATGCACGCTCGGCAAGGTTGCTCAGCACATCCAGTTCAGCCAGTGCACCAGCAGTGTCCTGCAGCGGCGGCAACTGACTGATCAGATCTTCCAGCAGCGCTTCGTAAAGCATCTTCTCGCGAGCCAGGGCACGGCTCTTGGCCGACAGTGCCTTGTCTTCGAACTCTTTCAGCTCTGGCGTGATGAAGCGCTCGGCGCCCTTGAGGGTCTGACGGCGAATGTAGTCTGCCGGTGCCGATTCCGCCTGCTTGCTCGGCAGCTCGATGAAGTAGCCGTGGATACGGTTGTAGCCGACTTTCAGGTTGGCCAGGCCGGTGCGGGCCTTTTCCCGGGCTTCCAGATCGATCAGGAACTGACCGGCGTTTTCGCTCAGCGATTGCAGTTCGTCGAGCTCGCTGTCGTAACCGGTTTTCAGCACGCCGCCGTCACGGATCACGGCTGGCGGGTTGTCGATAATGGCTTTTTCCAGCAGCGCCGCCAGTTCCGGGTAAGTGCTGGTGGTGGTCGCCAGACGTTGCAGGTGCGGCGCCTCAAGATCGGTCATCGCCGCTTGCAGTTCAGGCAGTGCGCCGAGCGCGTCACGCAGACGGGCGAGGTCACGAGGGCGGGCATTGCGCAGGCCGATCCGCGCCAGAATCCGCTCGATGTCGCCGATTTCCTTGAGCTGCGGTTGCAGGTTTTCAAAGCGGTAGCGGTCGAGCAGGCAAGTGATCGAGCTCTGGCGAGCCAGCAACACGGTCAGGTCGCGCAGCGGGCGATTGAGCCAGCGGGTGAGCAGACGGCTGCCCATGGCGGTCTGGCAACGGTCGACCACCGATTGCAGGGTGTTGTCGCGGCCACCGGCCAGGTTGGTATCGAGTTCGAGGTTACGACGGCTGGCGCCGTCCAGCACCACGGTGTCGTCCAGCCGCTCATGGCGCAGGCTGCGCAGATGGGGCAGGGCGGTGCGTTGGGTTTCCTTGGCATACGCCAGCAGGCAACCGGCGGCACCGATGGCCAGGGTCAGGGTTTCGCAACCAAAGCCTTTCAAATCTTGGGTGGAGAATTGCTGGCAGAGACTCTTAAGCGCCGAATCACGCTCGAAATCCCACGGCGCACGGCGACGAACGCCACGGCGTTTTTCCGCCGGCAGATCCTTCGGCCAGTCATCCGGGATCAACAGCTCGACCGGGTTGACTCGCTCCAGCTCCGCCAGCAGGTTTTCCCAGCCCTTGATCTCAAGCACCGTGAAGTTGCCGCTGGTGATGTCCAGCACCGCCAGACCGAACAGACGCTCGTCACCCAGCACCGCCGCGATCAGGTTGTCGCGGCGCTCATCGAGCAGCGCTTCATCGCTGACCGTGCCCGGGGTGATGATCCGCACCACCTGACGTTCCACCGGTCCTTTGCTGGTGGCCGGGTCGCCGACCTGCTCGCAGATCACCACCGACTCGCCAAGCTTGACCAGTTTCGCCAGGTAGCCTTCCGCCGCGTGGTAAGGAATCCCGCACATCGGAATCGCCTGCCCCGCCGACTGTCCGCGGGCGGTCAGGGTGATGTCCAGCAATTTGGCCGCTTTCTTCGCGTCTTCGTAGAAGATCTCGTAGAAGTCGCCCATGCGGTAGAACATCAGCTGGTCCGGGTGCTGATTCTTCAGGCGCCAGTACTGCTGCATCATTGGGGTGTGGCTGGATACGTCGATATTCAAAGGCTTTGGCTCAGTCTGTCTATTTGACACGGGGCAATTCTCTAATACTACAGGGATTTTTTCGGCATTGTTGGAGGCTCGGCAATGTCAGTTTCACGAAGGCGAAGATAGCGCGCGGTCATTTTTGCGTCGGTGTAGCCGTCAAGCTTCTGGGCGTTGTTTCCTTGCTTGGCTGTGTCGGTCAGCTTCGCGCGCACGTCGTGCAGCGTTGCACCGACGACTCCAGCCGCGTCACAGTTACGCTTGAATGCATCCTTCACCGAGCTGTAATGAACCGGTTTGCCGCCACGCGGTGAGCAGAACAATGTCAGGCCCCGAACGCGACGAGGCAACGCCTTGATCCTGGAGACCAGAGCTTCTAGGTCTGGGCTCATCCAGACGATGAGCCGAGCACCGGTCTTCTGCGGCTTGAACGCAATACATTCCTCACTGATATCCGACAGGTGAATGGACAGCATGTCGCTGATCCGCTGGCCGGTCAGATAGCACATCTCATAGATGACCCGCATGTTCGGGCTCGCCTTGTCACAGATCCTTTCAAACTCAGCATCGGTGATGTACCGATCGCGCCGCTTCTCCGTGTGTCGCCGAATGCGCGTGCACGAACTGGTCTCTGCCGGTTTTTGTCCTTTCCTCCACCTTGCCCAGCGCAACGGTCCTCTTGAGGTGTACAGTCTTCTTTCCCATATCGGTTGCATCCCAACGTACGGCCAAGGCCTCCGAGAGCCGGAGGCCAGTGAAAAATATGACCTCGAACAGAGCGGCGTAGATAAGGCTTGGCCAGTGCTCATGCTGGTACAGCCTGTCGATGATGTTATTGGCCTCTGCGAGGGTGAAGGGGGTCGATTTCCTTCCTTGATCGCTTCGGCAGTTCAATCATCTCGGCAGGTTTTTTGATTAGTAGGCCTTCCCGGGTGGCTGCACCCAGGAGCGTCGCCAGCCTTGTGATCGCGTTGCGTTTGACGTTTGCCGATATCCAGTCGGTGTCAGCGATGGCTCGTCACGGTGCCAGACGCAGCTCCTGGTCAAGAACGGCTTCTTGCCTGTCTCCTCGCCCTCGGTCAGCCATCCAGATGGCCTGGCGGTCAAAGGTCGTGAGCCCGTCCATGGCGCACACGGCCAGGCGCAGGTCGTCGTAGTCAGGGCGCTCGCCGGATTTGGCTGCTTCGATGATTTCGTCGAGAGTTCTCATGGCCGGGCACCAGCGGCCAGGGCCTCAGCCTTCAGCGACGAGTGCGCCACGCCATCCAGCGCGCTGTCCTCGTGGAACTTGTCGGTGTTCTGCCACGGGTGCACATCCTTCAACACCTGGAGCAGCAGCCACCCCTCGGCTTCGGTGAGGTCACGGCCGGTGAACTGCTCGCACGGGCTGATGCTCGACGGGGAGAGCGGGCGAGGCGTACGACTCATTCCGGTAGCTAGTCAGCGATATGAACCTGAGACGGCCACTGACGTTCACTCGGAAAGCCGTCATGCCCAGACATTAGTCACAAATAGTTCATAACGAAGGTCACTTCGCTGTTGGCGGAACCCGCGCTCATTCCCTCATCGTATTGGCCAGCATTACCATTCGGTAGGGTACGAATATACTTGGCATTCAAGGGTATGGAGAAGTTTCCGCCGGCTGTTGAGTACTCGTTGAAGTCATAAATTTTGTCGAGTTGAATGGGGGTCTGATTGTTATCAAGTAATTGCAGTGCGATACCTTTTGCTGTTGAGATTTTGTTTAATTCGATAATGCCGAGTGCGCCGTCCACAGCAGGAGAGTCTGATGTGGCAGATAAGCTATAGCTCACTTTCTGGATTCCGCTCGGGCAGTTATTTAATTTTATATTGACCGCCCTGGGTGGTGTGGTATTTCCGCTTCTTGAAAATACGCTAAGGTTGTGCTCGCCCATTTCAACGGCAATGTTTGGGGTTTCGCATGACTGAAGTGTAATGGCTGAGATATTACTAGTTACCATTGCTAAAGGTCTTAGGTTTGCCGATTCTATTTGTATATACCCTAGGGCTCCGGCTGGTATGGTTGCGCCTGGTGAAATAACTCCAGTTTTAACTATGCGTAGGGCGTTTGTAGTGGTATTGAAACCGTATCCGCCAGGTTCTCTAGGTTTTCCAGCGGCAAATCCCTTATATTCAGTGCCCTGATAAATCCACTGCCACGAAAGCCCCGTATTACCTATTGGGAAATAAGTTGAGGTTGAATCCGTTCCCACGTTGTTTTTAATCCCGCTCGTGAATGTGGTCGTGCAATTGTACGATGCGTCACCATAAAAGGTTATTGCCGGTGATTCGTAAATCACGGTATTGACTGCTGCATCTCTTGGGATGGAAAGCGTTGAAGGTATACTTATATTTATCTGTTTTTGTGAGTGGCCGGTGAAAAACGCGCAAGCTGCAAACGAGAGCGAAGGTGCAGCGATAAAAATACAAGCTGCCAGTAATGTAATAGGTTTAATCATTTACCGAGCCCTCAGCGAATTTCCAGTTGGATTCAGGGTGCTCAGTCGTTAAACGATGGTAAGTCTCGTTTAAATGGGTGCTCTCTGTTTCGCTAGATGTGTTGTTTAAAGAGTCGTGAGTTGGTGAAGTGCATGCAGAAATAGTGAAGAATAAACTCAATAAAATTATATTCCAGCTGCTATAATGCTTACTTGCTTTCTTGTAAGTGTGTCTTGAGTCTCGCATGGTGCACGCCCGATAAATTAATGCACCAAGTTACCCCCAGAATGGCTGCAGGTTTAATCAGACAATTCTGATAGCTACACACGTGCCCAGATGACAGTAAGATCTCTACCTGGAGCGGTTGTTTGCTGAATGGGCTTAGCAACTGATTACCCGTGACACGATGTATCGTGTGTGCCTCGGTCCTGGCTCAACCTTCCATGTGCCGCCCTTCTGCTTGAACGAACAAGCATAGTCCGCCGAGCGGTACTGGCGCGTTTGCGTTTCCTGATGCTGAGTGCTGTATCTATATACAGTATCTCGGTGCGGCATGTACTACCTCCTCGTCCGCCGCCGCGTGAATGGCTAGGCCATCCCCTCTGATCGACTGAAGGAGGTTCAGCCCCTGCGCGCCGACATCCACATCGGCGACCACCACAGCGTGCCGCTTGGCCGGGTGGCCACACAGGCATGGGTATTCAACCCGACTCCTGGGCCTGACATCATTCCTCGGCTGCATGACGCCAAGGTCAACGGCATGGCCCAACCCGGGATGAATATCAATGGATTCGAGGACATTGACGGCGTGCTGTATGTGCAGTCCTGGTGGTGCAGGGCAGAATTTGAAAAGCTGGGAAGGTGACGAGCCAGGACGGATCGTTATCGGCAGAACGCCAGGGTGGGGCGCATAGGCTGCCTAAAACCGCTCGAAAGCTTCTCGGTTTTACTAGGCGAAAGTCGCCCAAACTCGCCAATGCATATTAGACAGGCTCGATGCATAGGCCGTGAACGGTGCGGCCTGAGGTCGATTTTCCACACTACTGCTGAATCATCGGAGTGTGGGAGGACAGGTCGGAGACGGCTTTATTCCTCGGATTGTCAGGTAACTCGTTGGAAGATGTGGGGCAAAAGCGGGGCGGTCTGTCGGACGCAGGCATCGCGGCCGGGTGACATCTATCTGGCGCAAAAAGATCGACTATGCACGATTTATGCAAATCAGCATTTGTCTTCGCGAAAAACTTCAAGCACTATGCGCGTTATGCAAAAACGCAACGTATCCTCCGTCTTAAGAGCACTGCTCGATCAGCACGGGATCTCCCCCACGGAGCTCCACCGTCGCACCGGCGTGCCTCAATCCACTCTCTCGCGGATTCTCAGCGGGAAGATCGTCGATCCTTCGGATAAACACATCTCGAAGATTGCCGAGTACTTCGCCGTGAGCACCGATCAGTTGCGCGGGCGCGCGGATGTTGCGTCGGTCGCCGGCGGCGGGCGCGAGGAGTTGCATTCCGAACTCAAGGACATAAGCCTGTGGGACGATGACACGCCCGTCGATGACGACGAGGTGTCGGTGCCCTTTCTTCGCGAGGTTGAATTGGCTGCTGGATCAGGAAGATTCGTCATCGAAGAGAGCGAACGCTCTAGCTTGCGCTTTGGCAAGCGCAGCCTGCGCCATAACGGCGTGCAGTTCGACCAGGCCAAATGCGTGACCGTACGGGGCAACAGCATGTTGCCGGTGCTGCGCGACGGCGCCACTGTCGGCGTCAATGCGGGCAAGTGCGGGATTGGCGACATCGTCGATGGCGACCTATATGCGATCAACCACAATGGCCAATTGCGGGTGAAGCAGCTCTATCGCCTGCCTACCGGTATCCGCCTGCGCAGCTTCAATCGCGATGAGCATCCGGACGAGGACTACAGCTTTCAGGAAATCCAGGAGGAGCAGATTGTCATCCTTGGTCACGTCTTCTGGTGGGGCATGTACGCCCGATAACGCTCCCTCTCTCAGATAAAACCCGCCCACAGCGGGTTTTTTTTCGCCTGTAGAAAACCGGGCAACCCTTGTTTGGCGGGGCTTCCATGCATCTGCGCAATTCCTGCGCATAAATAAATGCATTTATGCATTGACTGCATATGCATTAATGCATATTCTTGCCACCAAGCCGCTCGACAAAGCGGCTGGCAACAACAGCTCTTTAGTTCCACAAGAACAGGCAGCGATGAACCGGCCTCAACGGTTCAGAGGGTTGGCAACTGACCCGGGTGTGCAGCGTAAAGCACCAGAAGCAGTTATCCGGCGGGCAGGGACCGCGGTCGGAAAAACAATTTGAATGGACTCGTACCGCGCCAGTAGCGCCGAAAAGTCAGCTTCCTTCACGTACACAGGATTGAAGGAAGGCAAAGGAGTGCATTACTGAAAAGCCCGGCGAGTTGCCGGGCTTTTTGGAATGCCTGCCTTGTTCCTCAGCGTCGCTGAAGGCGTGCAGAACTGCGAAACGGCATTTGCTGAAATGAAGAAAGGAAAATATGAATGAACCGATATGTGCTTCTTGAATCCACCGGCACCAACTTCTCTATTGTTACGCAGGTCATTGACACTGAAAGCTACACGGCACCTGCAGTGCCAAACGGATCCAAGGGCTTTTGGCTGTGGGTGCCGGAAAATACAATCGTGCAAGTGGGATGGATAGCCCGCAACGGGGCTACCGGAACGACTTTTACTGCGCCAACTGATGAGGATAAGGTTGTCATTGTTGTCTCCCGCACGAGAATGCTGCTTCTTGCCGCCCTCGATTGGCTCCCGCACCACACATTGCAATACAGAGTGGATATTGGTGTTGCCACCCCCGCAGAGCAAGCCTCGTTACTGGCGTTCAAACAATACGTCATTGCCCTCGATGAAGTGAAAAACCAGACGGGTTATCCGACCGAAATCAACTGGCCGGTCGCGCCCTTCTGATTCGGCGTCCCGCCTCGAAAGTCAACTGAAGGCATTTCAACGTATGCCGGGATACCGGTGAGCGAATAAGGAAGTGAGCAATGAATTTGAAAAAATATGCACGTGTAGTGAATGGCAAAGTCGACAACATTTTCGAAACGGTTAATCCGATCAGCGAAGAGTTTCCCATCGAGCAAGTGTGGGTTGACATCACCGCCACTGCAGTTGGCCAGGTTGACTACGGCCACAACGCGGTCAACACCGACGGTGTTTGGTCTTTCGCTCCTGAGTTCCCTTGGAGCCAGTCGGTATTGGGTGAACAACTGCGTAACGAAAAAACGCGTCGGTTCGACAACCTAATCACTCGTGTGGTGTCCGCGGGGCTACAAAACAAAGTCGATCTGGGCCTGGCGACAACGGCAGAGCAGGCTTATCTGGTGGCTTTCAAGCAGTACTGCGTTGCCTTCACCCAGGTGAACAAGCAGCCAGCCTTTCCCACCACCATTGTCTGGCCAGACCTTCCGTAACCAACACTTCGAATCGTCAGGAGCGCATTGCTGAAAATCCCGACCCCGTGCCGGGATTTTTGGAATGCCTACCTCAAGAGAAATCGTTTGAACCCAACACACACCATTCATCCATCACACCAGGAGGCGTGACATGACAACCGAGCAACAAGCATTGGCAGACATGCCAATCTGGCTGGTCATCCTCCTTGCCGTTGCAGGCGGGGTGTCCGGCGAAATGTGGCGCGCCGACAAGGACGGCGCCCGCGGCTGGCCGTTGCTGCGGCGCCTGGCCCTGCGCTCCGGCGCCTGCATGATCTGCGGCGTTTCGGCGATCATGCTGCTGTACGCCGCCGGCATGTCGATCTGGGCCGCCGGCGCCTTCGGCTGCCTTACCGCAATGGCCGGGGCCGACGTGGCCATCGGTCTGTACGAACGCTGGGCCGCCAAGCGCATCGGCGTCAGCGACGTTACCCCGCGCGACCCGCAATAACCCTTTCACTTTCCTGTCTCGCTGCACACGTGCGGCGGGACTGCGCGTGGACATTCGAAAAGGAGGTCATGTATGCCCACACCGATTTTGCAGCCGTCGCAGCTGTTCACGGCGATGGCGACAGCCTTGCGCAACAACGCCGACCTGAACGTACAAGTCGGCAATCACGACGACTTCACGACCCCCGGCGACAAGGCCTGGGTGCTGATCGACATCGAACGCAATGCACCGGGAGAGCGCGCTGCCAATGGGCGCATTGCCCACGCATTGACGCTGTCCCTTCAGGTTATTCCGGCCATTTCCGCCACCGCGTTTGCCGCGTGTGATCTGATCGCCGCCCTGAAAAACCTGATCACCGACAACCGCTGGGGCCTGCCAGGCGATCAGTGCGATCTGCCGATGAACATCGATGGCTTGCCGTCGCTGGCGATTCGCGCCGATCAGCCCAACAAGGCGTGGACCCTGACATTCAACCAGACCCTCTACCTGGGTCCGACCTTGCTCGACGACCCGCTCGGTACACCGAAATTCGCTCGCACCTGGGAAGTCAGCGACATCGACGACCCCGACCAATACACCTCGCTGGAGGCCTGACCGATGTTCGACGCATTACTGCGAATGCAACTGGGCCCGATCATCGAACGCCTGGCGGAGATGGAAGCGGAGATCGAAGACCTGCACCGACGCGCTGAAAGCTATTGCCGCATTGGCATCTGTCAGGAAGTCGATGCGGCGAGCAACACCTGCAAGGTCAGCCACGGTGGACTGCTCACCCCGGCCATCAAGTTCTTCAACCCGAGTGCCGGTGCGCAAAGCGAGTCGCGGATTCCGAGCGTGGGCGAACAGTGTCTGCTGTTCAACTACGGCAGTGGCGAAAGCGGTGCGCAAAGCGTGGCGTTGTTCGGTCTGAACAGTGACCGCTTTCCACCCGCTGCCACCATCCCCACGTTGACGCGGCGGGTGCATGTCGATGGCAGCGAAAGTGGCTACGACGATGCCTCTCACACGCTGCACTGGCAAAACGGTCCTGCAGCTTTCAGCGGCTCTCGCGAAGCGCTTGAACTGAGCATCGGCCCTGCGCGGCTGGCGATGACGCCGCAAGCGATCAACCTGCAACTGGGCGCCGTCGGCGTGACGATCGACGCCTCGGGCGTTCACTTCAGCGGCCCGCTGGTGGATCACCAGGGTCGCGTCATCAGCCCCTGAATCAAGAGCCTCCCATGATCGGAATCGATAGAGACACCGGGGCCACGGTCGACGACTGGCTGCAATTCGTGCAGCGCGCGACCCGGGCCCTGACCACGCCGTTGGGCACACGGCAGAAGCGGCCCTTGTACGGGTCGCTGATCCCCACGTTGCTGGGACAGAACCTCGGTGACGACGTTCTGCTTCTGGCGCAAAGCCACGCCGCGCAAGCGTTCTACAACACACAGAACGGTATCGGCGACTTCCAGCCGCAAGTGATCGTCGCCAGCCGTCAGGGCGCCGGGTTGTTGCTGCGGTTTGCCGGCACCTGGAAAAACCGCCAACAGACTTTCGAGGTCGTGACATGAGCATGTTGATCCCTGGCCAGAACCAGTTGGCCGAACCTTCACTGATCAAGGTCGAGGCCTTCGAGGATCTGCTCGCCGAGTTCAAGACCTTCGTCCTCGAGTACGTCGGCAGCCGTTCGCCGGACAGCGCGGCAAAACTCAAGACCAGCCTGGAAAACGAAAGCGAACTGCTGACCATGGCGCTGGAAGCTTTCTGCGTTCGCTTGCAAACCCACGAACGCAAATACAACGCCCGCATCAAGCAGATGCTGGCGTGGTGGGCGACCGGCAGCAACCTCGATGCGCGGCTGGCGGACATGGGCCTGGAGCGACAGCTGCTCGACCCGGGCGACCCGGCAGCATTCCCGCCGGTGCCAGCGATTTACGAGAGCGACGATGACGCCCGGTTGCGCTATTACCTGGCGCCCCATGCCCCGGCGGCGGGTTCGCGGATGCAATACCGCCGCGAGGTGTTCACCCTCGGCGAACGGCCGGCGGTGAAAGTCGAATCCACCGATGCCGGTGTGGTGAACGTCACCTACACCTTCGCCCCGGACGGCCTCGCCGCGCAGGTCAAGGATGGCAATGGTCGTCGCACGGCCCCCGGTGAAGTGCAGGTGACGGTGCTCTCGCGGGACGCCGACGGCACACCGTCCGCCGCATTGCTCGACGGCGTGCGCCAACACTTTGCACGGCCCGATGTCTGCCCGGAAACCGACAAGGTCACGATCAAGGGCGCCGAGATTCAGCGCTACAAGATCCGCGTCGTGGCGAAGATCAATTCCGGCCCGGATTCGGGCTTGACCAAAGTCGCCGCCGAGCAACATCTGCAAGCCTACGCCGACAGTTGCCATCGTCTGGAAGGCCGGGTTGATCCGAGCTGGATCGACTACACGCTGCACAGCGCCGGTGCCGTGCAATTACAGATTCTTGAACCGCTGACACCCATCGTGTGCACCGCGTTTCAAGCGCCGTACTGCACGGCGGTCGAAGTCGAGGTGCAGACGCTATGACGGACCAGACACCTCGTCCTACCCTGCTGCCGGCCAACAGCTCGGCGCTGGAACGGGCGCTCGATATCGGCTTCGGCACCTTGCTTGACCGCATTGCGCCGCCGTTTCCCGAACTGATGAATCCGGCTTCAACTCCCGTCGCGTTTCTGCCGTATCTGGCCGCGGATCGTGGCGTGGCCGAATGGAGCACCGATGCGCCGGAAGCGGAAAAACGCCTGACCGTCGAACTGGCCTGGCCCACCGCGCGCCAGGCCGGCACTCGCAAGGCTCTGGAAAACGCCGCCAAGGGCTTGCAACTGAGGCCTGAAGTCCGCGCCTGGTATGAACAGACTCCGTCGGGCGCGCCTTACAGCTTCTCCGTGCGAGCCTTCACCGAACAACCCTACAGCGAAGAAATCGACGCCCGTCTCGACCGACGCCTGGCCGATGCCAAGAGCGAACGGGACGTGCTGTCGGTGTCGGTCGGCCTCAGCGCCTTTGGCTCTCATGTGATTGGCGTCGCGACCTTCTGCGGCGAGCTGACCACGGTCTATCCGGTGTTCCTCGAAGGCCTTGAAACCTCCGGTGAAGCCTTCATGGCGGCCGGTCTCTACACCGTCGAAACATCCACTATTTATCCTCAGGGGGCCTGAATGGCTGACTATTACACCCTGCTCACCAACGCAGGGATTGCCTACGAAACCGCCTGCAAGGCAGCGGGCGTGCCGATCAAGCTGACGCAGATTTCCGTCGGCGACGGCGGCGGCGCGGTCTACAACCCGGCCGCGACGGCTACCGCGCTGAAACGCGAAGTCTGGCGTGGACCGCTCAACGCACTGTTCCAGGACGAGAAAAATCCGAGCTGGCTGCTTGCCGAAGTGACCATTCCGCCGGATGTCGGCGGCTGGTACGTGCGTGAAGCGGGGCTGTGGACCGACACCGGCATTCTCTACGCGATCGTCAAATACCCGGAGTCGTTCAAACCGGTGCTGGCCACCTCCGGCTCGGGCAAAGAGTTCTACATCCGCTCGATTTTCGAGACCAGCAATGCCTCGCTGGTGACGCTGCTGATCGACGACACCGTGGTCAAGGCCACTCGTGCGTGGGTCATGAGTTACCTCGCCGAAGAACTCGGCAAACTCGATGGCAAACAATCGGTGCGCGTCGCCGCCACCGCCAACGTGGTGTTGAACGGTGCGCAGCAGATCGACGGTGTGGCGGTGATCGCCGGTGACCGCGTGTTGCTGCCGAACCAGACCCTGGCCAAGGACAACGGTCTGTGGATTGTCGCCAACGGTGACTGGGTTCGGGCCAACGATGCCAACGTCAGCGCCAAGGTCACACCGGGCCTGACGGTGATGGTGGAAGAGGGCACGCTCAACGGTGATTCGCTGTGGCACCTGACCACCAACGCGCCGATCACTCTCGGCACTACCGCGCTGACCTTCAAGATGCTGGCCGGGCGCACCGGGATTGCTGCCGGTACCTACAAAAGTCTGAGCGTCGACGAATACGGCCGCGCGACAGCCGGCTCGAATCCCGACACGCTGGCCGGTTTCGGCATCAAGGATTCGTACACCAAGGCTGAAGTCGAGGCGCTGATTGCCAAGGCTTCTGCGTTGCCGGTGGGATCGATTGTGGCGTTCCCTGTCGATACACCGCCACCGGGTTTTCTGGAGCTGGACAACAGCGTCAAGAGCAGCGCGACCTACCCTGACTTGAGCGCCTATCTGGGTGGCAAGTTCAACAAGGGGGATGAGGGTGTCGGGAATTTCCGGTTGCCTGAGGCGCGTGGGGAATTCTTGCGGGGTTGGGATCATGGGCGTGGGGTGGATGCCGGGCGTGGCATTGGCAGTTGGCAGGCTGATGACAACAAGGCACATACGCATACAGCCGTTGGTACGATTTACTCGTATGGTCATTTGGCGGCTGGTCCAGGGCGTGACTTTCAGAGTTCCAATGTCACTACTTCCTCGGCGGGCGGTTCAGAGGCGCGTCCGCGCAACATCGCTGTCATGTGGTGCATCAAAGCCTGGAGCGCCCAGGTCAATCAGGGAAACATCGACGTTGCCGCGTTGGCCGTTCTGGCGCAGCAAGCCACCGAACTCAATCAGGGCACTGTGAAGACCGCCACTCAGGCCCAGACAGACGCTGGCAACGACGATCAAACGATCGTCACGCCGAAGAAACTGCGGTGGGGATTCTCGGCGCTCAAGGCGGCAAACGGATATCTGATATTGCCGAGCTGGCTGGGCGGTTTGGTCATTCAATGGGGAACCACGGGAGCCATTGCGGCCGGTGCCCAAATGACAGTGACCTATCCGATTGCGTTCCCGAACGTTTCTGTCATGACATTGGTCGGCAACAGCAGCTCGATCGGCTCTGTCAGTATCACGTCTACCCTCTGCGTCATGTATGGAGGCGCAACGAAATTCGCGGTTTCAGCTCTCGGCAGCAGTGGCCAGCCAAATGGCCCGTGGATTTCGATAGGCTGGTAATCAGGAGAACAGTTTATGTCACTTTTTTATGCCGCCTCCACTGGCGGTTTCTACGATGACACCGTTCACGGTGTCATTCCGCAGGACGCAGTGAAGATCACTGCGCCGATGCGTTCGCAACTGCTCGCCGGCCAAGCGCAGTCACAGGTGATCGTTGCGGATGCGGACGGAAACCCTGTGCTCAAACGGCCGGAGATGGATGCCGAAGCGAAGGCCAACCGCGAGCGCCTTTGGCGCGACGGCGAAATCGACAGCGTCAAATGGCTGCGCGAGCGTCATCGCGATGAACTCGAAATGTCCAGCCAGACGACATTGACCGTCGATCAGTATCAAGCGCTGCTGGCTTATCTAAAGAGCCTGCGCGACTGGCCGCAGTCAGAGCGTTTTCCCGACGAACAGGCTCGCCCCAAACAACCTGACTGGATTGCGTTGCAGACCCATTGAGCGCCCCGCACCCCGGGGCGTTTTCTTTCCCCCCTAAAAAACTCAACACCCGCCAAGCCCCTCCCAACGAGGGGCTTTCCCGTTTATGGAGAAACGAAAAATGGCAACCCGCCAAACCTACACCGTGCTCGTTCCATTCCCCACCGGCGGTGGGCACTGGTCGAGTGTCGGCCAGGAACTCGATCTGCTCGACGTCGAAGCCAGCGCATTGCACAGCGCCGGTCGACTGGAGTTGAAAACACCTACCACCAAGGCCGTGAAGGCCGCTGCCAAGAAGGCTGACTGACTATGGCTGAGGTTCTGAACTTCGAGCACAACGGCATTACTGTCAATGCCACCGAATCTCCCGAGGCCATGGGTGGCCTGGGTGACAACGTCATCGGTCTGGTCGGCACTGCGCCGAAAGCCGATCCGCTGATTCCGCGTAACGCACCGTTTCGCATCAACAGCTTCACCACCCACGCGCTGCTCGATCCGACCGGCTCGGAAGAGGGCACCCTGTACCACGCGGTTTACCAGATCCTCAAAGTGGTCAAGGTGCCGGTCTACGTGGTGATCGTCGAAGCGGGCGCGACCCCGGCTGACACCGTCAACGCGGTGATCGGCGGTGTCGAACCGGCCACCGGCCGCAAGCTCGGTCTGGCTGCGCTGGGCAGCGTTCCGGAAGACCTGACCATCATCGGCGCGCCAGGCTTCACCGGCACCAAGGCAGTGGCCAGCGAGTTCGCCTCGTTCGGCAAGCGCATCAAGGCCCGCGTGGTGCTGGACGGCAAGGACGCTTCGGTCGCTGACCAAGTGCTGTACAGCCAGGAACTGGGCGGCGCGGATCTGGGTTTCGACCGTTGCCTGGTGGTGCACAACATGCCCGCCGTGTACTCGAAAGCGGCGAAGAAAAACGTCTTCCTCGCGCCATCCAGTCTGGCAATCGCCGCGCTGGCCAAGGTCAAGCAATGGGAAAGCCCGGGCAACCAGGTGACCTACGCCGAAGACGTGTCCCGGGTCGTTGAATACAACATCCTCGACACCTCCACCGAAGGCGATCTGCTCAACCGCTACGGCGTCAGCTATTACGCCCGCACCGTGCTGGGCGGCTTCTCGCTGCTGGGCAACCGCTCGATCACCGGCAAGTTCATCAGCTACGTCGGTCTGGAAGATGCCATTAGCCGCAAGCTGGTGAAGGCCGGCCAGAAAGCCATGGCCAAGAACCTGACCAAGTCGTTCATGGATCAGGAAGTCAAACGCATCAACGACTGGCTGCAGACTCTGGTCGCCGACGAAACCATTCCTGGCGGCAGCGTTTATCTGCACCCGGAACTCAACAGCGTCGAGAAGTACAAGAACGGCACCTGGTACGTGGTCATCGACTACGGCCGCTACGCGCCGAACGAACACATGGTTTATCAACTCAACGCCCGCGATGAAATCATCGAGCAGTTCCTGGAGGACGTTCTCTAATGTTTACCAACCGCGTAAGACAGGCCATCGCGGCCACCCTGCAAGGCCTGCCGCTGTCGGCGACCGTGGAGGAATTCACTCCGCCGAAGATCGACTTCGACATGGAAAGCATGACGGGCGGGCGCTTCATCGTTGAGGAAATGGCCAAGAGTGCGAAGGCGCTGAATGCCACACTCAAGCTGCAAGGCACCGGCGCTGAAGTGTTGCTGGCGATGGGCGTGAAACTGGGCGACGACATTCTGCTGAACGTGCGTGAAGCCGGTCAGGATCAGGACGGCAACACCTGGTTCACCTATCACACCGTCGGCGGCAAGCTGAAATCTCTGGCTGAAGATGCCTTGAAAATGGGCAGTAAAGCCATAACCACGCTGGAACTCTCCTGCCGCACCTATAACCGTCTGGAAAATGGCATCCCGGTGATCGACATCGACGTGCGTACCCAGAAGTTCGTGCTCAACGGCGTCGACATCCTCGGCGATGCCCGTCGTGCGGTGCTGATGCCGTAAGGCTTCTGGCAGACCGTGCACAAACCCTGCGGGCGTTCCTGCCCGCAGGGATCTTCAAGAACACCCAAGGAATTCATTCATGTCGTGGATGCCACCCAAGCATGACCTGTTGTCGCCGATCACCGGTGACGACGGCTCGCAGATCGAATCGATCCAGCTCAAGCCCCTGTTCTACGCCGCCCAGAAAGAAGCGCTGGAGCGCGCCGGTGATGACGAAGACGATCAGTTCTTCGAACTGGCGCTGCTGGCCACCGGGTTGTCGGTCAAGGAACTCGACCAGCTCAAGCGTCCGGACTACGTGAGCATTGCGCAGTACGTGCACGAGATGTCGACCCGTCCGGCGTCGTACTTTCTCGACCAGGTCGAAGACGCGGAAAAGTCCGACGACCCCGACCTGGTGCAACTGCTGCAACCACTCGCCGTCACCGGCCGCACCGTGACCTCGCTGAGCCTGGAAATGCCGGCGCTGCGAGCCACCAAAGTGATGAAGAAACTGAAAACGGCCAAGGAACGTGCCGAGTTCATCACCGCCCATTGTACCGGCCTGATGATCCCCGATCTGGCTCTGATGACCGTGCCGGACTGGACGCAATTGCAGGTGCGCATCGACGATTTTTTAAACCAGCCGGCGGCCTTCTTTCAGAACGCGACATCGAAGTAATCCTCGATATCGTGCCGCTCATTTACCCGGTAAGTGAGGCGGAAATTCTGGAGTGGGACGCCGAAAAGGCGTTGCGCCGCTACGACATAGCGATCACTCGCCTTGGCGTGAAAAAGGAGTAGAGCGGCATGGCAGACACATCGTTTTCGCTGATGTACGCCGCGCAAGACGGAGGCGCGGGTTCCGGTTTTTCGGCAGGGGGATCGGCCACGGACAGCCTGATCAAACCACTGTCCGAACTGAAAGAGGCGCTGCTCACGGCCAGTCTGGACATCCGCAGTCTGGTGCGTGAACAGATCAAGCTCGGCGCCGTTGTCCTGGGCCTGAACACAGCTCTGGCATCGTTCAAGGTGCCCGTTGTAACCGCCGCGCCGGCGGCAGGCGGCGAGAGCAAGTCTAAGCTCAAGGCCGAGATTGAACAGCGCTCGCCTCCGGCCTACCTGCAATCGGACATGGCCCTGAAAACCACCATGGCCCAGCTCAGGCAGGTTCAAGGCCTGAGTGGCGACCTCGACACGTTGTCGAAAGGCAACCTCAAACTGGCCTCCGACAAACGGGTTGCCGGCAGTGGGGCGACGGTCGTGGATCTGGTGCAGGTCGAAGTCGCGGCTGGCAGATCCGGAATTGGCGCGGGTCTCAAGGGCGCCGACAAGGAACAAGCGCTGCTGGACTTTGCCCAGGATGCAGCGGTCAACGCGTCGGCGTTCGGCATCAGCCTGAAGTCGGCCGGTGAGATGCTGTCGGCCTGGCAAGTCTCGATGAAACTGGATCGCACTCAAGGTCAGTTGCTGGCCGATGCAACTCAGCATCTGGGCAACAGCGGACTGAATGCGACGGCCGCCGATATCGGCTTGGTGGTGCAGCAATCCGGCGAGTCGGCCGTTGCAGCGGGGATCCTGCCCGAGCAGTTGGCAGCGCTGTCAGCCGCGTTGCTCAACGCTGACGTCGACAAGGCCGGTGCCGGGGCAGCGGTGAAAAGCATCAGCGCTGCCCTGGGCAAAGGCAGCCAGGGCTCGGCGGCCGAGCAGTCGGCGTGGAAGGCGTTGGGGCTTGATCCCGGCAAGCTGACTGAAAACGTCCCGGACAACCTTGTCAAAGCGCTGGCGGCATTGAAGCAACAACCGGCAGAACAGCAAACGGCACTGATCAAGACACTTTTCAGTGGTGACGACGGTGTACGCAAACTGCTGGCGAAGCCCGAAGACCTGCAAAAAGCGTTTTCGCTGGTCGCTCCGGCCAAACTGGAAGGAACGTCGACGCTTGTGTCCTCGCAAGCGACCCAGAGCAGCCTCGCATCGCCCTACAAAGGTGAGGGTGGCGTGCGCCAATGGATGGGAAAACCCGGCGAGGCACAGACGCCGCTTTCATTGCTCAAGCCCAATGATCCACTGACACCGGCTTACAGCGGCGCGATTGAACGCAGCGCCGAGCCTGCAGGTAAAGACCCACAGCGAAGCTGGAACGCGTTCGATGCCAGTCTCAATCGTCTGATCACGGCCTTGGCGCCGGATGCGACCGGCACGCTGGACTCGCTGACGAATATGACCAACGGCGTGGCCGATATGGCTGAAGCCTATCCAAAAACCTCGACGGCGCTAGCCGTTGCGGGCGCTGGATTGTCGGCCATCGTGGTGGCGGTGATGGCCAAGGCATTCGGCAATTTCACCGACAAACTGCTCAAGGGCGTGGCCTCAAAATTGCCGTTTGGTCTTGGCGGTTTGATTGCCGATATTGAAGACCCGAAAGCAAAAAAAACGTCTGCCGGAAATGGCGTGGGCCATGATTGTTGCTGCTGCCAACCACTGGGCGGCGGGACGGGCGGCAAGCTCAAGCCTCGCCGGGCAAGCATCACGCCTCGAGTCGGACGTGGAGCAGTCGGTGGGGTGCCCCCCCGGGCACCACGGATCATTGCACCGTCGGCACCGCTTGCGCCGCCGACACGATCCGTTGGCACGTACTGGCCGGGAACCATGACGGCATTTGCAGGCTCATCAGCTGTCAGCTCTGCACCGGCCGCTCCACTGTCCGGTTCTTACGCCAGGGCAGGCAGACTGCTTGCCAGACGGGCACCACCGCTGCGGTTACTCAGCGCCGGATACGAAATGGTCACCGGCGTCATGAAGGGCGATAAACGTGCCGTCGTGTCGTCCGGTGCATCGTTAGCCGGGTCGTCTGCCGGAGCCGCTGTCGGTGCTGCACTGGGCACGTTGATTCTGCCGGGTTTGGGCACCATGGTCGGCGGGTGGCTGGGGAGCATGGCGGGCGGGGTCATCGGTGAATCCCTGGGCGAAAAGCTAGGGACACAGGTCGATCGTCTCGGCTCTCCTGCACAGGTCAGCAAGGACCTGATCGCGACTTCGGCGACCTCCACGATCTCCGCGGCACCTGCCGCCACTGCCGCCAGCCAGCCTGTCACGCTCAATTCCACCATCAACATCAATGGTCAGGATCAGGGCAGTGCCCAGGCACTGGCCAATCTGGTGGTGCAAACAACGATGAGTCAGTTGGGCCAGATCATGCCGACCAACCCTCTCGCCACACGCCGTGACGCAGCCCTGACCGATGGAGTCGTGACATGAAACAACAAATGGCACTGGGCAGTTTCATCTTCGGCCTGTCCCGGGATTTTGCGTACAGCACGCTGGCGCGAAAGTCCGATGGCGGCTGGACCGAGCTGCAGATCCTCAACAGCAAGCCCAAAGCCCATCAGATAGGGCAGAAGCCCGAAACCCTGACCATCGGCGGCACCTCGATGTATGCCGTGGCGATGGACCGGCTCGATGAGCTGCGGGCGCTGCAAGCGTTGAGAGCGCCGCTGCCGTTGATTGACGGCATTGGCCGCAACTGGGGTTTGTGGCGGATCACCAGCATCGACGAAAACCAGAGCGAGGTCATCGATGACGGCACCGCGATGGTGGTCAAGTGGGTGATCGTATTGACGGAGTTCAACAATGCGTAAGGTACGAAGCGTGGCCGGCGATTCGGTGAATCTGTTGCTGTACCGCGAAACCGGTCGCAGCGATGACAGCGCCGAGGAAGCCCTGTGGACACTCAACCCGACCCTGGCCGAGCACGGCCCGATTCTGTCGGCTGGTGTCTGGGTGACACTCCCGGAACTCGATAGCAGACCCGCCGCGATCAAACCGGTTCTGGCCTGGGATTAAGGAGGCTGCATGGCACAGGGATTTACGCCGGCGATCGAAATCTACGGCGCCAACAAGGACCTGCTGAACCAGCGCCTGATCAGTTGGGAGCACATCGATGCCGCCGGGATGGAGTCCGATCAACTGACGCTGGTGCTCGACCTGGAAGGCCTTGAAGGCTTGCCGACCCTGGGCGGCATCATCGGCCTGCGGGTGGGGTATCTGGAGACCGGGCTGGTCGAAAAGGGCCAGTTCCGGGTGACTCGATTGACACCGACGCTGTTCCCGCTGCGCCTGACGCTGGTCGCGACAGCCGCGCCTTTCAGCGGCAAGGACGAAACCGGATTCAAGGAACGGCGCACGGCCAGTCATGGCCCCACGACGCTTGGCGGGCTGTTTCGCAAACTGGTCGAGCCGCACGGTTTCTCGCCGCGCGTCGATCCCGAACTGGCGCTGATCAGGATTGCCCATGTCGACCAGTCGAATGAAACCGACATGGGCTTCATCACGCGACTGGCGAAGAAGTACGACGCGGTGGCCAAACCGTTCAACGACCTCTACGTACTGGCGAAACCGGCGCAGCTCAAAAACCTGTCGGGTCAGGTGATACCGGACGTGAGGCTGTCGGTGACCCACAACAATCGGCCGGGCGATCACGCCTTCATCAGCGCCACGCTGGAGGAGACCGCCCGCACCCAGAATCAGGGTTGCAAAGTCTGCTGTTGGGACGCCAACGCCGGCAAACAGGTGGAGGTGAAAACCGGCTCGGCACCCTACAAGGTCGTTCGTCAGAAACAGGCCAGTGTGGAAGAAGCCAAAGCCATCGGCGAAGCCGAAGTGCGCAAGATGCTGCGCGAGAAATACAAGCTGAAGATCACCTGCCCGGGTGATCCGCTGCTGGTCGCCGAGGGCTTGTTGGTGCTCGATGACACCTGGCCGGACTTCATGCGCGGTCGCTGGTCGATTGAAAAAATCACCGCCAGTGGCAAGCGCGAAGAAAGCTATCGCTGCCTGATCGAAGCGACCGGCCGGGATCCCGAGGCAAAAGCCAAGGACTGATCCATCCGGCCTCACCGCCACACACCTCTGTGGTCACTCACAAAACCTGGAACGCTCCCCATGAAGATCTCCCCGATCCTCACGCAGCTGCGTGCGCAATGCCCAAGCCTTGCCGGCCATATCGCGACAGGTGTCGACCTGGCGCTGCTGCAAGGCAACCCGAATTTGCCGACCCCGTCGGCTCATGTTTTACCCCTGGCCGACCTGGCCAGCGCCAGCACCGCACAGAACTCCGCCAGCCAGCCGATCCGCGACCGCTTCGAAATCATCCTGGTGCTCGACGCCACGGACGCCACAAAAGCGCTGGATCTGTTGCACGACCTGCGCGCCGAACTGTGGCGGGCGCTGGTGGGTTTCAAGCCCGGTTCGGACTACAGCGCCATCGTTTATGACGGCGGCGAAACGGTCTCGATCGACAGCAGCCGCGCTTTCTACCGGCTGCGTTTTTTTGCCGAGTTCCAGTTGGGCCGCAATCTGCCAAGTCAGCCTGCGGAGAGTTGGCACGAACGCGAACTGGACGGTTTGTCGTCCTTTACCGGGGTCACCGTGCGGGTCGATGCGATCGATCCGGCCGACCCCAACCTGAAACACCCCGGCCCTGACGGGCGCGTGGAAATGACTTTCTCTGGAGACGTAACCCCATGAGCAACCGCATCACCGTAGTGCCGGCCACCGGCCGTGCCGTGCCGGACCCGGAAGCCGGCGACCTGCTGCCACTGGAAGGCCGTGAAGTGCTGGACAGCGCCTGGTGGCGTCGGCGTCTGGCCGACGGCGATATCACCCTCAAAACCGCAACAGCCAAACAAAAGGGAGCCAAATAATGGCGATCGGATTCAGCAACATTCCTGCGGACATTCGTGTACCGCTGTTCTATGCCGAAATGGACAACTCGGCCGCCAATAGCGCGTCGTCGTCCATGCGCCGCCTGATCGTGGCGCAGGTCAACGACAACATCGCCCCGAGCGAAGTCGGCAAACTGGTGCTGGTCTCCAGCGTGGCGCTGGCCAAGAGCATTGGCGGCCAAGGCTCGATGCTGGCTTCCATGTACGAGACCTTCCGCAAGGCCGACCCGATCGGTGAGATCTGGTGCCTGCCACTGCACAACGCCACTGGCGCCATCGCCAAAGGCGTAGTGACCCTGACCGGCACCGCGACTCAGGCTGGCGTGCTCAACCTGTATGTTGGCGGCGTCCGCGTGCAGGCCACCGTGGTCAACGGTGCCACCGCTGCCCAGGCGGCCACCGCCCTGGCACAGAAAATCAACGCCACCGCCGATTTGCCGGTGAGCGCTGCGGCCGCTGAAGGCGTCGTCACCCTGAACGCCAAATGGACCGGCGAGAGCGGCAACGACATCAGCCTGCAATTCAATCGCCTGGGCAAGAGCAACGGCGAAGAAACCCCGGCCGGCCTGACCACCGCCATCACCGCCATGACCGGCGGCGTCGGTGTACCGGATCAAGTGGCGGCCGTTGCCGCACTGGGCGACGAACCGTTCGAATTCATCGCGCTGCCGTGGTCCGACCTGGCCACCCTCAATACCTGGCAAGCGGTGATGGACGACAGCACCGGTCGCTGGTCGTGGGCCAAGCAACTGTTCGGTCACGTCTACAGTGCCAAGCGCGGCACCGTCGGCACTCTGGTGGCCGCCGGTCAGGCGCGCAACGACCAGCACATGACCATTCAGGCGCTGGAGCCGGGCGTTCCGCAACCGGTGTGGGTACAAGCTGCGGCATTGGCTGCACGCACTGCGGTGTTCATCTCCGCTGACGCTAGCCGTCCGACCCAGAGCGGCAGCCTGCCAGGCGTGGATCCGGCTCCGGCCAGCGAGCGCTTCACCCTGACCGAGCGTCAGTCGCTGCTCAACTACGGCATCGCCACCGCTTACTACGAAGGCGGTTACGTGCGCATCCAGCGCTCGATCACCACCTACCAGAAGAACGCCTACGGCCAGGCTGACAACTCGTATCTGGACAGCGAAACCATGCACCAGTCGGCGTTCATCGTGCGTCGTCTGCAAAGCGTGATCACCAGCAAATACGGTCGCCACAAACTGGCTTCCGACGGCACCCGTTTCGGTGCCGGCCAGCCGATCGTCACCCCGGCGACCATTCGCGGTGAGCTGATCGCCCAATACGCCAAGCTCGAACTGGAAGGCCACGTGGAAAACGCCGAGCTGTTCGCCGAGCACCTGATCGTCGAGCGCGACGTACAGGATCCGAGCCGCGTGAACGTGCTGTTCCCGCCTGATTACATCAACGGTCTGCGCGTGTTCGCACTGCTCAACCAGTTCCGTCTGCAGTACGACGACGTCGCCTGATCGGCCCGTTTGACACTGTGATTTCAGCCCACCTTGCGTGGGCTTTTTATTTGAAGGGAGTAACACCATGGGTCAACTGATTGCAGGCACCTGCTACGTCAAGGTCGACGGTGCACAACTGACTATCAATGGCGGCTGCGAAGCCCCGCTGATGGCCGTCAAACGCGAAACCGTCGTGCCGGGTTTCTACAAGGAAACCGACATCGCGCCATCGTTCAAGGTGACCGCGCTGCACACCGCTGACTTCCCGCTGAAGAAGCTGATCGAAGGCACCGACATCACCGTCACCTGCGAATTCAGCAACGGCAAAGTCTACGTACTGGCCGGTGCCTACCTGGTCGAAGAACCAGTCTCCAAGGGTGATGACGCCACCATCGAACTGAAATTCGAAGGCATCAAGGGGACCTGGCAATGAGCGGCGCCGTGAAGCTTCAAGTTGCGATCGAAGCTCACGGCGAGCCCCTGACCGAACTCGTCCTGCGCCGTCCGACGGTGCAGGAGGTGCGAGCGATCAAGGCGCTGCCGTACAAGATCGACAAAAGCGAAGAGGTCAGCCTCGACATGGACGTGGCGGCCAAGTACATCGCCGTGTGCGCCGGCATACCGCCGTCGTCGGTCAACCAGCTGGACCTGGCTGACCTCAACGCGCTGAGCTGGGCCGTTGCGAGTTTTTTCATGAGTGCGGCGTCGGAGCCATCACCGACCTGATTTCGGTCGCCTATGACCTGGCCTGGTTCTGGAAGGTTGACCCCGAACAGATGATGGCCAGGCCACTGGATGTGCTTCGCGAATCGCTGGAGCACGCGCAACGGATCAATGCGATGCAGCAGGTGCAGTGATGGCTAATACACAATTGAGCCTGATCCCGCAGAACTTCCCCGTCACGGTCAACATGCTCGTGGTGCTCAAGGGCGCCGAGAAAATGGAGGCCGAGATGAAGGGGCTGCGCGGCAAGGTCGCAGCATTCAAGAAAAGCATGGAAGAAAGCGGTCTCGAGCCGCTGGATGTCGCCGGATTCATCTCCGAAGGTGGCCTGCTCAAGCCGTTCCAGGACGGCATCAAGAAAGCCATCGAGGCGCAGGATGCGCTGGCGAAAAAAGCCCGGGCGAACAAGGGGCTGAAAGTCCCCAAGGTTGTCCACGGCGAGACCTCGGCCAACCTCGAGAAATTCAACGAGGCGCTGGACAAGATTTCGCTGAATATCGGTCAGGCGCTGTTGCCGGCCGTCAACGGCATCGTCACGGCGCTGACGCCAGTGATCACTTCGGTTGGTCAGTTCGTTGCGAATAACCCGTACCTCGTCGAGGGACTGGCGGCAGCGGCGGTGGCCTTCACGGTCATGACAGTCGGTGCGATGGGGCTCGTCGCGGTGCTGGGGATCCTGACGTCACCGATTGGCCTGATTGCGGCGGCCATTGCGGCGGCGGTAGCGCTGATCGTGATTGGCGCGCGACTGATTACCGATAACTGGGCGTCCATCAGCGGATTCTTCAGCGAGACCTGGCAGTCGGTCAGCGATGCAACCCATCGCGGTATCGACAAGGTTCAGAAAGGCTGGGACGAGATGGCAACGGACGCGCGGCTGAAATTCGACTCGATGCAAGCCTCGGCCAAACAGAAGTGGGAAGAAATGAAGGCTGACGCCGTTGCCGGTGCCAGTCGTCTTGCAGAGGGCGCATCCGCACGCCTGGATGCATTCGGGGCGAAGATGGGCGAGCTGTGGGATTCCGCTGGCGTGGTCATCAAGGATTACTGGAACGACGCAGTCGCCGGTAGCGTTGCCGGTCTGGAGGCACTGAAGGCCAATCTGTACACCTCGCCGAAGGCGAAACTGGCCGAGGTCTGGGGTGCGACTCAAACGGTGTTCAGCGAATTCTGGGACAGCGCGGCGGCCAAAGCTGCGACTGGCATGGAAGCACTGAAGACCAATCTGTACACATCGCCCAAGGCGAAACTGGGCGAAGTCTGGGATTCCACGCAAACGGTGTTCAGCGGATTCTGGAACCGTGCAGCCACCAGCGCAACCACCGGTTGGGCCACGCTCAAGGCAACATTCGATGGCTCGCTGGCGGAGAGATTTTCCGGCGTGTGGGGTTCGGCTCTGGGGATGTTCACCGGTGTGCTGGACAACATGAAAGCCACCGCTTCAGCCGGGTGGGAGCAACTGAAATCAACGTTTTCATGGTCGCCGTTTGCGCTGATTCAAAGTAACTGGCACCCGCTGGGTGAGGTCTTTTCCGCGCTCTGGGATGTGTTGCGGGCGAGTGCGTTGACGCTGAAAAGCGAGTTCCAGAACCTGTTCAACTTCTCGCCGATGGAATCGGCGATGGCGCAGTGGGATGGTTTGAAGGGTTACTTTTCCGGTTTGTGGGCATCGTTGACCACGGATGCACTAGCGGTCGCGAACGCCTTCGGCACATTGTTCAGTCAATCGCCGATGGAGTCGATCAAGCAAGCCTGGGAGCCGATCCTCGGGTGGTTCAGCGAACTGTGGGCAAAACTGCAAAGTGTCGTCGCACCGATCCGGGAATTGCTCAATGGCAATTTTTCCGGCGTTGTGGCGACGATCACCGGGCAATCCCCGGCGGCCGCTTCCGGTTCGTCAGCAATGGCCAGTCCGTTGCCGCAATCCTCCAGCGCCCTGATCCAGCAAAGCGCCGCCAACAACCGCACGCAACTCGAAGGTGGCCTGACGGTTCGCTTCGAAAATGCACCGGCGGGGCTGCGCACCGATCAACCGCAAACCAATCAACCGGGGCTGGCGCTCAGTTCGCGCATCGGCTATCGCTCGCTGTCCATGGGAGGTTCCAATGAACTGGCGTGATCGTTTGTTGCCGGCATCCTTTCGCGGTGTCGGCTTCTGGATCGACCAGGCGAAAACCCCGGTCGGTCGCAAGGGGCAGTTGCATGAGTATCCGCAACGGGACCTGCCGTTTTTCGAGGATCTCGGCCAGCAGGCCAAGACTCACGACCTGACGGCGTTCATCATCGGTGCCGATTGCCTGGAGCAGCGCGACAAGCTGCTCCAGGCCCTGGAGCAGGGCAGCGGCGAACTGGTGCACCCGTGGCTGGGCCGCTTGCAGGTCAAGGTCGGCGAGTGCGACATGACCCACACCCGCCAGGACGGCGGGATGGTGACCTTCACCCTGAAGTTCTACCCGGACCGGCCGCTGCCGTTTCCGACGGCGACGGTCAGCACGCAAAAAGTCCTGCTGATCAAGGCCGACGGTTTGCTCGGCTCGGCGGTGGCACGCTTCGAACAGGCGATGACCCTGATCAAGGCGGCACGGATCGGTATCACCAATCTGCGCAACAGCCTCACCGGCGTCTACGACGTGATCAAGGAACAGCTCAAACCGCTGATCGCGCAATACAAGCAGATCACCGAACTGGTCAGGGCCGTCAAGGAACTGCCCAAGGAAGTGGCAGCGGAGTTCAAGGGCTTGCTCGGCGATATCAAAGAGCTGAAGGAGTTCGCGAAGGAGGGCTACCGTGGCGTGATTGCCGACGTGTCCCAACAACTCGAAGCCATCCGCAAGGCCGACGCACCGAAAATCACCACCGGCAAGGACACCAACGCCGCCGCGCAAGCGATGGCCAACCTGGTGCAGGACACCCTGATCGTCAAAGTGGCGCAATGGGTTGCCTCGATGCCAGTGGCGTCGAAGCCGGTGAAATTGAACTCGACACCTTCGCTGGATCAGCAATCGAAGCAACCGATCACCCGTCAGGAAGTGCCGGTCACCGATGATCTGCAGGCACTGCAAAAAGAGTTGACCGAAGCGCTTTCCCAGGCCCAGGACAAGGCCGACCCCGCGCATTACCAGGCCATCGCCGATGTGAAGGAAGCGCTGATCGCGCACCTCAAGGCAGTGGCTTCGTCCGGTGTGCGCCTGGTCAGCAAAACCTTCCAGGAAACTTTCCCGGCAGTGGTCGTGGCCTACAAGCAGTTTGGCGATGCCACTCGGGTGACCGAGGTCATTCAGCGCAACGGTCTGTCTCATCCGGGGTATTCACCCAACGAAGTGAAAGTCTCCGGGGAGTGAGCCATGAGCGAGACTGACAACCGCGTGACGCTGACCGTCGGCGACATGGAATACGGCGGCTGGAAAAGCGTGCAGATCACCGCGGACCTGGAGCGCCAGTTCCGCACCTTCAAACTCGACATCACCTGGCAATGGCCGGGGCAGACGGTGGATCAGCGGATCAAGGCCGGAGACCCGTGCGAAGTGCGGATCGGCAAGGACCTGGTGCTCACCGGTTATGTGTTCAAGGCCCCGATCAGCTATGACGGGCGGCAGATCAGCCTGAGCATCGAGGGCAGCTCCAAGACTCAGGATCTGGTGGATTGTGCGGCGCGAAACAACCCTGGCCAATGGCAGGATCAGTCACTGTTGAACATCGTCCAGGCTCTGGCCATGGAGTACGCGTTGATGGTGGTCAATGAAATTCCCGAGACTGCACGCCTGAGCAAACACACGATCGTGCCGGGTGAAACGGCGTTTCAGTCGATCGACCGTTTGCTCTCCCTGTACCGGGTGTTTTCCACCGATGACGCCGAAGGCCGGCTGGTACTCGCCAGACCCGGCAGTGGCGGCCGCGCCAGCGATGCACTGGAGCTGGGCAAGAACATTCTCTCGGCCAATGCGCCGATGGATTTCAGCCAGGTGTTTTCCGAATACCGGGTGATCGGCCAGCAGAAGGGCAACGACAAGAAAAGCGGGGCGGCGTCCAGCGAAGTGGAATCGACGGCGGCCGACCTGAGCTTCAAACGCCGACGTACCACGATCATCAACGAAGGCTCGCAACTGACGTTCGAACTGGCCCAGCAACGGGCCCAATGGGAGAGCGCGACGCGCATGGGCCGTGCGCTGACCACTACCTATCAGGTACAGGGCTGGCGTCAGTCCAACGGTGATCTGTGGCGTCACAACACTTTGGTGCGGGTCAAGGATCCGGTGCTTGGCTTCGATGAAGACATGCTGATTTCCAAGGTGACGTATTCGCTGTCGGCGCAAGGTTCGGTGACCACCCTGCAAGTGGCGCCGCCGCATACCTTCGACGCGAACCCGACGCCCCCGAAAAAGACCTGAGCCCGACACCGTCCTCCAAGGAAAACCCTATGAGCCTACTGACACGCCTGCTGGCGCGCGGCACTGTCGTGCTCGCCAGTTCGACCTCCAAGTTGCAATCGCTGCAAATGCGCCTCACCGCCGGTGAAGTGAACGACGACATGGAGCACTTCGAACCCTACGGTTTCACCAGCCATCCGCTGGCCGGCGCCGAGGGTGTCGTCACGTTCCTCGGCGGCGACCGTTCCCACGCCATCGCGCTGGTGGTCGCTGACCGCCGTTATCGCCTGCAATCGCTGGCGGCCGGCGAAGTGGCGATCTACACCGACGAAGGCGACAAGATTCACTTCAAGCGCGGGCGGATCATCGACATCGAAACCTCCACCCTCAACATTCGCGCCAGCACCGCCGTGAACTTCGACACACCGCTGATCAACCAGACCGGCAAGATCGTTTCCCAAGGTGATCAGGTGGCCGCTGGCGTCAGCCAGATCAAGCACGTACATGGCGGCGTGCAGGGCGGCAGCGGCCAGACCGGTGTGCCGGCGGGAGGTCAGTGATGCTCTTCAGTCAGAACCTTCACGCCGCGCTGACCCGTGCGGTGCTGATCAGCCTGTTCACCTGGCGCCGTGCGGCCGACGACGATGCCCTCGACGACGAGGAGCGTTACGGCTGGTGGGGCGACACCTTTCCAACCGTGGCCGATGACCGCATCGGCTCGCGGCTGTGGCTGCTGCGCCGGGTCAAGCTGACCCGGCAGACCCAGATGGACGCCGAGTTCTATGCCCGCGAAGCCCTGCAATGGCTGATCGACGACGGGCATTGCAGCGCCATCGACATCATCAGCGAACGCCTCGACGCCCAGCGCCTGAACCTGCGTACGGTCCTGACCCTGGCCGACGGCGAACGCCTGGACATCAACCCCGATAACAGTTGGCAGGTGATCTATGCCGTTTGAAACCCCTTCGCTGCCGGTGCTGATCAAGCGCACCCAAAGCGACCTGGCCGGCGATTCGCTGCGCCAGTCCGATGCGCAAGTCCTGGCCCGCACCGTCGGTGGTGCCGCTTACGGTCTGTATGGCTACCTTGACTGGATTGCCGAGCAGATCCTGCCCGACACCGCCGACGAATCGACTCTGGAACGCATCGCCGCGCTGCGCCTTAACCAGCCGCGCAAACCGGCGCAAGTCGCCACCGGCAGCGTCAGTTTTACTGCCACTGCGGGTGCGGTTCTGGACGTCGATACGCTGCTGCAATCGAGCGATGGCCGTACCTACAAAGTCACCACCGCGCGCACCACCGTCAATGGCAGTAACACCACCACCATCGCGGCGCTGGAGGCCGGCAGCCTCGGCAACGCCGACGCCGGACTGGCGCTGACCCCGGTGCAACCGGTTGCCGGCGTGGTCGGCAACAGTTTCGTGGTGCTGGCGCCGGGCCTGAGCGGCGGCGTGGCGCGGGAGAGTCTGGAGTCGCTGCGTTCGCGGGTGATCCGTTCCTATCGCGTCATCCCCCATGGCGGTTCAGCCAGCGACTATGAAACCTGGGCGCTGGAAGTGCCGGGTGTTACTCGCGCCTGGTGCCGGGGCGGTCTGCTCGGGCCGGGCACCGTGACGGTGTTCATCATGCGTGATGAAGATCCGCAACCGGTGCCCAACGACGAGCAACTGGCGGAAGTCCAGAACTACATCGAACCGCTGCGACCGGTGACGGCGGAAGTGCATGTGCAGCGACCGATTCAAGTGCCGGTGGTGTACCGCTTCAAGAGCGTCAACCCGGACACCACCGCCGTGCGCGCCGCCGTTGAAGCGCAGCTGCGCGACCTGCACAACCGTGAAGCCGATTTGGGTGTGCCGTTGCTGATCAGCCATATCCGCGAAGCCATCAGCAGCGCCGGCGGTGAGTACGATCACACCTTGACCGCGCCGACCGCTGACGTGCCTGCCGGTCAAAGCGAACTGCTCACCTTCGGAGGTTGCGTATGGGGGGCATAAGATCCGCCGCGCAATATCAGGCGCAGCTTCGCGCACTGCTGCCCAGCGGCCCGGCGTGGGACCCGGAGCGGGTGCCGGAACTTGATGAAGTGCTGCAGGGCGTCGCCGTCGAACTGGCGCGCCTCGACGCCCGCGCCGCCGACCTGCTCAACGAGATGGACCCGGCCGGCGTCAGCGAACTGGTGCCGGACTGGGAACAGGTGATGAACCTGCCCGACCCGTGCCTCGGCGCCACACCGCTGTTTGACGACCGTCGCCTCGCCGTGCGCCGCCGCTTGCTCGCGGTCGGCAGCCAGGCCGTCGGCTATTACCTGGAAATCGCCAAAAGCCAGGGTTATCCCAACGCCACCATCACCGAACTCGAAGCCCCGCGAATGGGCCGCTCGCGCTTCGGTGCGGCGCATTGGGGCACCTGGGAAGCGCAGTTCATGTGGACGCTGAACACCGGCGGCCGCTTGCTGCTCGGCCGGCGTTTCGGCGCGAGTTACTGGGGCGAGCGCTTCGGCGTGAATCCGGGCTCGGCGCTCGAGTGCCTGATTCATCGGGCGGCGCCGGCGCATACCAAGGTGCATATCAACTATGACTAGGAAGGAGTGACGGGATGGATTACCCGAGAAGTGTGCCCAGCTCCGGGCTGGTGGACGGACGTTTTGTCGATGAAAACCCGTTGACCGGAACGCCGGGTTCGCTGATTCCCGCAACCTGGGGAAACGGCGTGACCGAGGAATTGCTGAACGTGATCCGCGCGGCGGGGCTGGTGCCCTCGGAAAGTGAGTCGGACCAACTGCTCAAGTCGCTCAAGAGTGTTCTGTCACAGGATGCGCTGCCGTTCGCCGCGCTGGCGTTTCCAACCGTGGCCACGGCCGACGGACGTATTGCGGTCAGTGCCGCGAGCGCTTCCGCTGGCGGCACCGTGTCGGTGCCGGGCGGTGTGCTGGTCAGCCTCTGCGAGGAAGTCAGCGCCGGCATGACAGCCCGGCCGCGCGGGTTGCTCACCTCCGCGTGGGCTTCGCCCGTGCTGGATATCAACAGCACCTATTTTCTGCGGATGCAGGTACGCAACGGCGCGCTGGTCTGTTACACGCAAAAAGGCCTCGATACCGATGTGATCCCTGCGGCGATGAAAGCGGGAACCGGCAGCAGTGGCGGTGGTTTCGACTCCACCTGCATCGACATGTTGGTGGCCAGAGTGGTGACCGCCGGTGCCGGGACTTTACCCAAGCTCACGCTGCTGGCGAACAAGGCCCGGTTGGAGGCGATCGGTGTCTGGTCCGGTGCCAATGGCAACTACTCAGTTGCCTTGAACTGGGCACGCAAACCTCGTGCGTACATGGCTGGGATCAGCGATTTTGATGACAACGTCAAAACTGACTATGGCGTGATCAGTGAGGAAATCGGGGTCAACTTCGGCGGTGTCCAGATCATGCCTGAGGGAGGCTTCACTGATCGTTACACGGCGCGTGTGGCGATCACTGCGTGGTCACAGAACCTGACCACTTCGGGCCGGATAAACGCTCGCGTCAGATGGGAGGTTTGAGGATGAAGGCCATTATCGAAAATGGAGAGGTGACGGCGCTGGTGACGGGCGATGTCGATTGCGGCATTGCGGTGCCGGTCGGCCTCCCGGTTTCCACAGGCTGGCTGTACGACAACGAGCGTTTCAGCGCGCCGCCGCAGGTGGATGCCGCATCGGACGTGCAAGCCGAGGCACAGCGTCAATGGCGCACGAAAGAACTCACGGGCACTGACTGGCTGGTGACCCGTCATCGCGACGAACTGGATGTCGGGGCGCAACCCTCGCTGAGCAGCAAGCAATTCTCGAAACTGCAGGCTTATCGCCAGGCCCTGCGCGATCTTCCTGCCAGCAGCGCAACCCTGGACGACTCGGCGCGCCCTCAGCCACCGAAGTGGCTTGCACGACTGTCTTGATGAGCAATGCAGGCCAGGAACAATCATGAGTTCACCTCATATCTGACGCCTGCCCTCCGCAGGCGTTTTTTTTGGGGGGGGGGCGCAATCCAAAGTCCCGTCGCCGGACTATCAGTTTCTAACTCAAGGATACAAACAGTGGACTATCCAAAAAGTGTCCCCAGCATAGGCCTGGTCGATGGCCGCTTCGTCGATGAAAACCCGGTGGCGGGAACGCCGGGCTCGCTGATTCCGGCGGTGTGGGGCAACAGTGTCACCGAAGAGTTGCTGGGGGTGATCAAAGCGGCCGGCATGACGCCGGCCGAAGGCATCAACGATCAGTTGCTCTCGGCTTTCAAGAAGCTTCTTAGCCTGGCCAGTCCCATGACCTCGCGGGTGACGGAGGTGTCTGCCTCGAAAGCGTTGATCGCCGATGAGCTTGGGCTCGTGCTGATCAGCGCCAATACGGCTGATACCACCATTACCTTGCCGGCAGTGAGTACGCTGGCGGGAGTACGGGATGTGATCGTCCGTCGTACCGACAACAGTGCCAACCGATTGGTGGTTCAGGCCGCCGGTAACGACCGCATAAGGTTTCACACGCATTTGTCCGCCAGCGGTTATCCGTTTCTGGTGCTGGTGGGCGCGGGTGACTGGTGGCATCTGCGCAGTGATGGTTCGGGTAACTGGTGGCCGGTTGGGCGCTTCGATGCGACGCCTTTGGGGCGGATTGTGTTCGAAAGCTCGACCACCTTGAACCCCGGCGGTTATGGCGCCTTGAACGGTCGGGAATTCCTGCGCGCCGAATGGCCCTGGTTGTGGGATCACGCCGTTCAATCCGGAATGCTGCGTGCAGAAGCCAGTCGTGCTGGCGGCTGGAGCAGTGGTGACGGCATCAAGACATTCCGCGGGCCGGAGGTTCGGGGCGAATTCATCCGGGTGCTTGATGAACAACGCAACATCGATACCGGGCGAGTGGCCGGCTCTTGGCAAAGCGGCACCAACATAACCGGTGATAACGGATACGCTCCGGCCATTCATGGGATCGGCGACATTTCGACGATCGGAGTTGATCCGACAACGTTCGGGGGGCTGGTCTACTACAGCACTGCCGCGGTTGCGGAGCCTCTATCGAGTGGCTTCTGGGGGATGACCCGTCCCAGAAACGTTGCGTACCCCGGTCGATTGAAACTTATTTGAGGTGCATATGGCTTATTACTATGTGAATGAAAGAACGCAGGAATTGAACGGCCCGGTCGAGTTGCCGGTCATCCCGGGCATGGGTGTCGTTCTTCCGGGCAACGCTATCGAGTTGCCCGAGGTTTTGCCACCGGCCGAGTCGGGTCATGTCTGGGTGTGGCGTGACGGAGCGGCGTTGCAACTGATCGATTTGCGCAACCGACCGGTCTATCGCAAAGACAACGGCAACTTTTTCTACTGGAACGAACTGGGCCCGTTGCCCGAGTACCTGACGCTCAAACCGCGTCCGAGCGAATTTTACGTCTGGGGCACCGATGACTGGGTCCTGGATGTCGCGGCGGAGCGCGCGGGTAAAGTCGCCGAGGCTGACGTCGAGCGTGACAATCGCCTGCGTGAAGTGGTCATTCGTGTCGCACCGCTGCAATACGCCTATGAGTTGGGCGAAGCTTCCAACGAACAGTTGACCGCTCTGCAGGCGTGGAAACGCTACACCGTCAAGCTGGCCCAGATTGAGTTGCAAACGGATTATCCGTTGACGATCGACTGGCCTGTAGCGCCGGCCAAAGTGGTTGTTTCGCCTGCTGCCTGACTGAACCTACCCCCTTATCAATCTCACAGGCGGACGATTGCTGCCGGCATCCGGCTGCCTGTAGAACCTCGGAAGTGCAGACGTGGACTATCCAAAAAGCATCCCCGGCGTCGGCCTGGTCGACGGTGGTTTTATCGATGAAAACCCCGTTGCCGGCACGCCCGGGTCGTTGATCCCCGCCGCCTGGGGCAACAGTGTCACGCAAGAAATTCTCAACGCCATCAAGGCGGCCGGGCTGACGCCGGACGAGAGCAAGACCAATCAGCTGGCCACGGCCATCGGTGCGCTGGTCGACTTCACCAAACTGAAGAACACCCCGACCACCCTGGCCGGTTACGGCATCACCGATGCGGTCGGTCGACTGCTGGCGGTCCGACAGATCGAGACGGTCGGGATCACGGTTTACAAGCCAAACCCGAGAGCCAGACGGATTCGTGTGCGGTTGGTGGGCGCAGGTGGTTCGGGGGGCGGATGTGAACCTGTTCCGGCGGGTACCCAAATCCTCGGCGGTGGTGGCGGGTCCGGCGCGTATGCGGAAAGCCTGTATGACGTCACCGCACAAATGCTCGCCGGCGTACCGGTTTCGTTGGGCGCCGGGGGCGCCGTCAGCAACACCACGGGCCTTGCGGGCGGCGGAGCGTCCTTTGGTAGCTACATGAGTGTTTCGGGCGGCGGTGGCGGGCAGAAACTGGGGATCGTGGTCACAGGCACTTCGTCAGGATTCATTCAGGGCGGGGTAGGTGGGTTGCTGACTGGGGGCAATCTCTGCAGCGCTCGCGGTATCACCGGAGGTTTTGGAATGAGCAATGCCAATTGGGGATTGCTGTCGGGTTGCGGAGCTCCGAGTCCGTTCGACGGCGGTGGCCCTTTCAGCGGGTCAAACACCGTTGGTAATGCGGGTGTTCGAGGTTCGGGTGGCAGTGGCTCCTGCTCGGTTCATGCTACTGCGTCAATCGTAAGTGGCGCCGGCGGCAATGCCTTCTGTGAAATCTGGGAGTACGAGTGATGGCCCGTTATGCACGTATTGAAAACGGTGTCGCGGTCGAAGTGATCGACACCGGTGACTACGCGATCGAGCAACTGTTTGCGCCGGCTTTTGTCGCTGCGATGGTGCAAGTGCCCGATGGCGTGAACGTCGAAATCGGCGCGTCGATGGATGAGATAGCTCCCGCTATCGAGCCTGTGTACGAACCGCAAAGTCCCGTTGTCGACAAGCCCCCCATGGTCGAGGACAACGAGCCTCTGGCAGTAGAGCGCACCTGGCGTCAGTCGGCTCTCGCAGCCACCGAATGGCGGGTCACCCGCCATCGCGATGAGCAGGAGCTGGGGCGTGGGACAACGCTCAAGGCCCAGCACTACCTGGAGCTGCTCGAGTACCGTCAGGCATTGCGCGACTGGCCCGATTCCGGCGCATTCCCGTCATCCGTTTCTCGGCCATCAGCGCCGCAGTGGCTGGCCGGCCCGATTGGCTGATGCCATCACGCAATCCATGTTTTCAGATAAGGAGATAAGCCTTGGACTATCCCAATAGTGTTCCCAGCGCAGGTCTGGTGAACGGACAGTTTGTCGATGAAGACCCGCTCAAAGGCTCGCCGGGTTCATTGATCCCGGCGAGCTGGGGCAATGGTGTCACGCAGGAAATTCTTGGTGTTGTGCGTGCGGGCGGCCTGACGCCGAGTGAGGCGTCAAATACTCAATTGTTGGGTGCTCTTCGCGGTTCTCAACTGTTCCAGACCGCTGCGCCATTCGATGTCAGTCGTTCGGCGGCGACGTCCGAGTTTGTTCAGCGAGCACTTGGCAACTATGCCAGCGCGCGCAGTGTGTCTGCGGCCACGCAACTGACGGCTGCGGATTTCGGATGTTCAATCGGCCTGGGTGGCAATTCGTCATACACCGTGACCCTGCCGGACATCCTCAGTGTGCCCAACGGCGCGACGATCGGCTTTCACTGTCGCAGCAACGCAGCGATCACCATTGCCTGCATGGGCAGTACGCAGATAAGCCCGCAAGGCGCTTATCTGAGTTCGATTGTGATGAACAGTGGCGAGAGTGCCAACGTTGTCAAAGAGAACGGTATCTGGACTGTTTACGGCACGGCCAGTCTGAAATATGCCGCGCTGTTTTCCGGCTGGTCTGGTAACCCTGGATACCAGAAACACGCCAGTGGAAACATTGATCAATGGGGATTCGGTACTACCGATGCCAATGGTGAAATGTGGGTCAGTTTCCCGATTTCCTTCCCGAATGCGTTTTTCTCGTGTGTCGCCACTCATGTTGGCGGTGACGGCGCCATGGTCATTGTTATCGGCGGCTCGGCCACCAAACAAGGCGTTCGCTTGAAAGTACGCAACGCGCTCAACCAGGTCACGGCTGGCTGGACCGTATTTTATTTTGCCAAGGGCTATTAAATGAACGATTTCAACGTTTTATTCAGTGCACGTACCCGAGGGGTTTATGTGCCGGGAATCAATTCGTCGGACATTCCGGACGACGTCATCGAAATTCCCAAGGCCTACTGGATTTCATTGCTCCATCAACTGGCGGTCACTGCGAAAGTCATCGGTGTGGATGCGCAAACCGGTTATCCGATACTGGTCGATCCGCCGCCTCCTTCGGCAGAACAGGCGGGCGAAACCGAGCGCAATTGGCGAACCGCACAACTGGCAGCCACCGATGGCCTGGTGGCCCGCGACCGCGATGAGCTGGAGGACGGCGGGGGCACCACGCTGACCACCGAGCAATATGCCGAGCTGCAAGCGTTTCGGCGCGCGCTGCGGGACTGGCCACAGGCTTCGTTTTTCCCGTTCAGCGAGCATCGTCCGGTGGCGCCGCGCTGGTTGGCAACGGCACTTTGAGTCCTCTGTATTTCACAAGGATGCTGGCGTGGAAAACTCCGGAAAGAAATGGCTGGCAGGCCCTGGTCTCCAGTCATGATTCAATCGCAGCACATCCAGGGAGGATCAAGCATTATGCAAATCACAGAAAACAACCTCAGCAACATCATGCCCAACGCCCGCTCCCAAGCGGGCGTTTTTGTTTCACCGCTCAACGACGCCATGGCGCGTCATCGCATCGATACGCCCAAGCGCGTCGCTGCGTTTCTCGCTCAGGTCGGCCATGAGTCCGGGCAATTGCGCTACGTGCGCGAACTGGGCGACAACCAGTATCTGAGCAAGTACGACACGGGGACGCTGGCCCTGCGCCTGGGCAATACGCCGGAAGCCGATGGTGACGGGCAGAAGTATCGCGGTCGCGGTCTGATCCAGATCACCGGCCGCACCAACTATCGCCAGTGCAGTCTCGGGCTGTTTGGCGATGAGCGTCTGCTGTCGTTACCCGAATTGCTCGAGCAACCACAGTGGGCGGCGGAGTCCGCCGCGTGGTTCTGGGAGCAGAACGGTTTGAACGAACTGGCGGATCGCGATCAGTTCAACACCATCACCCGTCGAATCAACGGCGGGTTGAACGGCTTGCAGGATCGCCTGGATATCTGGGCGCGGGCGAGGGCGGTGTTATGTCCATCTCCTGGCGTGTAACCGGTGTTGTATTGCTGGTCCTGGGGGCTGCCACGCTGGCCTGGCAATTCCAGGACTGGCGCTACGGCCGCCAACTGGCCGAGCAGGCCCGACAGCATGCCGAAACTCTCAATCAACTAACTCAGGCTGCTGCCACGGCGCAACAGGCCGAGCAGGATAAGCGTATGGCCCTGGAGCAACGGCTCGCGGCCAGTGAACAAACCCATTATCGAGCACTCAGCGATGCCCAACGTGATCAGGATCGCCTGCGCGATCGCCTTGCCACTGCTGATCTGCGCCTGTCAGTCCTCATCGACGCAGGCGACGCTGCCCAAGGCTGCGGTGTGCCAGCCGCCTCCGGCACCGGCGGCGTGGATCATGCAACCGTACGCGCCCGACTTGACCCGGCGCATGCTCAACGAATTGTCGCCATCACCGGTGAAGGCGATCGCGGACTGATTGCCCTGCAGGCCTGTCAGGCCTATATCAGAGCGCTGGCGCCTGCACATTTTGAATGAGTCTGTGTATTGAAAGCGCAACCGGCTCGTGTACGGTGGTACGCATTCCATCCGATCCGGAGCGCGCCGTGAAAGAAATCACCCAACTGGCGGCCGAACTTGGCCGACGCCTGCAATTGCTTAACGCCCACGTCACCACCGCCGAGTCCTGTACCGGTGGCGGGATTGCCGAAGCGATTACCCGGATTCCGGGGAGTTCGGCATGGTTCGAGGCCGGTTATGTGACCTACTCCAACCGACAGAAAACCCAGCAACTGAACGTGCCCGCCGAACTGTTCGGGACGGTGGGCGCTGTCAGTCGCGAGGTGGTCGAGGCGATGGTGCGCGGTGCACAGAAACACAGCCGTGCGCGGTTCGCCGTGGCGGTCAGTGGTATCGCCGGGCCGGACGGCGGCTCGCCGAACAAACCGGTGGGCACGGTGTGGCTGGCCTGGGGCGTGGGGGATGCGGTTTCCAGCGAAGTGCAGCACTTCCCCGGCAATCGCGATGAAGTCCGCCGACAAACGGTGAAGGCCGCGCTAGAGGGGTTGCTGCGACTAGCGGCACGAGAAATCGAAAATCAGGGGTAGGCGATCCGCGAACGCTGTGGAATAATACTGTCTACTTATACAGGTGTTGGCCGTCAGGCCTTATTGATTACGTGAGGACTTTAATGGACGACAACAAGAAGAAAGCCTTGGCTGCGGCCCTGGGTCAGATCGAACGTCAATTCGGCAAGGGTGCCGTAATGCGTATGGGCGATCAGGATCGTCAAGCGATCCCGGCCATTTCCACTGGCTCTCTGGGTCTGGACATCGCGCTCGGCATCGGCGGTCTGCCAAAAGGCCGTATTGTTGAAATCTACGGTCCTGAATCTTCCGGTAAAACCACACTGACGCTGTCCGTGATCGCCCAGGCCCAGAAGGCCGGCGCGACCTGCGCATTCGTCGACGCCGAACACGCCCTCGACCCTGAGTACGCCGGCAAACTGGGCGTCAACGTCGACGACCTGCTGGTGTCCCAGCCGGACACCGGCGAACAGGCCCTGGAAATCACCGACATGCTGGTGCGCTCCAACGCCGTTGACGTGATCATCGTCGACTCCGTGGCGGCACTGGTGCCGAAGGCTGAAATCGAAGGCGAAATGGGTGACATGCACGTGGGCCTGCAAGCCCGCCTGATGTCCCAGGCGCTGCGTAAGATCACCGGTAACATCAAGAACGCCAACTGCCTGGTGATCTTCATCAACCAGATCCGCATGAAGATCGGCGTGATGTTCGGTAGCCCGGAAACCACCACCGGTGGTAACGCGCTGAAGTTCTACGCGTCGGTTCGTCTCGACATCCGCCGTACCGGCGCGGTGAAGGAAGGCGACGAAGTGGTCGGCAGCGAAACCCGTGTCAAGGTTGTGAAAAACAAGGTGGCTTCGCCGTTCCGTCAGGCCGAGTTCCAGATTCTCTACGGCAAGGGTATCTACCTGAACGGCGAGATGATCGACCTGGGCGTGCTGCACGGTTTCGTCGAGAAGTCCGGCGCCTGGTATGCCTACGAAGGCACCAAGATCGGTCAGGGCAAGGCCAACTCGGCCAAGTTCCTGGCAGACAACCCGGAAGTCGCGGCGAAGCTCGAGAAGCAACTGCGTGACAAACTGCTGTCGCCAGCCGTGATCGCTGACTCCAAGGCCTCTGCGGTCACAGAGACCGAAGACGACCTGGCTGACGCTGACATCTGATTGCACCGATGACAACCGCCGTACTCGATACCCTCGTCGCGGTGCGGCGAACCGCAATGGATCTGCTCGCACGTCGCGAGCACGGTCGAGTCGAGCTGACGCGTAAACTGCGCCAGCGCGGCGCTCCACCCGAAATGATCGAAACAGCCCTCGACCGATTGACGGAAGAAGGGCTGCTTTCCGAAGCCCGTTATCTGGAAAGCTTTGTTTCTTATCGCGCCCGCTCAGGTTATGGCCCGTTACGGATTCGTGAAGAACTGAGCCAGCGAGGCCTGCAGCGTGCCGATATCGAACTTGCCTTGCGTGAGAGCGGTATCAACTGGCAAGAGCAGCTGACAGACACGTGGCAACGGAAATTCTCCGGCCAGCTTCCCGCCGACGCCAAGGAGCGAGCCAGACAAGGCCGGTTTCTGGCGTATCGGGGGTTCTCGATGGAGATGATCAACCGCTTGTTCAGCGGCAGAGGGATGGACGATTAACCGATGTGAGCAAAACGAACGGCCCGCTATTTTGATAGCGGGCCGTTTTTTTTTGCCTTCAGATTACCTTTGACGGTTCACGGGAGGGTTGTGTTGTTTGTGGCCTTGACTGGGCCCAGTTTTCCGGCAAGTTGATGAAGTCCACCAGCTCTCGCAGGCGCCCGTGGTCCCGGGCATTGAAAGCAAAGGCCAGTCGCGTCAGATGGCTGAATTGAACTTCGTCGTGTTCTTCGCCGCTGTAGGCGTGTTGATGGAACCCGTCGCTCAGACACAGATCGGCGAAGGCCTTGTGCAGATGAGCGAGTGCCGGATCGCTGAGCCTGTGATTCATGCGTATCACGAATTGCTGTTTGAGCCAGCGACTGGAGTGGAAGTTGCCGTAGAACTGATTGATCTGCTCCACCGCCTCCTCAACGCTGTAGACCAGGCGCATCAACTTCAGGTCGGTTGGCAGGATGTAACGGTTGTCCTCCAGTTGTTGGCGGATGAAGTCCAGCGCTCCTTGCCAGAACGTGCCGCCCGGCGCGTCCAGTAGCACCACCGGCACCAGCGGGCTCTTGCCGGTCTGGATCAGTGTCAGTACTTCCAGTGCTTCGTCCAGGGTGCCGAAGCCGCCGGGGCAGAGCACCAGTGCATCCGCTTCCTTGACGAAGAAAAGCTTGCGCGTGAAGAAAAAGTGGAAGCGCAGCAGGTTTCCCGTGCCGTCCACGGTGGGGTTGGCATGTTGTTCGAAGGGCAGGGTGATGTTGAACCCCAGGCTGTTGTCGCGACCGGCCCCTTCATGGGCAGCGGCCATGATTCCACCGCCGGCACCGGTGATGACCATCATGTTCGAGCGGGCCAGTGAGGCACCAAGTTCCCGGGCGAGGGCATACAGTGGATGCTCTACCGGTGTACGTGCCGAGCCGAACACCGTGACCTTGCGCCGCCCCTTGAACTGTTCGAGCGTTCGAAACGCCTGTTCCAGTTCACGCAGGGTCTGCAGGGTGATCTTGGCGTTCCAGCGGTTGTGATCTTCCTGGGCCATCCGCAGCACGGTCAGGATCATGTCGCGGTAGATGGGTGTGTTCGGACTGTTGGGGGAAACCAGGTTGAGTTGTTCTTCGACCTTGCTGATGAGGTCGTGGCCGCTTTCCTGAAAATGACGGCTGAGCAGGTCATTCGGTTGGTAAGGCATGCAACTTCTCCTTCTGCACAGAGCCTTCGGCCCTGACGTGCGGCGTCAGTGCCGCGCTGCAAGAAAAACAAACGTCCGGCAGCTCCTTTCCTGCCGTTGATAAAATGATCGGGAATACTTTGAATCTAGACCCTCAAAGCATTTCTCGCTCATTGAGCATTGCGCCACAAAGTCTTGCCTGGCAACTGCTTATTGTCATTTTGCGAAGTGCTTTCACCGCTCGTCCGATGGCGCGCCGAGGGCAAAATGCTCTGATTTACTAAGTTAAAGGCGCCGTACGACAACTTTGCGTCAACGACCGTACGCAAGGTGCACGCGATTCAAGGATTTGCGGGTGGCAAGGAGGCGGGACACATGACCAGAGTCATTCTGGAGATCGATACGCAGCTGTATCGAATGTTAAAGGCATCGGCCGAGACCAATCATGTCAGTCTCGAAGAGGAGTGCTGCCGACGTCTTTCGGGAGGGGAGCGCCGCTCGCGCTATCTGCAGGCCTTGCTGGCCGAACTGCGCGCCGAGGATGAACAGCGGCGCGCCACTTCTCGCTAATTACTTTTTCTTCGCCGGGCCCGCTTTCGGGCAATCCGATTCCTGATAACTGGCCGAACCGATCGCCCGGTTGGTCTTCACTTCGCTGAAGTCATAGCGCATGACGGCACCCTTGGCCATCAACTTGCGGTACGACGGGTTGTTGCAGACCGAAGCACCCAGCTGGAAATACACGGCCTTGGGGTCGGCGCGCATCTTCTCGGCATGGCTTGCCTGGACGCTCAGGTGGTTGATCAGCGTGGTGCCTTCAACGGTGTAACCCTGATCGAGGATGTCTTCGTTGATCGCCCGTGGTGTACCGACGCTGCTTTGTGCGGCGACGTTTTGCAGCTCTTTGTTCAGGTTCTGCTCTTTCAGGGACGCAGCCTGTGCGCTGAAGGACAACGCCAGCGCAATGGCCGCGGTAGGAACGATAAGGCGCAGCATGAAACTCTCCTGATTCAGTGACTGGTGGTTCGACCAGCCCCGGGGCTGTGCGTTCAGTGGCGGCGAATTATAGGGGAGCCGGTCGGGAGGGTACAGGCTTGTGCTCGCTGCTCTGATAAACTGCCGGCCTTTATTGCCTTGCCGAGAGTTGTTCGTGTCGAGTTTTCCTGTCAGTCGGCGTCGCCCGCAATGAACCATGCCCCCAACGCCGTGGCCCGCCTGCGCGATCAGCGCGAGGACGAGGGCATCAAGCCGATTCAGGCCCGTGGTTTTCGCTCCGAGCGTTGCCGCGACTGCCGGGTGATCATCAGCCATTGTCTATGCGCCTGGCGCCCGACTGTCGACACCCGATCCGGCGTCTGCCTGATCATGACCGGCAAGGAAGTGTTTAAACCAAGCAACACCGGTTGGCTGATCGCCGACATCGTGCGGGACAATCACGCCTTCATCTGGTCGCGGACCGAACCGGACGAACAACTGCTGGCGCTGCTGAACGACCCGCAATGGCAGCCGTATCTGGTGTTCCCGGGCGAGTACGTCGAGCCTTCGCGGGTCACCAACACCGTGGAACTCGACAGCAGCAAGCGTCCGCTGTTCATTCTGCTGGACGCGACCTGGACCGAGGCGCGCAAGATCTTCCGTAAAAGCCCGTATTTCGATCGCCTGCCGATCCTCAGTCTGCTACCCGACAAACTGTCGCGTTATCGCCTGCGCCGTTCGACCCGCAGCGAGCACCTGTGCACCGCTGAAGTGGCGGCGCTGTGCCTGGAACTGGCGGGCGATACGGATGCCGCCTCGGCGCTGGACGCCTATTTCGATGTGTTCAGCCAGCATTACCTGGGCGCCAAGCAGCAGCTTGAGGTGAATGTGTCGACACCGGCCCATGCCGAGTTGCTGCCTTTTATAGCCAACCCGCAGCCGGTGCCGGCCTGATCCTGGCCCATACTGCTAAAGCAGTGGCCGTGTTGCTTGACCACCCCGGCTTCGCTGGGCATGCTTGGCGCCGATTGGGGTGCGGCCAAGGTTTGAAGCGCCGTTTTTTGTCCGTGATTGGCGTTGAACGTGCCCCTGTGGATGCCGCTGCACAAGCGCCGGCATCTTGATTTGCCTTGGTGAGCCCCGAATGCATCGGGTCTGCCATCAAAAACAGGATCATTTGAAAAATGGCCACATACGACATCCTGATTGCCGATGATCACCCTCTTTTTCGTAGCGCACTGCATCAAGCGGTGACGATGGGCCTTGGTCCGGATGTACGAATGGTGGAGGTGGCGAGCATCGCCGAGCTGGAGGCGCGGCTGACCGAGAAGGCCGACTGGGATCTGGTGCTGCTGGACCTGAACATGCCGGGCGCCTTCGGGTTTTCCGGGCTGGTGATGCTGCGCGGTCAGTACCCGCAGATTCCGGTGGTGATGGTTTCGGCGCAGGAAGAAGCTTCGGTGATGGTCAAGTCGCGGGAGTTCGGTGCCAGCGGTTTCATTCCCAAGTCGAGCGACTTGAGCGTGATTCAGGAAGCCGTGCGCAAAGTACTGGACGGCGACGTGTTCTGGCCGCCGCAGGCGTTCGAAGCGGTCAGCGTTTCGGATGAAGCCAAAGCCGCCAGCGATGGTCTGGCGAGCCTGACACCCCAGCAGTTCCGGGTGTTGACCATGGTCTGTGAAGGCCTGCTCAACAAGCAGATTGCCTATGAGTTGAGTGTGTCGGAAGCGACCATCAAGGCCCACGTCACGGCGATCTTTCGCAAGCTGAACGTGCGGACTCGCACCCAGGCGGCTTTACTCTTGCAACAACTTGAGTCAATTCCAAGCCAGTAAAGGCTAGCGTCTTCACGCTTTTTTGACTTTCGTTGAACTAGCTTCCCCACTTCTTTTTGGTCGGTTGTTTACTTTATGTCACCTTTCAAGGGCCAGACGGGCCTGAAACGCATCCTCAACGCTTCCGGTTACTCGCTGGACGGCCTGCGCGCAGCCTTCACCGGCGAAGCGGCGTTCCGTCAGCTGGTATTGCTTAACGTGGTGTTGATTCCACTGACGTTTTTCCTGAATGTCAGCCGTGTCGAGCAGGCGTTGTTGATTGCCGTGTGCCTGCTGGCGCTGATCGTCGAGCTGCTGAATTCTGCGGTGGAGGCGGCCATTGACCGCATCTCCCTGGAACTGCACCCGCTGTCCAAGAACGCCAAGGACATGGGCAGCGCCGCGCAATTCGTGGCACTGAGCATGATTGCCCTGGTGTGGGCGGTGATTCTGCTTTAAGCGATTGTCGGCAGGACGATCTCGTCGCTGCGCTGGACCCCGGCGGTGAAGGCGCGGCACAGATCGAGAAACTCGCGCATGGCGGAGGTCTGATACTTCTGCTTATGCCAGATGAAATAGAACTGCCGCGCCAGGTCCAGATCCGGCGTCTCCACCGGCACCAGGCTGCCGCGCCGGAAGGCGTCACGCAGCGCCAGACGCGAAATACAGCCAATCCCCAAACCTGATTCCACGGCGCGCTTGATCGCTTCGGTGTGTTCCAGTTCCAGACGAATGTTCAACGCACTGCGATGGTGACGCATGGCCTGATCGAAGGTCAGGCGGGTGCCGGAGCCTTGTTCACGCAGAATCCACGCTTCGTAGGTCAACTCTTCCATGGTCGCGCTGCCGCGTTTGGCCAAGGGATGCTGCGGGGCGCAGAACACCACCAGTTCATCCTCGACCCAGCTCTGCACTTCGATGTCCGGGTGGCTGCAATCACCTTCGATTAGACCCAGATCAATTTCGTAATGCGCCACTTGTTGCACGATATTGGCAGTGTTCTGCACGTGCAGCTTCACCTGGCTTTCCGGATGGCGTTGCATGAAGCCGCCGATCAACAGAGTGGCCAGGTAATTGCCGATGGTCAGGGTGGCGCCCACCGACAGCGAGCCGAAACCGGATTTGCCGTTGAGCAGGTCTTCGATTTCCTTGGCCTGATCGAGCAGGGCCACCGCTTGCGGCAACAATTGTTTGCCGAGGGCGTTGAGGCTCAGGCGTTTGCCGGCGCGGTCGAACAGCTGGCAGCTGGACTGGCGCTCCAGTTCGGTGATGGAAGTGCTGGCGGCCGACTGCGACAGGTTGAGCAGCCCCGCAGCACGGGACACGCTTTCCTGTTGGGCGACGGCGACGAAGACTTGCAGTTGACGAAGAGTAAATCGCATATCGATATAACCGATAACCCTTATCTTAATAATCCAGTTAACAGATATTGTCGGTGCTATTAGAATGCGATGCAATTGCGCACCGTCGGCATCCTTCAACGCGGGCCGGGCAAGCGCGGATCAATCTCCAGGAGTCCCACGTACATGAGCAACATGAACCACGAGCGTGTCCTCAGTGTTCATCACTGGAACGACACTCTGTTCAGCTTCAAGTGCACCCGCGATCCGGGCCTGCGCTTTGAGAACGGTCAGTTCGTGATGATCGGCCTGCAACAGCCAAACGGCCGCCCGCTTATGCGCGCTTACTCGATCGCCAGCCCGAACTGGGAAGAGCATCTCGAGTTCTTCAGCATCAAGGTACCTGATGGCCCGCTGACCTCCCAGCTGCAGCACCTGAAGGAAGGCGACGAGATCATCATCTCGAAGAAGCCTACCGGTACCCTCGTTCTGGACGACCTGAACCCGGGCAAGCACCTGTACCTGCTGAGCACCGGCACCGGTCTGGCGCCGTTCATGAGCGTGATCCAGGACCCGGAAACCTACGAGCGCTTCGAGAAAGTGATCCTGGTTCACGGTGTTCGTTACGTCAACGAAGTCGCCTACCGCGAATTCATCACCGAGCACCTGCCGCAGAACGAATTCTTCGGCGAGGCGCTGCGTGACAAGCTGATCTACTACCCGACCGTGACCCGCGAACCGTTCGAGAATCAGGGCCGTCTGACCGACCTGATGCGCAGCGGGAAGCTATTCAGCGACATCGGCCTGCCACCGATCAATCCGCAGGACGACCGCGCGATGATCTGCGGCAGCCCAAGCATGCTCGACGAGACCAGCGAAGTACTCGACAGCTTCGGCCTGAAGATCTCGGCGCGGATGCGCGAGCCGGGTGATTACCTGATCGAGCGCGCATTCGTCGAGAAGTAATCCCGACGACGCCAAAGAAAAGCCCGCGTTGCCTTAAAAGGCAACACGGGCTTTTTTCGTTTCCGGGGATCATGCTTCGGCGGGGATGACTTCCAGGACGCGGATTTGCTCCGGTGTCGGGTAATGCCAGCGCACATCCAGATCCCAGAACTGCGCGCCGTATTCGCGCTCGGGCGCGGGCGTCTGATAGGCCGGACGCGGATCCTGGGCCAGGCATTGCTCAATCAGCTCGACCAAAGGTTCGGCAAGGCGCTGAGCGTGCGTGTGCGCCTGTTGCAGCGCCGCGTCCGTCCACTGCACGTCGATCAGTTGCGGCGCGGCACTGGCGATGCTGTTGGAGGCGTCAGCGATGATATCGGCGTAGGGCACGTAGGGTTTGATGTCGAGAATCGGCGTGCCATCCAGCAGATCGATGCCGGAGATGAACAAGCGATTGGCCTCGACCTTGTCCAGCTTCACCACCGACTGACCGATGCCGTTTGGCCGGTGAGTGGCGCGAGTAGCGAACACCCCCATGGACTTGTTGCCGCCCAGGCGCGGAGGGCGGACTTTGAGTCGCGGCTTTTCTTCCAGCGCCTGATGGAACAGGAACAACAGCCAGACATGACTGACCTGCTCCAGTCCCTGCACCGCATCGCCCTGATCGAACGGCGCCACCAGTTCCAGCACGCCACGGGCGGCGGGGGCCAGTTGCGGCTGGCGCGGGATGGCGAACTTCTCCTTGAAGCAGGAGCGGACGAAGCCGATGGGGGAGACGCTGTAAGTCATGGTTTGCATTCGAAACGGAGCAGGGCGGGCATGATAACCCGTCCGGCCGCGTCGCCGACCTAAAGACTGAACCCGCCATCCAGCGGAATGATGTTGCCGGTCATGTAGGCCCCGGCGGTACTCGCCAGGCTGATCGCCAGCGCCGCCATTTCTTCCTCGCGGCCCCAGCGTTTCATCGGGATCAGCGCAGTGTCTTCGGCCAGTGCCTGCTGGTCGTTGCCGATGTGCCGGGTCATCTTGCTCGGAAAGCGGCCCGGCGCGATGACGTTGACGTTGATGTGCTGGCTCACCAGTTCCCGGGCGAGGATTCGTGACAATTGATGCAGCGCCGCTTTGCTCGGCCCATAGGCGTAGGCCTGTTCACCGAAGGACGAGATCCCCGCCACCGAGCCGATGTTGATGATCCGCGCCGGATTCGCTGCCGAGCCAGCCTTGCGCAGCAGCGGCAGGAATTGCTGGATGCAACTGAACACCGAAGTCACGTTGAGCTGCATGACTTTCTCCCAGCCCTTGACCGGGTAGCTCTCCAGCGGCGCGCCCCAGGTCGTGCCGGCGTTGTTCACCAGAATGTCCAGATGGGTGATCTGTTCGCCCAGCCGGGCCGCCAGTTCTTTTACACCTTCTTCGGTCGCCAGATTCGCCGCCACGCCCTGACAAGTGCCCAGGGCACCGAGTTCTTCAGCGGTCTGATGGCAGGCTTCAGCGTCACGGGAGCAGACGTAGACACGGGCGCCGGCCTCGACATAGGCCTTGGCGATCATTTTGCCGATACCACGGGTGCCGCCGGTCACCAGGGCGGTGCGGCCTTGCAGGGAGAAATACGGGTGCATGGCGAATCCTGAGGGCTAGGGTTCAGTACACCCTAGTCGCCGGCCGCGAAAAGCGGAGCCACTATTTTTCGAGGGAATGGAGGACCATGCATGAAAACGGCGACCGAAGTCGCCGTTTTTTCAAGGATCAGCCGCGAATGCGCAGCGTCAGGCCCTTGAGGAAATTGCGCAGCAACTGGTCGCCGCACGGGCGGTAATTGGTGTGGCCGACCTTGCGGAAAAGTGCGCTCAGCTCAGGCTTGGATACCGGGAAATCTGCAGACTTGAGGATCGCGTGCATGTCGTCTTCTTTCAGTTCGAAGGCCACGCGCAGTTTTTTCAGAATGATGTTGTTGGTCACCGGCACTTCGATCGGCTGCGGCGGACGGCTTTCGTCCTTGCCGCGCTTGAAGATCACCAGACCGTCGAGGAAGTGCGCGATGACTTCGTCCGGGCAGCGCACGAAACCTTCTTCGTCTTCTTCTTTCTTGTCGAGATACGTCACGACATCAGCCAACGTGACGTCCATGCCGCCGAGTTTGATGATTTCGACGACTTTCTTGTCGCTGATGTCGAGCATGTAGCGCACGCTGCGCAATACGTCGTTATGAACCATGTTTGCAATCCTGATCGTTCGCTGTGGGCACCGCGCAGGCGCGATGCCGGAATGTGTGGCGGCAACGGAGGCCTTAGAACTTCTCTTTGCCGGACAGGTAACGCCATTGGCCGGCCGGCACCTTGCCGATCGATACGCCGCCGATGCGGATACGGCGGATGCCGACGACCTTCAGCCCGACCGCTTCGCAGAGCTGGGCGATGATCCCCGGCTGCGGGTTCTTCATGGCGAAGCGCAGGCGGTTTTCGTTCTGCCAGCTGGCCTTGACCGGCGGCAGCTCCTTGCCCTTGTGGGTGAGGCCGTGCTGCAGGCGATTGAGGCCGTGGGCGACCATTTCGCCTTCGACTTCGACCACGTATTCCTGCTCGATCTTCGCTGCGTCGGCGGTGAGCTTGCGCAGCACCTTCCAGTCCTGGGTGAACACCAGCAGCCCGCTGGCCTTGGGTTGCAGGTCGGCGCTGGCGGTCAGGCGCAGGAAGTGCCCGCGCAGCGGACGCTTGCCGTAGCGGTGTTCTTCGCTGAGGGTGTCGGCGCTCAGCGACTGCATCGCGGTGTCGACATCCATACCGGCCGGCACGTTGAGCAGAATGGTCACCGGCTCCGGCGCGGTGGCCTTGGCGTCCTTGTCGAGCTCGACTTTCTGGTCGCCGACCTTGAACTGCGGCTCGTCGATGACTTCGCCGTCCACGGTGACCCAGCCGCCCTCGATGAACAGCTCGGCCTCCCGGCGGGAGCAACCGACCAGTTCGATGAGGCGTTTGGAGAGGCGAATCGGGTCAGTCATGACAGGGCCGTAACAAAAAAGGGGTGGGCATTGTACCTGCCTGGCGCCGGTTAATCGCGATTGCATTTGTACCGTGTGGCTTTTAGCCGCGTACGGCGCGCTGTTCCGGCTGTTTCAGACGCATGTGCAGCAGCGGATACGGCTGGCCCATGCCATCGACTTCCGAGCGGCCGATCACCTCGAACCCCTGCTTGAAGTAAAAACCCAGGGCCTGCGGGTTCTGCTCGTTGACGTCCAGTTCATCGGCGTTCAAGTGCTGCATCGCATAATTGAGCAACTTTTTGCCCAGGCCTTGGCCACGATGCTCGGGGTCGATGAACAGCATTTCGATTTTGCCCGCCGCCACGCCGGCAAACCCGGTGATGCGTTGGTGGGTGTCCTTGGTGCAGATCAGCATCACCGCATCGAGGTAGCGGGTCAGCACCAGATTGCGCAACAGCTCGATATAGCTGTCCGGAAGAAAATCATGGGTTGCGCGAACCGAGGCCTCCCAGACCCGGGTCAGTTCTTGATAGTCGCTGAGTTTCGGCGTGTGAATGACCGAATGGTGGCGCATGCCCGATAGCCTCTTTGTCATGGATGAGGGACTCCTTCCCACCACAAACGATAGCCGTAAAAAAGCCCCGCATCTCGTAAAAGAGAGCGGGGCTTTTTGTATTTTTCGCGTTTAGATCTGTTCGGCCCAGAGGTCGTATTCGTCGGCGTCGGTCACCTTGCACCAGACCTTGTCGCCCGGCTTGAGGTTGCTGCCGTTGTCGATGAACACGTTGCCGTCGATTTCCGGGGCATCGAAGAAGCAGCGGCCGACCGCGCCTTGCTCGTCGACTTCGTCCACCAGCACTTCGATTTCACGGCCGATGCGCATTTGCAGACGGGCCGAGCTGATTTCCTGCTGGTGCGCCATGAAGCGCTCCCAGCGATCCTGCTTGACGTCGTCCGGGACGATGTCGAGGTTCAGGTCATTGGCCGGCGCGCCTTCGACCGGCGAGTACTGGAAGCAGCCGACGCGGTCGAGCTGGGCTTCGGTCAGCCAGTCCAGCAGGTACTGGAAGTCTTCTTCGGTTTCGCCGGGGAAACCGACGATGAAGGTCGAACGGATGATCAGGTCCGGGCAGATCTCGCGCCAGTTCTTGATTCGCGCCAGGGTCTTGTCTTCGAACGCCGGGCGTTTCATCGACTTGAGGACTTTCGGGCTGGCATGTTGGAACGGGATGTCCAGGTACGGCAGGATCTTGCCGGCGGCCATCAGCGGGATCAGCTCGTCGACGTGCGGGTACGGGTAAACGTAGTGCAGACGGACCCAGACGCCGAGGGTGCTCAGCGCTTCGCACAGTTCGGTCATGCGGGTTTTCACTGGCGCGCCGTTCCAGAAACCGGTGCGGTACTTGACGTCAACGCCGTAGGCGCTGGTGTCTTGGGAGATCACCAGCAGCTCTTTGACGCCGGATTTGACCAGACGCTGGGCTTCGTCGAGCACGTCGCCAACCGGGCGGCTGACCAGTTTGCCGCGCATCGACGGGATGATGCAGAAGCTGCAGCTGTGGTTGCAGCCTTCGGAAATCTTCAGGTACGCGTAGTGGCGCGGCGTCAGCTTGATGCCTTGCGGCGGCACCAGGTCGATCAGAGGGTTGTGATCCTGTTTCGGCGGCACGACTTCGTGCACCGCGTTGACCACTTGCTCGTACTGCTGCGGACCGGTGACGGCCAGCACGCTCGGGTGCACGTCACGGATGTTGCCTTCTTCCACGCCCATGCAACCGGTCACGATGACCTTGCCGTTTTCCTTGATCGCTTCACCGATGACTTCCAGGGATTCGGCCTTGGCCGAGTCGATGAAGCCACAGGTGTTGACCACGACCACGTCGGCGTCCTGATAGGTGGACACCACGTCATAGCCTTCCATGCGCAGCTGGGTCAGGATGCGCTCGGAGTCGACCAGTGCTTTTGGGCAACCCAGAGATACGAAGCCAACCTTTGGATTGGCCGGCGCAGGAGTGGTGGACATGTCTAACCTCGGTGTTTTGTGACGTCGCTTGCCTGATGGCGGAAGCCGACGGACGGGCGCTTGAACTGCGCCTCTGATCAAAAAGTGCGCAATTCTAGCGGCGAGCAGCGCACTTGACCAGCTTTATGCAGGGAAATGCGACGAGTGCTGCGCTATGCTTCGCGCCAAGACGCTTTACCAATTTTTTACAGTCAACAAAACGACTGTAACAACAGGTAAAACAGCGCATGCTGCATCAAAAAGCATAGTGCTTCGTTAAAAGAAGCCGGTCTGGAATCAGGAGTGTTGGATGGGTCAGGCAAGTAGTCAGGCGGCGGGCGCCGAGCATTCGGCTGCAAAACCGCTGAGCATGCTGGTCGCGGCAGTCGGGGTAGTTTACGGCGACATCGGCACGAGCCCGTTGTACACCCTCAAAGAAGTGTTTTCCGGCGGTTACGGCGTACCGGTCAATCACGACGGAGTGCTGGGCATTCTGTCGCTGATCTTCTGGTCGCTGATCTGGGTCGTGTCGATCAAGTACATGATGTTCGTCCTGCGCGCCGACAACCAGGGCGAAGGCGGGATCATGGCGCTCACCGCGCTGGCGAGGCGGGCGGCAGGGGAGCGCAGGAAGTTGCGTTCGCTGCTGGTGGTCTGCGGCCTGATCGGCGCGGCGCTGTTCTACGGTGACAGCATGATCACCCCGGCGATCTCCGTACTCTCGGCCATTGAAGGTCTGGGCCTGGCGTTTGACGGGATCGACCATTGGGTCGTGCCATTGTCGCTGGTGGTGCTGGTGGGCCTGTTCCTGATCCAGCGTCACGGTACGGCGCGGATCGGCATTCTCTTCGGGCCGATCATGGTCACCTGGTTCCTGGTGCTCGGCGCCCTCGGCGTTTACGGCATCAGCCATTCCCCGGAAGTGCTCAAGGCGCTGAACCCGATCTGGGCCGTGCGTTTCTTCATGGTTCATGCCGGCATGGGCGTGGCGATCCTCGGTGCCGTGGTGCTGGCGCTGACCGGTGCCGAAGCGCTGTACGCCGACATGGGCCACTTCGGTCGCAAGCCGATCGCCCGGGCGTGGTTCCTGTTGGTGCTGCCGGCGCTGGTGCTCAACTACTTCGGTCAGGGTGCCTTGCTGCTGGACAACCCGGAAGCGGCGCGCAACCCGTTCTACCTGCTGGCGCCAAGCTGGGCGCTGATTCCGCTGGTGGGGCTGTCGACCCTGGCCACGGTGATCGCCTCGCAAGCGGTTATTTCCGGCGCGTTCTCCCTGACCCGTCAGGCGATCCAGCTCGGCTACATCCCGCGCATGTATATCCAGCACACCTCCAGCGATGAGCAGGGGCAGATCTACATCGGTGCGGTGAACTGGACGCTGATGGTCGGTGTGGTCCTGCTGGTGCTGGGCTTCGAGTCTTCCGGCGCCCTGGCCTCGGCCTACGGCGTGGCCGTGACCGGCACCATGCTGATGACCACGATTCTGGTGTCGGCGGTCATGTTGTTGCTGTGGAAATGGCCGCCGGTGCTGGCCGTGCCGGTGCTGATCGGCTTCCTGCTGGTGGACGGTCTGTACTTCGCCGCCAACGTGCCGAAGATCGTCCAGGGCGGTGCGTTCCCTGTGGTCGCCGGTATCGCCTTGTTTATCCTCATGACCACCTGGAAGCGCGGCAAGCAATTGCTGGTCGAGCGCCTGGATGAAGGCGCGCTGCCGCTGCCGATTTTCATCAGCAGTATCCGCGTGCAGCCGCCACACCGCGTGCAGGGCACGGCTGTGTTCCTCACCGCCCGCTCCGACGCGGTGCCGCATGCGCTGTTGCACAACCTGCTTCACAACCAGGTCTTGCACGAGCAGGTTGTGCTGCTGACCGTGGTCTACGAAGACATCCCGCGCGTACCGCCATCCCGACGCTTCGAAGTCGAAGCCCACGGCGAAGGCTTCTTCCGGGTGATCCTGCACTTCGGCTTCACCGACGAACCGGACGTGCCGCAAGCGCTGAAGCTGTGTCATCTGGACGACCTGGACTTCAGCCCGATGCGCACCACCTACTTCCTCAGCCGCGAAACGGTGATCGCCTCGAAACTCGAAGGCATGGCCCGTTGGCGTGAAGCGCTGTTCGCGTTCATGTTGAAGAATGCCAACGGAAACCTGCGGTTCTTCAATCTGCCGCTGAACCGGGTGATTGAGTTGGGGACGCAGGTGGAGATGTAGATTTCGCTTCAACTGAAAAGCCCCCGTCAGTCTTGTGGCTGGCGGGGGCTTTTTCGTTTCTGTGCCGTTTACAGACTTTCGGGCAATTCTGCTTCAGACTCGGTTTTCGTCCGCGTTACTCGTGGCATCAGGGATTTCGTCACATCATCCATCAAGGCCTTGCCCATGATTGTCAGGTAATGCGCAGCCCAGGCGTGGCGGTCGCTTTCCTTGTCGTAGGCGGCATCTTCGGCGAAGGATTTGGCGAGGAACAACAGATCTGAAGCCTGTGACAGGGCTTCGACGATGGGGACGCCAGAGCGGACGTTGAATAACGCCATATCCGAGCTGTAGAGGAAAGAGGTAAAGCCGACTGTTGTGAGGTCTGAAGGTGATGAAGGACTTTGTTTGCTCATTGTTTCGCTCCTTAAAACGAGGAGCTGCCACATTCGTTACCACGCGAATGGGTGGCAGCTGTACGCAGGGTGGTAAACCGGAAGAGCAAAGAAACCGGCAGACCCGAAGGTCTCCCACGCACAGCCGCCATGACTCGGAACTGCAGACGTAAAAACACCTGAGTCGTATTGGGAACGCTGTTGCACTTTGCCTTGCCGGGTTACCACACCCGATCGCTGAATTGGTCAGCGACATTTGGAGAGTATCCCGTCAAAAAACAGTGCAACAGGGCGGCAAAGTGCCCAAACACGAGATTAGGAGTTTGCCTACAAGGTACTCGGACGTCATCTGATATTGCGCCACCGGAAGTAAGCGAAACTATGCGTCGGACAGAAATCAATGCGCTACTTACGTGTTGATTCTTCAATTAGCTTCACTTGGCAACTGTCTTTTCTCCCAGGACTGAGGGTTGTTCGAGTGAAAGGCGACATTCTTGGAGAGCGGTGTTCATGAAGAAATGCTTGAAGCAAGAAAGGCTGGATGAACTCGAGAGTCTCCGGATTGAAGAGGTAGCTGAGGCACGATTGATCAATTTCGGCTCAAGCGATTAGCCATGTCGACATGCGGGCGAGGTATGGCCAAGAAGCGCTGAAAGTTCGCTGATTTCTGTATGGCTCTGTGAGAACTCCGGGAATGAAAAAAGCCCCTCAACCGTGAGGTTGCAGGGGCTTTTCGTTGGAGAGCCTCAGATCACTCTGCCGGCTGATCCTTGCTCTGACGCTTCTCGATCAGATCCACCAACCGCTTGGCCAGCGCCGGGTAGTTCTCGTCGAAGTGGTGGCCGCCAGGCAGTTTCACCGCTTCGCCCACCGCTGTCTTGTCGGTGCAACCGCTTTCATCCTTCTCTTCTTCGCCGTAGATGCACACGACCTTGGCCGGTGGCAGCTTGGCCATTTCCGGGCCGGTGGCGGCTTCTTTGCCGGCGTTGCCGAGCCAGCCTTCGACTTCGATTTCGAAGCTGCCGGTGCGGGCGAAGGCCAGCAGTATGATTGCGTCGACGCGTTGCTGCTCGGTTTCCGGCAGGCGGTTGTAGATGGCCGGCAGGACATCGGCGCCGAACGAGTAACCGGTCAGGATGAAGCGTTTGGTGCCCCATTTCTGGCGGTAGTGCTGCATCAGTTCGGTCAGGTCCAGCGCGCTCTGTTCCGGGCTCTTGTGCTGCCAGTAGTAGCGCAGGGTGTCGATGCCGACGACCGGGTAGCCGATCTTGGCCATTTCACCGGCCACGTCGCGGTCGAGGTCGCGCCAGCCGCCGTCACCGGACAGGAACAGGGTCACGGTGTCCTTGGCCTGGCCGGCCGGGACTTCCACCACCGGGATCTGCAGGCCGCCGTTGGCTTTGTCGCCACCGACGAGGATTTTGCGCAGTTCGTTGTTCAGCACTTGCGGCAGGTTGATGTCGTAGTCGCTGATGCTGGTTTCGGCATTCGGTTGATCACGCACGAAACCGGCGCTGGTGTCGTCCGGGTTATCGTTCCAGGCCACCAGCCAATGGCCATGGGCAGCGGACTTCGGCAGCAGGTGAGTGCAGCCGCCTTTTTCCAGGGCCAGATCAACCGACACGGCCTGGGCCTTGTCGTCCTTCTGTTCCGACAGCCAGCGCCAGGCCAGCACCGCGCCAGGGCCGATGCCGCTGACCAGGGTCGCCGGGCCGTTCAGTTCGCGCAGACCGCTTTGCAGCGCGCGGCTTTGCTGCAGGCAGTCCTTGGGCAGAATCACCTGGACGATCTGCGCCGAGGCGCTGCGGCTCAGGGTGGTCAGCTGATTGTCGGTGAGTTTCTTGTCGTCCTCGACCGCCACCAGCACCTGGGCTTTGGGCTTGGTACCGGGGATGACCCGGGTCATGGCGATGCCGTCAGCCGGTTTTAGCTGTTCGAGGGTCGGTTCCGGTGCCGGGCGTTTGAGGTACCAGTAACCGCCGCCGGCAATCACGGCCAGCACGATCAGTGCGGCCAGGATGTACTTCAGGGAGCGTTGAATCATCAGCGTTTCACCAATCCAGTCAAGCCGCCCGCGATCAGGGCAGCAGTATCGGCCAGTGCCACCAGCGGATCGAGTCCGGCGGGCACTGCCATATAACGGGGTTCCCAGTCAGGCTGGAACTTGTCTTTGAAGCGGCGCAAGCCTTGGAAGTTGTACAGCTGCTCACCACGGCGGAAAACCATCGAGCCCAGACGCTGGGTCAGCGGTGCGCCACGCCGGGGTTGCAACCCCGACAACGGCACCATGCCCAGGCTGAAACGCGCGTATCCGTGACTCTTATAATGTTGAATCAGACCGACCATCAAAAACTCCATGGTCAGCTTGGGGGCGTCCGGGTGTGAGCGCATCAGGTCGAGACTGGCCAGGTCATGGCTGTAAGTCTCGAGCAGGTTGGCGAACGCCACCGGGCGGCCTTCGAAGCGAATCACCGCGATGCGGAAATGCTTCAGGTAATCGTCGCTGAAACGGCCGAGGGAGAAGCCTTTCTCGCGCACGTTCTTGCCGGTCAGCCAGGCATCGGAAATCACTTTGAGCTCGTCCATCGGCGCCTGGCCCGGTTCGAAGATCTCCAGCGACAGGCCATCGCGGGTGCCACGGTTCCAGGTGTAGCGCAGGTCCTTCATCTCCTTGCCCTTGGCGTCCAGGTCAAAGCGATGCAGATCGACCCGGGCTTCCTCGCCCAGCTTGATCGCGGTCAGACCGATGTCCATGTAGTACGGCAGGTTCTCGGCACGCACCTGATAGAACACCGGACGGGCGTGGTGAATGTCACACAGGTCACGGAACTGCCAGATCATTTCCGCCCGTTGCTGGCCCGGACCGATCGGGTCGTACAGCGCCACCAGACTGCGACCGCGACGGGCGTACATCAGGAACGCTTCGTCGTTGGGATGAAACAGTAGTGCCTTGTCACCGGTCAGGGCCAGGCCGCCATCCGGTTGCGAGGAGGCCATCAGGATCTTTGTGGCGCGCTCCAGTTCATCGGGCGTCGGCAGATGAATCACCGGGCGGGCGGTACGCAGCAGCCAGGTCAGGGCGATCACCAGCAACAGCACCGCAGCGCCGAGCAGCGAACGCAGACCGCGCGGGGCATCGGCGTCGAGGGTGAACTGCCACCACAACTGATGGCTGTACGGCACGTCCTGATAGGCGAACAGCAACAGCCAGGTCGATGCGCCGAGTACGCACAGACTCGCCACCAGATACAGCGGCGAGAACGGCACTTCAGTCAGACGGCTCGGCCGATAGAAAGAACGACGGAACACCCCCAGCAGCGCGGCGGTGAGGGTCATCAGCGTGGCTTCTTCCCAGTCGAAACCCTTGAGCAGCGAGAGCAGGGCGCCTACGAGCAGCAGAATGGTGGTCAGCATCCACGCCGCTGACAGTCGGCGACGAAGGCCCTGAGCGAGCATCAGGCACAGTACGCCAATCAGGCTGGCGCCGAAGTGCGAAGCATCGACCAGACGATGGGGAATCAGATAGGCGATGTGCTCCAGTCGGGTATCGATTTCGGGCGTAGCGCCGGAAAACAGCAGCACTACACCGGACAGGAATACGAGTACCGCGAGGATCGGTGCCGCCAGACCAGAAGCTGCGCGCATGGTCTGGGTCTGGAACAGACGCTGACCTTCGTTGATCAGCAGCAGTACACAAGCCACCAGCAATGGCAGCACCACGTAGATCATGCGATACAGCAGCAGGGCGGCAGCCAGTGGTGCTGCGCCGAGTTTGTCCGCGAACGCGGCGAGCAGAATTGCTTCGAAAACCCCGACCCCGCCCGGTACATGGCTGAGCACGCCGGCAGCCAGGGCCAGCAGGTACACCAGCAGGAACGCGCCGAATGGCGGTGCTTCCGGCAGCAACATGTACAACACGGTGGCGGCAGCGGCGACGTCGAGGGCAGTGATGACCAGCTGCAGGAACGTCAGGCGTCGGCCCGGCAGGCGCAGGGTGCGGCGACCGACCTTGACCAGCAGATTGTCGCGATAGGGTTGTTCCGGCAGACGCCGACGATAAATGCCCATGGCCAGAATCGCGCCGAGCAGCAGCACGGCAGAGGCAATCGTGGCCAGCAGACCCTCGGACAGGCCCAAGGCCTGGGAGGCGGCCGGCAGGTCACTCAGGGTGGCCAGCGCCGCCAGCGGCGGCAGGGCACAGCCCAGCGACAGGCTGGCGAACAGGGTCATGTGCGCCACTTCCGAAGCGCCCAGGCCAAGTCGTGCATATAAACGGTAGCGCACCGAACCGCCGGACAGCATCGACAGGCCGATGGCGTTGCCGATCGCGAACGCCGTGAAGCCGCCGAGCGCGAGCGTGCGCGGCGGAATGGTTACGCCGGCATAGCGGCTGGCCGACCATTCGTAGCCCAGCAGAATAATGAAGCCGACGACGGTCGCGCCGAAAGCGCCAAGCAGAGCGGGCTTCGGTACATCAAGAATCGAGTCATGCAAAGCATAGAGGTCGAGTTCGCTGAGCAGATGGCGACAGGCAATCAACGCGATAGCGAACAACAGCAAAGTGACCGCCAGACCAATCGGTTGCCGGTATTTGCTGATTCGATCCAGCAGGCGCATACGCTCAGGCTTGATCGATGGATTCACGGTGAGGGTGTCTTGTGGATCAGACGAGTTGGCGCGCATCAATCACCTCTTGGATTGTGCGCGACAGGATGGGGGTATCCAGCCAAGTTACCAATCCCTGTAGAAAAAAATAATCACAAAATACTACGCCTCTCGTCGGGTATCGGCGAGGGCAGGTCTCGGATTGCAGACGTCTTGCCCGCGACTCAAGCATAGTCGTAACTCGGCGGGTCTGAAGATCCTGAGCGGTTCACTGCACAGTGACAGATCATTGTTGCGAAAGGACTTTTTCCACAGATACAAAAAAGGCCACTCTTTCGAGCAGCCTTTTTTGATGTTTGGTTGCGGGAGCCGGATTTGAACCGACGACCTTCGGGTTATGAGCCCGACGAGCTACCAGACTGCTCCATCCCGCGTCTGTGTGGCGGCATTCTACAGGCGAACGGCGGGGTGTCAACCGTTAATACCGCGAAGGGTCAAATAAGCGTGAAAACGCGTCAATCCGTCGCAGGAGGGCGGTAAGTTTCGGAATTGCAAAGGATTCCTGTTTGGCCCGGATGATTGCCCAATGAAAAACAGGCGCGCACAAAAAAGGCCAATCTTTCGATTGGCCTTTTTCGATGTTTGGTTGCGGGAGCCGGATTTGAACCGACGACCTTCGGGTTATGAGCCCGACGAGCTACCAGACTGCTCCATCCCGCGTCTGTGTGGCGGCATTCTACAGAGGATTGCCGGGGTGTCAACCTTGAATCCGGATAAAATCTGTTCTGGTTCAATTGGTTAGCTATTTTTCGAGGTCGCTGACGGGGCCGCAGGTCAGGCAGGGCGTGGGTTTCAGCTCTATTGGTCAGCGATTCCCGATTGAGAAAATAAATTCAAAGGAAGTTTCTTACTGCTGGAAAAGAACCTTCATACCACTGGTGCTATATACAGTTGTCAGTGAGATACTGCCGGTCCGGCATGCCACTTTTCCATTTCTGCTATGACTCAGCGAAAAATCATCCACATCGACTGTGACTGTTTCTACGCCGCCATCGAGATGCGTGACGATCCGCGTCTGGCCGGCAAACCGCTGGCGGTGGGTGGTTCGGCAGACCGGCGCGGGGTGATCGCCACCTGCAACTATGAGGCGCGGGCTTACGGTGTGCGGTCGGCGATGTCCTCCGGGCATGCCTTGAAACTGTGCCCGGACCTGACGATCGTCAAGCCGCGTATGGACGCCTACCGTGAGGCATCGAAGGAAATTCACACGATCTTTCGCGATTACACCGACCTGATCGAGCCGCTGTCGCTGGACGAGGCCTACCTCGATGTCTCGGACAGCGCGCATTTCGGTGGCAGCGCCACGCGGATCGCCCAGGACATTCGGCGCCGGGTTTCCAATCAATTGCACATCACGGTCTCGGCCGGGGTGGCACCGAACAAGTTTCTGGCCAAGATCGCCAGTGACTGGAAAAAACCCAACGGCCTGTTTGTCATCACCCCGGACCAGGTCGAAGACTTCGTCAGCGGCCTGCCGGTGAGCAAGTTGCACGGCGTCGGCAAGGTCACTGCCGACAAGCTGGGCAAGCTCGGTATCAATGACTGCCTGCAACTGCGCGAATGGGACAAGTTGGCGCTGGTGCGCGAATTCGGCAGTTTTGGCGAGCGGATGTGGAGCCTCGCCCGTGGGATAGATGACCGTCAGGTGCATAACGACAGTCGTCGCCAGTCGATCAGCGTGGAAAATACCTACGATGTGGACTTGCCGGATCTGCGCAGTTGCCTGGACAAGCTCCCTGAATTGCTGGAAACCCTAAAAACCCGCATGGCGCGGATCGACAGCAGCTACCGGCCGGGCAAGCCGTTCGTCAAAGTGAAATTTCACGATTTCACCCAGACCACACTGGAGCAGGCCGGGGCAGGGCGAGATCTGGGCAGTTATCAATTGATGCTGACGCAAGCGTTCAATCGGGGTGGCAAACCGGTACGGTTGCTGGGGGTGGGCGTGCGGCTGGAGGATTTGCGCGGCGGCTTTGAGCAGATGGAGTTGTTTGAGCGGTAGGACGCATAAAAAAGCCCGAAACAGGTTCGGGCTCTTCTATAAGCGTTGTCAGTTCGGACCCGGGTCTGCCACCAGTCGCCCGGCATCCTTGGTCAGCGACTTGAGGAACTCGGCCTGCAACTCGGGATCGTTGCGTGTCAGCTCGATCAGGCTCTGTTCCAGCTCGCTGGCTTCTTCTTCCAGGCCTAGTTCCGACAGGCGTTTGACCCGGTGAACCCACTGGCTCACTTCGTCGTCTTCCAGATCGTCGTAAATCAGCCCGTGTGCTTCCAGCAGTTTGCCGCGCAGGTGACTGCTGATCGTCAGGGACGAGTCGGAGTGCACATCATCCTTGGCGTCTTCGACACTGATCTGCAGTTTGCCCACATGGTTCAGATCGTTTTCAGCGAAAGGACTGTCCAGCAGGTTCAGGCGCAGCACACCGTTACGGTCGGTGGTCATGTCGAAGCTCTGCTTGCCGGCCTTGACCTGCACCGGACGCTCGCTCCATGGCAGGCTTGAGTACTCCATGCGCTTGTCGCGCTGGACTTCATCGATACCGGCCAGGTTCTGCTGCGCACGACCATGGGACTGCACGTTCATGAACGGGTTGAGCCCGGCGAATCCGTAGCTCAACCAGTCCTTGGTCACGCTGTCCGGCAGGGTGCCGAGGGCGAACACGTTGACCACATTCGCACCGACACCAGCCACCACCGCCACTGCACCCAGCGGAATCTCGTAGATTTCGCGCCAGGGTTGGTAAGGCGTGTAGCGGTCATAACGACGGGTGACTTCGAACTCGGTGACTTCGAAGGTCTTCTGTTCGTTGATCTTCACACGTCGCTGCGGTAGCTCAAGCACCTTAGGCTCACCGACATCGATCTGCAGGCTGTGATCGAGCAGCTTCCGCTCGACCCGCTCTTCGTGCTCGCTGCGCTGTGACATGTGATTGGCACAGCCGCTGACCAGCAGGGCGCCACACAAGGTGACGCCTCCGAGGCCTAAGGTGTTTCGCTTGAACATGAGGTCTCTATCTGGTTTCAGCGGCGGATACGGGCCTGCAGGAAGGACAGCACGTCGGCAACCGGCAGCGCTTGCGCCTGGCCTTCGGTACGGCTCTTGTATTCCAGGTTGCCTTCGGCGAGACCGCGGTCGCTGACCACGATCCGGTGTGGAATGCCGATCAGCTCCATGTCCGCGAACTTGATGCCCGGGCTGGTTTTCTTGTCGCGATCGTCCAGCAGCACTTCGAAGCCGGCAGCGGTCAGTTCCGCGTACAGCTTGTCGGTGGCTTCGCGCACCTGCTCGGTTTCATAGCGCAGCGGTACCAGGGCGATCTGGAATGGCGCCAGAGCGTCGCTCCAGATGATGCCGTTCTCGTCGTTGTTCTGCTCGATGGCCGCCGCCACCACGCGGGACACGCCGATGCCGTAGCAACCCATTTCCAGGGTGACAGGCTTGCCGTTCTCGCCCAGCACTTCGCACTTCATCGCCTTGCTGTACTTGTTGCCCAGCTGGAAGATGTGTCCGACTTCGATGCCGCGCGCGATGTCCAGAGTGCCCTTGCCGTCCGGACTCGGGTCGCCGGCCACGACGTTGCGCAGGTCGGCCACGGTCGGAACCGGCAGGTCACGCTCCCAGTTCACGCCGAAGTAGTGCTTGTCGTCGATGTTGGCACCGATGCCGAAGTCGCTCATCAGCTCGACCGAACGGTCGATGATGATTGGCAGCGGCAGGTTCAGCGGGCCGAGGGAGCCGGCGCCGGCGCCGATGGCGTCACGCAGCTCTGCATCGGACGCCATGACCAGCGGGCTGGCAACGCCAGGTTGCTGGGCAGCCTTGATTTCGTTGAGTTCGTGGTCACCACGGATCACCAGGGCGATCAGCTTGCCTTCTTCTTCGGCGTGCACGATCAGGGTCTTGATGGTCTTTTCAATCGGCAGATTGAATTTCTCCACCAGGGCCGCGATGGTCTTGGTGTCCGGGGTATCGACCAGGCGCAGCTCTTCGGTCGGCGCAGCGCGGGAGGTTTCGCGCGGAACGGCTTCAGCCTTCTCGATGTTCGCGGCGTAGTCGGAACCGTTGCTGAAGACGATATCGTCTTCACCGGAATCGGCCAGTACGTGGAACTCGTGGGAGCCGGCGCCACCGATGGAGCCGTTGTCGGCTTCAACCGGACGGAATTTCAGGCCAAGGCGTGTGAACACGTTGCAGTACGCTTCGTGCATGCGGTCATAGGTTACCTGCAGCGACGCCTGATCGGCGTGGAACGAGTACGCGTCCTTCATGATGAATTCACGGCCACGCATCAAACCGAAGCGTGGGCGGATTTCGTCACGGAACTTGGTCTGGATCTGGTACAGGTTGATTGGCAGCTGCTTGTAGCTGCTCAATTCGTTGCGCATCAGATCAGTGATCACTTCTTCGTGGGTCGGGCCCGCGCAGAAATCGCGACCATGACGGTCTTTGAAGCGCAGCAACTCAGGGCCGTATTCTTCCCAGCGACCCGACTCCTGCCACAGCTCGGCCGGTTGGGTGCTCGGCATCAACACTTCCAGAGAGCCGGCGGCGTTCATCTCTTCGCGAACGATGGCTTCTACCTTGCGCATTACTCGCAAGCCCATCGGCAGCCAGGTGTACAGGCCCGAGGCGAGTTTGCGGATCATGCCGGCGCGCAGCATCAGCTGATGGCTGATCACGACCGCGTCGGAAGGCGTTTCTTTCTGTGTGGCGAGCAAAAATTGACTGGTGCGCATGGTTGGCCGTTGTCGGTTGCTATGACTGGAAATGACGGAGCAGTGTACCGGCGAGAGCTGCCGACGTACAGAAGTGCAGGTCCGGCGGGAACCCTCCCACCGGGTGCGAGATGTCTTACGACTCTTCGGCGACTGACGCTGGCACGGGTTCCGGTGTCGGCGTCGGGCCTTCGCGGCGGCTTTCCTGGAACCAGTGCAAGGCGATCAGCACCAGGGTCGGGACGCCGAGCAGCGCGGTGATCATGAAGAAGTTGTGATAGCCGAACTTCTCCACCATCACCCCGGAGTAGCCGCCGATGAGGCGAGGCAGCAGCAACATGATCGAGCTGAGCAGGGCGTACTGGGTGGCGGAGAATTTCAGGTTGGTCAGGCTGGACAAGTAAGCGACGAACGCCGACGTGGCCATGCCCGAACTGAAGTTGTCGAGGGAGATGGTCACGATCAACATCTTCAGGTTCGGGCCCATGTCGGCCAGCATCACGAATAACAGGTTGGTGCCCGCCGACGCCGCGCCGCCAATGAACAGGATCGGCAGGATGCCAAAGCGCACGATCAACAGGCCGCCCATGCCGGCACCGATCAGCGTCATGATCAGGCCGAAGATCTTGCTGACGCTGGCGATCTGGTCCTTGGTGAAACCCTGATCGATATAGAACACGTTGGCCATGACGCCCATGACCGTATCCGACATCCGATAAGTGGCGATCAAGCCCAGCAACAGCAGGGCCTGCCAGCGGTAGCGCAGGATGAAGTCGTTGACCGGGGTCAGCACCGGCGCCAGGCCACGGCGCCCCATGGTCGAAAGGCACAGGCCGGTCAGCAGGGTATAGAGGATGGCGCGCAGGAAGGCCCGGTCTTCCAGCAGCAGGTCCAGCGGGCTCATGGTGCCGAACAGCACGCTGGCGAAATCGGTGTTGTAGAGCTGGGTGAACATCGCCGGTACGGAGACCAGCAGGACGATCAGCACGAACACCGACATCAGTTGATGCATGAACGTATAGCGCCCGGCCTGCAGTTGGGTGCGCAGCGGTACTGGCGGTTCACGCATCAGAAAGGTTGTGAGCAGGGCAGGGATCATCAATGCACCGAACAGCACGTAGGTGCCGGTCCAGGCGGAATGCTGATAGTTGAACCCGGTGGAGCCGAAACCTTCGGCGAAGAACAAGGCGCCAGCAGTCGCGAGCAGCGCTGCGACCCGATAGCCGGACATATAACTGGCGGCCAGCGCGGCCTGGCGGTTGTCTTCGGCGATTTCCAGGCGATAGGCGTCGACGGCGATGTCCTGGGTGGCGGAGGCGAAGGCGACGATTACGGCAATAGCGATCAGCCAGGACAAGTGTTTCTGCGGGTCGCAGAAGCCCATCCCGATCAGGCCGAGGATCACCAGCGATTGAGAAAGCACGAGCCACGAACGGCGTCGACCCAGCTTGCCCAGCAAAGGCAGGCGCCACTGATCGAGCAGCGGCGACCAGACCCATTTGAAGGCATAGGCCAAGCCGATCAGGCTCGCATAGCCGATCGTCTCCCGGGCTACACCGGCTTCACGCAGCCAGACCGAAAGTGTCGAGAACACCAGCATGTACGGCAGGCCGGCGGCGAAACCCAGCAACAACAGCACGAGCGTCGAAGGACTGGCATAGGCGGCGAGCGCGGCGCGCCAGGTTTTACGGGGCATGGGCTGAAGTCTGCCTCAAGATTGCGAAAACAAAGCGCGCACTCTAACCGCTGTGCTCTACCGGACGCCAGCCATGGCGCCGAATATCCACACGATTGTTCAGGATCGTAACGCCCTCCATACGCAATCGTGCCCGCTGCTCATCACCCGAAGGGCTGCCCACCGGCAGGCTGATCCGACCGCCGGCACCGAGTACCCGGTGCCAGGGCAGCTTTGTGTCGCCGGGTAGTTGGCTCAGGGTACGGCCGACCCAGCGGGCGGCGCGCCCCAACCCGGCCAGTTCGGCCAACTGACCATAGCTGACCACCTTGCCCTCAGGTACCTGGGCAAGGGTCGAGTAGAGTGCCGTGCGTCGGATTTGCGGATCGTTTTCGCAGGCTTGTATCGGGTCTGTCACGTGCGCCGTTCCTGAACAGGGTCGATTCATGGATTAAAGGTTAATCCGTGATCGCGCAATTGAGAAATGAACTCAACAGAAATAGCCGAGTCATTCCTTGTCAGGGGATTATTCCTACGGATAATGCCGACCCTTTTTTTGCAAACTTGAGCTCCCGATTCGCTTATGTTGTCCAGAACCCTGCTTTGCCTTGCTGTCTTCAGTGCGTCCACGCCTTTGCTCGCCGATACCGTCTGGTTGAAGAACGGTGACAGGCTGAGCGGCAAAATCACCCTGTTCGATGGCGGCAAGTTGCTGGTCCAGACCCAGTACGCCGGCGCGGTCACCATTGACTGGAAGCAGGTCAAGACTCTGGAGAGTGATCAGGAACTGCTGGTCAAGCAGGACGCGTACAACGGCGAAAAAGCCAAGTCGCTGACTGCCGCCGAAGACGGCAAGGTCACTCTGGCCAACGGCGAAGCGCCGAAAACCGTCGAGCTGGCGAGTATCCAGCAGATTCTAAAGCCCAAGCCGGTGGTCGAGGATCTGGTCTGGAAGGGCAATGTCGATCTGGCCCTGGATTATCAGCGTGCTGAAAAAGACACCAATGACTACGACATCGGCTTCAAGACCTCTGCGCGTCACGGGCGCTGGCGACACACCGCCGAGGGCGAGTACAACCGCGAAGTCCAGGATGAGGTGGTCACCACCAACAACTGGCGTGCTGAATACGCACTGGACCGCTTCCTCACCGACAAGTGGTTCTGGCAAGGGCGTCTGAACTACAAGCGTGATTACGTCGAAGAGCTGTCGCGCCAGCGGGTGGTTGGTACTGGTCCGGGTTACCAGTTCTGGGATGACGAGCTCGGAGCGTTCTCGCTCGGCTCACTGCTCAACCGCACCGACTACGAGTACAGCGATGGCGGCAAGGACAACTTCTATTCCGTTGCCATGAAGTGGGACTACAACCGCTACCTGATCGGCAAGAAGGTGCAGTTCTTCACCACCGGCGAACTTGGCAAGCCACTGTCGGACGTCGCCAACTATGCCCTGGATTCGGAAGTGGGCCTGCGCTACAAGGTGACGGACTGGGCCTCGCTCAATCTCAAGGCCGAGCGTGACATCATCAGTGGTACCAAGGACGCGGACCTGAACAAGACCCGCTACACCGCAGGTTTCGGCGTAGCCTGGTAACGCCATTTAAAAAAATCGCAACCTTCGACAGGTTGCGATTTTTTTTGTCTCGACAAAACAGACACCCACAAAAAAGCCCCGCTTTAAGGGCGAGGCTTCTTGGCTAAGAAGCTACAAGTTAGATAACTTGTACTTCTTCAGCTTGCATGCCTTTCTGACCGCGGGTAGCGATGAAAGAAACCTGTTGGCCTTCTTTCAGGCTTTTGAAGCCGTCGGACTGGATAGCTTTGAAGTGAACGAACAGGTCGTCACCGGATTGTGGAGTGATGAAGCCGAAGCCTTTTTCATCGTTGAACCACTTAACGGTACCGGTTTGGCGATTAGACATGGTGTAACTCCTTGAACAAAGATAACTGCGACTCAGGAAGAACCCTGGCCGAGACTGAGTGCAAAGAGCAGGAAAAATTCTTGTAGATGGTTGGATCGAAATTCAACATATCGTGTAGAGATTCTCAGTGACACAAGCAGCACAGTGGCGCCACCTTAACCCTTTTTCCGGAACGTGCCAATGCTTCTTGCGAAGGTTTCTCCGTTTTAAGGATCGGCGGTGTGACGGTTCGTCGCCAGACCGCGTAATTCCTGCACGTTCGGCGAGAATTGCAGCCCGGACTTTGAACCCGGCGACGCGCCCGGTAAGATGCCGGACAGATTTTTTCCACCTCGCTATTCAGGACACCCGCCATGAGCATCAAATCGGACAAGTGGATTCGCCGCATGGCGCAGGAACACGGCATGATCGAGCCGTTCGTCGAGCGCCAGGTACGTGGCAGCGACGACAGCCGGGTGATCTCCTACGGTGTTTCGAGCTACGGCTACGATGTGCGTTGCACCAACCATTTCAAGGTGTTCACCAACATCAATTCGGCCATCGTCGATCCGAAGAACTTCGACGCCGGCAGCTTCGTCGATGTCCACAGCGACGTCTGCATCATCCCGCCGAACTCCTTCGCCCTGGCCACGACCGTTGAATACTTCCGTATTCCGCGCAATGTCCTGACCATCTGCCTGGGCAAAAGCACTTACGCCCGTTGCGGCATCATCGTCAACGTCACTCCGCTTGAGCCTGAGTGGGAAGGTCAGGTGACCCTGGAGTTCTCCAACACCACCAACCTGCCGGCGAAGATCTACGCCAATGAAGGTGTGGCGCAGATGCTGTTCCTCGAATCCGACGAGGAATGCGAAGTCTCCTACAAGGACCGTGCCGGCAAGTACCAGGGTCAGCGTGGCGTGACCCTGCCGCGCACCTGAGCCGTCCATCCGGCAGTTACCGGGAATTCTTCGGCGGGTAGACACTCTATGGGGTGTACTGCCCGTTTCGCGAACAGCGCAGCGGGCCTTCGCCGAGGAGTGCTCCATGAAGATCGATCCGCAAATCACTGCCGAACTGGCAAGGCTCGAGCCCAATCAGGTTGGCGTATTGGCCTGGTCCTTGTTGGCACACCCGCCTATCGCCATGGCTGGCGGAATTCCTCACCAGCCCGATCCCGATACCCCCAACGAAGAACCGACCGAGCCCGGCGAACCTACATTGCCGGACAAACCGCCACCTGCGCCTGTCGCTTGATTGAATGTATGGCCCGTCGGCTGAATCCTGAACAGGACTTCAGCCGACGGGCCATATTTCGTTATCACCAATGACAAAGATCCGACAGATGTCTTCCTTCTCCACCGGATAACCGCCAGTGAAGGCACCGAAGGCCGGCAGCAGGCTGACGCGCTCTCCCAACCTGAAACACGCCAGCCGCAGACGCTGACGCCCCTTGCCGTTCAATCGATAAACCGGATGCACGTGCCCGGCTAGGACATGGCGTTCAGGGTGCGGATCGGGTTCATGCTGCAAGGCGAAGGGTCCTAGCAGCAAGGGCTCCGGCACCACCCGAATATTCAGCGCCTGCGGCGGATCGCCGGCACGTTTATCGTGATTGCCGCGAACCAGCGTGATCGGCAGATCGGCATGACGCGCCCGCCACTGCGCCAATGCCTGCAAGGTGCCAGTGGCATGGGAGCCGGGCCCATGCAAAAAATCACCGAGGAAGATCAGTTGCCGACAGGGCAGTTTCGCCAGCAATTGCTCGATCACGGCGATATTGCTCGCCGTGGTGCCCTGCGGCACCGGTTGCCCCAGGCGCCGGTAAGCGGCAGCCTTGCCGAAATGTACGTCAGCAATCAGCAACGCTTGTTGCGCAGGCCAGTACAGCGCCTTTTCCGGCAGCAACCAGAGGTCTTCGCCTGCCAGGCGCACAGGATAGGGCGCGTTCATCAGGATGGGCCCTTGTCGGCGGTTTTTTCCAGATCGCCGACCATTCGGCGGATGCGGTCGGCGAGTTTTTCCGAACTCATGCTTTCGCGCATGCGCTCCACCAGCAATGGAAAACCGAGCGGTGTAGGACGTTTGATCAGGTGCATGTCCAGGTTCATCCGGTTGACTCGCTCCAATGTCTGTTCCAGCCGAAGAATATCCAGTTCTTCGCGCAGGACTTCTTCCCCGGCCTGTGCCAGTAGCAGATTGTCGGCGTCGTATTGTTTGAACACTTCGAAGAACAGACCGCTGGAGGCCTGCACCTGACGAGTGCTTTTCGGCGCACCGGGGTAACCGGCGAACACCAGACCGGCAATCCGGGCGATTTCCCGAAACCTGCGCAGCGCCAGTTCGCCCGCGTTGAGACTGGCGAGCACATCCCTCAACAAATCCTCGGGACTGAGCAGAGCGCCATCCAGTTGCACAGACCAATCAACGGGTGTGGCGCTAAGCAATTCCAGTCCGTAATCATTGACCGCAATCGAGAAGGTCACAGGCAGGCGCTGGCTGACCCGCCACGCCAGCAGGCTGGCCAGCCCCAGATGCACCTGACGTCCGGCAAACGGATAGAGGAAAAGGTGCCAGCCTTCGCGGGATTTCAGCACTTCGGCCAACAGGCTGTCGGCCGTCGGCAGGCCCGACCAGCGCAGCTGCGTTTCCAGCAGCGGGCGCAAGGCCTGCATTTCCGGGCCGGCAAACTCACCGTGTGCCGCCGCGCTGAACCGGGTGACCACCGCTTCAGCCAGTTCGCTGGACAGCGGCATGCGCCCGCCATTCCAGCGCGGCACGGCGGCTTTTTTCGCGGTGCTGCGTTTGACGTAGGCAGTCATGTTTTCCACCCGCACCAGTTCCAGCAAGCGTCCGGCGAACAGGAAACCGTCGCCGGGTTTGAGGCGTGCGATGAAGCCCTCTTCAACGCTGCCCAGTTGCTTGCCGCCTCCGCCCTTGCTCCAGAATTTCAGATGAATGCTGGCGTCGCTGACGATGGTGCCGATACTCATCCGGTGCCGCCGGGCCAGACGCGCGTCTGGCACTCGCCAGACACCCTGTTCGTCCGGCTCGACCCGACGGTAATCCGGGTAAGCCGTCAGTGACATCCCGCCATGGCGTACGAAAGCCAGCGCCCAAGCCCAGTCCGCGAGCGTCAGGTCGCGATAGGCCCAGGCGCTGCGGACTTCTTCGTACAAATCCTCAGGAGTAAAGCCACCCCCCAATGCAATGCTGACCAGATGCTGGACCAGCACATCCAGCGGTTTGTGTGGTGACAGTCGCGGTTCAATCCGTCGCTGCGCCACGGCATCGCGGGCGGCAGCGGCTTCGATCAGTTCCAGACTGTGGGTTGGCACCAGGGTGACCCGCGACGTTCGACCGGGCGCATGGCCTGAACGTCCGGCACGCTGCATCAGACGCGCCACGCCTTTGGCCGAGCCGATTTGCAGCACCCGCTCCACCGGAAGAAAGTCCACTCCAAGATCCAGACTCGAAGTGCAGACCACGGCTTTAAGCTGGCCGTTCTTCAAGGCGTGCTCGACCCAGTCCCGGGTCTCGCGGGACAGCGAGCTGTGGTGCAAGGCAATCAGGCCGGCCCAGTCGGGCCGTGCTTCCAGCAAGGCCTGATACCAGATTTCCGACTGCGCCCGGGTGTTGGTGAACACCAGGCTGCTGGCGCACACGTCCAGTTCGTCAATCACTTGCGGCAGCATCTTCAGACCGATATGCCCGGCCCAGGGAAAACGCTCGATAGCCGGTGGGAGCAGGGTATCGACACGTAGCGCTTTTTCGCTTTGCCCCTGAACACTCACGCCGCCGCCCTGTGGAATCAGTACCTGTTCGGCGTGGGATTGATTGCCAAGCGTCGCGGACACACCCCAGACAATCAGTCCCGGATGCCAGCGCCGCAGGCGGGCGAGGGCCAGTTGCAATTGCACGCCACGCTTGTTGCCGAGCAATTCGTGCCACTCGTCCACCACAACCATGCGTAACGTCGACAGCGCTGTTTTTGCGTCGGCGCGGGCGAGCATCAGGGTCAGGCTCTCCGGGGTGGTGATCAACGTGGTCGGCAGGCGCCGGTTTTGCCGGGCGCGCTCGCTGCTGCCGGTGTCACCGGTGCGCAGGCCGACGCTCCAGGGAATGTGCAGATCGTCCAGCGGAGTTTGCAGGGCACGCGCGGTGTCGGCGGCCAACGCTCGCATCGGCGTGATCCACAGGACAGTCAGCGGTTCGGCAGGCGGCGGGCGTTTGCGGGTGATTTCTCTGGCAGGCCCGGAGTGGGCAAAACGATCGAGCGCGGCAAACCACACCGCGTAGGTTTTACCGGCGCCAGTGCTGGCGTGCAGCAGACCGGATTCGTCGCGTTTGACCGCCGCCCACACCTGCTTCTGAAAGTCGAACGGCTTCCAGTCGCGGGCGCTGAACCAGTGTCTGGCGAAATCGGTGGAAGTGCCCATGCCGGCGACGTGTGCTCTGAATGTGTTCCTTCAGTGACCGCGCCGGCAGGGCAATAGTTTTACTTGAGATTGCCGCTGAGGAATTGCTTCAGGCGTTCACTTTTCGGATTACCCAGCACGTCTTCCGGCGCACCTTCTTCTTCCACCAACCCCTGGTGCAGGAACAGCACCTGGCTCGACACCTTGCGCGCAAAACTCATCTCGTGGGTCACCATGATCATGGTCCGGCCTTCTTCGGCCAGGCCTTGAATCACCTTGAGCACCTCGCCGACCAGTTCCGGGTCGAGTGCCGAGGTCGGTTCGTCGAACAGCATGACTTCCGGCTCCATCGCCAACGCGCGGGCAATGGCCACCCGTTGCTGCTGGCCGCCGGAGAGGAAGGCCGGGTATTGATCGGCGACCCGTGCCGGCAGGCCAACCTTTTCCAAATAACGACGGGCGCGGTCGTCGGCTTCCTGTTTGCTGCAGCCCAGTACCCGGCGCGGGGCCATGGTGATGTTTTCCAGCACGGTCATGTGGCTCCACAGGTTGAAGTGTTGGAACACCATCGCCAGACGCGTGCGCAGGCGTTGCAGTTCCTCGGCGTCGGCGACGTGCATGCCGTGACGGTCGGTGACCATGCGGATCGCCTGGCCGTCGAGGCTCATCGCGCCGTCGTTGGGTTGTTCGAGGAAGTTGATGCAGCGCAAAAAGGTGCTTTTGCCCGAGCCGCTGGCGCCGATCAGACTGATCACGTCACCGGTTTTGGCCTTGAGCGAAACGCCTTTGAGCACCTGATGGTCGCCATAGCTTTTGTGCAGGCCTTCTACGGTCAGTTTGTACATGGGACAGGCATCCTCAAGGCGAAAGTAAGTAGCCGCTGCGATAGGCTTCGGTGCCCGCGACGTGGGCGATCACCATACCGGCCGTGGCCATGCGCCGCAGCGAGCGGGCATAGAGCAGACCGGAAGCGGTGCAATGGACTGGCGTGACCCGATCATTGACCGGGTCGATGATTTCGGCGATTTGCTGCCCGGTTTCCAGATGCTGCCCGGGCGTGGCGGTGTACACCAGCAGGCCGCCGACCGGAGTGGTCACCGGCTCGACACCGGCCAGCGGAGTGGCCGGGAATGGCAACTCTGGCAGCGGTTTCGAAGCCCCGGCGATAGCGCCGAAGTGAGTCAGGTAATCGAGCAGCGCCTGGCAGTCACGACTGGCCACGGGATGGCTGACGTCGCCCTGGCCGCGCAACTCGACCGTCACCGAGAAACTGCCGAGGGGGATCTCGAAGTGCTCGCCGAAGCGTTCCTTCAATTGCCACCACAACAGGGTGAAGCATTCGTCGAACGACTGACCGCCGGAGTCGGTGGCCAGCAGGCTTGCCTGTGATTCGATATAGCGTGCCAGCGGCTCGACCTGCGGCCAGGCCTCGGGCGTGGTGTAGAGGTGAACCACGGATTCGAAATCGCAGTGCAGGTCCAGCACCATGTCTGCATCGCAGGCCAGCCGTTGCAGGGTCAGGCGCTGGGATTGCAGCTGAGTCGTGGCGGTATGGCGGGCGAGGGCGTTGCGCAGGCTGGTGCGGATCAGTTCGAGATTGCGCTGCGGGTCGTCGCACAGTTGCGATTCGATTTCGTTGCCGATCTCTTCGCTGAGGTCGACGAACCAGCGGTTGAAATTCTGCCCGCTTTCCAGCTCGTAGCGGCCCAGCGGCACGTCCATCAGCACCTGTTCAAGGCCGACCGGGTTGGCCACCGGCACCAGCACGATTTCGCTGATCAGCCGCCCGGCGGCTTCCAGCTCCGCCAGACGTTGCTTGAGGTGCCAGGCCACGAGCATGCCGGGCAGTTCGTCGGCGTGCAGCGAGGACTGGATGTAGATTTTGCCTTTGGCCTTTTCCGGGCCGAAGTGAAAGCTGTGGATCTGTCGCGCGGTCCCCGGCAGCGGGGCCAGCAGGTCATGTATCTGGTGGCGCATTGCAGAGAAGTCCTAGTGAGTCGGCCCGAGGAAGGCCAGCCATCGGCGTTCGGCAAGACGGAACAGGCCGACCAGCGCAAAAGTGATGGTCAGGTAGATCAGCGCGGCGATGCCGAAAGACTGGAAGGTCAGGTAGGTCGCCGAGTTGGCGTCCCGTGCGACTTTCAGGATGTCCGGGATCGTTGCGGTGAACGCCACGGTGGTCGAGTGCAGCATCAGGATTACTTCGTTGCTGTAATACGGCAGCGAGCGACGCAGCGCCGACGGCATGATCACGTAGGCATACAGCTTCCAGCCGGTCAGTCCGTAGGCTTTGGCCGCTTCGACTTCGCCGTGGTTCATGCTGCGGATCGCCCCGGCGAAGATTTCCGTGGTGTAGGCGCAGGTGTTGAGGGCGAAGGCGAGGATCGTGCAGTTCATAGCATCGCGAAAGAATGCATCGAGCACCGGTTGGGCGCGTACGGCGGCCAGGCTGTAGATCCCGGTGTAGCAGATCAGCAGCTGGATATAGAGCGGCGTGCCCCGGAACAGGTAGGTGTAGAACTGAACTGGCCAGCGAATGTAGAAGTGCGGGGAAACCCGGGCAATCGACAGCGGGATCGACACGATGAAACCGATGAAGATCGACGCACTGAGCAGCCACAGGGTCATGGCCAGCCCGGTGATGTTGTTGCCGTCGGTATAAAGGAAGGGTTTCCAGTATTCCTGCAGGAGTTCGATCATCGTACGGCCTCCCGGGCACCGGCGGCGTAACGGCGTTCGAGCCAGCGCAGGATGACGTTCGAGGCACTGGTGATCAGCAGATAGATCAAGGCGGCGAGTACCAGGAAGTAGAACAGTTGATAGGAGCTTTTGCCGGCATCCTGGGCGGCCTTGACCAGATCCGCCAGGCCGATGATCGACACCAGCGCGGTGGCCTTGAGCATCACCATCCAGTTGTTGCCGATGCCCGGCAGGGCGAAGCGCATCATTTGCGGGAACACCACGAAGCGAAAGCGCTGGCCGCGTTTGAGGCCGTAGGCCGTGGCGGCTTCAACCTGACCCCGTGGCACGGCGAGGATCGCACCGCGGAAGGTTTCGGTGAAGTACGCGCCATAAATGAAGCCCAGAGTGATCACGCCGGCCGTGAAGGAGTCGATTTCAATGTAATCCCACTCCATGACGTCGGTCAGCGCGGTCAGCCAGGTTTGCAGGCTGTAGAAGATCAGCAGCATCAGCACCAGGTCCGGCACCCCGCGAATCAGCGTGGTGTAGAGCTGGGCGGGCAAGCGCAGCAGTTTTGATTTTGACAGTTTGGCACTGGCGCCCAGCAGGCCGAGCAACACGGCCACCAGCAGCGACAACGCCGACAATTTGATGGTCATCCAGGTGCCTTCCAACAGCAACGGACCGAAGCCCTTGAGGCTGAAGGCGGAGAGCCCCAGATTTTGTAAGAGGTTTTCGAACATAAATCAGCAACCTGAGCGGATGAAAAAGGCACCCATCGAAGGATGGGCGCCGGTGCATTATTTGCCGCTGTACAGATTCAGATCGCCAAAGTGTTTCTTTTGAATCTCGGCGTATTTGCCGTCGTCGTGTAACGCTTTGATACCTTTATCTAAAAGCGCCTTCAGCTCTTTGTTACCTTTCTTAATACCGACAGCGGTTTTGGCCGGCAGCAATTCGCTGTCAACCGGCTTGCTGACTTCGTATGCGGCACCGTCCGGCGACTTCAAAAAGCCCAGTTCGGCTTGCAGCATGTCCTGGATCGAGGCGTCGAGGCGGCCGTTTTTCAGGTCGGCGTAGACCTGATCCTGGTTGGCGTAGGCCTGGATTTTCACCCCGGCCTTCTCCAGCACGGCCTTGGCGTAGGCTTCCTGGATGGTGCCTTGCTCGTAACCGACGGATTTGCCCTTGAGCGAAGCAACGTCATCGGTCAGGCCGGAACCCTTCTTGAACACGTAGGCCGTCGGGCCGGAGAACAGCTCGCTGGAGAAGTCGATGGCCTTTTCACGGGCCGGTGTTACCGTCATCGACGAGATCACACCGTCGAATTTATTGGCGTTGAGGCCCGGAATCATGCCGTCGAAGTCGCTTTCGACCCATTTGCACTTGACCTTCAGCTCGGCGCAGATCGCGTTGCCCAGATCGATGTCAAAGCCCACCAGACTGCCATCGGCCGCTTTCGACTCGAACGGCGCGTAGGACGGGTCAACGCCAAAACGCAGCTCTTTGTATTCCTTGGCCAGTGCGGAACCGGCGGCCATGCACAACGCCAGTGCAGAAAGGGTCAGCAATGCTTTTTTCATTATTCAATCCCTAAGAACCAATATGAGCGCTTGTGGCGCAGAATTATTGTTACTGGAACGCTTACGACTTATAGAAAGTAGCAATTTCCGAACCAGAGTCCCGAACAAGTGTTTTAAAAGGTGTAGGAAGTGAGGGCGCAGCAGGAAAAGTGCCCGAAAACGGGCACAGTAAAAGCGTTGCACCTTTTAAGCGCAGGAAGGGGTTTCAGGGGACAGGAATCAGGCCAGTAGATCCTGCAAGGTCGCCAGACTGTCCGCTTCGTCGACGGTCTTGTCCTGACGCCAGCGCAGCATGCGCGGAAAGCGCACGGCGATGCCGCTCTTGTGCCGGCGCGACAGGGCGATGCCTTCAAAACCCAGTTCGAACACCAGGCTGGGCGTCACGCTGCTGACCGGGCCGAATTTTTCCACGGTGGTCTTGCGCACGATGCTGTCGACTTCGCGCATTTCCGCGTCCGTGAGCCCGGAATAGGCCTTGGCGAAGGGCACCAGTGCGCGCGGGCTGACGCCGGGCGGGCCGTCCCACACCGCAAAGGTGTAATCGCTGTAAAGGCTGGCGCGCCGGCCATGGCCGCGCTGGGCGTAGATCAGCACCGCGTCGACGCTGAACGGGTCGACCTTCCATTTCCACCACACCCCCATGTCCTTGGTGCGACCGACGCCGTACATCGCGTCCCGGGCCTTGAGCATCATGCCCTCGACGCCCAGTCGTCGAGAGGCTTCGCGCTGGCGGGCGAGGTCGAGCCAGTCGCTGCCGGTCAGCACAGGGGAGGGTAGCAGCAACGGGTTATTGCACTGTGCGATGACGCGCTCCAGCTGTTCGCGGCGTCGGGATTGGGGCTGGCTGCGCCAGTCCTCACCTTGCCATTCCAGCAAGTCATAGGCGAGGACGACCACAGGCACATCTTCGAGGATCTTTTTGTCCAGGGTCTTGCGACCGATCCGTTGCTGGAGCAGGGCGAAGGGTTGTACCGCCGGTGGCGCTGTCGAATCTGGATCAAAGGCTTCGGCGTCAGGCCGGGTGTTTTTCCAGACTACGATTTCGCCGTCGATCACCGTGCCGTCAGGCAAACCCTCAACCAGCGAGTCGAGTTCGGGAAAGCGCTCGGTCACCAGTTCTTCGCCACGTGACCAGATCCATAGCTGCCCGTCACGCTTGACCACCTGTGCGCGGATGCCGTCCCACTTCCATTCAACTTGCCAGTTACTGGCCGGGCCGAGCAGGGCTTCGAACTGTTCGACCGGTTGCGACAATCCGTGGGCGAGAAAGAACGGATAAGGCTGGCCGCCGCGCTGAGAGTGCTCATCGCTGGATTCGGGGGCGATCAGTTTCAGGTAGCTGGCGGCGTTCGGCCGGTTGGACAGGTCGGTGTAACCCACCAGCCGTTGCGCCACGCGTTTGCTGTCCAGTCCGGCCATTGAGGCCAGGGCGCGGGTCACCAGCAATTTGGACACGCCGACCCGAAAACTGCCGGTGATCAGTTTGATGCACAGCATCAGGCTCGGCCGGTCGAGTTGCGCCCACAGCGCCGGTAACTGACGAGCAAGGTATTCCGGGGTTTCACCACGCAGCGGCAACAGCTTTTGCTCGATCCATTCGGCGAGGCCGGCTTCGGAGGTGTGCGGGCTTTCCGGCAATACCAGCGAAATGGTTTCCGCCAGATCACCGACCGCTTGATAGCTCTCCTCGAACAGCCATGGCGTGAGCCCGGACACTTCGACGGCGAGTTCGCGCAGAATCCGTACGGGCACCAGTTGCCGTGGTCGCCCGCCGGACAAAAAGTACACCGCCCACGCGGCATCTTGTGGTTCCGCCTGGGCGAAGTAGGCCTGCATGGCTGCCAGTTTCGCATTACTGGAAGTGGTGGCGTCGAGTTCGGCGTACAACCCGGCGAAGTCCTTCATGGTTGCACCTCGGCAACGGTAGGTTCGACGGCGAGGTTGTCCTGTTCATCATCGCCGTATTCGGTGTTGAAGCCTTGAGCGTCCAGGCCTTTTTCGCGCAGGTGCCGGACCAGCACGCTGATCGAGCCGTGCGTGACCATCACCCGTTCGGCACCGGTCTGTTCGATGGCCCACAACAGGCCGGGCCAGTCGGCGTGATCCGAGAGCACGAAACCGCGATCCACGCCGCGCCGCCGGCGGGTGCCGCGCAGACGCATCCAGCCGCTGGCGAAGCTGTCGCTGTAATCGCCGAAACGCCGCATCCAGCTGCTGCCACCGGCCGAAGGCGGGGCGATGACCAGCGCCTGACGCATCAGCGGATCGTTTTTCTTAACGTCGCCGGCGTAGATCGTCGACGGCAGATACACGCCGGCTTCGCGATAGACCCGGTTCAGTGGTTCCACCGCGCCATGGCTGAGGATCGGGCCCAGGGTTTCGTCGATACCGTGGAGGATGCGCTGGGCCTTGCCGAAGGAATAGCAGAACAGCACGCTGGTTTTGCCGGCCTCGATATTCCCTTGCCACCACTGGTTTATCTCGCTGAATACTTGCGCTTGCGGCTGCCAGCGGTAGATCGGCAGGCCGAAGGTCGATTCGGTGATGAAGGTGTGGCAGCGCACTGGTTCGAACGGCGCGCAGGTGCCGTCGGGTTCGATCTTGTAGTCACCGGACGCAACCCAGACTTCTCCCCCGTATTCGAGCCGCACCTGAGCCGAGCCCAGCACATGTCCGGCGGGGTGAAAGCTCAAGGTGACGCCGTGGTGATTCAGGCGTTGACCGTACTCAAGTGTTTGCAGGTTGATGTCCTGACCCAGGCGTGCACGCAGAATGCCTTCGCCGGCGCTGGCGGCCAGATAGTGTGCGTTGCCGGTGCGGGCGTGATCGCCGTGGGCATGAGTGATCACCGCACGTTCGACCGGGCGCCACGGATCAATGTAGAAATCCCCGGCGGGGCAGTACAGGCCTTCGGGGCGGGCGATAACAAGGTCCATGGCGTTACCGGAATGGAGGGACTTGTTAGCTATGAGGTTGGCGTGAAGTCAGAAGTTCGATTGTTTTATCGGGTCATCACAAAACCCTTGTGGGAGCCAGAAGACTGGTTCCCACAAGGGGGATCGCGCTTACTTGCCGGGAGTGAGGGTCAACCGCGTCTTGCCATACACCCGCTCAAAGTTCTGCGGCTGCATCGGCAAGCCGATGTACTGGCCCTTCAGCCATGGATCGATCCCGTTGAGGTAGTTCGGACTGGCCGGGTTACCCGATTGCCCCGTGCCGTTCTGGCCCATCAGCGGTTCGCTCTGGCTGAAGTCGACGATGAAACGCATCGACGGCGCCCGGGTGGTGTTGAAGTCCTGACCCCAGGCAAACGCCGCCGTGTTCAGAGTGGTGTGGTCACCGCCCGCTGCGATCGGACCGCGAATGGTCTGGCCGTTGGCATTCTTCCACTCGTAGCGGTGCAGTTTGCCCCACTGCCAGGCTTTGCGGTCGCCACCCAGTTGGCTGTCGCCGGCGCTGATCGCTGCCGCGAGGCTGCGGGCGAGGATGGCCGGTTTGTCTTCTTTCTGCGGGGTGCGGGCGTCGTCCCAGAACGGACTGTCCTCACGGCCCAGCAGGTGGTCGGCTTGTGCCGAGTAGGACAGATCGCCATTGGCGATAAACGCTTTCCACGCGGGGCTGCTTTGCGGGCCGAGTTCGTCGAGGAAGATCTGCTTCATGCTTTCCTGCAGGAACAACTCGTAGATCGCCGCATCGGCGGAGGTCGGGCTGAGCTTGCCGTCGAACGCCATCAAGCGGGTGTAGGCCTCGCGGGCCTTGCTGCGGTCGGCTTCCGGCAGGGCGTCGATCGCCTGTTTCAGCGGCTGCGCCATGCCCGGGGCTTCGAACATTTTCTTCAGCTTGGCGGCGAAGGTGGTGGTCTGGTCGTACTGCATGGCGATCATGCTGCGACCGTCCTGTTTGCCACTGCCGGCCAGTTCCGCGAGGCGCTCGCCACGCTCCGGCGCGGCCCAGGAATTGGACAACTGCATACCGTAGCCGTGAGGGATGACGCGCTGGTTGGCGGTGCCGAGCCAGCCCTGCGCCGGGTCCTGATCGTAGGGGTGCAGCATCGGGTCGGCGTAACCGTCCCAGTCGTAGCGACCTTCCCAGCCCGGCGACGGCAGCAGGCCTTCGCCTTCGCGGCGATTCGGGAAGCGCCCGGTGACCTGCCAGCCGATATTGCTGGCGTCGGCAAACACCAGGTTCAGCGCGATGGCGCGAATTTCCCGGCTGGCGTCCGAGGCGCGTTCAGCGGTTTGCGCGCGGCTCAGATCGAAAAACGCATCGAGGGATTTGTCATCGGTGAAGCTTGGCGTCTGCAAGGCCAGGCCGAAACCTGCGCCTTGAGCAGCGGCTTGGGCACTGTTGAGCAGCGCACCGTGGCGGGTTTCGTACACCGCTTCACGAATCGGCCGCTGGCCTTTGACGAAGTAGGTTTCGTTGCGCACGCCCAGCGGTTGCCATTTGCCGTTGACCTCGTAGCTCAGGCTGCTGCCTTGGCGTCGGATTTTTTCCAGGAACAGGTCCTGGTTGTCACCGAAGACGCTGGTCGCGCTCCACGCCACTTTGCCGTTGAAGCCACCGAGCACCATCGGCAGACCGGCCACGGTCACGCCGGCGGCCTGATATTTCGGTGCGTGAATCTGCACGAAACTCCACAGCGACGGTGCGGCCAGCGGGCCGTGGCTGTCGCTGGCCAGCAGGCTTTTGCCGCTGCGGCTGCGTTGCGGGGCAATCGCCCAGTTGTTCGAAGTGTTGGCGCCGAGCAGGTTCATCGCCGCCAGTTGTTCGCTGGCGTTGCTTAGCTCGCTCAGGCCCGGAATCTGCCCGTTGAGCTTGATGCCTTGCAGTTTGTCGGCTTCGGCCAGCGGCAGGTTTTCGTCGGGGGCGGACGGGGTCAGCCAGGCGAGCTTGTCGGTGGTGACGGTCTGCGCCAGCACCAGCGAAGCGATTTCTTCCGGCAGGTTGGCCGACTGGCTGAAGTTCAGCAGGCAGAAAATCAGCGCCGAATCTTCCGGTTTCCAGTATTCAGGCTTGTAGCCGCTGGAGGCCAGATCCCCCGGCAACTTGTCGGCGTAGCGGAACAGGTAGGCGTTGACGCCCCGCGCATAGACTTCGAAGAAGCGCTTGAGCCGTGGCGACGACGCCTTGTACAGCTCGCCAGCGCTTTTCTTCAGGTTGACGGCGCGCATGTAGCGGTCGGCGTCGAGCATCGACGCGCCGGACATTTCCGCCAGACGCCCCTGGGCCAGCAGGCGCAGGGTGACCATCTGATTGATGCGGTCGCTGGCGTGCACATAACCGAGGGCGAACAAGGCGTCGTGGAAACTGTTGCTTTCGATCAGCGGCATGCCCATGGCATTGCGGCGTACCGAAACGTTTTGCGCCAGGCCCTTGAGCGGCTGCACGCCGGAGGTTGGCGGGAGGGTGTCCTGTGCGTTCCAGGTCTGGCAACCGGAGAGGCTCAAGACACCGGTCACTGCTGCGGCAACGCCGAACCGGGGAAGAAAATGTGAAAGGGCTGGCGAGGCCATGGCAAAGCTCCTGCGGGGGTGTAGAGGCTGGGGGCGCAATAAAGCCGCTACGTTAGTGAGCAGGAGGGGGCCGCGCAAGCGGGGCAAGCGGTTATTTCTTCCCGTTGATCGTTCCCGCGCACGGGAACGATCAGGCCGGGTGACTCAAGCCTTCGGCGGATTGATCTTCTGTACCAGCGCGTAGGCCTTCACGGTCGCCGGGCGATCCTTGATGTGGTTGAACCAGCGCTGCACGTTCGGGAAGTCTTCCAGGTTCTGGCTCTGCCATTTGTGGGAGACGATCCACGGGTAGATCGCCATGTCAGCGATGCTGTATTCGCTGCCGGCGACGAACTCATTGTTGGCCAGTTGCTTGTCCAAAACCCCGTACAAGCGTGCAGTTTCATCGATGTAGCGCTTGATCGCGTAGGGGATTTTTTCCGGGGCGAACTGGCTGAAATGATGGTTCTGCCCGGCCATCGGCCCCAGCCCGCCCATTTGCCAGAACAGCCATTGCAGCGCCACCTGACGGCCACGCAGATCCTTGGGCAGGAACTTCCCGGTCTTCTCGGCGAGGTACAACAGAATCGCCCCGGACTCGAACAGCGACAATGGCTCGCCGCCATCAGCCGGCTCATGATCGACGATCGCCGGGATGCGATTGTTCGGCGCGATTTTCAGGAAGTGTGGCTGGAACTGCTCGCCCTGGCTGATGTTGATCGGGTGCACGTTGTAGTGCAGGCCGGCCTCTTCGAGGAACAGGGAAATCTTGTGGCCGTTGGGCGTGGTCCAGTAATACAGGTCGATCATGGAAAGCTCCAAATCAGGAAGGGTACGGACAGCAAACGCCGGCTTCAGGTTGTCCTGTGTGCGTTCGATAGCTTGCTTGGTTACAGGAGGTGATGCTCAAGTACGGGAAATTCAATGACCCCGCGTGAGAAAAATCGCCATGGAGCTTCAGGCCAACGCTGCACTGATCATCATCGACCAGCAAAAAGGCATTCTGGAGCCGCGTCTGGGGCGGCGGAATAATCCGTCGGCCGAAGAGCGGATCCTCGATTTGCTGGGTTTCTGGCGGCGCAGCGGGCGGCCGGTGATTCATGTGCAACATCTGTCGCGCTCGCCGGAATCAGTGTTCTGGCCAGAGCAGTCAGGGGTGGAATTTCAGGACAGGTTTTTGCCGCATGACGGCGAATGGCTGATCCAGAAACAGGTGCCGGATGCGTTTTGTGCAACAAAGCTTGAAGTGAAGTTGCGTGAAGCCGGGATCGGACAACTGGTCATTGTCGGCGTGGCGACCAACAACTCGGTGGAGTCCACGGCGCGCACGGCGGGCAACCTGGGGTTAGACGCGTGGGTGGCGGAGGATGCGTGCTTTACCTTCGACAAGGCTGATTACTTCGGTACGTTGCGTACGGCTGAAGAGGTGCATGCCATGTCGCTGGGGAATCTGCATGGGGAGTATGCGACGGTGGTCGATACCGAACAGGTTCTGGCAGCAGGCTGAAAGCTGCGGAGGAGGGTGCTATCGCGAGCTGGCCCGCGATAGCGATCTATCGGGCGAAACTAACGTCCGCCCGAAACATCAAGCGCCGTGGCACTTCTTGAATTTTTTGCCGTTGCCGCACGGGCAAGGGTCGTTGCGGCCGACGTCTTTAAGGGCGTTGCGCACCGGCTCCTGGTGGGCGTGGCCGCAGTTCGGGCCGTGGACATGGCCATGGTCGTGATCATGGTGGTGATGGTCATGATCGTGGTTGCAGTCAGGGCCATGGACATGAGGTTGCTGGGTCATCGGGGTCACTCCGTAATCAAATCGGCGGGGATTATCACGCCATTGCGTTCCAGGTGCACGTAGTGAGCGATGAATAAACCGGTTTCCATCTCGCCCTGCAGTCGGTAGGGAACCTGCTGGTGCGGATTCTTCAGCATTTTCACCACGTCCTTGACCTTCGGCCACAGGTTGGTGCGGATCGGCACCTTATAGAAAGCACTGCTTTTGGCCCCGACGGTGATCCAGTGCTCATGCTCGCCTTCGGCCAGCAGCATGTCCGCCAGGTGTACGCGGTATTCCAGGCCGCGCACGGTCAGCTCGCTGTCATTGGGATTGTCGATGCGAAAGTGCAGGATGAATTTCTGTTCCAGCAGCCTGGCGCGCACCACTTCGACTTTCACCAGGTGCACGGCGGGGTCGAGGGAGTCGTCGCTGAACCAGGACGCGCAGCCAGCGAGCCCCAGAAACACGAGCAGTGAGAGGACCTGAAATGTGCGCCAATGACCGAGCATGGTTTAACTCCCTTTGCTGCCCAGTCTAGCCTTAGCTGCCGAAATACCCCGCACAGCATTTCTTGAACTTCTGGCCGCTGGCGCACGGGCAGGCGTCGTTGCGCCCCAGTTTGAGTTGCACGCTCGGGTCGATGAAGTACCAGCGCCCGCCGTTCTGTACGAACGAAGAGCGCTCGCGGTGGCTGTGCTCACCCTGACTGTCATGCCAGCGCGCGGTGAAGGTGACGAAGGCGTGTTCCGGCTGGCCGCCGAAGACTTCCGAACTTTCGACATCGAGCCCGAGCCAGGTGCTCGAAGCGCTCCAGGCGCTGATCGACTGGCGATCGAGCCCTGTCTGCTGGGCGGGCAGAGTGGTCGCCACCAGATAATCGATCAGGCCCAGCACGTAGGCGCTGTAGCGCGAACGCATCAGGGCTTCGGCGCACGGTGCCGGGTGGCCGGCGTGATAATGGCCGCAGCAGGCATCCAGCAGGTTGCCGCTGCCGCAAGGGCAAATGGCTGTACTCATTGCATTACCACCAGTATTTCCCGAAGTTTTCCGGATTGGCCCAGAACCGTGAGTTGAGCCAGTCGGGGACTTGTTTGTAGTCAAGCAGATCATAGGTGAACAGGGTCAGCACCTGCTCATCCCGGGCGAAGCGTTCGCTGGCCTGCAGAGCCAGAGAATAGAAATCGGTTTCCTGCCAGCCGCTGGCCGGCAGGTCGGCCAGCACGGCGATGCGGCTGGCGTTGAGGTTACGGATCCCGCCGAGCAGATTCAGGCCATCACGTTTGGGCAAATGCTCCAGGCAATCGACCACCAGCGCCAGATCGAAGCGCTGTGCGGCCAGGTCCGCCGGCAAGGCGCCGGGCGCGGCGTGGGCGACGCAAGTGTCCGGATGTGCATCCTTGAAAGCGGCCAGAGCCGGAAATTCGCTGGCGCCGATCAGCAGCAGACGTGCCGGGGCGTAGCGGTCGAGCAGAGCGGCCAGCGCCTGCTGTGGCGTGCGGGAAGAAATCGCGACGTTCATCGAAGCTCCTCAATCAGATCGCCAAGACTAGCCTGCCCGAGCGTCGAGGCCTAGATCTCTGTTCTGCGGGTTTGCGGCAAATGCCTCGAAGTCCTGTGAACACGCTCGCAAACAGCGGTGGCCTATTGCTGGCGGAGATTAAAACTCCGGTCTTTACTCCCTGAATCGGTTCTAAGCCGATCCCTCAGGAGAAAACTAGATGAGCATAGTTCGGACAGCATTACCCTTGGTTCTGCTAACCAGTGTGTTGACTGGTTGCGCAGGTTTGCAGAAAACCGACTGGCCGACCTGTGCGGCAGTCGGCGGTGTCGTCGGTGCGGGTCTTGGCGCGACGGAAAGCTCTGCATGGGCAGGCTATGGCGCATTACTCGTTGGCGGTACGGCGGCAGCCTATTGCTGGGTGCATGGCGATGGCGATGAAGACGGCGACGGTGTGCCGGACAGTCGCGACAAGTGCCCGCACACGCCTCGCGGCACCAAGGTCGACGCAGACGGCTGCCCATTCCCGGCCCCTGCACCCGTGGTTGAAGAAGCTGTAGTGGTCAAGGAAGAAACCATCGTCATCCGCGATGTGCACTTCCAGTTCGACAAGGCCACCCTGACGCCTTCCGACAAGCTGGTACTCGATAAGGTCGCCACGCGCCTGAAACAGGAATCGAGCACAGCGCGGCTGACCGTGACCGGTCATACCGACAGCGTGGGCAGTGATGCCTACAACAAAAAACTGTCGGATCGTCGGGCGCATTCGGTGGTGGAATACCTGATCCATGACGGTGTGCCACGTTCCAGCTTCGTTTCGGTGACCGGTGCCGGTGAAAGCCAGCCAGTGGCGGACAACAAAACCGCCGATGGCCGTGCGCTGAACCGTCGCACGGAAATCAAAATCGAACGCTAGCCCCCCCCCTCGCATCCGCGGCTTGTGCAGTCGCGGATGCGGGTCTTTACTCCTGTGTAACCGGTATGGGCCGGTGACACAGGAGCTTTCATATGAGTGTTCTCTCACGGTCCGTCTTACCGGTGCTGCTGGCAGGCAGCCTGTTGACCGGCTGCGCTACCCACAGCGATGGCACTGCCCCCCTCAATCAACGTACCTGGCCGATCTGCAGCGTCATTGGCGGGCTGGTCGGCGGCGGGCTCGGCGCCATTGAAAACGGTGGCTGGGCCGCAGGCGGTGCGGCACTGGGTATCCTCACCGGCGGGCTGATCTGTTATGCCCAGGATGGCGACGAAGACGGCGATGGCGTGTTCGACCGTCGCGACCGTTGTCCTGACACCCCGGCCAACACCCCTGTCGACCATCGCGGCTGTCCGCTGCCGCAATACCCGGTCACCGAGAAACCGGCCGAACCGGCCCCGCAATCCGAAGTCATCACCCTGAGCGATGCCGGCAACGTGCTGTTCGCGTTCGACAAGTCCGACCTGACCCCGGCCGCGAAAAGCCAGCTCGATGCGCTGATGGACAAACTGCGCAATGCCGACGTGGTGAGCATCAAGGTGATCGGCCACACCGACAGCAAGGGCACCGATGCCTACAACCAGGCCCTGTCGGAGCGACGTGCAAGCAGTGTGGCGGCCTACCTGCTGAGCCAGGGGCTGGCGCCGGAAAAACTCACCAGTGAAGGGCGTGGCGAGCGTGAACCGGTCGCCGACAACGAGACCGAAGAAGGGCGCGCGCAAAACCGTCGCGTGGAACTGCACATCAATCGCTAGGACTCTTCTGTAGTCCGCAGGCTAGAGCTGTCGGTCGACGACCATCGTCGAACCGGCAGCCATCCGACGAGTGCCCGGAACTTTTTTATTTGACCCTCTGGCTTATCCCGTACGGAAGCCGTTACTGTGCGCCCAAAGAATAATTCGCAACACGGGGGAGCGTATGAAGGTGTTCTGTGGCCTGGGGCGATTGTTGACCCTGGTGTTCTGCTGCGTGGTACTGGCCAATCAGCTGGTGCCGTTTGTTCATCCGTTGCATCTGCTGGTCAATCTGGCTGGCATCCTGCTGCTGGCCGTCCACGTCCTTGAAGTGCTGCTGTGCAGCGCCAGCCTCAAAGGTCGGCCGCACCCGTGGCGTGATCGTGGCCGTGTCCTGCTGTTCGGCGTTTTCCACCTGCAAACCATCCCGGCCCCGGCCGCTCCGGAGGCTTCCCATGCGTAAACTCTGCCTGCTCGCTGCATTCATCAGTCCCCTGGCCTGTGCCCAGGTAGTGAATGTCGAGCCCAATTCCCTGATGCGTTTGCCCAACACCACCAGCACCCTGCAACTGGAAAAACTGGTGGTCGCCGATTACGGCACTTTGCTGGTGCCCTCGAACGTGACTGAGTTGAGCGTCGGCGAGTTGCAGTTGGGCCGCGAAGCGCGTATCGCCATCGTGCCGGGCGAAGCGGCGCTGGATCTGAAAGTCACCCGCGCTGCGCTTGCCGAAGGCAGCCGCATCACCGCTCGCGGCGCGCCGGGAACCTATGAAAAAGCGGCCCGTGCCGGACGTAACCTGAATCTGCAATTCAAGGCGTTGAATGCACCGCAACTGATCGTCGATGCACGTGGCGGCACCGGTGCACCGGGCTTTGTCGGGCTCGACGGGGCCAACGGTCAGGAACCGGGCTGCACCTGGGGGCAGGCCGGACACGGTTTCGACGGCAGTGACGGCAGCAATGGCCAGCCGGGAGCGCCGGGCGCGCTGGTGCGACTGGAAGTGCCTCGTGAGTTTCCGGCCGAGCTGATCAAGGTTGAAGTCGCCGGTGGTGCCGGTGGCCCGGCGGGGCCTGGCGGCAAACCGGGGGCGGGCGGCAAGTCCAAGGGTTGCCTGGTGTATCGCGCCGATGGCGGCAAGAGCGGCAAGCCTGGGGCTGATGGTCAGCCGGGGCCTGCAGGGGCGGCGGGGTCTGTCACCGTTCAGCGCCTGTAAGCCGTTCCCTGTCCGATCGTTCCCACTGAGTGGGAACGATCGACATCACTTCAGAACGACGGCCGCGCTGCGGCAATCGCTACCAGTACCAGCCCGACCAACAGATTGAACCCCACGACCTTGCGAATCCGCCCCAGTACCGCCGCACCGGCCGGCCAGTCCTTCGCTTCAACCGCTGTGCGCAACTCCGGCAGCATCAAGCCCTGAATCCGGATGAACAGCGCCGTCATCACGATGTACAAGCCCATCATCACCTGAACGTACTTCGGCGCTGTCTCGAACCCGATGTGCTGCAGATGCAACATGCCCACCCCGGTCACCGGCAGCAGAATCACCGCGCCCCACACCCAGCGGAAAAAACCTTGAAACACTTCCACCCACAGGGTCAGTCGGCCGGGGCCGTCCAGAGCCTTCACGGCCGCCGGGCGCAGCACCATCCAGGCGAAAAACATGCCTCCGACCCACAGCAGGGCGGCGAGGACATGCAGCGGGTAAACGAGGCTAAAAGGTGTCATTGGGGTACTCCGTTCTGCGCGGGACTGATTAGCGGGGTATGATAGCCGCCGAACCGAACCACTGAAAATTTATCCAGCGTTTTTTGCGCCCGACACTCAATGATCAGCACTGAACTCAAAACCACGATCCAGGGCGCCTACTCGCGTTTTCTAGAGGCCAAGAGCCTAAAGCCGCGTTACGGCCAGCGCCTGATGATCGCTGAAGTCGCCAAGGTCCTCGGGGATATCGACACCGACGACGAAGGCCGGCGCAGTGGCGACCCCGCGATTGTCGCGGTAGAAGCCGGCACCGGTACCGGCAAGACTGTGGCCTACAGCCTGGCCGCGATCCCGACCGCCAAACTGGCCGGCAAACGCCTGGTGATCGCCACCGCGACCGTCGCCCTGCAAGAGCAGATCGTCTACAAGGACTTGCCCGACCTGATGCGCAACAGCGGGCTGAACTTCAGCTTCGCCCTGGCCAAGGGCCGTGGCCGCTACATGTGCCTGTCCAAGCTCGACATGCTGTTGCAGGAAGGTCATGCACAGACCGCCACGGCGCAGCTGTTCGAAGAAGAAGGCTTCAAGATCGAGGTCGATGAGGCCAGTCAGAAGCTGTTTACCAGCATGATCGAAAAGCTCGCCGGCAATAAATGGGACGGTGACCGTGACAACTGGCCCAACGCATTGGAAGACGCCGATTGGGCACGCCTGACCACCGATCACAGCCAGTGCACCAACCGTCATTGCCCGAACTTCGGCCAGTGCGCCTTCTACAAGGCCCGCGAAGGCATGGGCAAGGTCGACGTGATCGTCACCAACCACGACATGGTGCTGGCCGACCTGGCGCTGGGCGGCGGGGCGGTGCTGCCCGATCCGCGCGACACCATTTACGTGTTCGACGAAGGCCATCACCTACCGGACAAGGCCATCGGCCACTTCGCCCACTACACGCGCCTGCGCTCAACTGCTGACTGGCTGGAAACCACCGCCAAGAATCTCACCAAACTGCTGGCCCAGCATCCGCTGCCGGGCGACCTCGGCAAGCTGATCGAGCAAGTGCCGGAGCTGGCGCGGGAGATCAAGACCCAGCAGCAGTTCATGTTCACCGCCTGCGAACAGATCGCCGATTTCAAGCCCGGCGAAGATGTCGAAGGCCGCGAGCGCCCGCGTCATCGCTTCGTTGGCGGGGTAATTCCCGAGCACATGCGCGAGATGGGCATCGAGCTGAAAAAAGGCTACTCACGTCTCAACGACCTGTTTACCCGTCTGACCGATCTGCTCAAGGAAGGCATGGACGGCGAGGTCAACATCGGCATCGCCAGCAACCAGGCCGAAGAATGGTATCCACTGTTCGGCAGCCTGTTGTCCCGTGCGTCCGGCAACTGGGAGCTGTGGACCGCGTTCACCGCCGAAGACCCGGAAGACAGCCCGCCGATGGCCCGCTGGCTGACCCTGGCCGAAAGCGGTTCGCTGTTCGACATCGAGGTCAACGCCAGCCCGATCCTCGCCGCCGAAACCCTGCGCCGCAGTCTGTGGAACGTGGCCTATGGCTGTCTGGTGACCTCGGCGACGTTGACCGCGCTCGGTACGTTCGATCGTTTCCGCATGCGTGCCGGCCTGCCGAAAAAAGCCGTCACAGCCGTGGTGCCGAGCCCGTTCCATCACGCCGATGCCGGTGTGTTGCGGGTGCCGGATCTGAAAGCCGATCCGCGTGATGCCGCCGCCCACACTGCCGCGATCATCCGCGATTTGCCGGAGCTGGTCGAAGGCTCGCGAGGCAGTCTGGTGCTGTTCTCATCGCGCAAACAGATGCAGGATGTGTTCGACGGTCTCGACCGCGACTGGCGCAAGCAAGTGTTCATTCAAGGCAACCTGTCGAAACAGGAAACCCTGAACAAACACAAGGCGCGGGTCGATGGTGGTGATTCCAGCGTTCTGTTCGGTCTGGCCAGTTTCGCCGAAGGGGTGGACTTGCCGGGGGCCTATTGCGAGCACGTGGTGATCGCCAAGATTCCGTTCTCGGTGCCGGACGATCCGGTCGAAGCCGCATTGTCGGAATGGATCGAAGCCCGGGGCGGCAATCCGTTCATGGAAATTTCGGTGCCCGATGCCTCGCTGAAGCTGGTTCAGGCCTGTGGCCGTCTGCTGCGTACCGAAGAAGACCGCGGCACCATCACCTTGCTGGACCGGCGGCTGGTCACCCAGCGCTACGGCAAGGCGATCCTCAATGCGTTGCCTCCTTTCCGTCGTGAAATATCCTGAGACATCGGTGGGCAGTTTTGCCCGCCGCGTTGTCTATCTCTACGACATCGCTTTTCCATTGGCCATTGCTGGTCGTTAGGGAGAAATCCGTTCTCATGATTCGTCGTTCGTTGCCTGCCTTTTTTGCCCTGGTTTTCGCTGCGCCTTTGCTGGCGGCACCTGCCGGGCAGCAGACCTTGTTCAACTTTGTCCGCCCCGCCGACGTGGTGAAAGTGGCGACCGAAAACGCCGACCTGCCACAAGCCAACGCCGAGCAGACCCCCGAGGGCGAAGTGTTGCGACGGGTGACTTTCAACCCGGTGGCGCGTCCGACCTTGCGCCTGACCCCGCAGACCGGTGCCTGGGATTGGTCGCAGTCCGGGATGATGAGCCTGCGCATCCAGAGTGCGATGAACTGGGCGGTGACCGTTTATGTACAGATCCAGAGCAACGACGGCAAGACCCTGGTCAGCCGCGTTGATCTGCCGGCCGGACCGGCGCAGACCTTGCTCGTGCCGTTGACCGCCACTTCGCCGCTGAGCCAGGGCATGAAGGCCGGACCACTGATGCCGATGACCATCGACGGGCAGCGCATCCTGCTGGCCAGCAGCTCCGGTGAACTGGATCGCAGCCAGGTGGTATCCGTCAGCCTGTCGATGGACCAGCCGAAAGCCGCGCAAAGCCTGTTGCTGGAGCGCTTTGGCGTGCAGGACGAGGGCGAGGTGATCAAAGCCGCCTACGGCAATCTGGTGGATGCCTACGGTCAGTCGACCCGCAGCAAATGGCCGGAGAAAGTCGCCAATGATGAACAGCTGAAATCCGCCGCCGCCAGGGAACAGCAACAGCTGAAAACCTGGCTGGCCGAACGTGAGAAGTCGTCGCTGGACAAGTTCGGCGGCTTGAGCAAAGGCCCGACGTTCCAGGCCAGCGGCTTCTTCCGCACCGAAAAACTCGACGGTCGCTGGTATCTGGTGACGCCGGAGGGCCATCCGTTCTATTCGCTGGGCGTAAACACCGTCAGCCCCGAGGTCAACCAGACCTACGTGGCCGGGCGCGAGTACATGTTCGAGTCCCTGCCGAAACCCGACGAGCCACTGGCCCGTCACTTCGGCGAAGGCGACAACCGTGGTGGCAACGGGGCCGGTCAGGGCCGTGGCTACGGCAACGGACGCTGGTACGACTTCTATGGCGCCAACCTGCAGCGCCTATACGGCGAGCCTTGTGCGACTCCGGCTGCGACCGAGAAAGCGCCTGCTGCGCCATGCAAGGCCGCCATCGACGAGCAGAAGTGGACCGTCCATACCCTCGACCGCCTGCAGGCCTGGGGCTTCAACACCGTCGGCAACTGGAGCGCACCGCAACTGGGCGACGCCGAGCGCGTGCCGTACACCTTGCCGCTATCGATCGTCGGCGATTACACCAGCATCAGCACCGGCAACGACTGGTGGGGCGGCATGCCTGACCCGTTCGATCCGCGTTTCGCCATGGCCACCGAGCGCGCTGTGGCGATTGCCGCCCGTGATCATCGCGACGATCCATGGCTGATCGGCTACTTCGCCGACAACGAACTGGCCTGGGCCGGTCCCGGTGATGATCCGAAGTCGCGTTACGCACTGGCCTACGGCACCTTGAAAATGACCACCGATGTACCGGCCAAGCGTGCGTTCCTCAAGCAGTTGCGCGACAAGTACCGCAATCAGGCGGGGCTGTCGAAGGCCTGGGGTATCGATCTGCCGGCGTGGGAATTGATGGAAGACCCGGGGTTCGAGGCACCGCTGCCGAATCCGGAACACCCGGAAATCGAGGCTGACTTCAAATACTTCCAGAAGGTCTTCGCCGACACTTACTTCAAGACCATTTCCGATTCGCTGAAATGGCACGCGCCGAACCAGTTGCTGCTGGGCGGTCGCTTCGCCATCAGCACCCCGGAAGCGGTGGCCTCCTGCGCGCAGTATTGCGACGTGCTGAGCTTCAACATGTACACCCTGAAACCGCAGGACGGTTATGACTTCGCCGCCCTGCGCAGCCTCGACAAACCGGTGCTGATCACCGAGTTCAACTTCGGTTCGACCGATCGCGGCCCGTTCTGGGGCGGCGTGACGCCGTTGAACAAGGAAGAGGATCGTGGCCCGGCCTACGCCAACTTCCTCAAGCAGGCGCTGAGCGAGCCGTCGATTGTCGGCGTGCACTGGTTCCAGTACCTCGACCAACCGGTGACCGGGCGTCTGCTCGATGGTGAAAACGGTCACTTCGGTCTGGTCGGTGTGACTGATCTGCCTTACCAGGGTTTCGTCGAAACCGTGCGCAAGAGCAATCTGGCGACGATCGATCAGCTTGGCAAAGAGGCCACGAAGGCTGCTGCGGCAGCGGACAAGGCCGGTCACGAAACCGAAGGTGGGCGCAAAGGCGAGGCCGGCAAAGGCCCGGGGCAGGGCGCCGGCCATACCGGCGGGCACTCCGGCAACGGTCATTAAGGCAGGACCGCCCGGCCCGCCGCTGTTCCCAAAACCCTCAAGGGCTGGAACAATGCGGGCCACTTTGTAGAGCGTTTTCGCGGGGGAGTTGCGGGTGCAGATTCAGGGACATTACGAGCTTCAATTCGAAGCGGTGCGCGAAGCCTTCGCCGCACTGTTCGACGATCCCCAGGAACGTGGCGCCGCGTTGTGCATCCGGGTCGGCGGGGAAACCGTCCTCGACCTCTGGGCCGGCACCGCCGACAAGGACGGCAGCGAAGCCTGGCACAGCGATACCATCGCCAACCTGTTCTCCTGCACCAAGACCTTCACCGCCGTCACCGCACTGCAACTGGTGGCCGAAGGCAAGTTGCAACTCGATGCGCCGGTCGCCCGTTACTGGCCGGAGTTCGCTGCGGCCGGCAAGGAATCCGTCACTTTGCGCCAGTTGCTCTGCCATCAGGCCGGCCTGCCGGCCCTGCGCGAACTGTTGGCCCCCGAAGCTTTGTATGACTGGCAAACCATGGTCGACGCCCTCGCGGCCGAAGCGCCGTGGTGGACGCCGGGCACCGGTCACGGTTATGCCGCGATCACCTACGGCTGGCTAGTCGGCGAGTTGCTGCGCCGGGCCGACGGTCGCGGGCCGGGTGAATCCATTGTGGCCCGAGTCGCCAAACCGCTGGGGCTGGATTTCCATGTCGGCCTGGCCGACGAAGAGTTCTACCGCGTCGCGCATATAGCCCGTGGCAAAGGTAACGTCGGCGATGCTGCCGCCCAGCGCCTGCTGCAAGTGACCATGCGTGAACCCACCGCCATGACCACCCGAGCCTTCACCAATCCGCCGTCGGTGCTCACCAGCACCAACAAACCGGAATGGCGACGCATGCAGCAGCCGGCGGCCAACGGCCACGGCAATGCGCGCAGCCTGGCCGGGTTCTACGCCGGTCTGCTCGACGGCAGCCTGCTGGAAAGCGAAATGCTCGACGAGCTGACCCGCGAGCACAGCCTCGGCGAGGACAAGACCTTGCTGACCCGCACCCGGTTCGGTCTCGGTTGCATGCTTGATCAACCTGATGTTCCGAACGCCACCTACGGCCTCGGTCCACGGGCGTTCGGGCATCCGGGGGCGGGCGGTTCCATCGGTTTTGCTGATCCGGAGCACGATGTGGCCTTCGGATTTGTGACAAATACCCTGGGGCCGTACGTCTTGATGGATCCGCGCGCGCAGAAGCTGGCGCGGGTACTTGCCACTTGTCTGTAAAACGTTATTGGAGGTTCCAGGGCCGGAACCTCAATCGGCTTTTCGATTCAAAGCGTCTGTTTATCCGGGCGAAAGTCCTCTGATTGTCCATTACTAATTTTTGTGGGTTTCCAATGTCGTCCAAACAAACTCTCGCTCTGGCCCTGTGTTTCGCGATTACCGGTTGTGCACAGACTCCGAAGAATGACGCCGATGGCGGCAGCTGGTGGCCGTTCGGCTCCTCCGACAAGGTCGCGGCCAAGGAGCCGGCTCCGGCACCTGCACCCGCACCGGTGAAACCCGCCGCTACCGCCCCGGTCGCCAAGACCGAGAGCAGCAGCCACTGGTACTGGCCGTTCGGCTCCGACGATTCGGCAGACAAGGCCAAGGCCGACGTGAAGCCCGAAGTCAAACCGCAAGCCGCGCCTGCCGTTGTCGCCAAGGCTGATGCCGATACCGGCAGCAAGTGGTGGTGGCCGTTCGGCGGCAAGTCTCAGGACACCGCCAAAGCCGTGCCGATGCCTGACCCGAAAGTGACCCAGGCCTGGCTCGACGACTACGAGCCACGCCTGCGTGACGCGATCAAGGGCAGCAACCTGCAATTCGAGCGCCGTGAAAACGTCCTCGTGGTGACCGCGCCGGTTGAAGGTTCGTTCAACCCGAAACGCCCGGCCATGCTGCTGCCGGTGACCCTGAGCCCGTTTACCAATATCGCCAAGATCCTCGAAGCCGACCCGAAAACCGCGGTCCTGGTACTGGGCCACAGCGACAACGCCGGTGTCGCAGCAGACAACACCAAACTCAGCCAGGAACGTGCCCAGTCGGTGGCGGCAATCTTCCGCCTCAGCGGCTTGCAGCGTGATCGCCTGATGCTGCGCGGCATGGGCGCCGATGCCCCGCGTGCGGCCAACGACAGCGTTGAAGGCCGTGCCCTGAACCGTCGCGTCGAACTGCTGGTAACCCCGCAGAACACCATGGTCGCGTTGCTGAGCAAGTACAACATGCCGGCACCGAAGCCGGTGACCATGGTCGCTGCCCAGGACGTCAAGCCAGTCGCCAAGCCTGTGACTCCGGCACCTGCCGCGAAGAAAGCCGCTGTCCCGGCCACCAAAAAGGCACCGGCCAAGAAGGCCGCAGCCAAGGCTCCAGCGAAGAAGGCCGCGGCGAAGAAAACCGCTCCAGCCAAAGCCGCTGCCAGCGACAAGAAAGTCGCGGCGACCGACGCGGCAAAACAGTGATCCGCTAACGAAAAGGAATGCGCCATGACCCAGGCTCTGGCAGATATGCGTCGTGATTACACCCGGGATGGCCTGACCGAGGCGCAAGCCCCGGTCGAGCCTTTTGCGCTGTTCCACCAGTGGTTCGCCGACGCGGTGAAAACCGAACAGGCGCCGGTGGAGGCCAACGCCATGACCCTGGCCACGGTCGATGCGGACGGGCGTCCGCACTGCCGCATTCTGCTGCTCAAGGGCCTGGACGAGCAGGGCTTCACCTTCTTCACCAACTACGAAAGCGCCAAGGGCCAGCATCTGGCCGCGAATCCGTTCGCGGCCATGACGTTCTTCTGGCCGACCCTGGAGCGTCAGGTGCGCATCGAAGGGCGAGTGGTGAAGGTCACGCCGCAAGAGTCCAACGCCTACTATCAAGTGCGTCCGCTGGGCAGCCGTCTGGGTGCGTGGGCGTCACCGCAGAGCCGGGTGATCAACGGCCGGGGTGAATTGGAAGATTTGCTCAAGGCTACCGAGCAACGTTTCACCGACACCCAGCCCGACTGCCCGGAACACTGGGGCGGTTACCGTTTGCTGCCGGAGCGCATCGAGTTCTGGCAAGGTCGCGCCAGCCGCCTGCACGATCGCCTCAACTACCGTTTGCAGGGCGCCGACTGGATTCTTGAACGTCTGGCACCTTAAGCAGTCTACCGAGCGGGATAGCCTGCCGCAGCGGCCTCAAGCCACTTCGGCAAGTCCCGACGCCTGATCTTCTGTGATCGGGCTTGCGCCAGACGTTCGAGCATGTAGGCGCGTTTGCCTTCATCCTTGCCGGCCAGCGACAATGCCAGATCGCGGTCCATCCAGCGTTTGATCCGCACGTACAACCACCAGTGGAAGTACAAACCGGCGACGGTTGTGACGACAATGATGAAGTAATCCATGAAAATCCTTGGGGTCGGCGGCGCAAGCTCTGTATTTTGGCGCTACTGTTGGGTGAGTTCGTGGAGGCCCTGTACCGGGCCTGAATGAAACCAAATTTATCCGGGCGGCGCCGTGACAGGCGTCAAGCTGCGGAGTTTAATGAATACCTGTCCTTTGGAGTTGATCCTATGCGTAAGTCTGTTCTGCTGGTTGCTTCCTTTTCCACGATGGCGATGTTGCTTACCGGCTGCCAATCGAGCCTGACCGGTGACTCCTACTCCCGTGACGAAGCGCGTCGCGTGCAGACGATTCGCATGGGCACCATCGAATCCCTGCGTCCGGTGAAAATCGAAGGCACCAAGACCCCGATCGGCGGCGCTGCCGGTGCAGTGGTCGGCGGTGTCGGCGGCAGCGCCATCGGCGGTGGTCGTGGCAGCATCGTGGCAGCCGTTATCGGTGCCGTGGCCGGCGGCCTGATCGGTTCCGCTACCGAAGAAGGCCTGACCCGTACTCAAGGTGTTGAAATCACCGTGCGCGAAGACGACGGCAGCATGCGCGCCTATGTGCAGCAAGTGCAGGAGAACGAAGTGTTCCGCGTCGGCGAGCGCGTACGGATTTCGACCGTCGGCGGGACCAGCCGCGTTTCGCACTAAGCGGGAACGAGCGGTAAAGGAAAACCCCGATCAGGTGACTGGTCGGGGTTTTTTGTTTGGCGTTTACCAGTGATCGCAGTAGTCGAACGAGACCTGGTAGTCATACAAAGCTAAATTGATGGCATGAGTGAAATGGGTTTGAAGAATATTTACCCAGTCGTTGGTAACGTTAAATCCGCCGTTATTTATGTTGTTTTCTATTGGTATGCCCAGCGCCTCGATCACGGAGCCATCGTCACCGAAGTCTTTCGAAAACTCTTCTCCGACGCCGAGATTAGTTTCTTTGTCATACCAATCGAGGCTGATTTTCAAACCCACAAGTTTCTCCTAAAACGTCTCGCGACGTAGAGTGCTTTTATACATTGCATGTCAATTGGAAGTAGAAATCCTGATTCACAATTGATCTACCTATAAGTTTTTCGATCGCTTGTATCTGTTGGGGGCTTAAATCGTAACCTTCCCAGCCGTGTTGCTCTTTTGTCCAACCCATGATGGCTTTTATTTTCTCATCACATCCCGCTGGCAACTCAATCACGAAAGCCTGGAAGTCTGTTTTTTTGTCAAAAGCTTCTACTAAAAATCTCAAGGTTCAATGCTCCTTTTTTTGCCTTTCTTCGACTTTTTATTCTTTTTTGTAGATGTTGGCTCACCTGTATTTTGGTCGAACTCTCCAATGTGTTTGCCTCTGGAGTCGTATTTTTCGACTGTGCCATGCATAGAGTCCCATTCGAGAATAATACCCTTAGCAGTTTTCCATCTTTTGCGCTTGGCTCCGCCACCTTGTACGGCTGTTTTACGACCTACAATTTTCGCATCAGGAAAGGCTGGGAGTACGTCGGGGGCCGGATGGTACTCGTGATCTCCTGCTCGAGTGCTGACAACAATATAAAGCGGCTTAACTCCAGAATCCGCCGGAAACACCAATATGAAATCCCGATACTCCGGCGGATAAACCGGATTCACCAGAATTCCGCCTGCCGCTTTCGTCGGCGGATACACCCAGATATGCGGCGTCTGCGGAGCGGCCTCCAGCGCGGGGATGCCGAGGATGTCGGAGCCGTCCACGGCGGGTGTCCAGATCAGTTCGATGCCTTCGCCCAGGTCTGCAACAAACCGGTTGCCGCGTGCGGTGAACTGCACGACATCGACCATTTCCCAGTCACGATTCTTGCCGGTGTAGAAGCCGTAACCCTTGAGACTGCCATCGGCCTGTTGTTCGACGCGCAGGCGCACACGGGTTCGGGCTTGCTTGAGGGCGAGCAACTGGTCTTCGGTGTAGAGGGCGCTGTCGCCCAGGTTCGATGGCATGAACAACGCCACCAGCCCGACCAAGGGGGTCACGACGGCGGCGGAAGCCATCGCGGGCAATGCCTTGAATGCTTCACCCGCAAGGGCGAAGGTACCCAGGCCTGCCGGGATGGCGGTGCCGCTGATTTTCTTGAGTGCAACGCCGCCGCTGTTGTCGGCCTCACGGCCGCCGAGCAGGATCAGGTCGCCGTAATCTTTCAGGCTGTCAGTCGGCACCATCCCCGAAGGAATCGCGTAATCGATGATCGCATCCGGCAACTTGCACGACTTGGCGAACGTGCAGCCGGCGCGCACCGGCTCGGGTTTGTTCGCCGCGACCTCTCGGCTGCGCTCGAAAGCCTCCTGCCGCGCCAGCATGGCGTCGTATTTGTTTTGTCGCCCGTCCTGATCGGCCAGCTCGGTGGCCGTCATGTAGCGGTAGGTGACGTGATGCCCGTCGCCTGCCGGTGGGTTGGGAACCCGGGGAAAGTCCTTTTGACCAGTCACTTATTGTCCTTTCGTTCATGCATCGGCAGCCCCTCGAAAGGGGCTGCACGACGTTAACGAAGCAGGAAAATCGTGGCTGTAGGACGCGTCTCTAAAGACGTGGGGATTGTTCGCTACGGCATCAGGAAGGCAGCGCAGTGTTCTTTCTGCTCGCGGCCAAGGTCACCGCATAACCGATCAATGCGGCGAACACCGAACCGGTGAGAATACCCATCCGGTCCATCCCGGCGTATTCACTGGCACCCGGCACGAAGGCCAGCGAGCCGACAAACAGGCTCATGGTGAAGCCGATCCCGCAGAGGATCGCCACGCCAAGCACCTGGCCCCAATTGGCGTTCTGGGGCAGGGCGGCGATGCCGGTTTTCACGGCGAGCCAGGTCAGGCCGAACACGCCGATGGTCTTGCCCAGCAGCAGGCCGACGGCGATGCCCATCGGCACGTGGTGGGTGAAGCTTTCGGCGGTCACACCGGTCAGCGACAAACCGGCGTTGGCGAAGGCGAACAGCGGCAGGATGCCGTAGGCCACCCATGGGTGCAGCGCGTGTTCCAGGGTCAGCAGCGGCGAAGGCTCGGCGTTTTTCGTGCGCAGCGGGATGCAGAATGCGAGGGTCACGCCGGCCAGCGTCGCATGGACACCGCTCTTGAGCACGCAGACCCACAGGATCAGGCCGATGATCATGTACGGCCCGAGCTTGACCACCCCGAGCCGGTTCATCGCCACCAGCGCCGCAATGCACGCGGCCGCCAGACCCAGCGACAGGGTCGAGAGTTCGCCGGAATAGAAGATCGCGATGATCACGATGGCGCCAAGGTCGTCGATGATCGCCAGGGTCATCAGGAACAGCTTCAGCGACACCGGCACCCGCTTGCCGAGCAAGGCCAGCACGCCGAGGGCGAAGGCGATGTCGGTGGCGGTGGGGATCGCCCAGCCATCAAGGGCGGCCGGGTTGTCGCGGTTGAGGAACCAGTAGATCAGGGCCGGCACCAGCATGCCGCCGATGGCCGCCGCGCCGGGCAGGACGATCTGTGAAGGTTTCGACAGTTGGCCGTCGAGCACTTCGCGCTTCACTTCCAGGCCGATGAGCAGGAAGAACAGCGCCATCAGGCCGTCGTTGATCCACAGCAGCAGGGGTTTGGCGATTTTCAACGCACCGATCTGCGCGACCACCGGGGTGTCGAGCAGGCCGGTGTACAGCCACGACAGCGGCGAGTTGTTGATGATTAGAGCCAGGATGGCCGCGGCGATCAGTAACAGACCGCTGGCAGCTTCCAACTGAAAGAAACGCGTGAAAGTGCTACGCAGAGGCAAGGTCGCTCTCCATCGATAAAGTCAAAAGGTGGGACACCCTAACCCGTACTGTTAGTTGTTAAAACAAAAGTTATATTCTTTTTTGTTATATATGGTTGCAAGGCGCCTGCCAGACCTGCAGCAGAGCCTAGCAGTTGCCAAAGGTATTGAAGCTCAGCTGTATCTGTCAGTGCGGTGGGATTTTTCCTAAGCTTGAGGGCTAAGCCTGTGAAGGCACTTCTGCCCGATTCAACGAGAACAACAGCCATGAGCGACAACCGACAGTGGGCCCGCGAAGCCATCCGGATCATCGAAGCGGACTTCCAGCGCAGCGCCGACACCCACCTGATCCCCCTGCCGCTGCCGGGGTTTCCGGGTATCGAGTTGTACTTCAAGGACGAATCCAGCCATCCCACCGGCAGCCTCAAGCACCGTCTGGCCCGTTCGCTGTTTCTCTACGCGTTGTGTAACGGCTGGCTCAAGCCCGGCGCGCCGGTGATCGAGGCGTCCAGCGGTTCGACGGCGATTTCCGAAGCGTACTTTGCGCGGATGCTCGGGTTGCCGTTCATTGCGGTAATGCCGGCGACCACCTCCAAGGAGAAGATTGCCCAGATCGCCTTCTATGGCGGCAAGAGTCATCTGGTGGACGATCCGACCCAGATCTACGCCGAATCCGAGCGTCTGGCCCGGGAGCATGACGGGCACTTCATCGACCAGTTCACCTACGCCGAACGCGCCACCGACTGGCGGGCGAACAACAACATCGCCGAGTCGATCTTCCAGCAGATGCGCTACGAGCAGCATCCATGCCCGGCGTGGCTGATTTCCAGCCCCGGCACCGGCGGCACCACTGCGACGCTCGGTCGTTACGTGCGCTATCGCCAGCATTGCACCCGCGTGCTGTGCGCCGATGCCGAGCGTTCGGTGTTCTTTGACTTTTACCAGACCGGTGATGCCAGCCTGCGTCTGGACCACGGTTCGCGGATCGAAGGCATTGGCCGGCCACGGGTGGAAGCTTCGTTCCTGCCGAAGGTAATTGATGCGATGGTCAAAGTGCCGGATGCCTTGTCGCTGGCGGCCATGCATTACCTGGCGCAGCGTCTGGGCCGGCATGTGGGCGGGTCGAGCGGCACCAACCTGATCGGCGCGCTGATGGCGGCGCAGCAGATGAAAGCGGCGGGGGAGTCGGGGTCGATCGTGGCAATTCTGTGCGATGGCGGCGAGCGCTACGCGGACACCTATTACGATCCGGCGTGGCTCAAGGCGCAGGGCTATGAGCTGGAGGGATTGATGGCGGCCGTGGCGGCGAGTGCCGAGAAGGGTGAAGTGCTCCCGGCCTCGGTTCTGCGCGCCAATATCTGACGCCGAATACGACTGTGGGAGCGAATTCGCTCCCACAGTTTTTTGCATCGTTTCAGGTTAGGCGTATCAGGCCTCGAGGCCCAGGATGTCACGCGCCACAGCTTCCGCGATACGAATCCCGTCAACGCCCGCCGACAGAATCCCGCCCGCATAACCTGCGCCTTCACCGGCCGGGAACAGACCTTTGACGTTCATGCTCTGCAGCGACTCGTTGCGCGTGATCCGCAGCGGCGACGAAGTCCGCGTCTCGATCCCGGTCAGCACCGCATCGTGCAGCGAATAACCGCGAATCTGCTTCTCGAACGCCGGCAATGCTTCGCGAATTGCTTCGATGGCAAAGTCCGGCAGTGCCAGGGCCAGATCCCCCAATGCCACGCCCGGTTTGTACGACGGCTCAACCTCGCCCAGCTCGGTGGACGGCGTGCCGTTGATGAAGTCGCCGACCAGTTGCGCCGGCGCCTTGTAGTCGCTGCCGCCGAGGATGAAGGCGTGGGATTCCAGACGCTCCTGCAACTCGATCCCGGCCAGCGGACCGCCCGGATAATCGACTTCCGGGGTGATGCCGACGACGATGCCGGAGTTGGCGTTGCGCTCGTTACGCGAATACTGGCTCATGCCGTTGGTAACCACGCGGTTCGGCTCGGAAGTCGCCGCCACCACGGTGCCGCCCGGGCACATGCAGAAGCTGTAGACCGAACGGCCATTCTTGGCGTGGTGCACCAGTTTGTAGTCGGCAGCGCCGAGTTTCGGGTGACCGGCGTATTTGCCCAGTCGCGCGCGGTCGATCAGCGATTGCGGGTGTTCGATGCGGAAACCCACCGAAAACGGTTTGGCTTCCATGAACACACCACGGCTGTGGAGCATGCGGAACGTGTCGCGGGCACTGTGGCCGAGGGCCAGAATCACATGTTTCGAATGCAGGGTTTCGCCGCTGGCCAGTTCGACGCCGACCAGTTGGCCGTCTTCGATCAGCACGTCGGTGACGCGTTCCTGGAAGCGCACTTCGCCGCCCAGGGCGCGGATCTCTTCACGCATGGTTTCGACCATGCCGGTCAGACGGAACGTACCGATGTGCGGCTTGCTGACGTAGAGGATTTCTTCCGGCGCGCCGGCCTTGACGAACTCGTGCAGGACTTTACGGCCGAGGAATTTCGGATCCTTGATCTGGCTGTACAGCTTGCCGTCGGAGAACGTGCCTGCACCGCCCTCGCCGAACTGCACGTTGGACTCGGGGTTGAGCACGCTTTTGCGCCACAGGCCCCAGGTGTCCTTGGTGCGCTGACGCACTTCGGTGCCGCGTTCGAGGATGATCGGCTTGAAGCCCATCTGCGCCAGCAGCAGGCCGGCGAAGATTCCGCACGGACCGAAACCGACCACGATCGGACGCTGGCTCAGGTCGCTTGGCGCCTGGCCGACGAATTTGTAGCTGACATCCGGCGCCACGTTGACGTTGCGGTCATCGGCGAACTTGCCCAGCACCTTGGCCTCGTCGCGCACTTCGAGGTCGATGGTATAGATGAAGCACAGTTCGGAAGACTTTTTGCGTGCATCGTAGCTGCGCTTGAACAAGGTGAAGTCGAGCAGGTCATCGCTGGCGATACCCAGGCGTTGCACGATGGCGGCGCGCAGGTCTTCGTCGGGATGGTCGATCGGCAGCTTGAGTTCAGTGATTCGTAACATGACAGGATCCGGTTCGCGGGGCGCACAACTGCGCCAGGGCGTTTGAAGGCGGCGATTATAAGCCGCAACGGCCGGATCCCGTGAGGGTAAAACGATCAGTCGTTGCGCGAACCGCCGAAATACCCGCAACCGCGCTGCACCTTGCCGTCGATACGCAGCTCGGCACTCATGTGCTGCAAGCTGCCGCTGTTACTGTCGACACAGCGTTGCGGCGCCACCCACAGCTCGATGCGCTGGTTGTTGGCTTCGCTGCTGAGGTTGAAACGACCGTCGCCCAATTGCTCTTCGACGTAAGGCACGGCGAGCGGTGGCTGGCCTTCGCGGTCGATGACCATGCCTTTGCCACTGACCTTGACGTTCCATTCCGGACCATGACCGGCCGCACGCAGGATCAACTGTTTGAAATTGGGATCGTCACAGGCAGTGCCGGAACGTTCCACGCGGTACAGCTGGGTCAGGTCGAGGCGGTCACCGGCGATCTTGCCGCGAACGTCGGCGAACAGCTTGCCCTGTTGGTCGGCCAGCGTGGCGGCCTCCTGCAGGACGCTGGTGCTGCCGATGTCGTTGACCACGTACTGGCGCTGCTCGCCGCAGGCCTGGAACACCAGTTTGCCGTCGGCAGCGGTCAGTTGCCCCTGCATCCGCGTCTGGCCGACGTGGGAGGCGCTGGTCCGCGCACCCTCGAACAACTGGCACGCGGCAAACAGAGGGAGCAGGGCAACAACGATCAAGGAACGGGCAACACGCATCTTCGGCTCTCCAGACAAGTGCCGCCACGTTACGCAGGCTGACCGCTTATCACAACCATGAGTTGGATTTGCCACGTACCGGAAACATTTGGCTTAACTTTCGAAGTCGGGACGAAGGACATTTGGCCGTACCTTGTCCGCCTTTTCGATACGCGAGGTTTTTATGAACGGATCAGGCAGGGTGCTTTTGGCGGTACTGGCAATGATGGCTGCATGGCCGTCGATGGCGGCAGAAATTGCTTTTTCATCGGAGACGGATTTCTCCGAAATGAGCCTCGAGCTCAAACGAATCGATGATCCGAATCCGCATGCCGTCATGCTCAATGTCACCTTGAACCCGGATGCGCAGCATCGCCTGCAGCGGGTGACGACCGAGGGACTGCATCAACCCCTGCAGCTGTCCATCAACGGCGTTCAAGTGTCGAGCGCAACGATTCAATCGGTAATCAAAGGCCCGAGTCTGATGATAAGCGTGCCCCGCGAGGTCGCCAGCAAGCTGCTTCCGACGCTGCTGGAGCATTAAAACCTTGATGCGACGCTGACCCAGCGCCGCATGCCGAGGCTTTTCAGCCCACGTGAAATGTCTGACCTGTCTGCAGGCCTTCGACACTTTTGGCGTAGGCCAATGCCACATCCGCCGCAGGAACCGGCTTGTAGCCGCGGAAGTACGGGGCGTAACTGCCCATGGCTTCCACCAGCACGGTCGGGCTGATCGAGTTAACGCGCAGGCCCCGTGGCAGTTCGATGGCGGCGGCACGGACGAAGCTGTCGAGCGCGCCGTTGACCAGTGCAGCCGACGCACCGCTGCGGATCGGATCGTGGCTGAGCACGCCGGTGGTGAAGGTGAAGGATGCGCCGTCGTTGGCGAATTCGCGGCCGATCAGCAGCAGATTGACCTGGCCCATCAACTTGTCTTTCAGGCCGAGGGCGAAGCTGTCTTCGTTCATGTCGCCCAGCGGGGCGAAGGTCACGTTGCCGGCGGCGCAGACCAGGGCGTCGAACTTGCCGGTCTGCTCGAACAGCTTGCGAATCGATGCGCTGTCGCTGATATCCACCTGGAAATCGCCGCTGTTGCGACCGATGCGAATGACTTCGTGACGCTGCGACAGCTCTTTGTCCACGGCCGAACCGATGGTGCCGCCTGCGCCGATCAACAGAATTTTCATCGTGCTTGCCTCAAGTGATTGAACGAGTTTTCAGTCTAGAGTGGTTTTTTCGGCTGATAAGCGCGCTAATGGGCAACCTTTGGTTTTCAAATGGAAACAATCCATGAGCGAGATGGATGATCTGGCGGCGTTTGCGGTGTTGATCGAGGCGGGTAGTTTTACTTTGGCGGCGCAGCAACTGGGGTGCAGCAAGGGACAACTGTCCAAGCGTATCAGTCAGCTGGAAACGCGGTTTTCCGTGGTGTTGCTGCAGCGCACGACGCGTCGGCTCAGCCTGACGGCGGCCGGTGCGGCGTTGTTACCGCAGGCTCAGGCGCTTGTAGTCCAGGTCGAAAGGGCGCGTCAGGCATTGGCGCGCTTGAAGGACGACATGGCCGGTCCCGTGCGTATGACGGTGCCGGTGTCGCTGGGGGAAACGTTCTTCGATGGACTGTTGCTGGAGTTCTCCCAGAAATATCCCGAAGTACAGATCGAGCTTGAGTTGAACAACAGCTATCGCGATCTCTCCCGCGACGGCTTCGATCTGGCTATTCGCACGGAAGTCGCCAACGACGAGCGACTGGTGGCCAAGCCCTTGCTGGCCTGGCAGGAAATGACCTGCGCCAGTCCGGCGTATCTGGAGCGTTTTGGTGAGCCGCAGACGCCGCAGGCGCTGGCCGAGCACCGTTGTCTGCTTAACAGTCATTACAGCGGTCGCGAAGAGTGGCTGTATCACCAGCAGCACGAACTGCTGCGAGTGCGGGTGTCGGGACCGTTCGCCAGCAATCACTACAACCTGTTGAAGAAAGCCGCACTGGCCGGCGCCGGCATTGCACGCCTGCCGTCCTATCTGTTGCAGGCGGAATTGGCTGACGGCCGATTGCGCTGGCTCCTTCGTGATTTTCAGACCCGGCGTATGCCGATGTACCTGGTGCATCCTTATCAGGGCGGTTTACCGAAACGTACCCAAGTGCTGGCGGACTACCTGATCGGCTGGTTCAAGCGTAGTGGCGAGGCGCTCGACCGGCTTCAGCGGTAACGTCGGGCGATCAGATGGTCGATCGACAGTTTGCCCGGTCCGGTGGTCATCAGGTACAGCAGAACGGCCGCCCAGGTGCCGTGAGTCGGGTAGGCGTCGGGGTACACGAACAACTCGATGACCAGCGTCATGCCCAGCAATGCAAGCGCCGAAAATCGCGTGGCGAAGCCGACGAGGATCAGGATCGGGAAAAAGTGCTCGGCGAATGCCGCCATGTGAGCGGCAATTTCCGGTGACACCAGCGGCACGTGGTATTCACTCTGGAACAGCGGAATCGTCGAGTCGGCCAGATGCGGCCAGCCAATCTGAAAGGTGCCGTCGATCAGGTCGATGGCCAGGCCCTCGACCTTGGTCTGCCCGGACTTCCAGAACACCGCCGCAATGGAAAAACGCGCGATGAGGGCAATCAGGCTGCGTGGGATTTTTTCCAGCAGCGCGATGGCGCGGGCAATGAGGCTGTTCATGGCGAAACCTTGTGATGTAAATGGGTGATGGACTGGCGACTGATCAACAGGGCCAGGGTTTGGCTGAGGTCGAAGGCTTCTGTGGATTCCAGCGCCAAGGTGAGTGACAGGCCGGCCTTGAGCTGGCGGATGAACTGGCTGACGCCGGGATCCACGGCGAACACCTCGACCTCCAGCCCGTTGCGCAGGATCAGCGTGTGCTGGGCCTGATTCAGATCGATCCCGGCCAATGTGGCGTCTTGCTGATGCGCGGCCCAGATATCCACCACAGCAAAGGCTGAATCGAGCACATGCAGCGAAGGATGCAGACCGATTTGCAAGCGACTCAGGCCTTCCTGATCCGCGAAGGCCGCAGCGATCCGGTCCTGGCTGAGCGGCGCGATATCGGCGGCGTGATAGGCCAGCGTGCGTAAGCGCTCCAGCCGCGCGACATCGGCCAGGTAGGGCACGCTCGACGCCGGCTCGAATCTGCTGATGAAGTCCGCCAGATCACTGCCGTAGTCGCTCATCATCGGGCTTTGTGGTGGGTGGTTTTGAATGAAAATTCCGGCCATGGCACGGAAGAATTCCTCTCCCACCAACTGCATCACCACGGGATAACTGTCGGCCAGTGCATTGCTCAACGAGCCTTGCACGTTGTTGCGGTACACCGCGAAACGACTGGCCGGATCGGCCCCGTTGGCGCTGCACAATCCGTCGGGGCAGGGCAGGCCGACATCGAGCAGTGCGGCGCTGAACACGGCTTGGGTGCTCATGGCCGAACTCCCGCGCAAAGCAGAAGCGCGTCGGCCTGTTGCGCCTCGGCCATCAGCACGTCGAAGGCCGGCACCTGATTGTCCCGTTCGATCAGCGTCGCCACCGGGCCGACGCGCTCGAGCGCCTGTCGGTACAAAGACCAGACAGCCTGATCGACCGGTGCGCCGTGATCATCGATCAGCAAACGATCACCGAGGCTGTCGGAATCTTCGGCAAACCCCGCCAGATGGATCTCGCCAACCGCGTGCAGCGGCAGCGCGTCGAGGTAGGCCAGAGGATCGCGCTGATGGTTGATGCAAGAGACGTAGACGTTGTTCACGTCCAGCAACAGACCGCAGCCGCTACGACGGATGACTTCACGGATGAAATCCGCTTCGTCCATCGTCGAGCGCTCGAACGCCAGATAGGTCGCCGGGTTTTCCAGCAGCATCGGACGCTTGAGGGTGCTCTGCACCTGGTCGATGTGATCGCAGACGCGATTCAGCGTCGGCGTATCGTAGGCCAGAGGCAACAGGTCATTGAGAAACACCGGGCCGTGAGTCGACCAGGCCAGGTGTTCGGAAAAGGAGTGGGGTTGATACCGCTCGATCAGCGCGCTCAGACGTTTGAGGTGTTGCACATCCAGCGGGCCTTCGGCACCGATGGACAGGCCGACACCGTGCAGCGACAACGGATACGCCTCGCGAATCAAACCCAGAAAATGATGAAACGGGCCGCCGGCCACCATGTAGTTTTCGGCGTGGACTTCGAAGAAACCGATGTCCGGTAGAGAGCCGAGCACTTCACGAAAGTGCCCGGTTTTGAGCCCCAGCCCGGCACGGGGCGGGAGCCCGGTGAGGGCTGCCCGAGTGCGGGGGGAGGCATGGTCGCAGGAAGTGATCATGATCGACACTCGGGCAGCCTCCGGATCAGGACTTGGCCTTGAAGGCTTCCATCTGACCGAAACCGGTCGGCGAAGTCTTGCTTTCGGTGGTGGTGCAAGTGCCTTTCGGAACGAACTTCCAGGAGTTGGCCTGGTAATCCATTTTCGCCGTGCCTGCACAGGTGGTACCGGCGCCGGCGGCGCAGTCGTTATGACCTTTCATGGCCACGCCGAAGCATTTTTCCATGTTGCTGTTGTCGGCAGCCTGGGCGGTCGAAACGGCGGCCATGCTCAGGGCGGAACCAAGGGCCAGAACCAGGGCGGTGGCGGACAGGGTGCGGGTGGTAGCAGTCATGATGTTTCTCCGGTTTCAACTTGGGTTGGAACAAGCGATGTGCGCTTGCTTACCCCTCTAGAGAAACGACTTGGGAATGCGTTACAGCGATCGCGAAAATAATTTTCAAAGCGCAAAAAAAAACGGCCCGAAGGCCGTTTTTTGTTTGTAGCGATCCATCAACCGCCGAGGTACGCCTCGCGTACTTTCGGGTCGGTCAGTAGCGCTTCGCCGGTGCCTTGCATCACCACCCGGCCGTTTTCCAGCACGTAGGCTCGGTCAGCGATTTTCAGCGCCTGGTTGGCGTTCTGCTCGACCAGGAACACCGTCACACCGTCCTTGCGCAGCTGTTCGATGATGTCGAAGATCTGCTGGATGATGATCGGTGCCAGGCCCAGTGACGGTTCGTCGAGCAGCAGCAGTTTCGGCTTGCTCATCAGCGCCCGGCCGATGGCGAGCATTTGCTGTTCGCCGCCGGACATGGTGCCGCCGCGCTGGTTGAAGCGTTCTTTCAGGCGTGGGAAAAGTCCGAGAACCTTGTCCATCTGTTCCTGATAGTCGCCCTTGTCGGTGAAGAAGCCGCCCATGGACAGGTTTTCTTCGACGGTCAGACGGGCAAACACCCGACGACCTTCCGGCACCACGGCGATGCTCTTGCGCATGATCTGCGACGAGTCCTGGCCGACCAGTTCCTCACCCATGTAGCGGATGCTGCCGCTGTGCGCCTGCGGTGAACCGCAAAGCGTCATCAGCAGGGTGGACTTGCCGGCACCGTTGGCGCCGATCAGGGTCACGATCTCGCCCTGGCGGACTTCGACGTTGACGCTGTGCAGGGCCTGGATCTTGCCGTAGAAGGTGGAAACGTTTTCGAACTGCAGCATTTACGCTTCCCCCAGGTAGGCTTTGATCACTTCAGGATTGTCGCGGATCTGTTCCGGCGTGCCGTCGGCCAGAGGTGTGCCCTGGTTGATCACGACGATGTGGTCGGAAATGCTCATGACCAGTTTCATGTCGTGTTCGATCAGCAACACGGTGACGTTGTGTTCTTCACGCAGCACGCTGATCAGCGCCTTCAGGTCTTCGGTTTCCTTCGGGTTCAGACCGGCAGCGGGTTCGTCGAGCATGAGGATCCGTGGACGGGTCATCATGCAGCGAGCGATTTCCAGGCGACGCTGCTGACCGTACGCCAGGGTGCCGGCCGGACGGTTGGCGAACTCCTTGAGGTTGACCTTGTCCAGCCAGTACTCGGCGTATTCCATGGCCTCGCGCTCGCTTTTGCGGAACGCCGGGGTCTTGAACAGGCCGGACAGGAAGTTGGTGTTCAGGTGACGGTGCTGGGCGATCAACAGGTTCTCGACCGCCGTCATGTCCTTGAACAACCGCACGTTCTGGAAGGTGCGCACCACACCCTTGAGGGCGATCTTGTGGCCAGGCAGGCCTTCGATCGGCTCGCCATCGAGCTTGATGCTGCCGCCGCTCGGCTTGTAGAAACCGGTCAGGCAGTTGAACACGGTGGTCTTGCCCGCGCCGTTAGGCCCGATCAGCGCCACCACTTGTTTCTCTTTCACGGTCAGGGCCACGCCGTTGACCGCCAGCAGACCGCCGAAGCGCATGCTCAGATTTTCGACTTTCAGGATCTCGCGGCTCATTTGCGCAGCTCCATGTGAGGACGTTGCATGGGCAGCAGACCTTGAGGTCGCCAGATCATCATCAGCACCATCAGGGCGCCGAACATCAGCATGCGGTACTCACTGAACTCACGCATCATTTCCGGCAGCAGGATCATCACGACCGCCGCCAGTACCACGCCCAGCTGAGAGCCCATGCCGCCCAGCACCACGATGGCGAGAATGGTCGCCGACTCGATGAAGGTAAAGGACTCCGGCGTTACCAGACCCTGACGGGCGGCGAAGAAGCTGCCGGCGAAACCGGCGAAGCAGGCACCCAGGGTGAACGCTGAAAGCTTGATGAGCGTCGGGTTCAGGCCCAATGCACGGCAGGCGATCTCGTCCTCGCGCAACGCCTCCCAGGCACGGCCCAGAGGCATGCGCAGCAAGCGGTTGATGACGAACAGCGCGAACAGCGCCAGGAACAACGCCACCAGATACAGGAAGATCACCTTGTTGATCGAGTTGTATTCCAGGCCGAAGTATTCGTGGAACGTCTGCAGACCCTCGGCGGCTTTACGTTCGAAGGTCAGACCGAAGAACGTTGGCTTCTCGATGTTGCTGATACCGTTCGGGCCGCCGGTGATGTCGGTGAGGTTGCGCAGGAACAGACGGATGATTTCACCGAAGCCCAGCGTCACGATCGCCAGATAGTCACCGCGCAGACGCAGTACCGGGAAACCGAGCAGGAAGCCGAAGGTGGCCGCCATCAGTCCGGCGATCGGCAGGCAGATCCAGAAGCTCAGGCCGTAGTAGTGCGACAGCAGCGCATAACTGTAGGCGCCGACGGCATAGAAGCCGACGTAACCGAGGTCGAGCAGGCCAGCCAGGCCGACCACGATGTTCAGGCCCAGGCCGAGCATCACGTAGATCAGCACCAGCGTCGCGATATCCACCGCGCCGCGAGAACCGAAAAACGGCCAGACCAGTGCACCGATGATCAACGCAATGATGATCCAGCGCTGAGTGGTCGGCAGGGTCAGGAAGCTGCTGGCCTTGGCCGGCATTTTTGGCAGGTTCGGCGAGGATTTCCACGCCGCGCCGATCTGCTGGTCGAACAGCACACGCAGGAACATCAACACAGAGCAGACGGCAATGGTGATCAATGTCGAGGTACTGGTGCCATGCACTTCGAGGTTGATGCCGACGATGGTCAGCTTCAGACCGAGTACCGGGTAGGCCACTGCCCACACCAGCAGGGCGCTGAACAGCGCCTGTTTAAGATTCCTAGTCATACTTTCTCAACCTCCGGACGACCCAACAGGCCGGTTGGCCGGAACAACAGCACCAGAACCAGCAGCCCGAACGCCACGACGTCCTTGTACTGGTCGCCGAAGATATCGGCACCAAAGGCTTCCGCCACACCCAGCACCAGCCCGCCGAGCATGGCGCCGGGGATGCTGCCGATGCCGCCCAGTACCGCGGCGGTGAAGGCCTTGAGGCCGACAAGGAAGCCGGCGTTCGGGTTGATCACGCCGTATTGCATGCTCAGCAGCACGGCTGCGATGGCCGCCAGCGCAGCACCGATGACGAAGGTCAGGGCGATGATGTTGTTGGTGTTGATGCCCAGCAGGTTGGCCATCTTGATGTCTTCGGCACAGGCACGGCAGGCGCGACCCAGACGAGAGCGGGAGATGAACAGCGTCAGGCCGAGCATGGCGACCAGGGTCACCACGAAAACCACGATTTGCATGTAGGAAATCAGCACTTCATGTGCGCCACCTGGTCCGATGGAGAAGTTGCCGGGGATCAGGTTGGGGATGGATTTGTCCTTGGAGTCTTGCGCCAGCAGAACCGTGTTCTGCAGGAAGATCGACATACCGATGGCGGAAATCAGCGGGATCAGACGGTTGCTGCCGCGCAAGGGGCGGTAGGCGACCCGTTCGATGCTGTAACCGTAGGCACTGGTCACGACGATGGTTGCGAGAAAAGCGGCGGTCATCAACAGCGGAACACTGTCGAGTCCCATCATGGACAGCCCGGCGATGGCGATGAATGCCACGTAGGAGCCGATCATGTACACCTCGCCATGGGCGAAGTTGATCATTCCAATGATGCCGTAGACCATCGTATAGCCGATGGCGATCAGGGCATACGTGCTGCCAATGGTCATGCCATTAACCAGCTGTTGGAAGAAGTGATAGATGTCAGGCATTACAGCGCTCCTAAAAACCTGATACGCATTTCACTGGTGGAGTCATTTTCCCGCCCGGCCCCGTGGATCTTTATCCACTTCGAATCCGGGTTTTGCCAGCGAACCGCTGATGACGGTTTTGAGATTTTCAGGTGGGGAGACTGGCGGATCACGCCAGTGCGGCCCAATACATTCGTAAAACAAAGCCCACGGCACGCCGTGGGCTTTATTGGCAGTCAGTCAGGCAGCGCCTTACTGAGGCGAAACTTCGGTTTTAGGTTTGCCGAAGTGCCACTCGTAGACCACGAATTTGAAGTCCTTCAGGTCGCCCTTGGCGTCGAAGCTCAGGTCACCGGTAGGGGTCTTGAAGGTGCCGGCGTGAATGGCGGCCGCCACTTTGGCAGGGTCTTCGGATTTGGCAGCGGTGATACCCTGGGCAATCACTTCAACCGCCGAGTAGGACGGGAACACGAACGGGCCGCTCGGGTCTTCTTTCTTCGCCTTGAAGTCTTCAGCCAGCTTCTGGTTGGCCGGATCCTGGTCGAAGGACTTCGGCAGGGTTACCAGCAGGCCTTCGGACGCGTCCTTGGCGATCTGCGAGATGGAGTCGTTACCCACGCCTTCCGGACCCATGAACTTGGCTTTCAGGCCTTTTTCCTGGGACTGACGCAGGATCAGGCCCAGCTCCGGGTGGTAGCCGCCGTAGTAGACGAAGTCGACGTTGGCTTGCTTGAGCTTGGAGATCATCGAGGAGAAGTCTTTGTCGCCGGCGTTGACGCCTTCGAACACGGCAACCTTGACGCCTTTGCCTTCCAAAGTTTTCTTCACGGCGGTGGCAATGCCTTCGCCGTATTGCTGTTTGTCGTGCAGAACAGCAACGATTTTCGGTTTCACGTGATCGGCAATGTAGTTACCGGCGGCAGGGCCCTGGGCGCTGTCCAGACCGATGGTGCGGAACACCATTTTGTAACCACGGCTGGTGATGTCCGGGCTGGTGGCAGCCGGGGTAATCATGATCACGCCTTCGTCTTCGTAAACGTCCGAAGCAGGCTGGGTGGAGCTGGAGCACAGGTGACCGACCACGAACTTGACGCCGTCGTTGACGACCTTGTTCGCAACGGCTACCGCTTGTTTCGGGTCGCAAGCGTCATCGTATTCAACGGCTTCGAGCTTCTTGCCGTCGACGCCGCCCTTGGCGTTGATCTGTTCGATGGCCATTTTGGCGCCACTGAACTGCATGTCGCCGTACTGGGCTACCGGGCCGGTTTTAGGGCCGGCGATACCGATCTTGATGGTGTCAGCTGCGAACGAATGGCTGGCAACCCCGGCCAGTACCATAGCGGCAAACAGTTTGGAAATCTGCTTAGTAGCCTTAGTCATAGTGCTCCACTCTTACTGTTGTATTTTTTTAGAGTCCTGACGCCGTAGCAGCAGAACCGGGCTGGATATCTTCGCGATACCTTCCGGAAATGCCCCCGGCAACTGTACCGGTACAGTGTAGAGCGCCGGTTGTTGGCCTGGGAAGCTGGCGCCCAGGGGCAAATTCTGGAGATGTCGCTTTAGTGAAAGAAAAAGACAGAATTGCGGCGGGACGTTCAAAGGGCTTATACCCCGATCATCAGCATTCCCTGGCCTTCCTGCTCTTTTCGTTCGGTACAGCCTTTTGCTACCGGGTTTTTCTGCCGGACCACCGACGTTATCATTCGCGCCGATTTCTTTTCCGGACAGTCCCATGAATCAAGAACCTAGCACCCTCTATGCCAAGCTGCTTGGTGAAACCGCATCTATTACCTGGAAAGAGCTGGAGCGCTTCTACGCCCAGGGTGCCCTATTGTGGGTCGATGGCGACCTGGATTTGATCGCCGTGGCCGAGGCCGTGGCATCGGATCAGGGCGAGAAAGTCGCTGCCTGGCTGGCCGAAGACAAGGTCGCCAAGCTGTCTGAAACGCGGGCGCTGGATATTTTCGAACGTGATCCAGAGATGTGGGCGGTGGTGGTTCGACCGTGGATCCTGGTCCAGGAAAGGGCGTTGGCCTGAAGGGTTGCACCTTGTTGGTGCGCACAATGGCCGAGGAAAAGTGTGTAGCCGAGTAGCGTGATGGCACGTTGCCGTAGAGAAATGCCACAAGCGCGGGTGGCATAACGGTGACGTAAACGTAACGGGCACAGTTTAGTAAGCAGCCTAACGGCTGCTTAATTGTTTCGGGATGTTGGAAAGGTTGGATAAATCGGGGAATTCGAGGGCCTCATCTTGAGCAGGCTCGCTCCCACAGGAAACATCTTCCAATGTGGGAGCGAGCCTGCTCGCGAAGGGCGCGACTCGGTTCAGGATCAGACCGAGTAAGTCTTGCCAGTATGGTTATTCAGCGAGATGACCTTGGTCTTGCCGATCCGGTGACGGTAAATCTCGCGCAGGTATTTGATCGACTTCTTCACACAATCTCGCGACAGGCGGATGTCGTTGATCGAGACAAATTTTTCTTTGTCGTTGATCAGCTCGCGGTACTTCTTCTCGTACATCGGTTTGATCGCGTACCAGTTGGTATCGAGGATCTTCGCCGGGTTCTCGAACTCGTTGAGCAGGTCATCGATACGCGCTTCATCGAATTCTTCATTGATGATGAAGTCGAGGATCGAGTTGTCCAGGGTCTCGTCGAAACGGTACGGGGTCTTCGCGAAGCAGCGCTTGATGAACGCCACAATCAGGGTCAGGAAGTCATCCGACAGGCACGGGCTCTTGGCGATCAGGGTGGTCAGCGACAGGTTGGCCGAGGCGCCGATCACCAGCGCGTAACGCTTCAGTGTGGTGTTGGGGAACAGGCTGTTGAGGTGGGTCTTCAACCGGTTCAGGTCCATGTACGACAGCTTGTAGTCTTTGGGCAACGAGACGATCGAGACCACCGACGAGCAGTTCTTGAAGAAGTGCAGGTCGTGCAGCGCAGCCGCGTCATAGCCGGAGTTCTTGTACTGTTCGAGCGAGGCGCGATAGCGCTTGGATTCGATCGGCAGCAGGCTGATGCCTTCGATGGCCTGGGTGACTTTGTTGAAGTGCGGCAGGTCGATCGAGCGGAAGAACAGATCGTCGATGTTCAGGCGCTGTGGCTCTTTGTCGAACACTTTGAATTTGTCGCTGCTCGGCGGCGGCGTTTCCGGCACCACGGATTCTGCGTAGGCAATCGCCACCGGGCCAGCCAGACTCATGAACAGATCGTTGGCGTCCAGGCGAATGGTCTCGCCGATATCGATGCCGGCACGACGGAAATAGTTCTGGTCGTAGTCGGTCGTGACTGCCTGGGCCGTCAGAATGTTGAAGATCTGCTGCGAGATGTACTGGTTGGCGTGCTTCTCCATCGCATTGACATCAATGTTCTGGATGTTGCCGTCGTCGCTCTCTTCGGCGTAACGCATGATGTCGTTGGAGATCAGCATCATCGCGTTCCATGGGCGGATACGGCCCATGACGCTGGCTTCGCTGCTGTCTTCGTTGGCGAAGTTGTATGAGAAATCCCATTCCTCCGACAGGTATTTGCACAGCAGGCGACCGGCGTTGATGTGCAGCGCCTCGGACATTTCGCTGCGGTGGTCGGAAATGTTCGGCAGCACGCAGATGCCGCTGGTGAAGATCGGCTCGAACACGAACGAATGACCGCTCTTGCCGTCATGCTCGTCCATCGGCTTGGTGTCGAACGTCTTGTTCATGTACGAGTGCTGCTGGGCCAGGCCGAATTCCGAGGCCATGCCTGAACCGGTACCGCCGCCGGCACTGAAGATCGAGAAATACAGGCGCGACTGGTTGGCCTTGATGCCGCAGCTGTCGATCAGGTACGAGTGGATCATTTTCCAGTCAGGGCTGGAGAAACGCTGGGTGTCCTTGTTCAGGATGATCTTCGCCAGGTACTGGCCGAGGATCGGCGCGTTACCAGCGCCACCGGCGTGGACTTCGGACAAGTCCATGATCTTCATTTTGCTGTAGTCGCGCAGGAAGCCACTTTTCTCGCCCTTGCGCGAGAAACGGATGCGCCCGGCAATGTCCTTGTCGAGGTCGCCGAGCATCACCAAGGGTTCCACCAGGAACACCGGTTTGGTCGATTTGTTCGGGCCGATCCGCAGGTTCTGCTTGATCCACTGGGCCGGGCTGTAGCCTTTGTCGGAGGCCAGGCGACGGTCAGCCACGCGGTCTTCGTTGTTGAATTCGTTGAGGTAGAACTTGCGCGCGTTGTACACCAGCTCCGCCACGTCGAGGGCGATGTTGGAGCCGCAGCGACCGAGGCCGATCAGGCACACCGACGGGAATTCCTGGTCGTTGTGCTGCTCGTTGTCGCCTTCCAGGTGCGGCGGGCGCGGGAACACCAGGTCACGCAGGCCGTCGAGGTTGTCGAGGATGCGATCGGTGTTGGTTTCGGTGAAGTACAGGTATTGCTGGGTGCCCAGAGGGCGCGAAGGAGGCAATGGCTTCATCGGGGCAGGGCTGTTCGCCGCAGGGCTCAGGGTCAGATCGGATACCGCGGTGGCCGGATTGTTTTTAGAAGTCATTGTGCGCCATTTACCTGGACTGGTTGGCTCGGCGACCACTGTCGTCGAGCCTCACGGAATGGGAATCTCGCGTCTTTTTTCTGCGCGTATTTGGCCCGTGCGTCAGGGTCTTTGCCTGTGTGTCGCACGGGGGAATCCTTTCCTGATTGATGATGGATCGGCCATGATTCGGCGATCTTTAATCAAAAGGAGGCTAAATGATGTCAACGCTACCTTCGTTGGGGTTTGCCGGAATCGGCCTGATGGGCCTGCCGATGTGCCGGCGTCTGCTGGCGGCGGGTTATCCGCTGACGGTGTGGAACCGCAACCCGGACAAATGTGCGCCGCTGGTCGAGGCGGGTGCCCGGCAAGTCGCGACCTCGGCCGAACTGTGCGGACACGCCGACGTGGTGATGCTGTGCCTGGCCGACACGGCCGTGGTGCGCGAGGTAGTGTTTGGCCCGGCCGGTGTTGCTGAAGGCGCAAGAAACGGCCAGTTGCTGGTGGACTTTTCCAGCCTTGAACCGACAGCGACTCGCGAGATGGCAGCAGAACTGGCGCAAAAGACCGGCATGGCCTGGCTCGATTCACCGGTGTCCGGCGGCGTGGTCGGGGCCGAGGCTGGCAGTCTGGCAATCATGGTCGGTGGTGACGCCGCAGATCTTGATAGTGTTCGCCCGGTGTTGCTCACCCTCGGTCAGCGCGTCACGCACATGGGCGGCATCGGTGCCGGCCAGGTGACCAAGGCCTGCAATCAGATGATTGTTGCCTGCAATGCGCTGGTGATTGCCGAAGTGGTCGCGCTGGCCGAGCAGTCCGGGGTCGACGCCAGCCTGATTGCCAAGGCGCTGGCCGGTGGTTTTGCCGATTCGAAGCCGCTGCAGATCCTCGCTCCGCAAATGGCCGAAAGCCGTTTCGAACCGGTGAAATGGCATGTGCGCACGCTGCTCAAGGATCTCGATACGGCGGTGAAGTTTTCCCGAGAAGTCGGCTCGGCCACACCGATCAGCGGATTGGCCGCACAACTGATGCGCCTGCATGGGGCGCAGGGCTTTTTGGAGAAAGATCCATCGACACTGGTGAAAATGTACCGCGAGCCAGCGTCAGCGGATTGATCGAGTGGGCGTGTTTGCGTTGATTGATCTCTTCGAGGACCGGGCGCAGTTCGTGCAGCGGCACCGGACGGCTGAGCAGGTAACCTTGAATGAAGTCGCAGCCGGAGCGCTCGAGGAATTCGTATTGCTCCAGGCTTTCCACGCCTTCGGTGACCACCTGCAAGTGCAGGGTGTGGGCCATGACGATGATCGCCTGGACGATTTCCATGTCGGCGGTGGCCTTGGGAATATCGAGAATAAATGAGCGGTCGACCTTCAAGGTGTTGAGCGGCAGCCGCTTGAGGTAAGCCAGCGACGAATAGCCGGTGCCGAAATCGTCGATCGACAGCGAGACACCCAGGGCGCGGATCTGCCGCAACAGCACTAGCGTGTTGGCGATGTTGCCCATCAGGGCGTTTTCGGTCACCTCCAGCTCCAGCCGTTCGGGGGCGACGCCGGCACTGCGCAAGGCATATTCGATTTCATTGGCCAGTTCTTCCCGCGCCAGATTCAGGGGGGAGCAGTTCCAGGCGATTTTCAAGTCGCTGCAGCCGTGGCGCGACAGCTCGCCCAGGTCTTCGCAGGCCTTGCGCAGCACCCAGTTGTCCAGCTCCGCGATCAGGCCGTTGTTTTCGGCGATGGCGATAAAACGGTCCGGGGTCAGCAGGCCGTGCACCGGATGCTGCCAGCGAATCAGCGCTTCGAGCTTGGTGACCTTGCCGGTCTTCAATTCGAAGATCGGCTGGTAATACAGCATCAACCCGTTCTCTTCGCGCAGGGCATGGCGCAGTTCTTCCTCCAGTTGCAGTTCCAGGCTGGCGCGGTTTTTCAGGTTGGAATCGAAAAAGTGCACGCCGTTGCGCCCGGCGCCCTTGGATTGATACAGCGCCAGGTCCGCGTGTTTGAGCAGTTCATCACAGGTGGTGCCGTCTTCGGGAAACAGGCTGATGCCGATGCTGGTGGTCATCACCATGCGCCGCCCCGCCAGTTCGATCGGCTCCTTCATCTTGAGCATGATGCGCTGGGCCAGGTTGCGCGCCTCTTCACGGTCGCGCAGGCCAATGAGGATGCAGAATTCGTCCCCGCCAAAACGGGCAACCACGTCTTCATGGCCGCGCACCGAGCCTTTGATGTGCTGGGCGATGACCTTGAGCAACTCGTCACCGGCGTCATGACCAAGGCTGTCATTGATGCGCTTGAAGTGGTCGATGTCGAGAAACATCACCGCGAGCATGCCGCCCTCGGTGGATTTCTGGCTGAGCTTTTCAGCAAAGAGCTGGTTGAAACCGCGACGGTTGATCAGGTTGGTCAGCGCATCGTAATTGGCTGCCTGTTGCAGCGACATCCGCGCCTGATCGAGCTGGCTGAGCAGCATGTTGACCCGGCGCAGGTCTTGCTCCTTGTTCTGCAGTTTCTTGTCGGCGAGTGCGGCGCTGATGGCGCTACCGAGGATCAGCAGGGTGATAAAGGCGACGGTGAGCCCCAGTTGCAAGTGGCTGGAATCGACCTTCAGTGTGGGAATTCTTCCCTCCGGGAGGACCAGTTGCAACGCTGCCATGCCCGTTAAGTGCATGCTGATGATGCCGGCCCCGAGAATCAGGGTAGCCACGTATTTGAGCATCTGGTTGTGCAGGCCGCTGCCTTCACGCAAATTCCCGGCCACCCACAGCGCGGCGAAACTGGCACCGATGGCAATCAGGATCGACAGCCCGAACAAGGTCGGTTCGTAGTAGGCGGTGGCGGCGGATTGCATGGCGGCCATGCCGACGTAGTGCATGCCGGCGATGCCCAGACCGATGACGATGGCGGTCTTGAAGTATTGCAGCAGACTGGGCTGCGGTTCGCTGAGGGTGTGCATCGCCAGCCAGGAGGCCAGCACGGCGATCACCAGGGAGAACAGGGTAATGGCCAGGTCGTACTGGATGTCGATCGGTGTCTGGAACGCCAGCATGCTGATGAAATGCATGGCCCAGATGCCGCCGGCCAGACAAGTGGCGCCGATCCAGCGCCAGAGCCTGCGCGATCCGGGATCTTCAGCATGGCCGACGCGTTCCGCCATATCGAGGGTGGCGAAACTCGCGGCACACGCCACCAGATAGGCGACCAGCACCAGCAAGGGATTGTGTGTGCAATTGAGAATGACCTGCCCGCTCTCCGGCAGCTCGGCAACAAACTGCAAACCAAGCCACTCCATAGCATGCCCCGTCTCTGAGTGCTTCCTTACTGCGTCATCAACGCAGGCGAATGAATGCAGTATAGAGGCCGATCTCGGGGCGCAAGCGGTGATGGCACATTGGCTCTAATGATTTTGGCATGAGCGTCATAGCGATTGGTGCTAAGTCTCGCAGGCTCGGTTTCTCAGGCCACTTCGTTCCAGTGCGGTTGCAATGGCGGCAGGCCAAAACGGGCACGCGCCTTGTCGCAGTCGGGATTCTGCTCGCCGTTTTCCCACGACGCCTCGAACTCGCGGCAGGGGCTGGAACGCTTGTCGTAGATCGTGCAGGCCACCGATTTTCCGACTTCGCCTTCCAGCGCGGTGCAGCGCGGCGCCTTGCGGTCGGTGCCGATCATGGCGACCCGGCTGGGCGTGATCTGGGTGACCAGTTCATCAGGCACGGTTCCGCCGGAGGATGCACATTCACCCCAGAAAAATGACACACGAAAATGGGAACAGCAGGCACCGCAATTCAGACACGGACTGACATCGGACATGGGAGGGGCATCAAAGGGATTGATCGGCTGGATCCGGACGGATCCGGCGCCATTCTAGGCTTTGCCACGGCGTTGGGAAGGGGGGCGCGAAAGTATTTTTTCATTGCCGGATTTTTCCGCAAAACCCCCGGTTTTCGGGGGATTCGAGCCTTTTCAAGCGCTTACGTTTCGTTACAGTGCCATGGCTCCCTATCAGGCTGACGAATGATCACAGACAGTCCCGACGAGCGTGACTAGATTGCAGGTTCCGGGCTCGGATGCGTCGGCAGTGAAGCCCTATAACAATAAAAGAGACGGACCCATGCAGAACTCGACCCAAGCGGCGAATGCCTGGCGCATTCTGTTCCTGCTGTTCCTCGCCAACCTGTTCAATTTCTTCGATCGCACCATCCCGGCGATCATCATCGAACCGATCCGAATGGAGTGGCACCTCAGCGATTTTCAGCTAGGGATCGTCGGAACCGCATTCACCATCGTCTATGCCATCGCCGGCCTGCCGTTGGGGCGCATGGCCGACACCGGCTCGCGCAGTAAGCTGATGGGCTGGGGCCTGGCGACCTGGAGTGCGTTGACCGCGGTCAACGGACTGGTCGGCAGTTTCTGGAGTTTCCTGCTGGTACGCATGGGCATCGGCATCGGCGAGGCCAGTTACGCGCCTGCCGCCAACTCGCTGATTGGTGATCTGTTCCCGGCGCACCGTCGTGCGCGGGCCATGGGCATCTTCATGCTGGGCTTGCCGTTGGGCCTGCTGCTGGCGTTTTTCACCATCGGTGCGATGGTCAAGGCGTTCGACAGCTGGCGCGCGCCGTTCTTTATTGCTGCCGTGCCGGGGTTGCTGCTGGCGGTGTTCATGTTCTTCATCAAGGAACCCAAGCGCGGCGCGGCGGAGACCGTGCAAGTGTCGCAGGAGAAAGTCGACAAGCCGATCCGCCGGATTCTCGCGGTGCCGACTTTTCTGTGGCTGGTGATGGCCGGGTTGTGCTTCAACTTTGCCACGTATGCCTGTAACTCGTTTCTGGTGCCGATGCTTCAGCGTTACTTTCTGCTGCCATTGCAGGAGGCGGCAGTGGCCACGGGGCTGATCGTCGGCGTGACCGGGCTGATCGGCCTGACCCTCGGCGGCTGGATCGCCGACAAGATCCATCAGCGTGTGGCTAACGGGCGGCTGCTGTTTGCGGCGTTCAGCCTGATCATTTCCACCGTGTGCACCGCTTGGGCACTGCACGCCGGGCTGATCGAGATCGGTGTGTTTGTCGCGCTGTTCAGTGTCGGCTGGCTGTTTGCCTATAACTTCTATACCTGCGTGTACACGGCGATTCAGGACGTGGTCGAACCGCGCCTGCGGGCCACGGCGATGGCGTTGTTCTTTGCCGGATTGTATTTGCTTGGCGGGGGCTTGGGGCCGGTGGTGGTCGGTGGATTGTCCGATCACTTTGCCAAGTCGGCCATGATTTCGGCGGGCGCCGAGCAGATGACTGAAGCCTTCAAAGCGGTCGGCCTGCATGACGCGATGTACCTGATCCCGGTGGCGCTGTTTCTGACCATGGTGTTTCTGTTTTTGGCGGCGCGGTGTTTTGTGCGGGATGCGAAGCGGATGAAGGAGGGGTTGGTCGCGGTGGTCGAGCCAGAGGGCGCTGCGGTGACTGCGTAACCGCAGGCAAACAAAAAGGCCCGCGTCGCTGCGGGCCTTTTCATGTGTGGCGATGGAGCAGGGCGGTTTAACCCGCCACCAGCACCCGGATCGCTTCGAGTCGCAGCGCAGCCTTGTCGAGCATGGCCAGGCCTTGCTCGCGCTGTTTGCGCAGGGCAACCAGTTCGCTGTCGCGTACGGTCGGGTTGACCGCTTGCAACGCGGTCAGGCGCGCCAGTTCTTCATCGGTATCGGCTGCCAGACGACGGCGGGCCTCGGCCACGCGCTCGGCGTGACGCGGGATGACCTTGTCTTCACCGGCGTTGATCCGTGGCGTCAGCTGATCGCGCTGGGCCTGGATGAACTTGTTGGCACTGGCGCGTGGCACGCTTTCCAGTTGATCGTTCAGGGTTTCGAACGACACACGGGCCGACAGGTCGTTGCCATTGGCATCGAGCAGGCAGCGCAGGGCGGCCGGCGGCAGGTAACGGCCCAGTTGCAGCGAGCGCGGTGCAACCACTTCGCTGACGTACAGCAGTTCCAGCAACACAGTGCCTGGCTTCAACGCCTTGTTCTTGATCAGCGCGACAGCGGTGTTGCCCATCGAACCGGACAGCACCAGGTCCATGCCGCCCTGCACCATCGGGTGTTCCCAGGTGATGAACTGCATGTCTTCGCGCGACAGCGCCTGGTTGCGGTCGTAGGTGATGGTCACGCCTTCGTCGTCGCCCAGCGGGAAGCTGGCGTCGAGCATCTTCTCGCTCGGCTTGAGGATCAGGGCGTTTTCCGAATGGTCTTCGCTGTCGATGCCGAACGCGTCGAACAGGGTTTCCATGTAGATCGGCAGGGCGAACTGGTCGTCTTGCTCGAGGATGTCCTCGACCAGCGCTTCACCTTCGCCGGCACCGCCGGAGTTCAACTCCAGCAGACGGTCGCGACCGGTGTGCAGCTCGGCTTCCAGACGCTCGCGCTCGGTGCGCGCCTCGTCGATCAGCGTTTGCCACTCGCCATCGTCAACCTCTTCGAGCAGCGGAAGCAGGCGCGGGCCGAACTGATGCTGCAAGGCGTTGCCGGTCGGGCAGGTATTGAGGAACGCGTTCAGCGCCTCGTGATACCACTGGAACAGACGTTCTTGCGGGCTGGTTTCCAAGTACGGCACGTGCAGCTCGATGATGTGTTTCTGGCCGATCCGGTCCAGACGACCGATCCGCTGTTCCAGCAGGTCCGGGTGCGACGGCAGATCGAACAGCACCAGGTGGTGGGCGAACTGGAAGTTACGACCTTCACTGCCGATTTCCGAGCAGATCAGCACCTGCGCGCCAAACTCTTCGTCGGCGAAGTAGGCGGCGGCGCGGTCTCGCTCGAGGATGTTCATGCCTTCGTGGAACACCGTGGCCGGGATGCCGGAGCGCACGCGCAGGGCGTCTTCCAGGTCCATCGCGGTTTCGGCGTGGGCGCAGATCACCAGCACTTTGGTGCGCTTGAGCATTTTCAGCTGATCGATCAGCCACTCGACGCGCGGATCGAATTTCCACCAGCGTTCTTCTTCGCTGGCGTCCGGCTGGGCCTGGAAGCTGACTTCCGGGTACAGCTCGGCGTGATCGCCCAGTGGCAGTTCGAGGTATTCGTCCGGGCACGGCAGTGGGTACGGGTGCAGCTTGCGCTCCGGGAAACCCTGCACGGCGGCGCGGGTGTTGCGGAACAGCACGCGGCCGGTGCCGTGGCGGTCGAGCAGTTCGCGCACGAGGCGGGCGCTGGCTTCGCTGTCGCCATCGTTGACGGCGGTCAGCAGGGCTTCACCTTCGTTGCCGAGGAAGCCGTGGATGGTCTTGTGCGCGGCAGGCGACAGGCGACCCTTGTCCAGCAGCTCCTGAACGGCTTCGGCCACCGGGCGATAGTTCTCGCTTTCGGCGCGGAAGGCGGCCAGGTCGTGGAAACGGTTCGGGTCAAGCAGGCGCAGACGGGCGAAGTGGCTGTCCTGGCCGAGTTGTTCCGGGGTGGCGGTGAGCAGCAGCACGCCCGGGATCGTCTCGGCAAGCTGTTCGACCAAGGAGTATTCCGGGCTGACTTTTTCTTCGTGCCAGACCAGGTGGTGTGCTTCGTCGACCACCATCAGGTCCCAGCCGGCGGCGAACAACGCGTCCTGGGCCTTTTCGTCTTCGACCAGCCACTCCAGGGCCACGAGGGCCAGTTGGGTGTCTTCGAACGGGTTGGAGGCATCGCTTTCGATGAAGCGTTCTTCGTCGAACAGCGCGACCTCAAGGTTGAAGCGGCGGCGCATTTCCACCAGCCACTGGTGCTGGAGGTTTTCCGGCACCAGGATCAGCACGCGGCTGGCGCGGCCCGACAGCAGTTGGCGATGGATCACCAGACCGGCTTCGATGGTCTTGCCCAGACCCACTTCGTCCGCCAGCAATACCCGTGGGGCGATGCGGTCGGCGACTTCACGGGCAATGTGCAACTGGTGCGCGATCGGTTGTGCGCGTACGCCGCCCAGGCCCCACAGCGCGGACTGCAACTGGCGGCTGGTGTGTTCCAGGGTGTGGTAGCGCAGGGAGAACCACGGCAGTGGGTCGATCTGCCCGGCGAACAGGCGGTCGCTGGCCAACCGGAACTGAATGAAGTTCGACAGCTGGGTTTCCGGCAGGGTGACGGCTTCGTTCTCGGCGTTCAGGCCGTGGTAGACGAGCAGGCCATCGGCATCCTCGACTTCGCGCACGGTCATCTTCCAGCCTTCGAAGTGAGTGATGGAGTCGCCCGGCGAGAATCGCACGCGGGTCAGGGGCGCATTCCTTAGCGCGTACTGGCGGGTTTCGCCAGTGGCCGGGTAAAGCACGGTCAACAAGCGGCCGTCCTGTGCCAGAACGGTGCCTAAACCAAGCTCTGCTTCGCTGTCACTGATCCAGCGTTGCCCCGGTTGATACTGCTGCGCCATGCTGCCTGACTCCCACCTTGAAAAAGCGGGCTATCTTAACGGAATGAGGCCCTGAGGCCAAAGGATTAGGCGTCGTTGCGGCCATTAAATGCCGACGGCCGACTGAGGGAAGATTAGGTCATGCGTCGGTTTCAGGAGCGCTGGCGGCACGATTGAGTGCCAACCCGGTCACAAGTTTTCGACCGATGGCTCAAGGCCCCGATGCCGCAGCCGATAGCCTGCTGACAGGAGACCCTTCATATGCTGCCACCGATGCTCCCCTTGAGCGCCGTGCCGATCACTTCCCAGCAGGACCCGATCCGCCAGCGGCCGGACATTCCTCCGGTGGTGCCGGTGCAGGAAAGCTCCAACGAAAGCACGATCGACCTGCAAAAGCGTGACCCGGAGGAAGACGGTTATCTGCTGCGCGAAGAACAGCGGCGCCAGCAGGAGCGTGAGCGTCGCCGGCACGAAGCCGACGACGATCCGGAAGAACACCTCGCCGTGCCGGGCACCGAACTCAATGCCGACAACACCGTGCCGGTGGTGCCGCTCATGGAAGATCAGCCGCGTCAGGGTTTGTGGGTCGACATCGAGATCTGAGGCTGCGCGGCCAGTTCAGCCAGATTCGTCAGCAATGTTTCGACTTCTTCTTCGGTATTCAGATAACTCACCGACACCCGCGCAATATTCGCCAACCCACGTGCCTGCATGTCCAGCGGTGTGTAGGCCACGCCATTGACGCCGACGTTGATTCGCCGCTCGGCCAGCGCCTGCTTCAGCGCCAGGCAATCCCAGCCTTCCAGCGTGAAAGCGATCAGTCCGGATTGTTCGTTGGCCGGCCCGAGATCTTGCAGTGTCAGCCCCGGAATCCCTTTCATACGCTTGCGCAATGGTTGGCTCAGTTCAACGATCCGTTTTCGGATTGCCGTTGCTCCGATGCGCTGATGTTCCTCCAGCGCATTGGCCAGCCCGGCCAGCAGCGCCAGCGATACTTCACTGGTTTCAAAGCGGCGGGCATCATCACGCAAAGTAAAGCGCTGGCCGTCCCACGGCGCCGACAGGACGTCGCGCTGCACCGGCAACAGTCGTTGCAGGAATTCTGGTCGGATGTACATCAACGCCGTACCGCGTGGCCCACGCAGGAACTTGCGCCCCGCACCCTTGAGCACATCGCACTGCAAGGCCTGGACGTCACAGGGCAATTGCCCCAGCGCCTGTCCGGCGTCGATGAAATACGGAATGCCATGACGACGGGCTATCGCTCCGATCTGCGCCGCCGGGTTGATCAGGCCACCATTGGCCGGCAGCCAGGTCAGGGCGATCAGGCGCACATTACGGTCAATCATTTGCGCCAGCGCCTTGGGATCGACAGCGCCATGAACATCGCAAGGGATCACTTCCAGTCGCGCGCCGGCCTTCACCGCTTCGGCCATGCAGGCCAGGTTGCCGGCCCATTCATGGCGCCCGACCAGAATCCGCTCACCCGAGTACCACGGTCCCAGAGCATTGAATGCCTGGCCCCACGCCGCCGAACCGCTGCTGGCAAAGGCGATGTCTTCGGGTTGGGCATTGAGCAGGGTGGCTGCGGCTGCTCGTGCGCGTTGCTGCACTTGAATGTCCGCCGTTTCCATCGGTCCGCCGAGCGCTTCGCGTTGTAACTGTCCGATTACCGCGTCGAGGGTAGTCTGACTCGGTAGCGAGGCCCCGGCGTGATTGAAGTGGATCACCTGCGCGCAACCGGGCGTGGCATCGCGAAGATGCTGGATTTCGTCGACGTTCACGGCTTGAGTTCGAAGATCGCGTCGACTTCCACCGCTACGCCGGCCGGCAGGCTCGACACGCCCACGGCGGTGCGCACATGGCGGCCCTTGTCGCCGAGGACGTTGACCAGCAGATTCGAGGCGCCGTTGGCGATCACGCCCTGGCGCGGGAAGTCGGGAGTACTGGCGATGAACGCGCCGAGCCGGATGATCCGTACCAGTTTCGACAGGTCATCGCCCAAGGCATCGCTGAGTTGTGCCAGCAGGCCTAATGCGGCAAGTTCGGAGGCGTTGATCCCTTCTTCGTCGGAGATCGCCTCGCCAAGTCGTCCAAGAAAGGCAGGTTTGCCATCGAGCATGGGAATCTGCCCAGCGATGTACAACTGATTCTGACTGATCACGTGACTGACGTAGTTGGCCACCGGCTGACTGGGTGCGGGCAATTGCAGGCCGAGTTGCTGGACGCGTTGTTTGATCGAGTCGGTCATGTGAAATCCTCCTGAATGAGGACTCCAGCATGTTGGCGCAGGAGGGTGGGCGACAAACGGATAGATTTGATTCGACGTATCCAAAAAACTCATGCGTCGATGACTTGCTCCAGCCATTGGCTGAACGCCTGAGCCGCTGGGCTTGGCGGGCGCTCCGGAGTGACCAGCCAATAGCCGATTTCGCCGGTCATGGGTGAGGTGTCGAAGGCTGGCACCAGTGCACCTTCCTTGAGTCGGCGATCAATCAGGCATTGGCGACCCATGGCGATGCCTTGGCCGGCCACCGCCGCTTCGACCACGATGTTGTAGTCGTGGAGCATCACGCTGGGCACTTGTGCGAGGTCGATGCCGCTGTGTTGCTGCCAGTCGATCCATTCGAACGGCTGGTGCGACTTGGCCATCAACAGCGGGCCGTTTTGCACGCCTTTGGCCTTGAAGGCGGGGCTGCACACCGGCGTCAGGGTTTCCGTCATGAATCGGTGTGCCTGGGCTTTCGGCCAGCCGCCCTTGCCGTAGCGGATCGCCAGGTCCACTTCGCCACCGTCGACATCGGCCAGTTGTACGGCAGGCAGCAATTCGACGTGGATGTTCGGGTATTTGGCGTTGAAGTCCGCCAGTCGCGGTGCCAGCCAGAGCGTGGCGAACGAAGCGAGCAGACCGATGCGCAGAGTGGTGGAGCGCTCGCCGCGCAAGTCACGGGTGGCGGCGGCAATCGCGGCGAGGGCGGGCTCGATCTGTCGGTAATATTGTTCGCCGGCCGGCGTCAGGTCGATCGCCCGGGTGCGGCGCACGAACAGTGGCTGTTCGAGAAACTCCTCGAGTTTATGCACCTGATGGCTGATCGCACTTTGCGTCACCGACAGTTCGTCGGCAGCCTTGATGAAGCTCAAGTGACGGGCCACGGCCTCGAAGGCGCGCAGGGCCATCAGCGGCGGCAGATCCTGATGCAAGGGCACGGCAGATATCCTCGTGGTTCAGCGCAAAGCGCAGAGTGTGCGGGCAAAAGCGCTGGCCGGTACACGATTTGTTGTATAGCGCCTGCGTCGACGACTGGTCAGCGTCGGCGCGAGGCCGCATTATTGGCGCAGTCCTGTCGGTGATCCGGCAGTTGTGATTCAGTCCAAGCGATGCATCGAACGCCATGAGCCAAGACGACAAACTGATCGACCTCAGCACCGAACGCGCCAAGCGGGTTCACGACCTCAACGAAAAACGCCTGAATGAAGTGCGCAAGGCTTTCGAGCAGGCAATGCCGTTGGGAAAACCGAAGAAAAAGTCGAAAAACAAACCGAAAAAGCGTTGATTTCCCCTGCATCCTTTGATGCAGGTCAGTTATTTCCCCTCCTTTCTCCCACGTGTTGACCGGCATTGATCCCGGTCAATTCCTGTGCCTGCCTGATTGGTTAACTTAGTTCCATCGCAGCAAAGCAGGGGCCAGGAGGCCAGTCATGTTTTTCGATAACGTGGTGTTTGCCGGGGTTCTCACAGTAGGCCTGATGGTTCTGTTTTTTGCAGGGTTTGGATTTTTTATCTGGAAGGATGCGAACAAGCGCAAGAAGCCTTGATTCTTCCGGATTTGATGAGCACGCAAGGCATTTTGGGCAACTTCGGTTGCCCTTTTTTTTGGTCTTCTTGGCGGCCTTTGAGCCGACCAGGTTGTGGTTTGTTTTGTGTGAATATCCGTTTTTTTGTAACGGCTTCTTATGGTTCCGCCCTTACGGCGGCTCACTTTTTCAAACGCCAAAAAGTAAGCAAAAGGCTTGGCCCCTGCGTTCGGCGCCTCGCTGAGGCTCGACGTTCCTTCGTTCCGGGATTCATCCGGGGGCATCGCCTACGGTTTGCTTCGCTGCACCTCCTCTCGATGCATGCGGCTGCGCCGCAAGGTCGCTGCGCTCCCACCCCCGGATAAATCCCTCCACTCAGCCTACCGATGGGGCCGGCACGTCAAGAGCGGTACTCGAGCTAACGCTCATCGTGTTGAGTGGTGGGAAGCCAAAGCAGAAGCAGGAGTTGTTGATCGTTCCCACGCTCTGCGTGGGAATGCCGCCCGGGACGCTCTGCGTTCCATTTCTGGAAGCAACAAAAAAGGCGTGATTCTTGCGAATCACGCCTTTTTCATTACAGCGATCTATCAGCTACCCAGCGCCTTCGACGCCAGCCAGAACAGGCCGGCCGACAGGGCTACGGTGGCTGGCAGGGTCAGGACCCAGGCCAGCAGGATGGTTTTCACCGTGCCGCCTTGCAGGCCGCTTTTGTTGGCGACCATGGTGCCGGCCACGCCCGAGGAGAGGACGTGGGTAGTGGACACCGGCAGGCTGAAGATGTTGGCCAGGCCGATCAGGCTGGCGGTGGTGATCTGTGCCGACATGCCTTGCGAGTAGGTCATGCCTTGCTTGCCGATCTTCTCGCCGATGGTCAGTACCACACGTTTCCAGCCAACCATGGTGCCCAGGCCCAGGGCCAGGGCGACTGCCAGAATCACCCAGAACGGGGCGTATTCGGTGGTGGTGGTCAGGTCTTTGCGCAGTTTGTCCAGGTCGGCTTTTTCACGAGCGGCGAGGCCAGGCAGTTTGCTGACTTTCTTCGCGGTGTCGTCCAGGCAGAGCAGGTAGCGGCGCACTTCGATGCGGCTTTCCGACGACAGCGCGTGGTAGTCCGCTACACCTTTGAGGGTGTCGAGCAGGGCGGTGATGGTCGGTTCGGTCTGTTGCGGGTTGCAACGGAATTTCTCCGGCAGGTCGCCTTCCACGCTTTTGCCCAGCGCCAGGAACTCGCCCAGGGTATCGGCGTTGCGCTTGTAGAACTGGCTCAGGTGCAGAGTTGCGTCGCGAGTACGTTCGATCTGGTAAGTGGTGCTGTTCAGGTCGAGCACGAACTGCGCAGGCACGATACCGATCAGTACCAGCATGATCAGGCCGATGCCTTTCTGGCCGTCGTTGGAACCGTGCACGAAGCTTACGGCCATGGCCGAGATCACCAGGACCAGACGGTTCCAGAACGGTGGGTGCTTTTTGTCGTCGATCTTGCGGCGCTGTTCAGGCGTCTTGTGCATTTTCGACAGCGGGCGCCACCATTTAAGGCCGATCAGGATCAGCGCAGCGATCAGGAAACCGGCCATTGGCGAGAACACCAGCGAGGCGCCGATATCGATCGCTTTCTGCCAGTTTACGCCGTCGGCCAGTGGAATCTCGTTGATCAGGGCGTTGGCCAGGCCGACACCGAGGATCGAACCGATCAGGGTGTGGGAACTGGAGGCCGGGATACCGAAGTACCAGGTGCCCAGGTTCCAGGCGATAGCGGCGGCGAGCAGCGAGAACACCATTGCCAGACCATGGCCGGTGTTCACATTGATCAGCAGTTCCACCGGCAGCAGGTGAACAATGGCATACGCCACGCCAACGCCGCCCAGCAGCACGCCGAGGAAGTTGAACACGCCCGAGAAGAACACCGCCAGGTGAGGCGGCATCGCTTTGGTGTAGATAACAGTGGCTACCGCGTTAGCGGTGTCATGAAATCCATTGATGAACTCGAAGGCGAGGACAAATGTCAGGGCGAGCAGGAGGCTCACAAGCACCCAGGCATCCAGTCCGCTGAATAAATCGATCATGAAGGTTTTCTGACCCGGTCATAAGGGGGCGCGATTATGCCAGAAAAGACTGGAAATCGATCCCCTACCTGCTCATCGGTAACCTTCTTAGCCAAATTAATTTGTATCAAGGTGCATTACCCAAGCTTTTTGCAGGGTTTTGCAAGGTGTTGATTCAATTGAAAAAAATGCGAAGCACCGATGAATTGACCGGTGTGCGGGAGGGGGCAGAAGCTTGTATGAAATATCTGAGAAACGTGTCTGACATGCTCCAAACCTGTGCAATACAGGGGAGTTGGCCGCTGCCCGCGGGTAGCGGGCGCGCAAGGCATCGTCAGCCCACCGCGCTTGTAACCCGGTGAGTACGCTTACCCTCGAAAGTCTCAAAGGAAGGCATCAAGGCTCTTCGGCTTTGAGTTCCTCTTCCATTTTTTTCAGTTCTTGCTGGAAGACCTGATCCTGAACGGTAGGGCGTTTACGCCAGGCTTTGCGTTCCGGTTCGGGCTGGGCGGCGTAGGTGGTGACTTCCCCGCCGTAAACTTCCTTGTAACGTTGTTCCTGGCGCTCAAGTTCCGCGCGCAGTTCGTCTTTCGTCACAGTGCTACCTGTATGAGTTGAGATAAATGTCTGGTGAAACGCACTGCAACGAATCAATTGAACCGGTTCGCCAACTAGCCACGGCCTGAACAGGCAGCGGTGTTATCGGCAGGACGGTCAAGACTTCCATGTTACAGGCGGCTACGGCACCAGATTAAAACTGACGCAGCATCAGTTTCCTGTTTCAGCGAGCGCGCTGGCGGTGCATGGTGATGATCGTCAGGTGCTGGCCGGGGCTGAAGGCAATGGACATCGCCTCAGCGAGTGGCGTCGACGGCAATAAAAGTGCGGCGCCACTGAGGTGCATTATAGCGGCCGATTCGGGATTGACTATCTTTGCCAAGTTAAAAACGGTTCCGGATGTGTGATTGTTTTGTGACTCGCAACTTTTACCAATAGTTGAATCGTTGTTGTCGGGTGTTGTATTTCTGGCGCCATTTAGCCGAACAACTAAGGCGCCGGGTGCATGAGTGATACCGAGTTTGAAACGGTCGTGAGCGATTCTCGCCGAGACGCAGGGATCGTTGCGATTATCGGTCGATGGTTCGATAATCGCCCAGTGTTGGCGATCGGGCGCTTGTGCACCTGTCTGCGAGCCGCTTGTATAGCCGTCGATCCGTACAGGAAAAAGGACCTGACATGAACGATCAAATGCGCAATTCCTTTACGTCGGTGGCGCCGCCGATCGTTGCTTCACCGGCCAAACGCATCCAGGCCCTGACCGGCGATCCGGATTTCATGACCTCCCTGGCCCGTGGCCTGGCGGTGGTCCAGGCGTTTCAGGAACGCAAGCGTCACTTGACCATCGCCCAGATCAGCCACCGTACGGAAATCCCCCGCGCCGCCGTGCGTCGTTGCCTGCATACGCTGATCAAACTCGGTTACGCCACTACCGACGGGCGCACGTACTCGTTGCTGCCCAAAGTGCTGACCCTCGGTCACGCCTATTTGTCTTCGACGCCGCTGGCGGTTTCCGCCCAGCCTTACCTCGACCGCATGAGCGAGCAGCTTCACGAGGCCTGCAACATGGCCACACTGGAAGGCGACGACATTCTCTACATCGCGCGTTCGGCCACGACTCAACGCCTGATCTCGGTGGACCTGTCGGTGGGCGGGCGCTTGCCGGCGTATTGCACGTCCATGGGACGGATTCTGCTGGCAGCGCTGGACGACACCTCGCTGCGCGAATACCTCGATCACGCTGAACTGGTGGCCAAGACCAGTCGCACGATTCACACCCCCGACGCCTTGCTCGAATGTTTGCAGGAAGTCCGGCAGCAGGGCTGGTGCATCGTCGATCAGGAACTGGAACAAGGTCTGCGTTCAATTGCCGTGCCGGTGTATGACGCTTCCGGTCAAGTGGTGGCCGCGCTCAATGTCAGCACCCACGCCGGTCGCGTCAGCCGTACCGAACTGGAACAGCGCTTTCTGCCCGGCCTGTTGAGCGCCAGTCGTGACCTCAGCGCGCAGTTGTTCGCCTGATGAACCTGTTCGATAAACGCACAGAGTTGCGTTTATCGAATTGACGCTAAAACCCTCGGATCATTAATGTCGCGGCAGCGTCATCCGGCGCAAATGTGAATGAGCCCGCCGGATTGTCGACTCCCATAATAATGACAAGAGGCAACTTCCCATGCGCACGTTCCCAGACTGTCGCCGCTCCCGTTCCTGTTGACGGTATTAGCGCAACGCCTGATTTCTTCCCTATATAGTTGTGACCGTGCCGACCTCTGGCCGGCCGCCGTTCGACTGCGTTTTCTTGCGTGGAATAAAAATAATGAACCAGCCTCAGTCCGCTGTGGGGCACTGCCTCGACGTGCAGTCCTTCATCAATACCCAACCGATCTCGCGCTATCAGTGGCGCGTCGTGATCCTGTGTTTCCTGATTGTGTTCCTCGATGGCCTCGACACCGCGGCCATGGGATTTATTGCTCCAGCGCTTTCCCAGGACTGGGGCATCGACCGCGCCAGCCTCGGCCCGGTGATGAGCGCCGCGCTGATCGGCATGGTCTTCGGTGCGCTGGGCTCCGGTCCGCTGGCTGACCGCTTCGGGCGAAAAGTCGTCCTGGTTGGCGCGGTATTTCTGTTCGGTGCTTTCAGCCTGGCGTCGGCCTACGCCACCAACGTCGAGCAATTGCTGGTGCTGCGATTCCTCACCGGTCTGGGATTGGGCGCCGGCATGCCGAACGCCACCACGCTGCTGTCGGAATACACTCCGGAACGCAAGAAGTCGCTGCTGGTGACCAGCATGTTCTGTGGCTTCAACCTCGGCATGGCCGGCGGCGGATTCATCTCGGCCAAGCTGATTCCGGCGTTCGGCTGGCACAGCCTGTTGCTGATCGGCGGGATTCTGCCGCTGATCCTCGCCGTGGTGTTGCTGCTCTGGTTGCCGGAATCGGCGCGTTATCTGGTGGTGCGTAATCGTGGCACCGACAAGGTACGCAAGACTCTCGCACCCATTGATCCTGCCACCGTCGCTCAGGCCGCGAGTTTCAGTGTCCCGGAACAGAAAACCGTAAAAGCCCGCAACGTGTTCGCGGTGATTTTCTCGGGCACCTACAGCGTAGGTACGTTGCTGCTGTGGCTGACTTATTTCATGGGCCTGGTGATCGTGTACCTGCTGACCAGTTGGCTGCCGACCCTGATGCGCGACAGTGGCGCGAGCATGGAGCAGGCAGCCTTCATCGGCGCGTTGTTCCAGTTCGGCGGGGTGTTGAGCGCGGTCGGCGTAGGCTGGGCGATGGACCGGTTCAATCCGCACAAGGTCATCGGCATTTTCTACCTGCTGGCCGGGGTGTTTGCCTACGCGGTCGGGCAGAGCCTGGGCAACATCACGCTGCTGGCGACGCTGGTGCTGGTGGCGGGCATGTGCGTCAACGGCGCGCAATCGGCGATGCCGTCGCTGGCCGCGCGGTTTTATCCGACCCAGGGCCGAGCGACCGGTGTGTCGTGGATGCTGGGCATTGGCCGGTTCGGCGCGATTCTCGGCGCATGGATGGGCGCGACGCTGCTGGGCCTGGGCTGGAATTTCGAACAGGTGCTGACAGCGCTGGTGATCCCGGCCGGGCTGGCCACGGCTGCGGTGGTGATCAAGGGTCTGGTCAGTCACGCGGACGCGACCTGATATCGGAATTGATCGACCCGCCCTCGGGGCGATCATTAGGGTGGTAACAATCTGTTCGATAAACGAACACTCAGTCGATTATCGGATTGTTTGGCGAAAATCAGCGGCTTAATCTTTAGTGACTCCGGCGCAGAACCTCGCGCCTTTTTATCACTGGCGATCCACTACAAAAACGGGAGCCCGCTCCATGGCTGAGATCCTTTCGCTGCACGACGCGGTGAAGCAATTCGTCAACGACGGCGACACCGTCGCGCTCGAAGGCTTCACTCACCTGATCCCTACGGCGGCGGGTCATGAAATCATTCGTCAGGGCAAGAAAGATCTGACCCTGGTGCGGATGACGCCTGACCTGATCTACGACCAACTGATCGGTGCCGGCTGTGCGCGCAAGCTGATCTTCTCCTGGGGGGGCAACCCTGGCGTGGGTTCGCTGCACCGTCTGCGTGACGCGGTCGAGAAACAATGGCCACACGCCCTGGAAATCGAAGAACACAGCCACGCCGACCTGGCCAACGCTTACGTCGCCGGCGCGTCCGGCCTGCCGTTTGCGGTGTTGCGGGCCTACGCCGGTTCCGACCTGCCGAAGGTCAACCCGCTGATCAAATCCGTGACTTGCCCGTTCACCGGCGAAGTGCTGGCGGCGGTGCCGTCGGTGCGTCCGGACGTGACCGTGATCCACGCCCAGAAAGCCGACCGTCAGGGCAACGTGCTGTTGTGGGGCATCCTCGGCGTGCAGAAAGAAGCCGCGCTGGCCGCCAAGCGCTGCATCGTCACCGTCGAAGAAATCGTCGACAACCTCAACGCCCCGATGAACGCCTGCGTGCTGCCGACCTGGGCCTTGAGCGCGGTCTGCCACGTACCCGGTGGCGCGCATCCGTCCTACGCCCACGGTTACACCGAGCGTGACAATCGCTTCTATCAGGCGTGGGATCCGATCGCCCGCGACCGTGAGACGTTTACCGCGTGGATCAACGAATACATCCATGGCTGCGCTGACTTCAGCGAGTTCCAGGCCAAGTTGGCCGCTGCTTCGGAGGCCAAGTAATGACTTACACCACCAATGAAATGATGACCGTCGCCGCGGCCCGTCGCCTGAAGAACGGCTCGGTGTGCTTCGTCGGCATCGGCCTGCCGTCGAAAGCCGCCAACCTGGCGCGCCTGACTTCGTCGCCGGACGTGGTGCTGATCTACGAATCCGGCCCTATCGGCGCCAAACCCAGCGTGTTGCCACTGTCCATCGGTGATGGCGAACTGGCGGAAACCGCTGACACCGTCGTGCCGACCGGTGAGATTTTTCGTTACTGGCTGCAGGGCGGACGCATCGACGTCGGTTTTCTCGGCGCAGCGCAGGTTGACCGTTTCGGCAACATCAACACCACGGTGGTGGGCGACTATCACCAGCCGAAAGTGCGCCTGCCGGGTGCCGGTGGCGCGCCGGAAATCGCCGGTTCTGCCAAAAGCGTGCTGATCATCCTTAAACAGTCGTCGCGTTCGTTTGTCGACAAGCTCGATTTCATCACCTCGGTCGGCCATGGCGAGGGCGGCGATTCACGCAAGCGTCTGGGCCTGCCGGGCGCCGGGCCGGTCGGGATCATCACCGACCTGTGCATCATGGAGCCGGAAGAGGGGACCCACGAGTTCGTCGTTACTGCCCTGCATCCGGGTGTGACCCGCGAGCAAGTGGTCGCCGCCACTGGTTGGGCGATCCGTTTTGCCGACAGCGTGGCCACCACTGCCGAACCGACCGAAGTCGAGCTGACCGCCCTGCGCGATCTCGAAGCCCGCACCGCAGCGGCCCACGGCCAGGCACCGGGAGAAGCATGATGCGCGACGTTTATATCTGCGATGCGATTCGTACCCCCATCGGTCGTTTCGGTGGTGGTCTGGCGGCTGTTCGCGCCGACGATCTGGCCGCCGTGCCGATCAAGGCCCTGATGGAGCGCAACCCGTCGGTGGACTGGAGCGCGATCGACGAAGTGTTCCTCGGCTGCGCCAACCAGGCCGGCGAAGACAACCGCAACGTGGCGCGCATGGCGCTGTTGCTGGCGGGCCTGCCGGACAGCGTGCCCGGCGTTACCCTCAATCGCCTTTGTGCGTCGGGGATGGATGCTATTGGGACGGCGTTCCGCGCCATCGCCAGCGGCGAAATGGAGCTGGCGATTGCCGGTGGCGTCGAGTCGATGTCCCGCGCACCGTTCGTGATGGGCAAGGCCGATGCGGCGTTTTCGCGCAACATGAAACTGGAAGACACCACCATTGGCTGGCGTTTCATCAACCCGCTGATGAAGGCCCAGTACGGCGTCGACGCGATGCCGCAGACCGCCGACAACGTGGCTGACGATTACGAAATTTCCCGCGAGGATCAGGACGCTTTCGCCCTGCGCAGTCAGCAACGGACGGCCGCCGCACAGGCTGCCGGCTACTTTGCCGAGGAAATCGTCGAAGTGCGGATCGCCCACAAGAAGGGCGAAACCGTGGTCAGCCAGGACGAACACCCACGCGCCGACACCACGATTGAAGCGCTGACCAAGTTGAAACCGGTCAACGGCCCGGACAAGACCGTCACTGCCGGCAACGCATCGGGCGTGAATGACGGTGCCGCCGCGCTGATTCTGGCCTCGGCCGAAGCGGTGAAAAAACACGGTTTGACTGCCCGCGCCAAAGTGCTGGGCATGGCCAGTGCCGGGGTCGCGCCACGGGTGATGGGCATCGGCCCGGTGCCGGCGGTGCGCAAACTCACCGAACGCCTTGGAGTGGCGGTCAGCGATTTCGATGTGATCGAACTCAACGAAGCGTTTGCCAGCCAGGGTCTGGCGGTGCTGCGCGAGCTGGGATTGGCGGACGACGCCGCCCAGGTCAACCCGAACGGCGGGGCGATTGCCCTCGGCCACCCCTTGGGCATGAGCGGTGCGCGGCTGGTATTGACGGCGCTGCATCAGCTGGAAAAGACCGGCGGCAAGAAAGGTCTGGCGACCATGTGTGTCGGTGTCGGCCAGGGGCTGGCCCTGGCGATCGAACGCATCTGACACACAGCCGTGACGAATTGAACAGAGGAAAGCGAAATGACTGACAAGCCTGGCTACCGTCGTCCACAGGAAGGCACCCAGCCGCCGTACCTGCACCCGACTTATCAATCCACCAATCTGCGCTCGCCATCCAAGCCATTGGTGTTTCTGCCCCATTCGCTGTCTGAAATCACTGGCCCGACCATCGGTGCCGAGCGAGTGGCCGACACCGATAACGATCTGACCGCACAGCATGCCGGCGAGCCGCTCGGCGAGCGGATCATCATCCACGGGCGCGTGCTCGACGAAAACGGCCTGCCGGTGCCGGGGATTCTGGTCGAGATCTGGCAAGCCAACGCCGCCGGTCGCTACAACCATGCCCGTGACTTGCACGACGCACCGCTGGACCCGAACTTCACCGGCACCGGCCGCACCGTGACTGACGCCGACGGCTGGTATCAGTTCCAGACCATCAAGCCGGGCGCGTATCCGTGGGGCAACCACCACAACGCCTGGCGTCCGGCGCACGTGCACTTCTCGCTGTTCGGACCGAGCATTTTGACGCGTCTGGTCACGCAAATGTATTTCCCGGGCGATCCGCTGCTGGCGTATGACCCGATCTATAACTGCGTGCCGGATACCTCGGCCAAGGAACGCCTGATCGCCGCATTCGATCTGGAAAAAACCATTCCGTCCTACGCCCTTGCTTATCGCTGGGACATCGTGCTGCGCGGCCGCGAAGCCACGCCGATGGAGAAATGAGATGACCCTGATTGCGACCACGTCCCACACCGTCGGGCCGTATTACCACATCGGCCTGACCTGGCTGAACCGCGAGAATCTCGCCAACGAACTGACCCTCGGCCAGCGCGTGGCGATCAGCGGACAAGTGGTGGACGGCAACGGCGATGTCGTCAACGACGCCATGCTCGAAGTCTGGCAGGCCAACGCCGCCGGTAAATACGATCATCCGGAAGACGAGCAGGCTAAACCGCTGGACCCGAATTTCGAAGGTTTCGGCCGGGTGCCGGTGGATGCCGAAGGGCGCTTCCGTTTCACCACGATCAAGCCGGGCACCGTCGAAGGCCTGAAAGGCACGACCCAGGCGCCGCATCTGGTGGTGTTGGTGTTTGCGCGCGGTCTGGTGAAGCACTTGCTGACGCGGATTTATTTCGAGGGCGATCCGGCGAACGTCAATGATCCGCTGCTCGAATGCGTACCGGCCGAGCGGCGCAGCACGTTGCTGGCGAAGCCGGATGCAGAGGGTGTCTATCAGTGGAATGTGATCCTGCAGGGCACTGACGCGGAAACCGTGTTCTTCGATTACTAAAAGAACACTGCACCTTCCCTGCTACAGGGAAGGTGTGTTGCTGGTCCAATGTGGAACGGGACTGTTGCGAAGTGTGTCTAGACTCTCACTGTCCCTATCGAGTGAAAAACAATGATAACCACCACAGCTCATTACACGGGCGAGGAGCGCAGCAAGCGCATCTTCGCCATTGTCGGCGCCTCGTCCGGCAACCTGGTCGAATGGTTCGACTTCTATGTCTACGCCTTCTGCGCGATCTATTTCGCCCCGGCGTTTTTCCCCTCGGACAACCCCACGGTGCAGCTGGTAAACACCGCAGGCGTGTTCGCCGCCGGGTTCCTGATGCGACCGATCGGCGGCTGGATCTTCGGCCGGGTGGCGGACAAGCACGGGCGCAAGAATTCGATGCTGATCTCGATTCTAATGATGTGCTTCGGCTCGTTGCTCATTGCCTGTCTGCCGACCTACAACAGCATCGGCGTCTGGGCACCGTTGCTGTTGCTGTTCGCGCGCCTGTTGCAGGGCTTGTCGGTGGGCGGTGAGTACGGCACCACAGCGACCTACATGAGCGAAGTGGCACTCAAGGGGCAGCGCGGTTTCTTCGCTTCCTTCCAGTACGTGACCCTGATCGGCGGTCAACTGCTGGCGGTGCTGGTGGTGGTGATCCTGCAGCAGTTCCTCTCTGAAGACGAACTGCGGGCCTACGGCTGGCGGATTCCGTTTGTGGTCGGGGCGGTGGCGGCGCTGATTTCGTTGTTCCTGCGTCGCACCCTGAAAGAAACCACCAACAAGGAAACCCGTGAACACAAGGACGCCGGCAGCATCGCTGCGCTGTTCCGCGATCACAAAGCCGCGTTCATCACCGTGCTGGGTTACACCGCCGGTGGCTCGCTGATTTTCTACACCTTCACCACGTACATGCAGAAGTACCTGGTGAACACTGCCGGTATGCACGCCAAGACCGCCAGCTTCATCATGACCGGCGCGCTCTTCTTATATATGTGCATGCAGCCGCTGTTCGGCATGCTCGCCGACAAGATCGGCCGGCGTAACTCGATGCTCTGGTTCGGCGCCCTCGGCACGCTGTTCACCGTGCCGATCCTGCTGAGCCTGAAAAGCATCAGCAGCCCGTTCCTGGCTTTCGTGCTGATCACCGTGGCACTGGCGATTGTCAGCTTCTACACCTCGATCAGCGGCCTGGTGAAAGCCGAAATGTTCCCGCCGGAAGTCCGCGCCCTCGGCGTGGGCCTGGCCTACGCGGTGGCCAATGCGATCTTCGGCGGTTCGGCGGAGTACGTCGCTCTTAGCCTCAAGGCCGGGGGCATGGAAAACGCCTTCTACTGGTACGTCACGGTGATGATGGCAGTGGCGTTCCTGTTCAGCCTGCGCCTGCCGAAACAGGCCGCGTATTTGCACCACGATCTCTAAACCGAAGTGCGCGGGCCGCGATGGCCCGCGCCGGCAAGGACTGTTTATGACTCAGCGACCGGGCAATCAATTGTTCGATGCCTATTTCACTGCCCGCGAAATGCGCGAGGTGTTCTGCGATCAGGGCCGGGTGCAGGCGATGCTCGATTTCGAAGCCGCTTTGGCCCGGGCCGAAGCGCGGGTCGGGGTGATTCCGGCGAGTGCTGTGGCATCCATTGAGAACGCCTGTCGCGCCGAGCTGTTTGATTTCGCAGCCTTGGGCGAAGCCATCGCCACAGCGGGCAATTCGGCGATTCCGCTGGTCAAGGCGTTGGGCAAGCGGATCGCAGCATCCGACGCTGAAGCCGAACGTTATGTGCATCTGGGCGCCACCAGCCAGGACGTGATGGATTCCGGGCTGGTGTTGCAATTGCGTCAGGCGCTGGAATTGATTGAAGGGGAGCTGGCGCAACTGGCCGATGCCCTCGCCACCCAGGCGCAATGCCACGCCGCGACGCCGCTGGCCGGGCGCACCTGGCTGCAACATGCGACCCCGGTGACTCTCGGCATGAAGATCGCCGGTTGGCTTGGCGCGATCACTCGCAGCCGTCAGCGTCTGCGCGAACTCAAGCCGCGCCTGCTGGTGCTGCAATTCGGCGGCGCGTCCGGCACCCTCGCGGCGTTGGGCGAACAGGCGTTGCCGATTGCCCGTGCGCTGGCCGAAGAACTGCAATTGACCCTGCCGGAACAGCCGTGGCACACCCAGCGTGATCGCATCGTTGAGTTTGGCGCGGTGCTCGGTTTGATCGCAGGCAGCCTCGGCAAACTCGGCCGCGACATCAGCCTGTTGATGCAGACCGAAGCGGCGGAAGTGTTCGAACCGTCGTCACCGGGCAAGGGTGGCTCCTCGACCATGCCGCACAAGCGCAACCCGGTGGGCGCAGCGGTGTTGATTGGCGCGGCGACCCGGGTGCCGGGTCTGGTCTCGACGCTGTTCAGTGCCATGCCTCAGGAACACGAACGCAGCCTCGGCTTGTGGCACGCCGAATGGGAAACCCTGCCGGAGATCTGCTGCCTGGTGTCGGGCGCGCTGCAACAGGCGCGGCTGCTGGCTGATGGTCTCGAAGTCGATGCCGCGCGCATGACCCGCAACCTCGAATTGACTCAAGGTCTGGTGCTGGCCGAAGCAGTGAGCATCGTGCTCGCACAACGGGTAGGTCGCGACGCGGCGCATCATCTGCTCGAACAATGCTGCAAACGGGCGGTGGCCGAACAGCGCCATCTGCGTGCGGTACTCGGTGACGAGCCGCAAGTGACCGCCGAACTCAGCGCTGCTGAACTGGATCATCTGCTTGATCCCGCCCACTACCTTGGCCAGGCGCAGGTCTGGGTCGAGCGTGCGGTGGCCGAACACAACGCATTGTCTGACTGAAAGGAGAGGGCTGTGGCTTTCGTTCAACTCGCCGACGGCGAACTGCATTACTCATTGGAAGGCCCGGTCGATGCGCCGGTGCTGGTGCTGTCCAACTCGCTGGGTACCGATCTGCACATGTGGGACGCCCAGATGCCGGCGTTCACCGAGCACTTTCGCGTGCTGCGTTTCGATACCCGTGGTCACGGTCAGTCGCTGGTGACGCCGGGGCCTTACAGCATCGAGCAACTGGGTCGCGACGTGGTGGCGCTGCTGGATGCGCTGCACATCGAACGTGCGCATTTCTGCGGTCTGTCGATGGGCGGTTTGATTGGTCAGTGGCTGGGGATCAACGCCGGCCAGCGCCTGAATAAACTGATCGTCTGCAACACAGCGGCGAAAATCGGCGATCCAACGGTATGGAATCCACGTATCGAAACCGTGCTGCGCGACGGCCCGGCGGCGATGGTCGCGTTGCGTGACGCGTCGGTTGCCCGTTGGTTTACGCCGGATTTTTCGGCGGCCAATCCGGCAGCGGCCAAGCAGATCACCGACATGCTCGCGGCCACCAATCCTGAAGGTTACGCCGCCAACTGCGCGGCGGTGCGCGATGCGGATTTTCGCGATCAACTGGCGTCGATCACGGCTCCGTTGCTGGTGATTGCCGGCTCGGAAGATGCGGTGACGCCACCGTCCGGCGGGCATTTCATTCAGGAGCATGTGCGCGGCGCCGAGTACGCCGAGTTCCATGCTGCACATCTTTCCAACGTTCAGGCCGGCGACGCGTTCAGCGATCGTGTGCTGACGTTCCTGCTGGCCGCTTGAGGGGACTTTTGTGGACGAGAAACAACGTTATGACGATGGCATGCAAGTGCGCCGCGCGGTGCTCGGTGACGCTCATGTCGATCGCAGCCTGACCACGCTGACCGAGTTCAACTCGGAGTTCCAGGAGATGATCACCCGTCACGCCTGGGGCGACATCTGGACCCGCCCTGGCCTGCCGCGTCACACCCGTAGTCTGATCACCATCGCCATGTTGATCGGCATGAACCGGGAAGGTGAACTCAAATTGCATCTGCGCGCAGCGGCCAACAATGGCGTGAGCCGCGGCGAGATCAAGGAAGTGATCATGCAGAGCGCGATCTACTGCGGGATTCCGGCAGCGAATGCGACGTTTCATCTGGCCGAATCGGTCTGGGATGAGTTGGGTACCGAATCACGCGAGTGATCGTTGAACTCGAAGGATCGCAGCCTGTGGAACGCTGCGATCCTTTGAGCTTCACACCTTCGCCACAATGAAAATCCGCTTGAACGCAAACAACGTGTGCCCGTTTTCCTCCTGCGGATAATGCGCATGCACTCGCATCAGGTAGCGATAGATGAAGCGCGCCTGTTCTTCTGACGTCAGTCCGTGCATCACCGGCCTTAGCGCCGACGCCTTCACCCAGTCATAAATCGGTGAGCTTCCGCGCACGACCTGCAACTGCTCGGTTTCCCAGATCTCCAGCGACTGGGTCAGCGGCGCGAGCAAACGGTAGTAATCCTCCAGCGATAACAACGGCCGCGCCGCCATGCGCTGGCGCAATTGCGCAGTGCCGATGGGGCGGCCGCAAGGGCCGGCATCGTCGAGGGTGTCGAGCATCAGCCGATACCACAGCGCATCGCGCCAGTCGGGCATGTGGGCGGCCAGGCATCCGCCGGGGTTGAGGTGGTGGAGTAATCCCGGGAACAGCGTTTGATGGTCATCGATGAAATGCAACACGGCGGCGGCGAACAGCAGGTCGGCCGGTTGTCGGGGTTTCCAGCGTTGCAGCTCCGCGTGTTGCCAGCGCGCCTTGATCGGCAGGCAGCGGGCGACCTTTAGCATGTCATTCGAACTGTCGATACCTTTGAGAAGTGCTCGGGGCCAGCGATCTGCCAGAACCTTCGTGGCAATCCCGGTGCCGCAACCGAGGTCATAAATGCGTTGAGGATTGTCCAGGTCGACACGACCGAGCAATTCATCGACCGGTTGTTGCCTGAGACGGGAAAACTGCAGGTACGCCTTGGCATCCCAGTCCTTGTCGACGGGAGCCGGTTTGAGTCGGGTGATCATGAGGTGGTCCTCCGGTGATCAGCAGGGTCTTCCGATGACAACCTGGCCAAGTCTTGAGGACCTACATCAACAGATAACGGAAGCGAAGAGGGTGGAGCACCTGAGTCCTTCAGGTTTTTCCACTCTAGATGATGGCTGGTGCAACGCCAGCCATTCGGACAGGCGGCCTAGAGCAGGCTGATCGGATAGCTGACGATCAGACGGTTCTCGTCGAACTCGTTGTTGCTGAAGTCACGACGCATGGTCGAGTTGCGCCATCTGACGTTCAGGTTCTTGAGCGCGCCGCTTTGTACGGTGTAGCCCAGTTCCGATTCGCGGCCCCATTCCTTGCCGTCAGTGATGGTGCCGGTGTGCACGTTGTCGCCGCTGATGTAGCGGTTCATCAGGGTCAGGCCGGGCACGCCGAGGGCGGCGAAGTTGTAATCGTGGCGCAGTTGCCAGGAACGTTCCTGCGCGTTGTCGTAGCTTGCGTTGTAGCTGTCGTTGGCCAGAGTGCCGCCGCTGGTGCCGTTGACGCGCATCCAGGCGCTGTCACCGGTGAGCTTTTGCAGGCCGACGTAGAAGGTGTTGCCGCCGTATCGGGCCGAGAACATCCCCGACCAGGTCTTGTTGTCGAGGTCGCCGGCGCGGGCACTGCCATCGTCTTTGCCGTAGAAGAAACCGAGGTTGGCGCCGAGGGTCCAGTCGCCGACCGGCTGGCTGTGAATCAGGTTGACGTATTGCTGGCTGTAGATGTCCTTGAGCTCGGCGTTCCACAGGCCGATCTGGGTGCGCTTGTCGTTGAACACGTATTCGCCACCCTGGAAGTTGAAGCGGTCGGAGGTGAACGCGGCTTTGCCGGTCATCGACATGTCGCTCATGCTGCTGTCGTCACGGGGGCTGTTGGCGCGGAACTGGCCGCCGTAAAGGGTCAAGCCGTCGATTTCCTTCGAGGTGATCTGACCGCCGCGAAAGGTCTGCGGCAGGGAGCGGCCGTCGTCCGAACGCAGGATCGGCAGCACCGGCATCCACTCGCCGACCTTCACTTCGGTCTGCGACAGCTTTGCCTTGAACGCGACGTTGGTGCGGCCGAAGTTGTCCGCCGGGCGCCCGTCACGATCGAGCGGCAACAGTTGCGTGCCGCCCGTGCCTTTGCCGCCATCAAGCTTCACCGAATACAACCCCAGTACATCCATGCCGAACCCGACGGTGCCCTGGGTGAAGCCGGACTTGGCGTCGAGGATGAAGTTCTGCGTCCACTCTTCAGCCTTGCCCTGAGCCTTGGTCGGGTTGGTGAAGTTACGGTTGATGTAGAAGTTGCGCAGGTTCAGGTTGACCTTGGCCCCTTCGATGAAACCGGCTTCTTCAGCCGCGGCGGGCAGCGCGACGCCGGCCAGGGCGAGGGCGATCAGGCCGGGAAGTGCGTAGGGCGCAGGGGACGTTGTCATGTTCTCGGGTCTCTCTTGTTTTTTTGGGCGAACGGGGACGCTGCGGCCGTTTTTCATGGCGCAGAAATTCAACGGAATCAGAGGGCAAGCGGCGGCGATCAGCCGGATGGAGCGGGGCGCGGAAGCATGGTGTCGAACCTGATGTTATTGGTTTTGTGGCTCGAATGGTGCGGGGCGCGGGCGAGGCGATTCAATCGGCGAAAGTGGAATTCGGGCGATTATCGAACGCAAGATTGACAGGCAACAAAAAGCCCGCCAGTGGGCGGGCTTCTTGTGTTCACCGGATGATCAGAACAGCTTCATCTTCGGCGCTTCTTCTTTGAGCGGTTCGTTCTGCGCGGTTTGCGCATTCCAGCCACCGCCCAGAGCCTTGTACAAGTTGACCGCGCTGGTCAACTGCGCGAGGCGGTCGGTAATCAGGGCCTGTTGGGCGCTGAACAGCTGACGCTGGGCATCGAGGAAGGTCAGGTTGCTGTCGACGCCAATGCGGTAGCGACGCTCTGCCAGGCGGTAGTAATCCTGGTTGGCGGCGACGAAATCACGCTGGGCCTGCAACTGCTCGGTGTAGGTCTGGCGGGCGGCCAGGCCGTCGGCGACTTCCTGGAAGGCCGTTTGAATGGACTTCTCGTAGTTCGCCACGCCAATGTCCTTCTGGATCTTGGCGTAGTCGAGGCTGGCGCGCAGGCTGCCGGCGTTGAAGATCGGCAGGTTGATCTGCGGCTGGAACAGCCACGTGCCCGAGCCACCCTTGAACAGGCCGGACAGGTCCGGGCTCAGGCTGCCCGCGTTGGCGGTCAGGCTGATGCTCGGGAAGAACGCTGCACGGGCCGCGCCGATGTTGGCGTTGGCGGCCTTCAGGTTGTACTCGGCCTGAAGGATGTCCGGACGACGTTGCAGCAGATCCGACGGCAGACCGGCCGGCACGTCGGCCAGCAGGTCATCCGACAGCGGTTTGGCCGCTTGCAGGTTGGCCGGCACGCTGGTGCCGAGCAGCAGGGTCAGGCTGTTTTCGTCCTGGGCCACCAGGCGGGTGTAGCGCGCCAGTTGGGCACGGGCGTTCTCGACCGAGGTGCGCGACTGCGCCAGGTCCAGCGCCGAGGCCACACCGACCTCGTTGCTGCGGCTGGTCAGCTTGTAGCTTTCCTCGAAGGCACCGAGGGTGTCTTGAGTCAGCTTGAGCAGTTCCTTGTCGGCCTGCCAGGTCAGGTAGGCGTTGGCCACGCTGGCCACCAGGCTGATCTGGGTGCTGCGGCGCGCTTCTTCGGTGGCGAAGTATTGTTGCAGCGCTTGTTCGCTCAGGCTGCGAACCCGACCGAACAGGTCGAGCTCGTAGGCGCTGATGCCGACGGTGGCAGTGTAGGAACTGGTGATGTTCGCTTCACCAGTCTGCGATGCACGGGCCGGAACCCGCTGACGACTGCCGCTGGCATTGGCGGAAACCGCCGGGAACAGGTCGGCACGCTGGATGCGGTACTGAGCCGCGTAGGCGTCGATGTTCAGCGCCGCGACACGCAGGTCGCGGTTGTTTTCCAAGGCAACCTGGATCAACTGTTGCAGGGCCGGGTCATGGAAAAATTGCTTCCAGCCCTGCTCGGCAGCGGCCTGCGCCGGTGCCTGGGCCGGCGAGTACGCCGGGCCCTGCGGGAATTGCGCGGCCACCGGTGCTTCAGGCTGCTGATAATCCGGTATCAGCGAGCAACCGCTCAGCACGAAGGCGGCGACTGCGATGGAGAGTAGCGACTTGCTCATTGGCCAGCCTCTTTAGGAGTTTCTTTGGTGTCATCCTCGCCAGCGATTTTGCGCTGACCCATGGACGACACAGTGACGAAGAACAGTGGAACCCAGAAGATCGCCAGGATCGTTGCGGTGAGCATACCGCCAATCACACCGGTACCGATCGCGTGTTGACTGCCCGAGCCTGCGCCGGTGGAGATAGCCAACGGTACAACACCGAGGACGAAGGCCAGCGACGTCATGATGATCGGTCGCAGACGCATGCGGCAGGCTTCAATGGCCGCATCGCGCAGACTGCGTCCCTGCTCGTGCAGTTCCTTGGCGAATTCGACGATCAGAATGGCGTTTTTAGCCGCCAGACCAATGGTCGTCAACAGACCCACCTGGAAGTACACGTCGTTCGACAGACCGCGCAGGCTGGTGGCCATCAGCGCACCGATGATCCCCAGTGGCACCACGAGCATGACCGCGATCGGAATCGACCAGCTTTCATACAGCGCCGCCAGACACAGGAACACCATCAGCAGCGACAGGGCGTACAGCGCCGGAGCCTGAGAGCCGGACAGTCGTTCTTCGTACGACAGACCGGTCCACGAGATACCCACGCCGGCCGGCAACTTCTTGGCAATCGCCTCGACTTCGGCCATCGCTTCACCGGTGGAGTAACCCGGCGCCGGAGAACCGAGGATCTCCATCGCTTCCACACCGTTGTAACGCGCCAGTTTCGGCGAACCGTAGATCCACTCGCCCTTGGCGAACGCGGAGAACGGAACCATGGTGCCGGCGCTGTTGCGCACGTACCACTTCTTCAGGTCTTCAGGGCTCATGCGAGCGCCGGCCTGACCCTGCACGTAAACCTTCTTCACACGGCCGCGGTCGATGAAGTCGTTCACGTAGCTACTACCGAAGGAGATCGACAGGGTGCTGTTGATGTCGGAAAGGCTCAAGCCCAGGGCACGGGCCTTCTCGTCGTCGATTTCCAGGTGGTATTGCGGCTCGTCGTTCAGACCGTTCGGACGCACCTGGTAGAGCACCTTGCTTTGCGCCGCCATGCCGAGGAACTGGTTACGGGCTTCCATCAGTTTTTCGTGACCGATACCGGCGCGGTCCTGCAGGAACACGTCGAAACCGGTGGCGTTACCCAGCTCCAGTACGGCCGGCGGGGCAAAGGCAAACACCATCGCGTCGCGGAAGCTGAAGAAGTGCTGCTGGGCACGTTGTGCCAGGGCGAACACGCTGTTGCTCGCGTCTCGCTCGTGCCATGGCTTGAGCATGATGAACGCCAGACCCGAGCTCTGTCCGCGACCGGCGAAGTTGAAGCCGTTCACGGTGAACACCGAGGCTACCGAGCTGGATTCTTTGTCCAGCAGGTAGGAGCGCATTTCGTCGATCACCACCTGCGTGCGCTCGGCACTGGAACCGGCTGGGGTCTGCACCTGGGCGAACAGTACGCCCTGGTCTTCTTCCGGCAGGAACGCCGTTGGAATGCGGGTGAACAGCCAGATCATGCCGACCACGATCAGCAGGTAGGCCAGCAGGTACGGAGCCTTGCGTTGCAGGATGTTGCCGACACCACGCTCGTAGCTGCGAACGCTACGGTCGAAGTTGCGGTTGAACCAGCCGAAGAAACCTTTTTTCGGCGTGCCGTGCTCGCCTTTCGGAATCGCCTTGAGCATGGTGGCGCAGAGGGCCGGGGTGAAGATCAGCGCAACCATTACCGACAGGGCCATGGCCGAGACGATGGTGATCGAGAACTGACGGTAGATCACACCGGTGGAACCGCTGAAGAACGCCATCGGCAGCAATACCGCCGACAGTACAAGCGCGATACCGACCAGGGCGCCCTGGATCTGGCCCATGGACTTTTTGGTCGCTTCCTTCGGTGACAGGCCTTCTTCTGCCATCACCCGCTCGACGTTCTCCACCACGACGATGGCGTCGTCCACCAGCAAGCCGATGGCCAATACCATACCGAACATGGTCAGGGTGTTGATGCTGAAACCGGCGGCCGCGAGGATGCCGAACGTACCGAGCAATACCACCGGCACGGTCATCGTGGTGATGACGGTCGCACGGAAGTTCTGCAGGAACAGGAACATCACCAGGAACACCAGCACGATCGCTTCGACCAGGGTTTCAACCACGCCCTTGATCGACTCGGTCACCACCGGGGTGGTGTCGTACGGGAACACTACTTCCATGCCTTGCGGGAAGAACGGCTTGAGGTCGTCAATCGTCTTGCGCAGGGCTTTTGCGGTGTCGAGGGCGTTGGCACCGTTGGCCAGTTTTACCGCCAGACCGGAGGCCGGTTTGCCGTTGAACTGCGCCGCGATACTGGAGTTTTCACCACCCAGACCGACATCGGCGACGTCACCGATACGGACTTGCGAGCCATCCTGGTTGACCTTCAGCAGAATCGCCTTGAACTGCTCGGCGGTCTGCAGACGGGTCTTGCCGATGATCGTGGCGTTCAATTGCTGGCCTGGCAGCGCCGGCAGACCGCCGAGCTGACCGGAGGAAATCTGAACGTTCTGCGCCGAGATCGCGGCACTGACATCGGCCGGGGTCAGGTTGTAGTTGTTCAGTTTGGCCGGGTCGAGCCAGATGCGCATCGCATACTGGGCACCGAAGACCTGGAAGTCACCGACACCGGCGGTCCGGGAGATCGGGTCCTGCATGTTCGACACGATGTAGTTGGACAGGTCGTCCTTGGTCATGCTGCCGTCACGCGACACCACGCCGATCACCAGCAGGAAGTTCTTCACTGCCTTGGTCACGCGGATACCCTGTTGCTGCACTTCCTGCGGCAACAGCGGGGTGGCCAGGTTCAGCTTGTTCTGGACCTGGACCTGCGCGGTGTCGGAGTTGGTGCCTTGCTCGAAGGTCGCGGTGATGGTCATGCTGCCGTCGGAGTTACTTTCCGAGGACACATAACGCAGGTTGTCGATACCGTTGAGCTGTTGCTCGATGACCTGCACCACCGTGTCCTGAACCGTCTGTGCCGAAGCACCCGGGTAGGTCACGGAAATCGCAATCGCCGGTGGCGCAATGCTCGGGTACTGGTTGATCGGCAACTTGAGGATCGATAGAGCCCCGACCAGCATGATCACCAGGGCAATTACCCAGGCGAAAATCGGACGGTCGATAAAAAATTTCGACATGAGTTACTCCCCTTTGCCGCCGTAGGCTTTGTCAGCTGCCTTGGCGGGTGCCGGGTTCTTGGCTACGTTGGTCGCTTCGGTCGGATTGACCTGAACACCTGGACGCACGAATTGCAGCCCTTCGGTGATCAGGCGATCGCCGGCTTTCAGGCCGTCTTCGATCAGCCACTGGCTGCCGACGGTACGGCTGGCCTTGAGCTGACGCAGTTCGACCTTGTTGTCCGCACCCACGACCAGCGCGGTCGGGGTTCCCTTGAGGTCACGGGTCACGCCTTGTTGTGGCGCCAGAATGGCCGCGGCGTTGACACCGGCCTGCAGCTGGGCGCGAACGAACATGCCCGGCAACAGGGTGTGATCCGGGTTCGGGAACACGGCGCGCAGAGTCACGGATCCAGTGGTCGGGTCGACCGACACTTCGGAGAATTCCAGCTTACCGTCGAGCTTGTACTGGCTGCCGTCTTCCAGGGTCAGCTTGACCGCCGCGGCGTTGTCACCGGCCTTCTGCAGACGGCCGCTTTCCAGTTCACGGCGCAGTTCCAAAAGTTCGACCGAGGACTGCGTCACGTCGACGTAGATCGGGTCCAGTTGCTGGATGGTCGCCATCGCATCGGTCTGCCCGTTGCTGACCAGCGCACCTTCGGTGACCGAAGAGCGGCCGATACGCCCGGAGATCGGTGCGTAAACCTTGGTATAGCGCACGTTGATCTGCGCGCTCTGCAGCGAAGCTTCCGATTGCAGGCGGTTGGACACGGCCGTGTCGTATTCCTGACGGCTCACGGCCTGCTCGTCGACCAGTTGCTTGTAGCGGTCGGAGATCGACTTGGTCGAACGCAGGTTGGCTTCGGCGCTTTTCAGGGTCGCTTCATAGACCGAAGGATCGATCTGATACAGCTGCTGGCCGGCTTTGACATCGCCGCCTTCCTTGAACAGACGCTTGAGAATGATGCCGTTGACCTGCGGACGGACTTCAGCGATGCGGAACGCACTGGTGCGGCCCGGGAGTTCCGACGTCAGGGTAAAGGCCTGTGGTTGCAGGGTGACGACGCCGACCTGAGGAGGTGGTGCGGCGGGAGCCGCCTCTTCCTTTTTACATCCGCTGAGCAGCGATGCCAGGGCGACGGCAGTGACCAGAGCGGTAACAGCTGGCTTGAATTGCATGAAGATCCTCGGGTCAGGCGCGCGAAAAGCGCACAAGAAGTGTGGAAGGGTAAAAAATGAGTGCCGGGTGGATAAGTAGCTTGCTAAGGAATATACTTACGTTCATGGTTGTTTGTAAACACCTTGGCTGCGTACCCATCTGGTTACAAAAGTCGTGGCAAGGTCTGAAATTGTAGGCCGGGGGAGTCGATCCGCGAGAGATCCACCCCTTTTTATTCAGCGGATATTCAGCCATCCCTGAAACATCCTGTTTGAGGTTTTACTGCCATGGTTCGTCGCACCAAAGAGGAAGCTCAGGAAACGCGAAGCCAGATTCTGGAAGCCGCCGAGAAAGCTTTCTTTGAGAGGGGAGTGGCCCGCACCACGCTCTCCGATATCGCGAGCCTGGCCGGCGTGACGCGGGGCGCCATCTATTGGCACTTCAGCAACAAGGCCGATTTGCTGCAGGCAATGCTCGATACGCTGCACGAGCCGCTGGACGAGTTGGCCAAGGCCAGCGAAAGCGAGGACGAACCCGACCCACTGGGTTGCATGCGCCAACTGCTGATTCATTTGTTTCATCAAGTTGCGCTGGACCCGAAGACCCGGCGTATCAACGAAATTCTGTTTCATAAGTGCGAATTCACCGATGAAATGTGCGACCTGCGCCAACAGCGCCGGACCGCCAGCCTCGATTGCAATGTGCGGATCGCGCTGACATTGAGTAATGCGGTCAATCGTGGGCAACTGCCGGCGGACCTCGACACCGCCCGCGCCGCCATCAGCATTCACGCCTTTATCGATGGCATCCTGTATCAGTGGCTGCTGGCCCCGGACAGTTTCGAGCTGTACGCCGAAGCTGAGCGCTGGGTCGATACAGGGCTGGATATGCTGCGCTGGAGCCCCAGTCTGCGCAAATGAAACAAAATTCGTTATTGGGTTCAGTTTGTGTCAATTAAGGACGCGGATGAATATCCCTGTTCACTCGCCCCGCCGCAGTGGATTGCTTTTATATACCTCAACCCATCGAGTTGATACGTAGCGAACTACGTATTTTGTAGGGATTTTGTGTCGAGCCAGTGAACGAATATGAGCAACTCGCAAACTCCGCGCCCAATAAAAAGCCCCCGACTCTCACGAGTCGGGGGCTTTTTGCGTTTCTGCGGTGTGGATTACATCGTCGGGTAGTCGAGGTAGCCAACCGCGCCTTTGCCGTAGAAGGTTTCCGGGTGCGGTTCGTTCAGCGGCGCGTCGGCCTTCAAGCGAGCCGGCAAGTCCGGGTTGGCAATGAACGGGATACCGAATGCCACAGCGTCAGCCTTGCCCGCTGCCAGCCACGCGTTGGCGCTGTCCTTGGTGAAGCGTTCGTTGGCGATGTACGCGCCGCCGAAAGCTTCTTTCAGTTGCGGGCCGAGGCTGTCGGCACCTTCTTTTTCGCGGGAGCAGATGAAGGCGATGCCGCGCTTGCCCAGTTCACGAGCGACGTAGGTGAAGGTTTCGGCCAGATTGTCGTCGCCCATGTCATGGGAGTCTGCGCGCGGCGCCAGATGCACGCCGACACGGCCGGCGCCCCAGACTTCGATGGCCGCGTCGGTCACTTCCAGCAGCAGACGGGCGCGGTTTTCCAGGGAGCCGCCGTAGTTGTCGGTGCGCTGGTTGGTGCTGCTTTGCAGGAACTGGTCGAGCAGATAGCCGTTGGCGCCGTGGATTTCCACGCCGTCGAAACCGGCCGCCTTGGCGTTTTCCGCGCCGACGCGGTAGGCGTCGACGATGTCAGCGATTTCAGCGGTTTCCAGAGCACGTGGCGTCGGATAGTCGGCCAGCGGGCGAACCAGGCTGACGTGACCTTTAGGCTGGATGGCGCTCGGTGCAACCGGGGTTTCGCCGTTCAGGTACGACGGGTGGGAAATCCGGCCCACGTGCCACAGTTGCAGGACGATCTTGCCGCCGGCGGCGTGAACCGCCTTGGTCACATTGGTCCAGCCACGCACCTGATCGTTGGACCAGATGCCCGGGGTGTCCGGGTAGCCGACGCCCATCGGGGTCACCGAGGTGGCTTCACTGATGATCAGGCCGGCAGAGGCGCGTTGCACGTAGTACTCGGCCATCAATGCATTCGGCACACGACCTTCGTCGGCGCGGCAGCGAGTCAGCGGTGCCATGATGATGCGGTTGGACAATTCGAGGTCGCCCAGCTTGATCGGATCGAAAATTGTTGCCATGAGATACAACCCTCGTGAGTTAAATGAGTGAGTCAGTTAGCGGTGGCCAGCTCGGGATTGCCGTTCTGGCGGAATGTGATCAGGGTCACCAGCAGGGCCAGGACCGCCAGCGCTGCAGCGGCAAGGGGGACGCTGGTCAGGCCATAGCCGTGAGCGATGACGGTGCCGCCGACCCAGGCGCCGAGGGCGTTGCCGACGTTGAAGGCGCCGATGTTCAGGGTCGACACCAGGTTCGGTGCGGCCTGGCCGTAGGTCACGACGTTCACTTGCAGGGCCGGTACGGCGGCGAAACACGCGGTGGCCCAGAGGAACAGGGTGATCTCGGTGGGGATCAGCGCGACGCTGGTCCAGGTCAGGACGGTGGAGGTCACGGCCATGGCGATGAACACGCCGATCAGCGTCGCGGCCAGGCCTTTGTCGGCCAGTTTGCCGCCGATGATGTTGCCGACGGTCAGGCCCAGGCCGATCAACATCAGGGTCCAGGTCACGCCACGGGGCGAGACGCCAGTGACATCGCCCAGCAGCGGTGCGACATAAGTGAACAGGGTGAATACCGAAGCGGCGAACAGCGCAGTCATACTCAGGGACAGCCAGATACCGGCGCCTTTGAGCGCGGCCAGTTCGGCGCGCATATCGAGTTTTTCTTCGTCACGCTTGGCCGGCAGGAAGCGGATCAGGCCGATCAGCGCGATCACACCGATCACGGTCACTGCCCAGAAGGTCGAGCGCCAGCCGGCTTCCTGACCGAGCGCGGTGCCCAGCGGTACGCCGAGTACGTTGGCCAGTGTCAGGCCGGTGAACATCAGGGCCACGGCCGAGGCGCGCTTGTTCGGCGCCACCAGGTTGGCCGCGACCACCGAACCGATGCCGAAGAACGCACCGTGGCACAGGGCGGTGACCACTCGGGCGAACATCAGCACCTCGTAGTCAGTGGCGATGGCGCAGAGCAGGTTGCCAATAATGAAGATGCCCATCAACGCGACCAGTGCAGCCTTGCGCGGCAGTCTTGCGGTGGCCATCGCCATGAACGGCGCACCAATCGCCACGCCCAGGGCGTAGCCGGTCACCAGCCAGCCGGCGCCGGGAATCGACACACCGAGATCCGCCGCCACATCGGGCAACAGGCCCATGATGACGAATTCCGTGGTGCCGATGGCGAAGGCGCTCAGGGCGAGTATGAGGAGCGAGAGGGGCATCGTTTGGTCCTTTTCGGCTGGCTGACGTTAAGGGTCAGAGCTCTTTGCTGAGAGTGCTGAGGAACGCCTGGATCACGTCCTCGTTACGTTTGAAAAAGTGCCACTGCCCGGCTTTCTGGCTGCTGATCAGCCCGGCCCGTTGCAGGGTGGCCAGGTGGGCGGAGACGGTCGATTGCGACAGGCCGCAGCGTTGGTCGATCTGCCCGGCGCAGATGCCGTACTCGTGGTTGTGGATCTGTTCCGGAAACTGGGCTTTCGGGTCTTTCAGCCAGTTGAGGATGTCTCGCCGTACTGGGTGTGCCAGGGCTTTTATTATTTCGTCGAGGTCAATGTTCATGGCTGGTTGCTCGTGATGTGTGTAGCGCTATATCGCGATGAGGCGAACTTTAAATCGGTATTTCGCGATATACCAATATGAATTCGATCTGACGACCGTACAAATCGGTATATCGGGTTATAACGATATGTGAGGTGTAAACAAACTCCGGCGCGGTGCTAAGCTGCGCCCATGAACTATCTCGCACATTTGCACCTCGGTGGCCAGCGCCCCGGTCAACTGCTCGGCAGTCTGTATGGCGATTTCGTCAAAGGACGGCTGCAAGGGCAGTTCGATCCGGAGATCGAAGCGGCAATTGCCTTGCATCGTCAGATCGATGTGTTCACCGATCGTCACCCGTTGGTGGACGCTTCACTGGCGCGTTTTTCCACGACCCGCCGCCGTTACGCCGGCATCGTCCTCGACGTGTTTTTCGACCATTGCCTTGCCCGCGATTGGGCACTCTACGCCGACCGACCGCTGGCGCAATTCACTACTGACGTTTACCGGGTGTTGTCCAGCGAGCGGCAATTGCCCGAGCGCCTGGCGAAGATCGCCCCGCACATGGTGGCCAATGACTGGTTGGGTTCGTATGAGGAGTTCGAAGTGCTGGATCAGGTATTGCGCGGGATTTCCCGACGCCTGAGCAAGCCTGAAGAACTGGCAGGGGCGATGCAGGAGTTGCGGCGTCTGTATGAACCGCTCAGTGACGACTTTCGCTTGTTCTACCCACAGCTGCAGGACTTCGCCGGCCGGCAGCTGTAGGCAGAGGATGACGATCAGGCGGCGATCAACTCGCCTGCACGACGCGGTTCGGCCGGTTTGGCCACCTCGCCGAACAATGCTTTCTGCACTGCTTGCTGGGCTTCGTACGCCAGTGCCGCGCGCTCCCGACCCTGACAGGCAATCGGCTTGAGCAAGTGAACTTCCACATCGCCGCAATCGTTGCTGAACAGGCGCATCAGGTGCGACAGCAGATCATCGTCACCAATGAACGGCGCCAGCGAATCGATCTCGCCATTGCGCAGATAACGGATCGCCACTGGTTGCAGCATGACTTCGGAATCAATCGCCGCCGACAGCAGGCGACCATGAAAGGTACGCAGCGAGCGGCCGTCGGTGGTGGTGCCTTCCGGGAACATCAGCAGCGGGTGATCGGTTTGCAGGTGACGGGTCATCTGCTTGCGGATCAACTGGCTGTCGCCCGAACCGCGACGGATGAACAGACTGCCGGCCTTCGCCGCCAGCCAGCCGGCCACCGGCCAGGTGCGCACTTCGGCCTTGGACAGAAACGACAGCGGCGTGAGCATGCCGAGCAGCGGAATGTCAGTCCACGACACATGGTTGCTGACCCACAGCATCGGCTGCTTCGGCAGTTCACCATGGACGGTCACGCGAAAGGGCAGGGCATTGCTCAGGCGCGCCATGAAAAACCGCGACCAGCGCTGCCGGCGTTGCATCGAATGAGCCAGCCCCAGACGTTCGAAAACCCCGAAGACACTGGCCATGCTCAAGCCCAGCGTCACCACCAGCAGCACCCGCGCGATCCGTGCGTACACCCGCAGCCGGCTCATCACACGGCCGCCTTGAAGTGCTTGGCGTAGCGTGGGCAGAGTTCGTCGCGCTTGAGCAGGATGAACACGTCGGCGACCTGGAAGTCCTCGTCCCAGCACGGCTCGCCGCAGATCTTCGCGCCCAGGCGCATGTAGGCCTTGAGCAGCGGTGGCATTTCGGCGATCACGTTCGATGGAATATCCAGCGTTGGCAGCGGATTCTTCGGTTCGGCGCGCAGATGTTCGGTGCACAGATAACGTTCGCGCAGGCGCTGCATGATCGCGTGGGCCTGTACACCGCCGTCCTGCATCGGGATGCTCGCGCACCCCATCAGGTAGCTGTAGCCGCCCTGATTGAGGACTTCGGCCAGTTCGCCCCAAAGCACAGCGATGGTGCCGCCGTTGCGGTAGGCCGGGTCGACGCAGGTGCGACCGATTTCGAGGATCGGGCCTTGCAGGCCGGCGAGGCCGTGCAGGCTGAATTCTTCTTCACTGTAGAACTTGCCCAGGCTGCTGGCGGCGGTGTGGTCGAGCAAACGGGTGGTCGCCACCAGACGGCCGGTGTTCAGGTCACGCACGCCGATGTGGCTGCAGTGAACATCATAGTCATCCATGTCCAGACCCAGCTCCGCGCCGTTCAGTTTGGCGTTGAACTCGCCGCTGAACACGTTGAAGCGCAAGGCCTGGGCTTGCTGCAAGGCCTCGGCGCCGATCAGGCGTTCGGCTTGCAGGCGGCGTTCATTGCCGGTGTCGCTGATGCGGGCGATCTGAGTCATTTGAATCTCCGTACGGGCCTTTAACCCGTCGTGGGTTACAGCCGATCGACTTTCTTTATGCAGCCGTGTTGTGCAAAGTCAGGCTATGTAGCCCCGGTGTCATCGCCATGAATGTTTGGTGATGCTTATATGACAGCCCACGAGGAGCCTCTGATGACCTGGTCGACCCTGCTTGAATGTCGCGAACGCCTGCCCGCCGTTGCCGATCTGGCGGAGGGTTTCGCCACGCTGCTGCATCAACTGGGCAGCGTCACGCCGTTCGAACTGGCGGTGGCGGGAGGGCGGCGGATGGCAACGCCGGGGCTGGCGTTTCTGGTGGGCTATCAGGCGGCGCTGCGCATGCTCTGGCCGAGCGCGCCGCCAAGCCTGGGCGCGTTGTGTGCGACCGAACAGCGCAGCCTGCGCCCGGCGGACATGCAGACCCGGCTCACGGATCTGCGCCTCAACGGGCAAAAGGATTTCGTCACCGCCGGCGATGCGGCGGACTGGCTGCTGATCGCCGCCCGCAGTGAGCAACCCGGCGAATCACCGCGCCTGAGCCTGGCGGTGGTGTACCCCGGCGAATCCGGTGTGCGCGTGGAAAAACTCCCGGCACTGCCGTTGATGCCGGACATCAGTCATGGTCGGCTGCATCTCGACGATGCCCTTTGTGAGCTGCTCGCCGGGGACGGTTGGGACGCTTACGTCAAACCGTTCCGCACCCTTGAAGACGTTTACGTGTTGAGCGCAATGACTGCATGGCTGTACGGCGTCGGTCAGGACAGCAGCTGGCCGCAGCCGCTGCAATTGCGCTTGTTGGCGCTGTTGGCCGGGTGTGCGGAGGTCAGTCGCCAGCCGCCGAACAATCCCGTCGGGCATGTGCTGCTCGGTGGCTTGTTTGCGCAGTTCGACGGGCTCAAACCGGAGGTCGATCAGGCGTTGCGCGACAGTCATCCGGAGTGGGCGGCGATGTGGCAGCGCGACCAGGCACTGATGCAACTGGCAGCAGGCGCACGGGCCAAACGGCTGGCCAAGGCGTTGGCGGCAAGCCAAAACACAGCTGTCATGAACGCCGGCTAGGCTTGGCAGATTCATCCCCAGAGCCCTCACCATGTTCAAAGGCCTGTCCCTGTTTTTGCTGCTGATAAGCTTCACCGTTCAGGCCGAACAATGGCCGGGCGAGCAGTGGCCGACCGGTGCGAAAATCGCCGGCCCCGCCGTCGAAACACTGGAGGCTTATGCCTTCCCGAGCCGCGACGACAACACCCGCAAAGGCATCCGCACCGATGCCTTGCTGGTGATCCGCGACGGCCAGCTCATCTACGAACGCTACGCTGCTGCAACCACCGCCGACACCCCAAACCTGACCTGGTCGATCAGCAAAAGCCTGATGGCCACGGTGTTCGGCGTGGCGTACGGCGAAGGCTTGTTCAAACTCGATGACCCTGCCGCAAAATATTATCCGGTGCTGGAAAAACACCCGGCCATCACTCTCAAGGATCTGCTGCACTGGGCCTCGGGCATCGACTGGCAGGAAGACTACGAATACGCCCCGTTGAAATCCTCGGTAGTGGCAATGCTCTACACCCGTGGCCACCGCGACATGGCCGCCTTCACTGCCGATCACGACAGCTACGCACCAGCGGGGCAGGCGTTCCGCTATTCCAGCGGCGACAGCAATCTGTTGGCCGCCGCGCTGAAAGCCATCGTCGGCCCGCAGCGTTATCCGGACTATCCGTGGACAGCGCTTTTCGATCCGTTGGGCATCCGCCACGCCACTTGGGAAACCGATGCCACGGGCACTTTCGTCGCGTCTTCCTATGCCTACCTGACGGCCCGGGATCTGGCGCGAATCGGCCTGCTGATGGAACGGGACGGACGCTGGAACGACCGGCAGTTGTTGCCCAGGGATTGGGTCGCCTTCAACCGCCAGCCCTTCGCCGGCTACAAGGCCCATCAGGACGAAGCCGTGCCCGGCGGCCACTGGTGGCTCAATCGCCCGGCGGATGGCGCCGCCTCGCCGTGGCCCGACGCACCGCCCGACACCTTCGCTGCCCTCGGCCATTGGGGCCAGGCGCTGTACGTGATCCCGAGCGAAAAACTGGTGATCGTGCGCTACGGCGATGATCGCGACGGCAGCTATCGCCACAACGAATTGCTCAAGCGCGTGCTCGGGGCGGTGCGGCCATGAAACTGTTCAGAAAAATCCTGCTGGTGCTGCTGGTCGTGCTGTTGGGCTGGGGCTGGCACGAGCGGGAAAACCTGTGGGCCTTCCCCGACATCATCAGTGCCTATACCGCCAAGGAATACTGTTCGTGCCGCTACGTGATGAATAACGAAGCCAAGTATTGCCGGGGCTACGTCAAGCAGTGGCTGCCCGGTGAGCTGACCGATGACAGCACACAAAAACTCGTCAGCGCCAGTGGCATGGGCCGTACCAACAGCGCCCAATGGCAGGGCGAACGTCAGGGGTGTCGCCTCAAGCCCTGATTCGCAAAATGAACTACCGGTTTGCATCCCGGCTTCAGACAGTTAAGGTTCGTGCAGGTTTATCGGCCCCACGAGTCTTCAATGTTCAACCGTTCTCTGCGCAACGCCTTCGCCGGCCTGCTGCTGGGCGCTGCTGCGCTGCCGGCCCAGGCCAACTGGTATCTGGACGGCGAGTCGTCGCGGCTGTCGTTCGTCAGCACGAAAAACGCCAACGTGTCCGAAGTTCAGCGCTTTCTGGTGCTGCATGGCAAGGTCGATCCCGACGGCCGCGCCGAAGTCGAGGTCGAGCTGGACTCGATCAACAGCGGCGTCCCGCTGCGCGATGAGCGCATGCGCAAGGAGTTGTTCCAGATCGAGCAATTTCCCGAGGCGACCATCACCACGCAAATCGACCTGCGCCCGATCAACGATCTGGCTCCTGGCGCGCAGCTTGAATTGCGTCTGCCGCTGACCGTCAACCTGCACGGCAAACAGCATGAATACCCTGCCGAACTGCTCGCCACGCGCCTCGATGACCGACGCTTTCAAGTGGTGACGCTGGAGCCGCTGGTGATCAGCGCCGAGGATTTCGAACTGCTGCCAGGCCTGGAAAACCTGCGCAAAATGGCCGGCCTGTCGGCCATCAGTCTGTCGGTGCCGGTGGGTGCGGTGCTGATCTTCGCGGCGCGCTGACATGCGCGGCGCAGTGTTCCCGTGGCGTGACGGCAACCGCTTCGAACTGTTGATCGATGGCCCGCAATTCTTCCCGCGCATGCTTGAGGAAATCGCCCGCGCCCGTGAGCAGATCGAACTGGAGTTGTACCTGGTGGAGGCCGGCGCCTGTGCCGAAACCGTGGTTCAGGCGCTGGTGCTGGCGGCCGAGCGGGGCGTGCGGGTGCGCTGTCTGTTCGATGATTACGGCAGCCTGGCCTTCACCCTGGCCTTGCGTCAGCGCCTGACGCTCGCCGGCGTCGAGCTGCGTTTCTACAATCGCCTGAACTGGCGGCGCTGGGTCGGCAATTTCTATCGCGACCACCGCAAGCTGTTGCTGGTCGATCAGCGTTTGGCGGTGGTTGGCGGCACGGGGGTGACCGACGAATTCTGGACCCCGGGCCACGACACCAGCGAATGGCACGAAGTGATGGTGCAAATCACCGGCCCCCTGGTGCTCGACTGGCAACTGCTGTTCGACCGCCAATGGATTGCCAACCGCCATCGCCGGGCCTGGAAACCCCACGCGAATTTCGGCCTGCCGCGATTGCCGCGCGTACCCGACACCGGCGAGGGCATGGGCCGTGTGGCCTACGCCGACGCCCGCCAGCATCGCGACATTCTGCAATCACTGTTCCGCGCACTGAACAGTGGCCAGAAGCGTATCTGGCTGGCGACGCCTTACTTCCTGCCGACCTGGAAAATCCGCCGCTCCCTGCGCAAGGCCGCCGCCCGTGGCCTTGACGTGCGCCTGCTGCTGACCGGGCCGCGCACCGATCACCCGTCGGTGCGCTACGCGGGGCATCGCTACTATCCGCGCCTGCTCAAGGCCGGGGTGAAAATCTACGAATACCAGCCGTGTTTCCTGCATTTGAAAATGGTGCTGGTGGACGATTGGGTGAGCATCGGTTCGTGCAATTTCGATCACTGGAATCTGCGCTTCAACCTTGAAGCGAACCTGGAAGCGCTGGATCCGTCGTTGACGGTAGCGGTGGCGGCGAGTTTCGAGAAGGACTTCGGCCTGAGTGAGCAGGTGAGCCTGGAGGAATGGCAGCGCCGGCCGTTGTGGCGGCGGGTGAAGCAGCGGATCTGGGGATGGGTGGATCGGGTGGTGGTCAACCTGCTCGATCGCCGGGGCTGATTCAATACCGCAAAAACAATGAGGGAACTGGCAAGCCAGCTCCCTCATTTTTATGTGTAGCTTTAACCGTTACAGCAATTCAAAGCTCTGCTGCGTCACGTCCTGGGAGTCCAGGCCGATCTGCACGTTGAACTTGCCAGGCTCGGCCGCGTACTTGAGCTGGGCGTTGTAGAACTTCAGGTCATCTTCGCTGATGGTGAAGTGCACGACTTTCTGCTCGCCGGCCTTGAGCATGATCTTCTGGAAGTTCTTCAGCTCCTTGACCGGACGGATCATCGAACCGGTGACATCCTGGATGTACAGTTGCACCACGGTTTCGCCGTCACGCTTGCCGGTGTTTTTCACCGTGACACTGGCGTCGAGCTTGCCGGTGGCGTTCAAGGTGGTCGACGACAGCGCCATGTCGCTCAGGCTGAAATCGGTGTAGCTCAGGCCGTAACCGAACGGGAACAGGGGCCCGGTGGTGTCATCGAAATACTGCGAGGTGTAGTTGCCCGGTTTGCCCGGCGTGAATGGCCGGCCAATGCTCAGGTGGTTGTAGTAGGTCGGGATCTGGCCCACGGAACGCGGGAAGGTTACCGGCAGTTTGCCCGACGGGTTGTAGTCGCCGAACAACACGTCGGCGATGGCGTTGCCGCCCTCGGTGCCGCTGAACCAGGTCTCCAGAATCGCGTCAGCCTGTTCTTTCTCTTCAAGAATCGTCAGCGGACGGCCGTTCATCAGCACCAACACCAACGGCTTGCCGGTGGCTTTCAGGGCACGGATCAGCTCGCGCTGGTTTTCCGGGATGTTCAGGTCGGTACGGCTCGACGATTCGTGGGACATGCCACGGGACTCGCCCACGGCTGCAACGATTACGTCAGCGTCCTTGGAGGCTTTTACCGCTTCGTCGATCAGCACGTTGGCCGGGCGCGGGTCATCGACCACTTCCGGCGCATCGAAGTTGAGGAAGTTCAGGTAGTCGAGGATCTTCTTGTCATTGGTGATGTTGGCGCCACGGGCGTAGATCAGGTTCGCCTTGTCGCCGATCACACTGCTCATGCCGTCGAACAGCGTGACCGATTGCGCCGGTTTGCCGGCAGCGGCCCAGCTACCCATCATGTCGATCGGGGCCTTGGCCAGTGGACCGACCAGCGCAACCTTCGCGGTTTTCTTCAGCGGCAGGGTTTCGTTCTGGTTCTTCAGCAGCACCAGGCTGCGACGAGCGACGTCACGGGCGTCGGCGCGGTGCAGGCGGCTGTCGGCGTAGGTGTCAGCCGGGTCGTCTTCAGCCTTGCCGATACGCAGGTACGGGTCCTTGAACAGGCCCATGTCGTACTTGGCGGCGAGGACTTCACGCACGGCGTTGTCGATGTCTTTCTGTTCAATCTCGCCGGACTTGAGCAGTCCCGGCAGTTCTTTGCCGTACAGGGTGTCGTTCATACTCATGTCGATGCCGGCCTTGATTGCCAGCTTCGCCGCTTCGCGACCGTCGGCGGCCACGCCGTGCTTGATCAGTTCGAAGATCGCGCCGTGGTCGCTGACTGCCAGGCCCTTGAAGCCCCACTCCTTGCGCAGCAGGTCATTCATCAGCCAGGTATTGGCGGTGGCCGGGATGCCGTTGATCGAGTTCAACGCCACCATCACGCCGCCGGCGCCGGCATCAATCGCGGCGCGGTACGGTGGCAGGTAGTCCTGGTACATCTTCACCGGGCTCATGTCGACGGTGTTGTAGTCGCGACCGCCCTCGACCGCGCCGTACAGGGCGAAGTGCTTGACGCTGGCCATGATGCTGTCGGCCGCGCTCGGGGTGTCGCCTTGATAGGCCTTGACCATGACTTTGGCGATACGCGAGGTCAGGTAGGTGTCTTCACCGAAACCTTCGGAGCTGCGGCCCCAGCGCGGGTCGCGGGAAATATCGACCATCGGCGCAAAGGTGATGTCGAGGCTGTCGGCAGCGGCCTCTTTGGCGGCAATGCGCCCGGACTGGCCGATGGCATCCATGTCCCAGCTCGATGCCAGGGCCAGAGGGATCGGGAAAATCGTACGGTGACCGTGGATCACGTCGTACGCGAAAAACATCGGGATCTTCAGGCGACTGCGCATGGCAGCGTCCTGCATCGGACGGTTTTCCGGGCGGGTGATCGAGTTGAACGTGCCACCGATGTTGCCGGCGGCGATCTCTTTGCGGATCAGCTCGCGGGGCATTTCCGGGCCGATACTGATCAGGCGCAACTGGCCGATCTTCTCGTCGAGGGTCATTTGTTTCATCAGGTTACTGATGAACGCGTCCTTGTTTTCCAGGGGTACCGGGGTCGTGGCGGCCAGTACTTGATGACTGGCCAGGCTGACGAACAGGCCCAGCAAACACAGCTTCTTCATGAATAGTTTTCTCAAGGGCCTAAACGGCGTTGCAATGCCGGCCAGCCAAAATTTAGGGAGCGACTATTGTTGTTCGGGTGCTGATTCAGAAAACGACAGCCGAATGTACGTCGAATGTTTCGGCGACGTGATCGCGCAGGGCCTCTTTTTAGCCCATCGGCCCGCTGCAATCCAGTGGTGCGGGCGATTATGCCCCAACCGCCGGCTGAGAATGTTTCGCGAGTCATTATTCATGAAATGTGCAAGGGAGCACCCGTCCGATGAATGTCAGTCCTGTCTACCGCTCGCGTTTGCAGGTCGCCACCTTGCTGGTGCTGGCCACGTTGTTGACCGCTTGCGGCATCAACAACATTCCTACCCTCGACGAACAGGCCAAGGCTGCCTGGGGCCAGGTACAGAACCAGTACCAGCGCCGCGCCGACCTGATCCCCAATCTGGTGGAAACGGTCAGGGGCTACGCCAAGCACGAAGAGGCCACCCTGACAGCGGTTGTCGAGGCCCGTGCCAAGGCGACGTCGATCCAGGTCGATGCCAGTACCCTCGACAACCCGGAAAAGCTCAAGCAGTTTCAGCAGGCACAGGACCAACTGAGCGGTGCCTTGAGCCGGTTGATGGTGGTCTCCGAGCGCTACCCGGACCTCAAGGCCAACCAGAACTTCCTCGCCCTGCAATCGCAACTTGAAGGCACCGAGAACCGCATCGCTGTGGCACGTCGCGATTTCATCCTGGCGGTGCAGAAGTACAACACCGAGATCCGTACCTTTCCTGGCCGCTTCTGGCACAGCGTGATGTACAGCGATCTGCCGATCCGCGAGACCTTCGAAGCCACCAGCCCCGGCGCGGACAAGGCCCCGGAAGTGAAGTTCTGAGCCGGGGATGCCTATGCGTGTGTTGAAGTTGGGCCTGGTGCTGATGCTGTGGCTTTTCGCTGTCAGCGCCCGGGCCGAGTTGATCTTTCCGGCGCTGACCGGGCGGGTGGTGGACGACGCGCAGATGATCGAGCCCTCGGTGCGCGCGCAGCTGAACCAGCAGTTGCAGGCCCACGAACAGGCGACCGGCGAGCAACTGGTGGTCGTCACATTGCCGAACCTGCAAGGCGCAACCATCGAGGACTACGGGGTCGAACTCGGCCGGCACTGGGGCATCGGCCAGAAGGACAAGAATAATGGCGCGCTGTTGATCGTCGCCCGGGACGAGCGCAAATTGCGCATCGAAGTCGGCTACGGGCTGGAGGATCGCCTGACCGATGCCCAGAGTTCGGTGATCATTCATCAGGTCATCACGCCGTCGTTCAAGGCCGGCAATTTCAGCAAAGGCATCAGCGACGGTGTCGCGGCAATGCTGGTGGTGCTGGGGGGTAATCCGCTGGATGAACCTTCTACGGTGTATGAATCATCTGGCGATCCTTCGGACGATTTCGTCTCGCGGCACCCGGCGTTGTTCGTATTTCTGGTGATGTTGTTCATCCTGACTGTTTTTATCTGCCAGATGCTCGGTATCCTTCCCGCCGGCCGCGGCGGCTCCGGAGGAGGGGGCGGCTTTGGTGGCGGAGGTTTTGGCGGCGGCGGTGGAGGCGGGGGCTTCAGCGGCGGCGGTGGCAGTTTCGGCGGGGGCGGGTCCTCCGGCGGCTGGTGATAACAATAATGAGAGCAGGCACTTCACGACATGGCATTACTGACTGAACACGAACAACGCAAGGTCGCCGAGGCCATCGCCCGGGTCGAGCGCGACACCGACGCCGAACTGGTGACGGTGCTCGCGGCCCGCGCCGACGACTACGCGTACATCCCGTTGCTGTGGGCGAGCCTGCTGGCGCTGGTGGTGCCGGGGATCGTGCATTACCTGACCGGCTGGCTGACGATGCATAGCCTGTTGCTGGTGCAATGGGTCAGTTTTGTCGTGCTGTGCCTGGTGTTTCGTCTGCCCAAGGTCACTACCCATCTGATCCCGCGCCATGTCCGGCACTGGCGCGCTTCGAACCTGGCGCGGCGGCAGTTTCTCGAACAGAACCTGCATCACACGGTGGGCGGCACCGGCATGCTGATTTTCGTCTGCGAGGCGGAGCGGTATGTGGAGATCCTGGTGGATGAAGGGATTTCCAAAAAACTGGATAACAAGAGCTGGGATTCGATTGTCGCGGTGTTTACCGAGCAGGTGCGGCAGGGGCAGACGTTGCAGGGCTTTGTCACTTGCATCGAGGCCTGTGGCGAGTTGCTCAAAGTGCATGTGCCGGTGACGCAGGTAAGGAATGAGTTGCCCAATCGCTTGGTGGTGTTGGGATAAGCCGTTCGGGAAATTAGCCGTGCCCTTGAACGCCATCCCCCCTAAACTAGCGGCCATTCCCGATTTGCCCGTCCGAGGCCGTTTTCTGCATGTCTGCCACCGCCGTTTCCACCCCCGATCACCACGCCCAGTTCATCGAGCTGCTGCAAACCAGCCTCGAACAGAACGGCTTCATCAAACTGGTGCTTGCCAAGTACGTCGGCGAAGAAGCGGATCTGCAGCGGATCATCATCAAACCGGTGACGGTCAAGGCACAGCCGTGCCTGTCGTTCGTTTATCGCTACAAGACCCGTGACATCACCAAGAACCTGCCGCTGGACGAAGCGCTGGCGACGATTGCCGGGCTGTTGCCGGCGGCGTTCAAAAATGCGCATTTGCTCACGCTGACTGACGAAGCCCAGCTCGAATACAGCAAAAAGGGCAAAAGTTCGCTGTTCAAGAGCAAACCCCAGCAATTGCGCGAAGTGCCGTCCGCCGAGCATAACCGTGAGAAGAACCGCTTCCTTGATCTGAAAAGACCGTTCCTCAAGGATCTGGGCGTCACTAACGCGCAACACGAACTCATCCCGGCGATGTCGCGCAAGTGGAAGCAGATCAACAAGTTCATCGAAGTCTTCAGCCATGCACTGACTTCGTCACCGCTGGCCCTGGACAAACCGGTGCGGGTGGCGGATTTCGGTTCGGGCAAGGGTTATCTGACGTTCGCCATTCATGACTATTTGCGCAACACCCTTAAGGCCGAGGGTGAAGTCACCGGCGTCGAACTGCGCGAAGAGATGGTCAACCTGTGCAACGCCGCCGCGCAGAAACTCGACCACCCGGGGCTGGTTTTCAAGTGCGGTGATGTGCGCAGCGTGGCGCCGAGCGAGCTGGAAGTGATGATCGCCCTGCATGCCTGCGACATCGCCACCGACTACGCGATCCATACCGGCATTCGTTCCGGCGCAGCGATCATCATGTGCTCGCCGTGCTGCCACAAGCAGATCCGACTGCAGATCCAGAGCCCGGCACTGCTCAAGCCGATGCTGCAATACGGTTTGCACCTGGGCCAGCAGGCGGAAATGGTCACTGACAGCCTGCGTGCGCTGTTCCTCGAAGCCTGCGGTTACGAGACCAAAGTGTTCGAATTCATCTCGCTGGAACACACCAACAAGAACAAGATGATCCTCGCCGTGAAGCGCGCCGAGCCGGTGGACTCGGCCCAGTTGCTGGTGAAAATTCAAGAGCTGAAGGCGTTCTATCACATCAGCGAGCATTGCCTCGAAACGCTGCTGCTCGCCGATGGCCTGCTGCCGCTCAAGGCTTGAGCTGAACCCCGGCCGGTAACGTGCCCGGTTGAGCCGGGCGCACCGCGGTCTTGCGCCCGAGCATCACCGTCGCGATCACCCCGCAGGCGAACAGCCAGGTGATCGGTTCCACGTGTTCCCCGAAGAACAGCGCGGAAAACGCGATGGTGAAAAAGATCTGCAACAGCTGAATCTGACTGACCCGGGCAATGCCGCCCATGGCCAGCCCGGCGTACCACGCGAAAAAACCCAGGAATTGCGAGAACAGCGCAACGTAACCGAAGGCCCACCAGGTTTTCGTCGACACTGCGCCCTGATGCTGGAACGCCAGATACAGCACCGGGCCGATCAGTAACGGCGTCGACAGCACCAGCGCCCAGCAGATCACCTGCCAACCGCCCATTTCCCGTGCCAGGCGTCCGCCCTCGGCATAACCCAGACCACCCACCGCAATCGCACCCAGCATCAGCAAATCACCGGCCTGAATGCTGCCGGCGCCGGTGTACAACGCGTAACCCAGAACGAGCGCACTGCCTAAAGCGGCGCAGGCCCAGAAGGCTTTCGATGGACGCTCATGGGACAGCCACGCGGCGTACAGCGCCACGCACAGTGGCTGCAAACCGTTGACCAGCGCGCCGTGGGACGCCGGCAGCGTTTGCATGGCCCACGCCGACAGCACCGGGAAACCGAGAATCACCCCGGCGATTACCAGACTCAAACCTTTGACCTGATGCCAGGTCGGCCACTTTTCCCGGCGCCACAACAGCAGCAACGCCGCCGGAATCGCCGCGAACAACGCGCGGCCGAGGCCGTTGAGCAGCGGGTGCAGTTCCTGCACCACGATGCGGGTGAAGGGCAGGGTAAGGCTGAAGATCACAACACCGAGCAGGCCCAGGGCCATGCCGGTGTTTTCGCGCGAAGACATGTTGGCAACCAGATTCGAGGGTGGCAGGGAGGTGGCTTCATCTAGCCACAAACCACGGCAATCGGGCTGTTACAGCTGGGCGCAGAGTTATCCATACAGTTTGCGAACGCTATCGCGGTCCTTGGGCTACTTTGAATACTCCTGTGCATTCACCAGAGGAGTCCTGTCCATGGCCGCGAAAAAAATTCTGATGCTGGTCGGCGATTACGTCGAAGACTACGAAGTGATGGTGCCGTTCCAGGCCCTGCAAATGGTCGGGCACACCGTGCACGCCGTGTGCCCCGAAAAAGCCGCCGGCAAGACCGTGCGCACCGCGATTCATGATTTCGAAGGCGATCAGACTTACAGCGAGAAACCCGGTCACCAGTTCGCCCTGAACTTCGATTTCGCCAAGGTCGACGCCAAGGACTACGACGCGTTGCTGGTGCCCGGTGGCCGTGCGCCGGAATACCTGCGGCTGAACGAAAAAGTCCTGGAACTGGTGCGAGCTTTCGACAAGGCCGGCAAGCCGATTGCTGCCGTCTGTCACGGTGCGCAACTGCTGGCGGCGGCGGGGATTCTCGAAGGACGCGAGTGCAGCGCCTATCCGGCTTGTGCCCCGGAAGTACGGCTGGCCGGCGGCACTTACATCGACATTCCGGTCACGGACGGTCATGTCCAGGGCAATCTGGCCACCGCACCCGCCTGGCCGGCACACCCGAAATGGCTGGCCGGGTTCTTGGGGTTGCTCGGGACTAAAATCACCCTGTGACCCATCGATAAGGAGACGCAGCATGTCCGGATGGTATGAATTGAGCAAAAGCAGCAACGGCCAGTTCAGGTTCGTGCTGAAAGCGGCAAATGCCGAAACCATTCTGACCAGCGAGTTGTACACCTCTCACAGTGCCGCCGAAAACGGTATCGCTGCAGTGCAGGTCAACAGCCCGCTGGACGAGCGCTACGAGAGGAAGTCGACGAAGGACGGCCATCCTTACTTCAATCTCAAGGCTGCCAACCACCAGATCATCGGCAGCAGCGAGTCCTATTCATCGGACGCGGCGTGTGCCAAAGGCATTGCTGCGGTCAAGGCCAATGGGCCGACGAAGGTGATCAAGGACAAAACCTTGCCGGTGCTCTGAGTTCACCTCCAGCACAAAAACCTGTGGGGCCGGCAGCGTGCCGATCCCACAGGTGTTTTGTCGTGCCTGAAGATCAGCGCAGGGTTTTGAGAATGGCCTGCAACTGATTGCGCCCGGCCTCGCTCAACGGGAACACCGGCAAGCGTGGATTACCCACTTCCAGCCCGGTGTCACGCAGACCGGCCTTGATCGTCGCCGGCAAGCCGCCCTTGAGGATGAAATCCAGCAGCGGCAACTGGCGGTAGAACAGCTCCCGCGCCTTGCCCAGATTCCCCGCCAGTGTGGCTTCGTACAAATCCAGGTTGAGTTGCGGAATAAGGTTCGGCGCCGCCGTGCACCAGCCCTTGGCGCCAGCCGCGAAGGCTTCCAGCGCCAGCGGGTTGCAGCCGTTGTAGAAGGGCACCCGGCCTTCGCCGAGCAGTTGCAGCTTGTGCATGCGCTGGATGTCGCCGGTGCTCTCCTTGACCATGGTCACGTTTTCCACGCCGTTGACGATGCGCAGGATCAGCTCCACCGACATGTCGGTGCCGCTGGTGCCCGGGTTGTTGTAGAGCATGATCGGCACGCCGATGCTGTCGCCGATGGCGCGGTAATGGGCGAGGATTTCTGCGTCGGTGAGCTTCCAGTAGGACGCCGGCAGCACCATCACCACGTCGGCGCCATGGGCTTCGGCGAAACGGGCGCGGCGCACGGCGTTGGCGGTGGTCAGGTCGGAGACGCTGACCACGGTCGGCACCCGTTTGGCCACGTGCTTGATGCTGAATTCGGCGACCTGGTCCCACTCCGCGTCGCTCAGGTAGGCGCCTTCGCCGGTGCTGCCCAGTGGCGCGATGGCGTGGACGCCGCCGGCGATCAGGCGGTCGATCGAACGGCCGAGGGCCGGCAGGTCAAGACCTTCGCCGTTGGCGCCGAACGGGGTGATGGTGTAGCCGATGATGCCGTGAATGTTGGACATGAGAGTGCTCCGCAAGGATGAGGTGTTCAGTTCAGGCAATCGGCGTGCTGGCGCAGGTTCTGCCGGGCGTAGTAGTTGAAGGCCGCGGCGTGGCGTTTGGGTTTCGATACCCAGTCATGCGCCTCGCGGCCCAGCTCGGGAATGATCGGTTTGATCGTCCCGGCGGCCATGGCCAGCAGTTGCAGTTTGGCGGCGCGCTCGATCAATTGGGCGATGACACAGGCTTCCTCAATGGTCGCCCCGGTCGACAGCTGACCGTGATGGGAAAGCAGGATTGCCCGTTTGTCGCCCAACGCCCCGGCAATCAATTCGCCTTCTTCGTTACCGACCGGCACGCCCGGCCAGCCTTCAAGGAACGCGCAGTCGTCGTACAGCGGGCACAGGTCCATGTGGGAAATCTGCAACGGTACTTCCAGCATCGACAGCGCGGCAATGTGCGTCGGGTGGGTGTGAATGATGCAGTTCACGTCCGGCCGGGCGCGGTACACCCAACTGTGGAAACGGTTGGCCGGGTTGGCCATGCCGTGACCTTCGAGCACTTCCAGGTCTTCGTTGACCAGCAGCAGATTGCTCGCGGTGATTTCATCGAACCCCAGGCCCAGTTGCTGCGTGTAGTAAGTGCCCGGCTGTGGGCCACGGGCGGTGATCTGCCCGGCGAGGCCCGAATCGTGGCCGTTTTCGAAGAGGATCCGGCAGGTCAGGGCCAGCTTTTGCCGGTCCGTCCACGTATTATCCGCCAGGCTTTTTTGCATCTGGGTCAGCGCTTGCTTGACCAGTTGGTCTTTGGGTAGTGCTAATGTCTTCGCCATATCCGTGTCCTGTGGTGGTTGCCATGGATGACACTTAAGAGGCTATATGACACTTTGTGTCATTGGCAAGGACAAATCGTCTTTCCTTTGCTGGAATAATCGCTTCGCATGTCTATCCGTTTGAAATTATTGAGAAAAAAACTTGGCGTAACCCTTGAGGCACTGGCCGAGAAATCCGGCATGACCAAGAGTTATCTATCGAAAGTCGAACGCGGGTTGAACACACCGTCGATTGCCGCTGCGTTGAAACTGGCGAAAGCGCTGAACGTGAAAGTCGAGGAGCTGTTCTCCGAAGACAACATCAGCCTCGACAGCTACAGCCTGGTGCGCAGCCACGAACGCCAGTCACTGGCGGCCAACGATCACAGCCCGGGATACGCGGTGCTGGCCCATCAGGTCAGCGAGCGCAGCCTGCTGCCGTTCATCATCTATCCGCCGACTGAATTCACCGACAAGACCTTCAAGGAGCATCTGGGCGAGGAGTTCCTGTTCGTTCACGAAGGCCGGGTCGAAGTGGACTTCATGAACGAACGGGTACTGCTGGAGCGGGGCGACGCGCTGCACTTCAATGCGCAGAAACCGCACCGGATCCGCTCGGTGGGCGAGGAGCAGGCGCAACTTCTGGTGGTCGTGCACAGCAGCGAAGAATGATCAGACTTCGACGGGAACCGAAAGCTTTGGATTGCCCAGCGCATGGCTCTTGGAATCAAAGAACCGCAACTCGGCGCCCGTGCCCTCGAATACCTTCGCATAATGCCGCTTCTGGTGCTGGATGAACGCCGCGCTGCGCGGGTAGATCGAGATCGCCACGGTCTTCGGTTTCGCCAGCCGCAGGGCACGCACGATGTGGCTGTCCTGCTCGCCCAGGGCGTGGCCGAAGATGCACAGGCTGTCGCCGTGCCCCAGTAACTGGTCGTAGCAGAACGACAGATAATCGGAGCTGCGGATGGTCTTGAGTTTGTCCGCGCTCGGCCCTTCGTTGACGAACAGCGGCACGTCGTCGAGGGTCTTGAGCGTGTTGTTGATCGCGAAACTGCCGAGCAGCGTGCCTTCGGTGGCGGTCAGTTTGCGGGCGCTGCCGTCCTGGTTGCGCACCAGATGCAGACCGCCGTGCAGGTACAGCAGACGCGGTTTGTCAGTGCAGCTTTCGCACAGGTCGAAGCTGGCGTCGGGGCCGTTGAACAGGTCGTCGATGGCCTCGCCCTGATGTTGTAGGGCCCAGTAGTTGAGCAGGTCGTAATTGGTGGTGAACACCGTGCGATAACTGGCCAGTTCGCGGTTCAGGATCGTCAGGGTCGACGCTTCGATCAGTCGCCACGGAATGTGCAAATCGTGGACGGCATTGATCAGCGCCTCCTTGATCGCGTAGTAGCGATTGCGCGGTGCGGCCGAGCTGACGGCCAGTGCCTTGTTGACCCGGCTGGTGGTTTTCAGCGCGCCGAGCACCTGCTCGAAACTGCGCGTCTGCATCGCATCGAATACGCTCAGTTCCGACGGGCTCAACGGTTTTTCTTCCACCGTGCGGGCGTTTTCGAACAGCGAGTCGTAGCCGAAATCGTCCCACACCGCGCGGCTGGCACCGTTGCCCACCAGTAAGCCGCTGAAGTCGGTGGTGGCGCGTAACGCGTTCCAGTCTTCGAGGGAAGCGTCGACATCCAGAAAATCGGTCATTGCAGGGCACGTCTCAAAACAAGGGGCAGATGGGCGGCGACTTTATCACGAGCGGGCATTGAGCCAGATCAACATCCGCCGTGACCGATCGGTCGATCCTGTATGCATCCGCCGAATCGCAGGAGTCGATCCGGCCCCTGTCAGGAGACGTGTCATGAGCAGCACCTTTTTCATTCCCGCGGTAAACATCATGGGCAGCGGCTGCCTCGACGAAGCCATGAATGCCATCCGCAACTACGGTTTTCGCAAGGCGCTGATCGTCACCGACGCCGGGTTGGCCAAGGCCGGCGTGGCGACCATGATCGCCGAGAAACTGGCGATGCAGGACATCGACTCGTTGATCTTCGACGGCGCCAAACCCAATCCGAGCATCGCCAATGTCGAGGCCGGGCTGGCGCTGCTCAAGGACAACCGGTGTGATTTCGTCGTGTCACTCGGCGGCGGCTCGCCCCACGACTGCGCCAAGGGCATCGCCCTGTGCGCGACCAATGGCGGGCAGATCCGTGACTACGAAGGCGTCGATCAATCGGCCAAGCCGCAACTGCCGCTGATTGCCATCAACACCACGGCCGGCACGGCCAGCGAGATGACCCGGTTCTGCATCATCACCGACGAAACCCGTCACGTGAAAATGGCCATTGTCGACCGTAATGTCACGCCGCTGCTGTCGGTCAACGACCCGGCGTTGATGGTCGCCATGCCGAAAAGCCTGACCGCCGCCACCGGCATGGACGCACTGACCCACGCCATCGAAGCCTACGTGTCCACCGCCGCCAACCCGATCACCGATGCCTGCGCGTTGAAGGCGATCACCCTGATCAGCAACAACCTGCGCCTGGCGGTACGCGACGGCAGCGACCTCGCCGCACGGGAAAACATGGCGTATGCGCAGTTCCTCGCCGGCATGGCGTTCAACAATGCGTCCCTCGGTTACGTGCATGCGATGGCGCACCAGTTGGGCGGTTTCTACGATTTGCCTCACGGGGTGTGCAACGCGGTGTTGCTGCCCCATGTGCAGACGTTCAACGCATTGGTCTGCGCCGATCGCCTTACTGATGTGGCCCATGCCATGGGCGCCGACATTCGTGGTTTCAGCCCGGAGGAGGGCGCAAAAGCCGCGATTGACGCAATCCGTTGCCTGGCCAAAGACGTCGACATCCCCGGCGGCTTGCGTGACCTCGGCGCCAAATGCACCGACATTCCGGTACTTGCCGCCAATGCCCTGAAAGACGCCTGCGGTTTCACCAACCCGCGGGCGGCGGATCAGCGACAGATCGAGGAGATTTTCCGCAGCGCGTTTTAAGCGGTCTGACGATCGGGCGTGAACCTCGTGCAGAGCACCGCGCCCGCCGCCAGAAAGCAACACAGCAGCGACAGCGGCCACGCGTGTGGACCGGCCAGCAGGCTGGCCACCGCGCCGATCAACGCGGCCATCAATTGATGAATGAAACCACTCAGGGCCATTGCGTAAGCGCCGGCAATCGGCGCTCCATCGTTGGCCCGTGACAGGCTGATCGGATAGTTCAGCGACTGGCCGAACACGGCGACGCAGTAAGGCAACCAAAGCAGCCAGGCAATGGAGCTGGCCAACAGGCTGCCCGCCAGCATCACCCCGCTTCCGGCCATCACCAGGCCCACACCCAACGTCATCAACCGATGCTGACCGGTACGCAGGACAAAGCGATTGACCGCCAGCGCCCCCAGAAAATACGCCGCACTGATCGGCCAGCCCAGCAGCCCGTAATCGGTCGTCGACCAACCGAACGGGCCTTGCAGAATCAACGGTGCTGCGCTGTTGAACGCGATGATCACGCCATAACCCAGACCACCCGCGAGCGCCGGCAGAAGAAACGCCCGGTGAGTCAGAATCCTTCCGTAGACCGCCCAGGGCGATGCGGTTGCGGGCGTCTCGACGAGTTTCGGGAAATTCAGGCGCGAAACAATCGCGGCCATCGACAGGCTGACCGCACCCAGCAGATAGAAGATCGCCTGCCAGCCCAGCGTCACCTGAATCAGCGAGCCGGCGTATTGCCCGATCCCGAGCGCGACGACGAACGAAATCGAAATCCACGACAACGCCTTCGCCAGCAGATCGCCCCGGAAACTGTCTCGGATCAGCACCCGCGCCATCACCGAAATACCGCTGGCGCCGATCCCTTGAAACAGTCGCAGCAGCAGGAACGACTCCAGTGTCGAGCCCAACGGCAACCCCAGGTTCGCCAGCCCGTAAATCCCCAGCGCCGCCAGCAGCACCGGTTTGCGGCCGATACGCTGCGCGAGGCTGCCCCAGAGCAGCATCGGCAGCGCCATGCCGATCAGGTACAGCGACAAGCCCCAGGCCACCTGCGTTGCATCGACGTGCAAGTGCCCGGCGATCTGCGGCAACGCCGGCAGGTAAATGCTCATGCCCAACTGGGCGAGGAACACGGTGGAGCAGGTGATGAGCAGGATGAAGCCGGGGTTCATGAGTCGTCCGTGAAGGTTCAGCGGTCGCGATGGCAGCCGCGAGTCAGTAACAGTCCGGTGATCAAATCACAGAATTGATGGATCAGTGTCGATTCCATGTCGGCGCGCAGGGTCACGCGGATCGCGGCTTTACCTTGAGCCACCACCGGAAAAAACACGGCGCTGGTGAAAAAGCCGTGTTCGGCCAGTTCAATGGCGATGCGAGTGGCCAGGGCGGCCTCGCCGCAGTTGATCAAACGGATGGCCATGGGGCTGCCGTGCTGCTCGGTGCTCAGCAGGCTGTCGAACAGGCGAATATTGGCCTGGAGTCGAATCTGCAACGCGCGCAGCTCTGCACTGCGATGCAGCTGGATCGAGGCCAGGCCCGCACCGATGGCCGCGCAATTGAGACTTTGCGACCAATTGCTCGGCCCGCCGTAACGCTGGATCAATTTCTTCTGCCGCTCATTGCCGAGCATCACCAGCCCGCCGCTGGCCCCGAACGATTTGGCCAGTGACGCGACGATCAGACAGTCCTCATCCAGCGCCGGCATTCTTGGCCGTACAAGGCCGGCGCCGTTACTGCCGACCGCCGACAACGCGTGGGAATCATCGAGATAAAGAAACAGGCCGTAACGTTCTTTCAGGTACAGCAGACCGTCCAGATTGGCCACGCCGCCCATGCTGTAGGCACCGTCGGCGATATAGGCGACCGTTGTGTGGCGCTGGCACACCGATTCGAGGAAATCCATGTCGTTGTGGGGACAGGTCAATACCTGAGTTTCATCGGCGCAACTGGCCTTCAGGTGATTCATCGAATAGTGAGCCAGGCGATCGAACACCATCACCGGTGGTCGGCCCTGGGTAAACACACCGCTGGCCAGCAGCGGCAGGATGCCTGCGCTCGCGGCGCTGCAGGACAGAGTGCTCAGACACACGGCGCCAAACAATTGCGACAGTTCGCTTTCGTATTGATCGAGCAGCGCCAGCTTGCAGCGGTTTTTTGAGTTGGCAACGCGCAGTGTGCCGGTTTCCCGCAGGGCCGCGATGGCGCCTTCCAGCAGGGCAGGGTGGTGGTCGAGGCCCAGATAGGACGTGGTGCAGAAATGATGAAGTTGGCGCCCGTGTTGATCGAGCAAGTGGTTGCAGCCTTTGACCTCGACATTGAGAGCAGCGATTTTTCCGGCTTCGGCAGCCTCCCAGTCATGGTCGGCCAGCGCGATGACTTTGCGATAGTTGGAGAAAGTGTTGAGGGAATCCGTCAGATGATTCAAAGGCAGCTCTCCTTGAGCATGGCAATCCATGGGGTGTTGCAATTTGTGTGTGTTGCCAGACTTTACAGAGAGCGATGCGGGGTCAGAATCGGCCATATCCGATAGCGCTGAGGGCTGTTGGAGTTTTGCTTGTAGGGCGATACCTCGCAGGGTTGTAAGGCGGTGAAATGCCCGACAACCCTGATAGTGAAGGGCTTACCTTTGCCCTGTTATCCAGCGGCGGTGGCACTCTTTTCCAGCGCCGGGGAAAACTGGATCAGCACCACGCCCGCCATCAGCAACACCGCGCCGAATACCCTGGGCAGCGTGAGTTGTTTCTCCAGCAGCCCGAACCACCCGAAGTGATCCAGTACCATCGAGGCCAGCACCTGTCCTGCCAGTGCCAGTGCGACAAACCCCGATGCCCCGAGTTTCGGTACCAGCACCACCGCCAGTGCCACAAAACACACCCCGAACGCACCACCGGCCCACATCCACAGCGGCGCCTTGCCGATGAATGCCAGTGACGGCAGCGGCAAGCGCAGCGCGGCAATCACCGGCAACAACACCAGCACGCTGACCAGCAATGACGCCAGCGTCGCCCATAACGGATGACCCAGCCCCCGGGCCAGGTTGGTGTTGATCGCACTTTGAAAGGGCACGACGGCCCCGGCCAATGCCGCCAGCAACAACAGGCCGGCCCAATGCAACATACTCATGATCGTTCTCCAGCAAGGTTTTGCTGGACTCTAGGGTATTCGTCGAGCAGATTTAAATTCTGTTTTGTCATGCGGAACATGCATCAGATGAATGATCTTCGGCGCATCGATCTTAACCTGCTGGTGATTCTCGACGCCTTGCTCAGCGAACAACACGTGACCCGTGCGGCCGAGCGTCTGCACTTGAGTCAACCGGCGGTCAGCCATGCGCTGGCCCGTTTGCGTGACTTGCTTGGTGATCCGCTGTTGGTTCGGGCCGGTTCGGGGCTGGCGCCCACCGCTCGGGCGTTGGAGTTGGTTGCGCCGCTGACCGAGGCCCTGGCTCAGGTGCAATCACTGCTGGCGCCGAACACCTTCGACCCGGCCAGCGCGCGTCGGACTTTTCGGCTTGCGATGTCGGACTACGGCGCGGCGATTATCCTGCCTGGTTTGATTCGTACATTGCGCGCGGAAGCGCCGGGTATCGATCTGCAAATCAGCCATGCCAGTCGCGAAGGGATGGTCGAGGGGCTTCTCAACGGCGACATCGACCTCGCTGCCGGCGTGCTCCCGGAGTTGCCCGGCGAGTTGTGCAGCACGCCGCTGTTCGAAGAGCGTTATGTCTGCCTGCTGGATCGCCAGAGCCTTCCCGCCGAAGGTGTTCTCGACCTGCCAACCTACCTTTCCCGACCCCACGTCCTGCTGGAAATGCGCGGCAGCGGCACCCCCGAAATCGAACGTACCCTGACCGCCCTGCGCGAGCGCCGCCGAGTTGCCGTCAGTCTGCCGCACTGGAGCGTCGCGCCGCAGTTCATAAGTGGCACGGATCTGATCCTGACCGTAGCTTCGCGAGCGTTGAAGGATGTGGATGATGACTCGCTGATCGTCGTGCCGCCGCCGTTCGAGATCGCACCATTTACCTTTGTCTCGGCGTGGCACAAGCGGCGGGGCGGGGATCAGGCGTTGAACTGGTTGAATCGGCGGATCGGGGAGGGGATAGTGCGCGGCTGAAAAACATCTAGGAGTGGGGCGTGACAGTGAAGTCTGGGGTCGTTGGGTGGGTGGCGCTGTGTGGGGCGTTGATCGCGGGGCAGGTGTTGGCTGATTGCGTGCCTGCGCCGGTGGCGAGTGAGCTGGATTTCTCCGTGTGCAAGGAGTGGCCGGCGTATCCGGGGCTAATCATTAACGCCAAATCGGAGCGCGTCGCCGCACCTGAAAATACCGAGATGAATGCTTCCTATGATTTGGACGTGTCTGTTTTGAAAGACGGCCAAACGGATCCGATTGCTAATCATCACCAGGCTTCTGCCTTCAAGGTAGATGGCATAGCGTTTCGGGAACTGGCGCTCGATACGGCTCGATACACGCTTGCCCCAGAGCTTCGAGCCTTTGGAGTCCGGGTGCAGTTCACCAACGGATCTCGCCTCATACCGCTTGAAGAAACACATCTCTCTCTTTATGTGAGAGACGGCGCCAAGTTGCGCCCCGTCCTGCAGCGGTTAGTGGTTTATCAATACGGCGGTGAATGGGACGGTGAATGCACCGGCGAGCGATATGAAACGACCAGAACGGTAGAAATCGCCAAGACCAGCTCCCATGGTTATGCCGACCTGATCATCAAAACCCGACAGACAGGAACGACCAATGTCGTCAAAGGCGATGCTTGTGAAGACAAGATCAGTGTCGGCAGTCCGGTGTTGACGACAATTCACTACGACGGAAAATCCTACGTATTGCCTAAAGGTTTCCAGGCCATCGAGTGATACAGAACCAACGCGACTTATTTCAAGGAAGAACAATGCTCACCCCGACCCGACTTTTCATCGCCCTCAGCTTTTTCGCGATCACCGCCCAGGCGCAACCAGCCTGCGTGACAAAGAATCACGACGACCAATCGCTCTCTCGCTGCAAGCCATGGCCGGCGTTCAAGGAACAGGTGATTGCCCTCAAGTCCACGTATGTACCGGACGCTGGTAGTGACGATGCGGGTGTGTTTGATCTGGATCTGGCAGTACTGAACAGCACCAACGCCAAGCCGATTGCCACATACACCAAACCCGGCGCTTACAACTCCGATGCCATTCGGTTCGACGACCTGGTGATCGATACGGCCCGTTACAGGCTGGCGCCGGATGTCCGTGCCTTTGGCCTGCGTTCGAAGTTCGAGCACAGCTCCCGCGCCAATCCATACGCAAAAACCGATCTGGCGCTTTATGTGCGTGAAGGCGGCAAACTGCGCCCGGTACTGGAAGGTCTGGTGGTCTACAAGAATCATGGTGAGTGGATGGATGATTGCGAAGGTGAAGGGCAGCAAGTACGCAGAACCATCGAAGTAGGCCCGATCAGCCACAACGGTTATTCCGACCTGATCGTCACCTCAAGCGGCACGGCGATGAAAACCGTCAAATCCGGCAAGGAATGCGTTTCCCAGGATTCCCCACTGAAGAAAACCCAAATAACCCTGACCTACGACGGCAAGCAATACACCATCCCCGAAGACCTGCGAGGTTACTGACCGATGCTCACCGGCCTCAACCACCTGACCCTCGCCGTCAGCGACCTGGATCGCAGCCTCACGTTTTACCGCGACGTCCTCAAGCTGCGAGTCGAGGCCACGTGGGACGCCGGTGCCTATCTGTCGCTCCCGGGGCTGTGGTTGTGCCTGTCGCTCGATGCGCAACGCCAACCCGAGCCCGCTGCCGACTACACCCACTACGCCTTCAGTCTCGGCGCTGCGGATTTCCCGCTGTTCGTGCAGCAGCTTCGTGCCGCCAACGTGCAGGAATGGCGCGACAACCGCAGCGAAGGTGCGTCGTTCTACTTCCTCGACCCGGACGGTCACAAGCTCGAAGCACATGTCGGCGATCTGGCCTCGCGACTGGCCGCGTGTCGGCAAAAGCCCTATGTCGGGATGCGTTTTTTCAACGAGTCGTGAATATTCAAAAGCCGCTGGGATAGACTGGCGGCCACGTTTTCCGGCACTTGCAGGTTCCCCATGACTCCATCGTTGCTTATGGCCGTGCTGGCCTCGGGTTTCATCTACGGCATCACGCCGGGGCCCGGTGTGCTGGCGGTGTTCGGCATCGGCGCCGCGCGCGGTCGTCGGGCCGGGGCGGGTTTCCTGTGCGGGCATCTGCTGGGCGATGTGATCTGGTGCAGCACCGCACTGATCGCGATTGTCGGCGCCCGGGAAATCGGCAGCACCGCGTTCGATGTGCTCGGTGTGCTCAGCGGTCTGTACCTGTTCTGGCTCGGCTGGCGCGCCGTACGGGCCAAACGCAGCAACGGTGATCAGCCCCAGGGCGCGGCGCGTCAGCCGTTCTGGCACGGCATTCTGTTCGGGCTGACCAACCCCAAGGCCTACCCGGTGGCAGTGGCGACGTTCACCGCGCTGCTGTCGAGCCGCGCCGAACTGCTCAACTGGTCGATGCTGCCGATGCTGATCGCCTTGAGCTTCCTCGGCGGATTGCTCGCCTACGCTATTCTCATTGGCGTTGTCGGCGCCCGTCAGGTGCGTACGCTGTATCAGCGCCATGAACTGGCCATCACCCGATTGTGCGGGGTAATGTTCATCGGTTTCGCCATCAATGCTCTGGTGCATGCGTTGCCGGGGCTGATGCCGAGCAAGACTTGAAGAAAATCGCTGGGATGCGAGGTCGAGGTCAGGGACGGTTGATCAGTGCTGCATTGCCCGGACACCCACGCTGAACCATGGAAAGCCGAAATTCTGCGCCCTTGGCGAGTTACATCGATCTGTTGCTGGACGCCGTTTGTGCGGTCGACAAACAAGGTCGCTTCGTTTTTGTCAGCGCAGCCTGCGAGCGGATTCTCGGCTACACCCCTGATGAGCTGATCGGCCAGTCGATGATCGACTACGTCTATCCCGCCGACCGTGAACGCACCCTGGCCGCCGCCAGCGAGATCATGGGCGGCGAGCCCAAGCACAATTTCGAAAACCGCTACGTGCGCAAGGACGGCAGCCTTGTGCACATCCTCTGGTCGGCGCGCTGGTCGGAAGTCGATCAACTGCGCATCGCCGTGGCCCGGGACATCACCGAGCGCAAACTGGCCGAATCACGACAGGCGGCGTTGTATGCGATCTCCGAGGCGGCACATGCGGCGGAGGATCTGCTGGCGCTGTTCAAACGCATCCACACGATCATCGGCGAGTGGCTGCCGGCGCTGAATTTCTCTGTGGCGCTGTACGACGAACACTGCGCAAAACTGAATTTCCCCTACCACGTCGACGATGACGAGTTGCAACCGGAGCAACCCGGCACCGTGACCGGACGCCTGTGCGCCGAAGTGATCCGCAGCGGCCAGCCGATCCTGCTGACCCCGGACTGCCCGCACGCGCCGCCGGGTTTTGAAGCCTTGGTGGCGGGGCAGCAATCGCCGTGCTGGCTGGGTGTACCGCTGAACTCGAAGAACGGCACCATCGGCGCCCTGATCGTCAAAAGCCTGCCCGGCGGCGAGCGCTACACCGAGCGCGACAAGGAACTGCTGCAATACGTCTGCGCCCAGGTCGCCACCGCCATCGAACGCCAGCAACTGCACGCCCGTCTGCGGCGCATGGCGCAATACGATCAACTGACCCAATTGCCCAACCGCGAACTGTTGCGCGACCGCCTCAAGGCTGCACTGAGCCGTGCGCGGGAACAGTCGGGACACATGGCGCTGCTGTATGTCGATCTGGATCGCTTCAAACAGGTCAACGACACCTTTGGCCATGGGGTCGGTGACATGCTGTTGCAGACGGTGGCCAACCGGCTCAAGGGCTGTGTGCGCGAAACCGACACCGTGGCGCGGATCGGCGGCGACGAATTCGTGGTGCTGTTGCACAGCGTCCACGCCGCCAACGATGCCGACAGCGTGGCGGAAAAAATCCGACAGGTACTGGTGCAACCCATGCGCCTGGACGGGCACAACCTTCACATCGAGCCGAGCATTGGCGTGGCCCGTTATCCCGAGCATGGCGACGAGGAACAGCAACTGTTCCGCCACGCCGACCAGGCCATGTACAGCGCCAAGCGCCAGAATCATCGGCGGCTGGACAGCTGATTGGCGGTTCACCGTTCGTCGCGGCAACGGCAACTTTTCTAAACCTTTGGCGGTCAGGAAATTCTCAATCTAGGCGGGCACCTGCTCGCTTACGATCAATACCAAGAGGAAGAGAATCATGCCTAACTCAAGAAACTCGAACTCGGGAAACTTTGCCAACGATCGAACGAAGGCCTCTGAAGCCGGTCGCAAAGGTGGGAAAACCACCACCACGACTGTCGATAAAGAACCCAAGACTGAAATGGGCCGCAAGCCCGCTCAGAAATCGAAGTAGTCGGCGAAGGTTGTTTTGATTGAGAGGCGGGGGCGCAAGCTCCCGCTTGAATCTGCACAGAAGGAGGGCGCGACCATGAGCCGGATGGCCACCCGAGTACGCCGCATCAGTTTTGTCAGCCTGCTGGGGTTGTTTGCCAGCAGTGCGTTTGCCCAGTCGCCCGCCGACTTCATCAACGAAGCTTCGGCCAAAGGCATGGCCGACATCGAGGCCAGCCGCCAGGCCCACAGCAAGGCCGAATCCAAAGAGGTCAAGGATTACACCATCGTGGTCATCAACGACCGCACCACGGCCAACCAGCATCTGGCGAAAATCGCCAAGAAGCTGGATCTGCCTGTGGCCCCGCGCGAAGAACTGGCTGACAAGGCCAAGGCGCTGATTCCCGAAGTGAAGGACGGTGCGTCTTTCGATCAGGCTTACGCCGCGAGCCAGGTCAAAGCCACGGAAGAGGCCATCGAACAGATCCAGCAGGAAGCCCAGACTACCGACGTGCCGGAGATCAAGGCGTTTGCTGACGAGACTCTGCCAAAATTGCAGAGTCATCTGGAAATGGCCAAGGCCCTGGCCAGTCGCTAACTCCGAGGTAAGGTAAACGGCGCTCATGGCGCCGTTTTTGTTGTCTTCAACAGTCGTTCAGATCCTGCTTCGGCTTGCTCTTGTCCCCCAGACCTTCCAGATCAAACACCTCATTCTCGCCCATCGCCCGGTAATGCCGGCGCAGCGCTTCCAGCTGCTTGAGATCCAGCGACTCCAGCCCGAGCATCGCGTTCTGCGCTTCCTTGGTTACCCGCAGCAACTCATCGAGTTTCAAATGAATGATATCGGTGTCGCGGTTCTGAGTGTTCTGGATCAGGAACACCATCAGGAACGTGATGATCGTGGTCGAGGTATTGATGATCAGTTGCCAGGTGTCGTTGTAATCGAAAATCGGCCCGCTCAACCCCCACAACGCAATCAGAATCAAAGCCCCCATGAACGTCTTCGGACTGCCGGCCCAAAGTGCAAGCGTCTGGGAAATCTTTGCGAATTTCATGGCGGTGTTCCTTGTTGGTGAGCTTGAAATTCAGACAGTGGGGGAGGGAGGAAAATTCTGTTTACAGATGCTTGCGGTCGATGGGAAATGATTGCCTTGCATCATGGTTTTAGCGGGAAGACTTTCATTGTCTGGGTTTGCGTCTACGATCAAATGGCAATCAATTTGCCAGCATGCGAGTGCACGGATAGAAAACCAGTCAGAGGCCGCTCATGGAATTCTTCGAAAAATTAGCCAGTCTTGCCGCCAAAGTCCGGTTGCAGAGCGCTGCAATCCAGACTGAAGAGGCGACAAAAAATGCGTTTGTCATGCCCTTCATCAGTACGGTTCTGGGTTACGACGTATTCGATCCGACAGAGGTGACGCCGGAATTTGTCTGCGACATCGGTACGAAGAAGGGCGAAAAAATCGATTACGCGATCATGAAAGAGGGAGAAGTACAGATCCTCATTGAGTGCAAGAAGATCGGCGAACCCTTGCACATCAATCACGCCTCGCAGCTGTTCCGTTATTTCCACGTCACCAGTGCCAGGATTTCCATCCTCACCAACGGCCAGGTCTACAAGTTCTTCACTGATCTGGATGCGCCAAACAAGATGGATGAGAAGCCCTTCCTTGAACTGGACCTTCTGGATATTGATGAATATTCGGTGCCAGAACTCATCAAACTCACCAAGTCTGCGTTCGACGTTGATTCGATTATCAACGCGGCTGGTGAGTTGAAGTACGTCAGCCAGATCAAGAAGGTTATCGCCTCGCAGGTCAGCAAGCCGGATGACGATTTCGTCAAAGTGTTTGCTTCGCGAGTCTACGACGGAGTCATTACGCAGAAGGTACGGGATCAGTTTCATGAGCTGACGAGAAAGGCAGTCGTACAGTTCCTGAATGATCAGATCAATGATCGTCTCAAGTCCGCCATGAGTGGGGCGATCCAGCCGGCGTTGGCATCTATTCCGACGGTAGCCAGTGGAACAGATCCGGTCGAGTCTCGTGATGAGTCAGACGACAAGATCATGACCACTCTTGAAGAGCTGGAGGGTTATCACATTGTTCGAGCAGTCGTTCGATCAATTGTCGATGCCAAACGAATCGTACAACGTGACACTCAGAGCTATTTCGGAATCTTGCTCGATGACAACAATCGGAAACCGATTTGTCGCCTGCACTTCAATCGTTCGCAAAAATACATTGGCATTTTCGACGAAGAGAAAAACGAAACTCGCCATCCCATTAGCTCGGTAGACGATATCTACGAGTATTCGGAGCAGTTGAAGAAGACAGTTGGCTATTACGACTAGTGCGGAGTCTTTCCAATAAACCGGCCATCGGCCGGTTTTTTATGGAAGCGAGGTCCTCTAAAAGAAACACTCACTGCAGCCGCGTCTTAAGTCGGATAGGGAATGCACAGGGAGTCGATGTATCGTAGCGAACCACTGCAAAAGTCCTGACAGGAGAACGCAATGACCTGGTCCGCCAAGCAATACGTCGCTTTTGAAGATGAACGCACCCGCCCGGCCCGAGACTTGCTGGCGGCGATTCCCACGCCCGAGGTGCGGTCCGTGGTTGATATCGGGTGTGGTCCCGGTAACTCGACCGAGCTTTTGGTGGAGCGTTTTCCGGGGGCGAAAGTGCGGGGGCTCGACAGTTCGCCGGACATGATCGATGCCGCGCGCAAGCGTCTGCCGCAGTTGCAGTTCGCGGTGGCGGACATCGATAAATGGGCGGATGCAGGGCCATTCGATGTGATCTTTGCCAACGCCGTTTTGCAGTGGGTGCCGGATCACGCGACGTTGCTGCCGGCGCTGGCGAGCAAGTTGGCGCAGGGCGGCAGCCTGGCGATTCAGATGCCGGACAACCTCAACGAGCCGTCCCATCGGTTGATGCGTGAAGTGGCGGCCAACGGGCCGTGGGCCAGCAAACTCGCGGGCGCGGCGGGGCAGCGGACCGAGATGGCGGACGCCAGTGCCTATTTCTCGATGCTGCGGCCGCATTGCGCGCGGGTCGATGTGTGGCGCACCACGTATCACCACCAGTTGGCGGGCGGGGCCTCGGGTGTTGTCGAGTGGTTCAAGGGCAGTGGTTTGATTCCGTTCCTCAGTCCACTGACGGAAACCGAGCGGGAGGAGTATCTGGCGCACTATCTGGCGGAGGTCGCGAAGGCGTATCCGGCGCTGGCGGATGGTTCGGTGCTGTTGCCGTTTCCACGATTGTTCATTGTCGCCACACGTTGAAATGAAAAAGGGCCGATTTGATCGGCCCTTTCTTTTGCGGTCAGCGCTGTACGGCGACCAGCATCATCATCGGTCGCTCACGCTCTTCAGCAAGCGCCGGTTGCGCGGCCACTTCGGCATCGCTCGGGCCCCATTCATTGACGTGATGAATCGTGAACCCGGCGTCGATCAACGCATTGAGCAACGTGCCGACCGTACGATGCTGCTTGATCACACCGTCGGCCAGCCAGTTGGTCACCCGCTCACCCTCCATTTGATAACTGTCCAGCGGCCAGCGCTTGTTGCCTTCGCTGTCGATCAGCCAGCCCGGATTGCGCGGCGCCATGAAGATCGGGTGCTCGATGGAAAACACAAAATGCGCACCGGGTTTAAGCGCCGCGTGCAGCTTGGCGAACAGCCCCGAGAGATCCTTGATGTAATGCAGGGCCAGTGAGCTGTAGGCCAGATCGTAAGTGCACGCAGGCAAATCGAGGTGTTCCAGGTCGGCACGTTCGTAGCGGATGTTCGCGGCCGAGGTGGTTTCTTTCGCTCGTGCGAGCATTTTCTCCGAGACATCCAGCCCCAGCACCTCGGCTGCGCCGTGTTCGCTGGCCCAGCGACAGAACCAGCCATAGCCGCAGCCCAGATCCACCACCTGCAAACCGTGGAGGGAGGGCAACAAGGCTTTCAGCGCCGGCCATTCCGGCGCGGCATCGAGGCCGCCGATGGAGCGGTTCATCTGGCTGTAGCCCTGGAAAAATTCGGGGTCGTCGTAGATGTTCTGGGTCATGGTTTGGTGCTCGTTTGAATTTGATTTGGATGGCTCAACGGCCACGATCTGAAGTCCCTCGAAACGTGATGGCGCGTATTCGTCGATGGCCGCGCAGGGGGAGGGTGGTGGGTGATGGGGAAATGCTAGCGGGTCGTAGCGAGCGTGAGAACCGAACGAGTGTTGGGGATCTGTAAGCGCGGTTTTTCGATTCGGGATGTTTAAAGAGTGGGTCCTGTTTGCTGATCCTTCCCACAAGGTTTTCAGGTTGTCCGTCGGAAGTGCGGGCTCTAGCCTGTGAAGGTCGCTGATGAATCGGCGATCGGGATTGGAACCCCGCGGCTTTCCAAAAAAGCAAAAGCAGCTTTCATGACGTATGCTTGCCCGCCTTCATGGTGTGCACTCTGTTATGGCGGCTGTGCGCGAGAGACTTCGAGTCTGTCGGGCTTTTGGCTTTTTTCGCCCGGGTTCCAACTCGTGTACAGCTGCCACCTCTTCGATTGGAACCGAGTAGGTCAGCTCCACCTATCGACTAGAAAGAAGCCATTATGAAGAAGCCGACACCGAATCCCCCAGAAGTCGAAACCGACCCAACGTCCCCCTACACCTCAATCGACTCCAGAAAACTCAACGACGCCGCCAACCGCGCCCTCGATCACTATCTCTGCCCCGGCGCCAATGTCATGGGCACGACCAACCAGCCTGAACCGATGTTCCTCGCCAATCCGGCCTACAACACCGAATCCCTGCTCGCCAACGCCAGCGAATCCCTGGGCTCGGCCAGCGAAATGCTCAGCAACTTCGCCGCCGTGCTCGATCCGTCCCATCGCAGGACGGCACTGGGGATCGCACAGGTCGTGATGCTGGGGAAGTTGGCGGTCAATCAGGCGCTGGATCATGTTGAGGTGAAGGGCTGAATTGCAGCTGTTCTGGCAGGCATAAAAAAACCGGCTCATTGAGCCGGTTTTTCTTTACGAAGTTTGTCTCGTATAAATCTTCAAGGTGCGCAAGGCTCCAACTGATCGACATCAGTGCCACTGCCAGCGCTACGGTCAACCTCGCCATTGTTCCCGATATGAATTTTAGTCGTGGGCCATTTCGGAGTGATCCTGACGCAATGGTTTTGCCCGGAATTACGCCAATCAAACTCCATAAAAAATTCATCATCGGGAAACAGATGCCCTGGTCCGCCCGTAGACTCTCCGGGGGCAAGGTTTCCGCGAAAGATCTCATTTTGCGTATTCAGCACAAACCTCAAATCACCTGTGCCTTGTTTAGAGAAATCAATCTCAACGCGTGGCACTGCGACGTACCAAACCAGATACGTCAACACCACAAAAATAAGTAACCGCATGACGAGATAGAGCGGGCGTCGCTTACTTGCATTCGTGGACACGGACTACATCTCCCCATGTCCTGGCAATGAAAAATCGTGTTTATCGCCCAAGCGTGCGGAAGAAAGCATGAGTCGTCCTTGTTAAGTACGTCCGTTATCCCCAAGCGTCCTCTTGGGCGTGCGAATGCTAGCGGAATCTCAAGAACTGGTCGCTGGGAAACGTCTGAAAACATGGCGAGCATCACGCCATGTTTGTGTGCGGCGATTCCTACAGGATTACTGGTCGTTCGTTCGGATGTCGTTCTTTTCAGTGGACATTGGATAGTGCTCGTTCTCATATTGCTCGATAAGCACTGCGAGGTTTTCCAGTTCATTTCCATCGGACGATCCGGGCTCAGCCCCCCAGAGCTTTTCCATCCGTGCAAATGCAACGCTCAGGTCTTTTCGGTTACGGATGGTTTCGCTGTTCATTGCAGATTCTCCGTGCAGATCAGATCCATCGGGGTCGAGATTATTCACGAACTCAACATACGCAACGCAGCCGAAGCCAAAAATGCGGAACGACTCTTTTCCTCCGGATGCTGGCTGACGTGAAGGTCAATGCGGCTCAACAAATAGCCTGGGAGTGTGATGTTGACCTTTTGCGTATTCCCCAGGCACTGACTGATGTCCACATCCACCAACGCCCATACGCAGTTTTCAAACCTCGGATCGGAAATATGGTTACTGATCTTGTTGGCCGCAGGAATGACGGCATCGCTTTCAGCGAGAATCTCGATATGGGTTTCTATCGCCTCTTTCGCCATTTCCATTGCATGGTCCTGATCTTCTCCAGCGGAGAAGCAACCAGGGAGGTCTGGTACTTCAACACACCATGTTGAGTCGCCTTCGCTGGGAGATATTGCGATTGGATAAAGCATGCGGATCATTTCCCTTGTGGCCGAACGCTTCGACATAGCAGCGCTCACGACATGAGTGGCTGATTGGCAGTAGCGTAAGCGCAGGCGGGAGGAATTCAATCAACGTGTTGTTTCTGAATGGTTCAAAGTTGGTTTTGCGCAACCAAATCCGAACGTCGAACTGCTGCAGGGCGGGATCCCGCGCAAGCAGGCGTTCACCTTGGAGTTTGTGCGCTACAGCGATGACCTGCAGAACGTCTGACGGGGGGCTGCCCGACACCCGGTGCTACTATGCTTATGGATATTTGAGCGGAACAATCGAGGCGGTGCCGGATGCCAATCAAGGCTTGGCTGACGAACCGCAACCGTATCGCGCTGGAATCGTCATCGATCTGACAGGGAGGCCAATATTCATCGTCGCGAAAATACGGCAACATCTCCTGTCACTGATGAAGGAGGCGTGCGGATGTTTGATTTAGGGATTGCAAAGCTGCATGTAGGCGATTTAAGCCCTCACTGGCAGGGTGTTGCGAAAAATCTCGATCCTGAAGTGGTAATGGTTTGGGTCGTTTTTTTTGAGGGTAAAGTCTACGGCGTCTATTTGTCGGTAACAGCGGCAGCCAAGGCGGTTGCCAAGATTGAGGCTGATTTGGCGGCAGGACGAAAGCCTCAACCGCAATCTGCAACGAAGGTGCTGCTTGAAAAAAAGTCGAAAGAGGCAGAGCTGAAAAAGAACGGGTCATCTGACTCAACCCCGAAACCCTGATTTTTATTCCGTATCTTTGAGCCCGGCCACCGTGTCGGGTTTTTTATCGGCCAGCTATTCAGCTTTCTTGCGAGTCAGATCTCTAATCAGACCCTGGATTTAAATGGGACTGACCCAAAAAATATCCAAAAACCGGTCCAAGACCGGTTGGATTCAGGGAGATACTACTGCGGCACAGCAAACACTGCGCTGGCACGGGCAACCATTCGATCACCGACATGCAACCCGACAGTGGCAAACGCCAGCTGCCGTCCTTTTTTGGAGTGCTCAACGCGTACCTCGAGCCACTCATTGATCTGCACCGCGCTGAGATAATCCAGGGTCATACTCGCCGTGATCAATGGCAGGGGAGGGTCGCTGGAGAATGCCATGGCGTACCCCATGCCGACATCCGCCAAAGTCGCCAATACACCGCCATGCAACGTGCCCCGTCCATTGGCATGTCGTGCGTCTGTCCGCAGACCGATTTCCAGTTGCAGGCCACTCCCTCTGGTATAGATCGGGCCAAGCAAGTCGAGTAGCGGGCTGCTGCGAGTCAGCGGAGTGAAGCCCTCGGGAATAGCAGTGTCGTTCATGGTCAATCCCTGTGCCGGTTGGTTACCGGCTTCTTTGGCCTGAATACGGAGCGTTGCTTATGAGGGTTTAAACCTGACTTCGCCGTCGGAGAAGGATCATACGTATGCGGAATTTGCAGCGATAAGCTGATCACGATGGCGCCGACGGTAACGATCTTTGGATTTACCGATGAAAACTCAAACCCCAGACACAAAAAAACCGGCCATCAAGGCCGGTTTTTTCTGTTTGCGCATCCCCCGTCAAACCACGACGCAGGACATGAATTCGATTGGAGCGGGTGAAGGGAATCGAACCCTCGTTATCAGCTTGGGAAGCTTATGTCGGTGGAATATCACAGAGTCGCGGATGATATCCGTATTGTTGCTAAGGCATTGAAATTAAAGGGTCTGGATGCTGGTTTGGCGTATCAGTTTGTATCGGGTAATCTGCTATCAGTTTCGGCTAACAGACACCTTAAACGGACACCAGGTACATGCTAACAGACAAACAGTTACGCGCCATGAAGGCGGGGCCTTCCGACTATACGATTTCAGATAGCAAAGGGTCGCGTGGGGACGGCGCTCTGTACGTCAAAGTAAAGACGACGGGGGTGAAGGAGTTCTACCACGTACGGTTTGTTAACCAGAAGAAACGCCGCAAGAAGCTCGGCAACTGGCCAGCTCTGTCGTTGGCTGATGCCAGGCAGCTTTGCAACGCAGCAAGCGAACAAGACTTATCTGGAGCGTCATTGTCAGTGCTCCTAGACTCTTATGTCGCGAAGCTCAAAGAGGAAGGGGCGGCATCTCATGACGATGTGAAGTGGTCATTCAAGAAATATGTCACCGAGCCACATCCAGAGGTTGCGAAGCTACCGGCTTCCTTGGTGGAGCCTGGCCACATCAGGGACATTTTGTCGAAGATGATTCAGGCCGGTGTGACCACTTTTACAAACCGAGTCAGAGCCAGGCTGCACGCTGCGTTTCAGCACGGACTCAACCAAGAAAACAACCCTCGGGAGTATCTGAAAGACGCTGTTCAGTTTGGGCTGAAACACAACCCTGTGACGGGAGTACCGGTACAGAAAGACTGGGAGAGATCGGGGGAGCGAGCGCTATCCGTGAAGGAACTGGGCGTGCTGTGGAATCTTCTTCCTGAAGAGTTGAGTTTGGTGACGTCTGAGCTAATCAAGTTTCTAATTGCTACGGGTGGACAGCGACCGACGCAATTGCTGAGCTCGGACCGGAGTATGTATCACAAGGATCACGTCTTGATCCGGGATGCAAAAGGCAAGGTGGGGGAGCGCACTGTGCACACGGTTCCTCTTAACGCGCTCGCATTGGGTTGCCTGGAGCGATTGTCGATGATCACTGCCGAAAATAAATACCCGTTCTCCGGTAAGGATCTCACCGAATCAATTCACACTAACTCCTTGTCGCGGGCGGTCAGCAAGCTTTACTCAAGACACAAGAGTGACTTCGCGGGACCATTCACGCTGAGGGATATTCGAAGGACGTGTAAAACCTTGATGGGTGTGGCTGGGATCAGCAAGGAAATCCGAGACCGGATTCAGGGGCATGCCTTCTCTGATGTCTCGTCGAAGCATTATGATCGCTATGACTATTTCAAAGAAAAGCAGGCAGCACTGAATGCATGGGCTGCCTGGTTAGTAGGTGAAGCGAAAGTTATTAGTTAGCTGTCGTGAGCAAAGAATGGCTATGGTTTGGTCGGCGATAACAGACGGTTAATGGCATTGGTGATCTCTACCTCATCCTTTAGAGCTTGCGAAAGGCGGTCTGACAACTCACCCAGAATGATTCGCACGCTGGATGCCAAGCCTAGGCAAGTCTCATCATCGAGATTGTGGATCCCTTCGCTCAAAGCTCTGTACAAAAGCTTTAGCGGACTGTAGCCATTGATTAAAAGGCTTTCTGGTAGTGAATCTTTCGCCATGTCCAGTGCTTTTGTGAACTGAGTTTCAAGTAACGCAGCGTTTAGTATTTCAATTTTCTCTTTCGGTGCTCCGATTTTTTCGGATACTTTGACAACTTCTTTGAAGATTCTGTTTTTTTGATGTTCAACTACTCGGCGATAATATACAAACGCCCCAACTCCCAATCCTTGATTTTCGCAGCGCCTACCTTTAAGAAAATTATCTCGATCTGGGCCAATCAGTTTCAATAGTCTTGCTGGTATTGGTGGGCCAAATGTCGGGTGCTCTCCGAACTTAACCATTACGCCGCTAAATGTGGCGTTGTCTCTATGTGCTTTAATTGAGTATGTTTTTGTATTTATCTGGCAGTTGGCGCAGACATATGTAAGGTAGCAGTTTGTTGATTCTGATAAATCCATCGTAATGTTCTTGCCGTGGGTGCATCGATAAAATCTAATCCCGTTGCAAGACTCTTCAGTGCAGTGAAGTTGGATTTCAGGTGTTTTCAAACATACGCGCTGAAAGTTTCCTACCCATTTCTCTTCAATGAGATCGGATATATGTGCTGGTTGGTTGGGAGGGGAGGACTCCAGGAACTCAGCGAAGGATTGTGATAAAACTTCGGGGGATTCGACTACGGTTCCACTTGCCATATGAATGTCCGGGCCTGAAAAATGCGAAGGGCATATTTAGCGCCTTCGCATAGGTTTGTTCAATCCTGCGGCTCAATTTAGGCAGCGTTCGTCGTGTACCACTGAGTGGGATCAGCCTGCCAAGATGCTATCTCTGACGCTCGCCAACCAACACGGCCAGGCGAAATTCGTACCTGAGCTGGGAACCGTTTTGCTTTCACTTCGCGCCAGAGCGTGGCATGTGATAATGACGTTACGTTCAATACTTCGGCCTCCTTGAGGTATCTGTCCAGTCTATCCATCACAGATCCTCAAAGACTTGGATTGTTGGGGCGATATCGTCACAGAGTGGTTCTGCAGAACGGTCACATAGGGTTTGGTATGTCCTAGGTGCTCGCTTAAAATTCCATTTGGATATTGCAGCTTTCGTCCATTCTGCGGTCTCTTCGTCATCGCAAGTTTCGCAGTAAACTTTCGAGTTGTTGGCTTTGATTTCGGTATGCCCGTTTCGGCATGGCCATAATTTCCTACGTTCGGTTAAGTCGCCAGTCTCTGCCTCAGTGAGCCAAATTTTTGCATCCTTGTTGTGAGCGTTGATATAGATCATTTCTCCGTCAGGCCCTTGGTCGACTGCGTCTGCAGCGAGTACGAAAGTGTTCTCAAGTAGGTCGGCGTATTTCCTCAGAATTTCAATAGTGGCTTTAGCCTGAGTGGCATCCGGCTCGCTTAGTCCGCATCGCCCTTCGCTGATCCGCTTTTGTATGAGTTCGTGAATGTCTATGTAAAAGCTATTTTCGAAGTCGCCAGGGCCTTCGTAGGCCTTATTGGTGAGCCAAGAGTATGGTAGGTCAATCGCTATGTATGCCCCTAGTCCAGGGTAAATGCCGTCAACAAGACGGAAGTCTGGGGTCTTCATGCTGCTGCCTCCATCTCGCCGTTTCGTTGGGCCACACTTAGGGCTGTCGCTACAGGCTTCACCCAAATCGGTACGCTGTTTAGCATGAATGTCTCGCCAGCCTCTGCCAGTAGTAAGGTCGTTCCCATGACTTGAGCTATAGCCTCGGCTGCTGCCGGAGGTACTGCGTTACCGATCCGCTCGCGCCATGCTTGATCACTGAGGCCGTCGAGTTCGAACTGTTCTTCTGGATCGACCAGACTTTGCAGCGCGGCCAACTCCAGTGTGGTGAATGGGCGGTGCCAGGTGCCGTCTAGACTTTCGATCACACAGGTCAGTCGATCATCAGCCGCTGGCATGCGGGGATCCGCGACTGACCACCTGCCGTTGTCCTGGCGAGCGCTCGCTGACACCGCGCCAGCTTGGTCCCCCCAACCGACAACGCCGTAATGCCCTCCAGTCAGGTAAGCGTCGCCTTTCTGTCGCTTCATTCCTGGGCGAGGATCGGCGATGGAGAGGGCGCCGCTGGCTACCTGCTGCGAGCCGGTGACAGTGCCGGCGGTGCTTGCCCATGGGCACACGCCCAGCTTGCGATTGCTCGCTCCGGGGTGCCAGTTGTGATAGCGCGGATCCTGTACAGCGAATGCGCCCTGGCCGGTGGTGCTGCCAGCGATGACAGTGCCGGCGGATCGATCGAATGGGGTGACCAGGTATTTGCCGAATCCGTCTCCCGGCCGACGTGGATCCGCCACGCTGAATGTTCCTTGCCCGGGCGACTTCACGCCGATGAGCGCGCCGCTGGTCTCGTTCCAGCGGCGGACGCCGTATTGCTGGTATTGCAGGGCGCCGGCCTTGGCGCGTGGATCGGCTACTGAAAACGCGCCGTTGGTGGGGCTGCTGCGTCCGGCTACGGTACCGGCAGTATCACGCCACTCGTGCACGCCCAGATACCCTGCGCGGTATTCAGGCACGATCACCAGGTCGCGTAGGTAGCCATCCTCAATCACCAGATCGTTGAGGCTGCGCCAGTCTTTGCCAGCTTGTACCAAGGCGAGACGAACCCACGTCTTCCATTGCAATGCTGGAACCCGGTGCATTGGTCCGGCAGCTTCGATATCGCCGGCGAGTGGCATGCGGCCCAGAATTGAACCGACAGACTGCAGCGTCTTTTTTTCGGGTTCGTAGAGGAACGGTGGCACTTTCTCGACGTGGCGAGCCACCAGCAAAAAGCGCTTGCGGCTCTGCGCCAAACCGCCAATGACACCGCAATCGTGTGTGGTTTCTGCTACGGCGTAACCGTAGTGATTGAGCAGCTTGTTGATCTGGTCGAGTAGGTGTCGGCCACGAGTGGCCAGACGCGGCACATTCTCGAACACGATCAGAGAAGCCGGGTCGTCCTTCCAAGCTTCGCACATCAGCCAGATGCAGCGCAGTGTCAGTTCGTTCAGCGCCTGGTACTTCGGCGTGAGGCTCATTGTTTCGGACAGTAGGCCAGAGGCGCCTTTGCATGGGCTGGAAATGAACACTGCGTCGGGGCGTTCATTGTTCGCGGCGCGCCGAAGGTCGTCGGCGCTCGCTTCCCTCCAGCCTGCGGGCGGCTCTTTAGCGTGGAAGCGGGTGTACTGATCGCGGGTGAACAGATCCATCAACGTGCCAGGAACGCCGGACAGTCGCTCGAAGTCTCGGAGGCCGGCCGGATCTACATCTACGCCACCGATGCATCGCCACTCGGCTTGGATGTGTCCTACGACGGGTTTCGCACGGTTGAACCCTTTTGCGCCACCGCCCAGGCCACAGCACATATGGAAGTGCTTGAGAACGCGCTTAAGCATTGGCGTTCTCCTCACAAGTGGTCGCATACCCCACAACAGGCTGCGCGGGCGGGCGATTCGGAGCGATTAGCGTTGCATTGGGTGTGGCTGCCTCGCGCAGCCTTTCGTGGGGTATAAGCGCCTCGGTGGTGCTGCTGGAAGGAGCAATAATGCCTGCTGCTGCGCAGCAGAGGCTGTTTGTTTCTAGTGTGTCGACGCTGGCTTCCTCGCGGAGCAAAGCGGTCGGGGATTGGGTGTTGTGCTGGTCCTTTTGCATGCCGCTTTCCTCCGAGGTTCGATTGCGCGTTGGTCCATCAGCCGCTGGTGAGGCGTGAGCCGGGTTGCTGTGTGTGTGGGATTGGGAATTGGCCTGGCTCATGCGGCGCTCTCCTGATCTGCCGGCTCCAGCAGCGCAGCGATGGCGAGCGCCTGGTCGCGCAGGGCGCGGGTTTCGCGTTCGAGTTTTTTGCCGGTGCGGAATGCGGCGAATGTCTCGGCTGCGATCCGCAGTTTTTCAGCAATCTCCAGCAGGGTGATCCGTGCAGGTTCTCCAAGCTGCGCGGCCTCTAAGGCGCGTTTGTAAAAGTCGTAGAGTTGCTCGTGTTTGCTTTGAACCTGCTTGAGCGATAGCGTGAGGTTGCGGATCTCTTCGGATTTGTCAGCGCTCTGAACGGCTATGCCTTCGCTGTAGCCTTCTGCATAGCCCTCGGTGAGGCCGTTGCTGAAACCGTTACGGTAGGCGAGCCAGTAAATGCCGGCGGTCATAAGGACTATTGCTAACAGCGCGCAGATTTGAATTGCGGTCATGTGGTGTGCTCCTGGTGATGTTATTGGCTGGTGGTGGCAGCCGTTCGGTTTGTGGTTGTTACTCGTTGGTGTCGTCCTGCTGTCGCTGCATGTCTTCGTCGGCCTTGTAGGCGCGGATGTCGATCAGTGAGGCGACGTGGCGGATGTGGGCGTACTTCGGTGCTTTGCGGCTGGTGTCCAGCGTGGTGATGGGGAGCTGGATGCGGCCGCTGCTGATCTCGGCGACGAAGGATTGCTCGTTGAGATTGCGGAAGTACTGCTCGCGCACTTTGTCCAGCGGGATCAGGACGTCGCCGAAGATGCGGTAGAGCAGTTCGACGGTGGCTGACTCCGGTGCCGGGTGCAGGCGCAGCGGGTTTTGGGCTGTGTTACTCATGGCTTTGTTGAGCCTCCTTGCGTTGTTTTCGGGCCGGGTGGTTCCAGGCGTTCAGGCAGTGCCGTTTGGTGAGCTCGCGCAGATGTTCGGGCACTTCGAGGAGCGCGGCGCTGCGCTCCTCTCGTGTCCGCATGGCGATGATCTGGCGGGCGTATTCCCTAGGCCACGTCACGGTTGTCTGCCGGAGTGGCAGGCAGGTCGATGCCCAGCTGTTCGGCCAGCCAGTGGATGCCGGGTTGTTTCACCCTGGTCGACTGGCTGTACTGCATGCCGAGCTGGTCGTGGTACCACTGGCCGTCCTTGATGCGCATGTAGTCGCGGTCACGGTTGGGGTAGGCCGGTAGGTTCTTCTCATTGAGCAGGCCTTTTTCCCGCATGCGGGCGATGAGCTTTGGCCGGGTGAGGCCGAGTTGGGTTGCGGCTTGGGCGAGGGTGCGTTCCATGGCGTTCCCCCTCATGCCGCATGCGCGGCTGGGGTGGCCGCTGCGGCGAGGTGGTTGATGGACTCGGTTACCTTGCCGTAGATCTCGACATCAGTGCCGTACGCGGTGAAGCACCGGGTGTGCGGGCTTTTGTTGCCAATGCTCAGAATGGTGGTGACACCTGAGCGCGATTGAGTGCGGTGCAGCGCGACATGAAGGGGATAATCGAAGCCCATGTCGAGGCTCAGCACGCCGCCGGTGCGTACCAGCTCGAACACGCGCTGCTTGTCGGAGACTTCGAAGCGGCCGTATTCGCGGCTGGCGTGCGGGCGGTGCACCAGATCTGTGGTGTTGCTCGCGTCG